>NZ_CAXUPS020000004.1:0-589944 GCF_964252915.1 Bradyrhizobium sp. LjRoot220
GAAATTCGCATTTACGGTCGCGCCGCCGAGCGTCGCGGTTCCAGTAACGTTGGTACGGTCGGCGCTGGCGGGCGAGATTTCCACCATGTAGCTCGACGCCGCCGCGAACACGAGGCTGCCCTGCACCGTCAGGAGTCCGATCGAATTGCCGGGCGCCAGCGCACCGCCGGCGTTGATCGTGGTGTTGCCGACGGTGCCGTTGCCACCGAGCGAAGCGCCGGCATTGACTGTTGTCAGCGATGAAGACGCGATCGAGCCGCTCACGCTCAAGGTGCCGTCGTTTACGGTGGTCGGCCCCGTGTAGGTGTTGGCGGCCGAAAGTATCAGCGTGCCCGATCCTGTCTTGACCAGCGCACCGGCTCCGCCGCCTGCGACCCTGCCGGCGATCGTCATCGTGAAGGCTTGCGTGTCGATCGTGCCGACGCCCAAAAGCGTGAGCGTGTTGCCGGCGTTGAGGATGGTGAGACCCGCGGCACCCGATCGCAGCGTGGTACCGCCAAACATGGTCAGCCCAAACACACCGACCGGAGCGCCGAGCGCGGCATTGTTGCGCACCTCGATCGTGCCGGCGCCGAGATTGGTGCCGCCGCCATAGGTGTTGGCGTTGGTCAGCACCAGCGTGCCCGTGCCGATCTTCCCCAGCGTGCTGAGGCCCGAGATGACGCCGGACAGCGTCATCGTGTTGGCCTGGGTGTCGATCGTGCTGTTGGAGCCGAGGTTGATGGCATTGGCGATGGCGAGCCCCGCGGCGCCCGACCGCAGCGTGCCGGCGGTCATGGTCAGCAGGCCAGTGCCCAGCGCGGCGTTGTTGCCGACCTGGAGCGTGCCGGTCGAGTTGATGCCACCGCTGTTGATGTTGGCGTTGTTCAGGACCAGGGTGGCGCCCACCCCGGCGCTGAGCACCGCGGTGAGGGTACCCGCGCCTGACAGTTGGCCGTTCCATGTCAGCGTCTGGCCGCTCGCGACCTCAACGGTACTTGCGGCCGTGAGCGCGACACTCCGACTGCTGTTAATGGAAAGGCCTGCCTCTAGCTTGCCGCCATTGAGCGTCAGCCCTCCGGAGGTATCGCCGAGGGCGGCATCTGCGTTGACCAGGAGCGACCCGGCCGAGATCGTCCAGGGCGTGACCGCGGTCGTCGCGCCGCTCAGTACCCATTGACTTGTGCCGGTCTTTTCGAAATTACCAAAATTCCGATACTGCGCCGCCGCACCGATAGTGGAGGCATCGAAGCTGCCGTTGGTTGTGCCGCCGAGGCGGAACGTGTCCGCAGTGCTGAAGCCAATGACATTGCCGTTGATCGTGGCGCCGGCCTGCAACTCAAGTACGTTCGTGCCGCCGGTAAACGTAATCGCGTTGGAGCGGGCGCCGGCGCCGCCGTTGGCAAGTCCACCGCTAACCGTGCCGGCTCCGCCCACGATGATCGAAACACCGCTTCCGCTAATGCCAACTCCGCCTGCGCCCCCGGTGCCGTTGGCAGTAGTACCTGTTCCCAAAGCGCCGCCATTACCGCCGCTGATTGCAGCGTTCACGGTCACCGACCCGCCGGATGAGAACACGATTCCGGTGCCGCCGACGCCACCGCTGCCCCCTCTGCTAACCGTTGCCGCTGCGGCGTTTCCGCCATTGCCACCGCTGCCCGCCGTGACATTGGAATTGACAACGATGTTGGTCGCGGCACCGGAGAATACGATGGCGTCCCCGCCGCCGCCGCCGCCACCGCCACCTGCGACGTTGCTTGGTCCGTTGGCAGTGCCGCCTGCGCCGCCGGCCCCGCCGGTCACCACCTGATTGATCGTTAGCTGATCGACGGTTTGCTGCGTCAGCAGGCCCAGCCCGCCACCACCACCGCCGCCGCCGGTTCCAACACTTGCCTGCGTCGATGCCCCGCCGACGCCACCGGCTCCGCCCGTGATTGCACCGCCGAGAATCGTTGGGCCCGCGATGGCACCCGTGGCTACCGCGCCGTAGCCACCAGCACCACCTCCGCCGCCATCTCCGAACAGGCCACCAGCGGCGGTTCCGCCGTCGCCGCCGGCCCCACCCGTGGCCGCGGCCCCCGGCAGGCTCGCGCCCACAGAACCATGCACATTGCCCGCGCCACCGCCGCCGCCGCCATCACCGGCCGTACTGGAACCATTTGCGCCCGCGACGCTACCGCCAAGGGCACCGCCGCCTCCAGTACCGCCCGCACCAAACGTCGCGCCGGCGCCGCCGCCGCCAGCACCATTGCTACCGCCGGCGTTCAATCCCACGCCGCCAGCACCCGTCGCCGAGGATCCACCGCCGAATGAAACGCCGCCACCGCCAGTGCCCCCGGCACCGGTCAGGGCGCCGGCACCACCCGCGCCACCATTCGCCGCGCCGCTGCCGCCTGTCCCACCGGCATAGGCCGGGTTTGGCAGGCCGGCCGCCGCCACCGCCGCGAGTAAAGTTCCCGCCAATGCGCTGGTTCGCAACAGCGCTCCGCGACGATGCGAATCCGTTCGGACGCCGTTGGTGGCTATCGACTTGCTATTCACCGGATTCCCTCGCCCATCACTGACTCGAAGATCAAGACGCTCACCATGCGTAGCGCACCACACCCTTGCCGGCGTAGCTCTCGGTCACGTTCGAGAACTCGCCCTCGAAGGTGCCTGCGATCGACCAGCCGTTGAGCCATTTCATTTCCGCCGAGCCCGTAACCAGGGCGGCGTCGGCGGCCTGCCGCGCGCCGTTGACGACGAAGCTGGCGCCCGGCAGCGTCTGGAACGTCGCGCCAATCGAGCGGTCCGGATTATAATCATGCGCCCAGGCGGCGCGGCCACGCAGGGTGAAGATGCCGTTTGGCATCGCGAATGATTTGTCGGTGCGCAGGCCGAGTTCGCTGCGGGTACTGGTGACGCTTTTGGAATTATAGGCGAGCGCAAATGTGTTAGCGCCGACGATCGCCTGCTCGGCGTAAGCGGGCAATTCGAACGTGGTGAATTGTCCGGCGGCGTAGGGCGTCCAGCCGAATCCGTGGCTGACAAATCGATAGCCGCCTTCGACGCGGCCCGACCACGCATTGGCGTTGAACTGCGCGCGTAACTGGTCGACACCCGCAACCGTCACCGTGCGGTCCGTCGTGATGTCCTGCCAGCCATAGGCCAGCGCACCTGAGATGTACGCCGCGCCGACATTGTGCCGGATGAACGCGCCGGCCTGGAACAGGTCGGATCGGCCCGAGCCAAATCCGTTGACGCTGAAATTGGTGCCGCCGCCGGCGAGTGCGAAACCCGCCAGTGTGTTCGGCGAGATGCGATAGTCCGCGCCGACAGCGCCGGCCGCGAGGCTGCTGCGCGTATTGTTCGATCCGACCACGGTGTTGCCGTCCGTCGTCTGCGAGCCGCCAAAGCCCGCCGCCCACACGCTCCAGCGCTGCTCGAAGGTTTGCACCAGCGGCGGCGCCTTGGTGTAGATCGCCGCGTAAGCATCGCGCTCGTTCTTCGAACGCGATTTGCCTCGCGCGGCGTAGGCAAGGCTCTCCTCCTCCGCATACGCATTCGGATTGCCGCCGCCGCTGATCGGATCGCCGCGCCCGGCGATGAACGGATCGGTCATCACGCCGATGAACTGGTTCATGGCGTTGAACGTGGTCTGCTGCGATCCGGTCGCGGTTTCGCCGGAAACCTGCGTCAGCGCATTGGCGAGACCGGTTCCGGTCAAGGCGAACAGCGCATTAAAACCCGCCGGCATGTTGGCGCCGGCATTGAGCGCGTTGTCGATTCCGGCCGCGACGTTCTTCTGGTTGATGGTGGCGTTGGCCGGCAGGTTCGGCGACAGCAGGCCGGGATCGACCGTCAGCAACACGTCGTTGCCGACATAGCTCAGCCGCGCATTCCGCGCAAAGCTGTTGGCCGCGAGAAAGTCCACCGTGGAGAAGCTGCCGCTGACGGTGCCCGCGTTCAGAATGGTGTAGGTGGTGGTTGCGGCGACGCGCGCCAGCGGATCGACCGTAACCTTGCCGGCGAGATTGGCGGTGCCAGTCACGACGGTCTTATCGGACGACGTGCCCGAGATCTGCACCAGATAAGTCGAGGCCGCCGTCATCGTCAGGCTGCCATTGACCGTAAGCGTGCCGATCGAATTGCCCGGCGCCAGCGTGCCGCCATTGATGATGGTGTTGCCGACCGTGCCGGTGCCGCCGAGCGTACCGCCGGCATTCACCGCAAGGCTCGCCGCCGACGTGAGGTCGCCATTGACGCTGAGTATACCGCCATTGACGGTGACCGGACCAGCGTAGGTGCCGGTGCCGGTCAGCGTCCAGTTCGAGGTGCCCGTCTTGTCAAACGAGGTCCAGCCAGCATCGATCTGGCTGACGTCGAAACTGTTGGCCTCGCTGCCCGCGAGGCGGAATGTGTCGGTACCGCTGCCGATGACCTGGCCTGCCAGCGCGGCGCCGGCCCCCTGCATGATCAGCGTGTTGTTGGCGCCGGTGAACGTCACGGCGGTCCCGAGGGTTCCGGTGATCGCACCGGCATTGACGATCGTCGTCGAGCCGGCGGCCCGGATGCCGGTTGCGCCCCGGATGGTGCCGTTGTTGGTGAGAATATTGTTCGTGCCCGTGACGACGACGCCGGTGAACTGGTCCCCGAGCACGGACGCGCCGGCGCCCACGGTGATGGTAGCGCCGCCCGTGCCCGACGCAGCCGCCAGGATTCCCGGGAAAAGGAAGCCGGCTGCACTGCCGCTGACGGTTCCACCAGTGACCGTCACTGTGATGCGGCCATCCACCACGTTTGCGACGATTCCGCCGCCCATCGGGCCGGTGACGTCTTTCGACGTCGTGACGGTGACGTTGCCGCTGCCGGCGGCGTTGGCGGCGATCCCCTCGGTCACGCCAGAGACCGTGCCCGCCGGCGCGATCAGAACATTGCCGTTACCGCCGGCAGCCGTCGCCAAAATGCCGGCATTGGTCGTGGACGTCACGTTGCCGATGCCGGTCACCGTGACATCGCCGCCGCCATTCGCAGCCGCGAATATGCCGGCACCTGTGGCCGTCACGGTGCCGGTGCGGTTGACCGTTACGCTGCCGATATTGTTGACGCCGTTCACCAGCGCGCTGATACCCGCACCGCCGACGGCGTTGACGTTGCCGGCCCCGCCCACCGTGATAGAGCCGTCGGCGCCGGCGGTGTTATTGGCCTGGCTTGCGGAGATACCCGGGCCCGCAGTGGCGGTGACAACGCTGCCGCCGGTGATCCTGACGTTGCCGGTGCCGGCGTGGCTGGCGGTAATGCCCGCCGAGCCTGTCGCAGCGCCTGAACGGTCGATCAGGATGTCGGACGCGTTGGTCGCCGTGCTGATACTGGTGGAGATTCCGGCGCTGCCCGCCCCGCTTGCGCTCCCGCTGCCGCTGATGGTGATGCCACCGCTGGTGCCGATATGCCCCGCGATGATGCCATGCGCTCCGCCGGTCGCAGCGCCGCTGCCATTGACCAGGATGTCGCCGCTACCCGCCGTCTTAATCGCCGAAATGCCTGAATTAACGGTGGTGCTGAGCACCGCCGCGTTGCTGGTGACCGTCAAGTTTCCTGCGCTGCCCGAGGCGGCTATGATCGCATCGCCACCCGTCGCGGTGACCGCGGCATTTCCGGTATAGGTGATCGCGCCAAAATCGTTGACGAGCCTGACGGCGGCACTGGCCGTGCTTATTATCCCGAAGGTCGTGTCATTGTGATTGAAGGTCAGCGTGCCCGCCGCCGTGACGAGGACGCCTGCGCCGCCGCTATCGATCTTGCCGTCAACGTTGGCGTTCACGACCGTAGAGCCGGCGAAGAACGTAAAGAGCGCGCCGGCGGTCGCCGGAGTAACGGAATCACAGGTCACGAGCGGGCCGAACTCGCCCGCGCAGGCCGCGAGCGCGCTCTGCGGATGACCCACGATTGCGGCGATAAACGCGCCGGTGAAGGCCGTGCCGGCCAGCAGCGCGGTACGGCGTCGCGGCGGAGAGAGCGTCGTGCGTTCAATGAGGTGAATGCCGTCCGACCGCTTCACGACCCCTGAGGAGCGCATTTCAAATTTCCTAGCCAAACGCCTGCCACCTTGACGGGGGCGGCCGTACTGAAAAGAAAGCTGGGGAACGCAATAGCCGGATTCGTGATACCGCAAAGTCGGACATCGAGATCCCGATTACAACCGGCTCCCCGCCGATTTGCGGCCAGTGTGATGGCCGCGCAACAACCGGCTGCATGTTTTGCGGGCACCCCGTCGAATGTGACAGCCCGGCGCGTCGTGACGCTGTATCGGGCGAGCCGTACCGTCCCGGCCGGCCCCCTCACCAGGCGTAGCGCACCACGCCCTTGCCGGCGTAGCTGCGGGTGACGTTGGAGAACTCGCCCTCGAAGGTACCGGCAATCGACCAGCCGTTGAGCCACTTCATCTCGGCCGAACCCGTGACTAGCGCGGCATCGGCGGCCTGCCGCGCGCCGTTGACGACGAAGGATGCGCCCGGCAGCGTCTGGAACGTGGCACCGATGCTGCGGTCCGGGTTGAAATCATGCGCCCATGCCGCGCGGCCGCGCAGGGTGAAGATACCGTTTGGCACCGCGAATGATTTGTCGGTGCGCAGGCCGAGTTCGCTGCGGGTGCTGGTCACGCTCTTGGCGTTGTAGGCGAGCGCAAATGTGTTAGCGCCGACGATCGCCTGCTCGGCGTAAGCGGGCAGTTCGAACGTGGTGAATTGTCCGGCGGCATAAGGCGTCAGCCCAATGCCTTGCGTCACAAAACGATAGCCACCCTCGATGCGGCCCGACCACGCGTTGGCATTGAACTGCGCGCGCAGCTGGTCGATACCCACAACCGTCACAGTGCGGTCGGTGGTGATGTCCTGCCAGCCATAGGCCAGCGCACCGGTGATGTAGGCCGGACCAACATTGTGCCGGATGAAGGCGCCGGCCTGGAACAGGTCGGATCGGCCCGAGCCAACTCCGTTGACGCTGAAATTGGTGCCGCCGCCGGCGAGTGCGAAACCCGCCAGCGTGTTCGGCGAGATGCGGTAGTCGGCGCCCACGGCGCCGGCCGCGAGGCTGCTGCGCGTATTGTTCGATCCGACCACGGCGTTGCCGTCCGTCGTCTGCGATCCGCCGAAGCCGGCGGCCCAGACGCTCCAGCGCTGCTCGAAGCTTTGTACCAGCGGCGGCGCCTTGGTATAGATCGCGGCATAGGCGTCGTTCTTCGAACGCGATTTTCCGCGCGCGGCATAAGCGAGACTCTCCTCCTCCGCATAGGCGTTCGGATTGCCGCCGCCGCTGATCGGGTCGCCGCGCCCGGCGATGAATGGGTCGGTGATCAAACCCATGAACAGGTTCATGGCGTTGAACGTGGCCTGCTGCGATCCAACAGCGGTTTCGCCCGAGACCTGCGTCAGCCCGGCCGGTGTCAGGGCGCCGAACACCAGCGGGATGCCGCCGCTCGTGTTGAAGAAATTGATCAGCGCATTGCCGACCACCTGCTGATTGCCATTCAGGCCACCGCCGAAATTCGGCGTCGGAGTAAAGTCCAGCGCCAGGTCGAGATAGGCATTGCTGGCGTCGTAGCTCAGGCTCGACTTGAATCCGCCGGGCAGATTGGTGTTGACGACCGATCCGAACGTGCCGCTGACGCTGCCGGCGTTGAGGATCGTGTATTTCTTCTCGACATAGGTGCCCGCAGCAAAATTCGCGTTCACGGTGGCGCCGCCGAGCGTCGCAGCGCCGCTGACGAAGACGCGATCGGCATTGGTTGGCGAGACCTCGACCAGATAGCTCGATGCGGCGGCGAACACGAGGCTGCCGCTGACCGAGAGCGTGCCGATCGAATTGCCCGGCGCCAGCGTGCCGCCGGCGTTGACGGTGGTGTCGCCGACAATCCCGCTGCCGCCGAGGGTGCCGCCGGCATTCACCGTGAAGGTCGACGCCGACGACATATTGCCGTTGACGCTCATCGTGCCGCCGTTGACGGTGACCGCGCCCGCGTAGGAACTGATGCCGGTCAGCGTCCAGTTCGAGGTGCCGGTTTTATCGAGCAGGGTCCAGCCGCCGAGGATCTGGCTGGCGTTGAAGCTGTTGTCCGCGCTGCCTGCGAGGCGGAATGTGCCGGTGCCGCCGCCGGTCGTAGTGCCGTTCAGCGCGGCAGCCGCTCCGCTCATGATGAACGTATTATTGGCGCCGGTGAGAATTGCGGCGGTGCCGCTGGTCCCGGTGATGCTGCCGGTATTGGTGACGATGGCTGTTCCGCCCGTCGCGATCAGGCCGATACTGCCGCTGATCGCGCCATTGTTCGCGATTGTATTGCTTATGCCTCCGGCGACTGACAGGCCGAAAGATGCCGTGCCAATCACAACCGCGCCGGCGCCGACCGTGACGTTGATGTTGCCTGTTCCCGAAGCGGCGGAAATGCCGATCTGGGCCCCCTGGATCGTCCCGGCGGTAACGTTCACGGTATTGAGTCCGGCAGCCGTGGAGTTGACGACGCCGTGGGACGCCGTCCCCGTCACATTGTTCGCGACGGTTACGGTCGACGTTCCCAAGCCGGACGCCGACGCGAACATGCCGACGGCGCCGGAAACGGTGCCCGCAGCCGCGACCTGCACATTGCCACCTATGGCCGTTGCGAAAATGCCGAAGCCGCCGGTGGAGTTGACGTTGCCGACACCGCTCACCGTGACATTGCCGCCACCACTCGCGGAGGCGGTCAGGGCGGCGTTTGTGGCCGTCACGTTGCCGGTGCGGTTGACCGTGACGCTGCCGGAATTGTTGGTGCCGGTGACCTCCGCGATTATACCGAAACCGCCGACGGCGTTGACGTCGCCGGACCCGCCCACCGTGACGGAGCCGTTGGTGCCGGCGACGTTGTTGAGTTGGCTCGCTATGATGCCGGTGCCCGCCGTACTGGAAACCAGGCTGCCGCCGGTGACGGTGATGTTGCCGGTGCCGGCGTGGCTGGCGCTGATGCCCGACCTGCCTGTGACAGCGCCCGAGCGGTCGATCAGGATGTTGGACGCATTCGTCGCCGTGTCGATGCTGGCAGAGATTCCGGTATTGCTCGTGCCGGTGGTGCCTCCGCTCCCGCTGATCGTGATACCGCCGCTGGTGCCGTGATGCGCGACGGCGATGCCGGACGCCCCGCCGGTCGCAGCGCCATTGCCGTTGACCAGGATGTCACCGCTACCTGCCGACTTTGACGCCGAGATGCCTGAATTAAAGGTGCTGAGCACCGCAGCGTTGCTGGTGACCGTCACGTTTCCTGCGCCGCCCGAGATGGCGACGATCGCATCGCCAATCGTCGCGGTGACCGCGGCATTTCCCGTATAGGTGATCGCGCCAAAATTGTTGAGGAGCGAGACGCCGGTGCTGGCCGCGTTTGTTATCCCGAAGGTCGTATCGTTATGGTTGAAAGTCAGGCCGCCGGCCGCTGTGACGGTCGCACTTGCGCCGCCGGAATTAATATTGGCGCCCGCGTTGACATTGACCACTGTCCCGCCGGCGAAGCTTGTCGTGAACGTACCGGCCGTCGCCGGATTCGCGGCATCACACAGCACGCTGGCCGAATTCACGCCCACGCAGGCCGCGAGCGCGCTCTGCGGATTGGCTGCCATCGCGGCGATGAACGCACCGGTGAAGGCCGTGCCGGCCAGCAGCGCACGGCGTCGCGGGGGAGAGAGCGTTGGGCAATTAGCGAATTGGGGTCCGTCCGGCCGCCCAACGAACCCTGAAAAGCGCATTCAAATTTCCTAGCCGCCCCGTCGACCGACGGGCGAAGCCGTACCAAAAAGAAAACCGTAGACCGCAATTGCCGGACTCAGCGATTGGCCAACTTCGAACATCGAGACCCGAATTACAACGGGCTCCCCGTCGATTTGCGGCCGGTGTGACGGCGGCGCAACAACCGGTTGCATGTTTTCGAGGCGCGCCTTCGGATGTGACGGCGATGGCCGGATGGCGTGTCTCAGAAGGCTACCCGATGCGTGCGCCGAATGGATTACTCAACTCCCGGATGCGTCAGGCAGGCTACATGTTGCGTATTGGATGGTGCCGGGCCCCATTGATACTTTGCATGGGGTTGTTTTCGCAATTTTGAGTCCGGCTCAGCGACGCATCGCGTCCGGAACACGGGGCAACCGGTGTTGGCGATGAATGGAAGGTACTACGCCGTCATACGCCGTCATTGCCTGCGGCAAACGCGTAGCGTTTGCGCAAGGGAGCTCTTGCGACGACCCTGTCCGCCGAAGCTCAACGAGCGAAGGTGGAAGCATGTCCCAGCAAGCGGATTGCTTCGCTTACGCTCGCAATGACGTGGAGAGTGCGCGTGCTCGCACCCGCCTCACCCCTCCTTCTTCGCCTTCGCCCGCAGCTTCATCGCGCGGTAGCGCGCCGCGCCGCCCTCGCGGTTGTTCTGCGGGCTGCGTTCGACGGCCATCGCATCGTCGGGCACGTCCTTGGTGATGACCGAGCCCGAGCCGATATAGGCGCCGTTGCCGATTTTCACCGGCGCCACCAGCGAGGAATTGGTGCCGATGAAGGCGCCCTCGCCGATCGTGGTCTTGTGCTTGAAAAAGCCGTCATAGTTGCAGGTGATGGTGCCGGCGCCGATGTTGGAATTGGCGCCGACATGCGCATCGCCGATGTAGGAGAGATGGTTGACCTTGACGCCGGCTTCCAGAATAGCGGCCTTGGTCTCGACGAAATTACCGATCCGCGCACCGTCGCCGAGCGAGGTGCCCGGCCGCAGCCGCGCGTAGGGGCCGACGGACGCCTTCTTGCCGATCGAAGCCTGCACGATGTGCGAGAACGAATGGATCAGAGCGCCGTCGGCGATGGTGACGCCGGGGCCGATCACCACGAACGGCTCGATGGTGACGTCGCTGCCGAATTTGGTGTCGGCGGCGAGATGCACGGTGTCCGGCGCGATCAGCGTCACGCCGGCATCGAGCGCCGCCTTGCGCAGCCGCGCCTGCATCACCGCTTCGGCTTCGGCGAGCTGGGCCTTGGTGTTGATGCCACGCACTTCATCCTCGCTGGTTTCAATCACGACGGCCTCCAGTCCCATGTCTCTGACGATGCCAACCGCATCGACCAGATAATACTCGCCCTTGCTGTTGGCGTTGCCGATCCGATCGAGGACCGCCAAGGCCTTCCTGCCGTCGAACGCCATCACGCCGGCATTGCACAGCGTGATCTTGCGTTCCTCGGCGCTGGCGTCGGCCTGTTCGCGGATCGCCACCAGGTGCTCGCCCTCGATCAGCAGGCGGCCATAGCCGGTCGGATCGGCGGCGCGAAAGCCCAGCACGGCCAGGGCCGCGCCCTGTTCCAGCGGCGCGCGCATCCGCGCAAACGTCTCGGCCGAAATCAGCGGCGTATCGCCAAAGGCGACGATCAGATCGTCGGCGCCGCGCGCCAGCGCGTCGCGGGCGGCCAGCACCGCGTGCGCGGTGCCGAGGCGCTCGCGCTGGATGAAGGTCGCCGCATCGGGGCGCAGCCGCGCAACCTCGTCGGCGACCGCCTTGTGATCGGGGCCGATGACGACGGCGAGCGACGCACCGGCGCCATGCGGGGCGGCATCCAGCACATGGGCCAGCAGCGACTGGCCGGCCACCGGATGCAGCACCTTCGGCAGCGAGGACCGCATCCGCGTCCCCTCGCCGGCCGCGAGCACCACCGTCAGGCTGGATCGAGCAGTCATGAGAAGTCCTCAACTAGAGCGTTTTCCAGCGAAGTGGAATCCGGTTCGCGTGAAGAAAACGCGTCAAAACAGGAATCCCTTGCCGGGGCCAAATGCGCCGGCGCCGTCTTTAGGTGTTTTCGCTGTGAGTGGAAACCCGATTCGCCGTCCCGCAAAGTTCCGGATTCAAGTTCGTGGCGGATTTCCTGTTAATGTTTGCCGTGTGATTCGGCAGGCCTCGGGAGGGCCAACGACGTTTGGCCAGGAATTCCGACCATCGCGCTGACGGCCTCGACACGGACAACACCGGCGGCGTGCTGAGCGGTTTGCTGGCCGAGGAGGACGAACTCGACCGCCGCGCGCTGTGGCGGCTCGGGTCGTGGGGCGTCGGGGCGGTGGCCGCCGTCGTCGTGGCCGTGATGGCCAACCAGACCCAGCTCGGGTGGAAGCGCGACCAGATCGCCGCGGCCGACCTGAGCCAGCGAGCGCAGCAAATCCAGAATGTCGCCAATCAGACCGAGCGCGAAGCACGGCGGCTCGCCGCGGCCATCGATACGCTCAACAGCGATCGTGACCGGCTCTATACCCGCGTCAGCTCGCTGGAACAGGGACTGGACTCCGTGACGGGCGCTATCAAGCGCCAGAGTTCCACCGCGGCATCGCCCGCTCCTTCGCCGGCCGCCGAACTGCAGGCCGCGCAAACGCCGGCGCCCACCGTGGCGCCGGTGACGACGCAGACGGCCGCGGCAACGCCTGAGAAGTCCGCCGCGAACCCAACCTCTGCCGAGCCGAGCCCGGCGACGGGTTCGTCCGTTGCCAAGGATCCGGTCAAGGAAGCCGGCAAGACCGAACTGCCGAAGATTGAAGCAATGAAGGCGGACACGACCATGTCTGAAGCGGCCAAACCTGAGTTGGCCAAAGCGGAGCCGCTAAAGCCTGAAGCGCTAAAACCCGATATTGCTGCTGCGAAAATCGATACGGTGAAGATCGAAACTGCGAAGGCCGATGCCGCGACGCCGGCCACACCGCTCATGGCCTCAAAGTCCTTCATGGCGCCACCCGATCCCGCGGCAGCAAGATTGATGGAACCCACCCAATCTTCGAATTCGGTGATCGCGAGCCCGATCCCCGAAGTGATGGCCGCCGCACCGGCTACGGATGCTGAGGCGGACGAAGAAACCGGCCCGAAGGTCGCGATCCAGCGAACCCAGTTCGGGGTCGATCTCGGCACCGCCAATTCGGTTCCCGGCCTGCGCGCGCTGTGGCGCGGGCTGTTGAAATCGAGATCGAATGCGCCACTCGCCGCGCTGCGCCCGATCATCGTGGTCAAGGAAGGCACCAACGGACTCGGCATGCAGCTTCGGCTGGTGGCAGGCCCCCTGAACGACGCCGGGGCCGCCGCCCGGATCTGCGCCGTGCTGACCGAAAACAAGCGAAATTGCGATACGGCGATCTTCGACGGCCAACGATTGTCGCTGACCGGCGACGACCCCGCGCCGGTTCCGGGCGCAAAACCCGCACCACGCCGCCGCGGTGTGGCAGCGAAACGCGCCGCTGTCGTCGTGGTCGAGGAGCCAGCGAAGAAGCCGGAAACCTCAACAACGACCGCGATCTCGTCGTGGTTCGGCAAGAAGGGGCAATAAATATTTGGTCACAACGGGTTAAGGCAGGACTCTTAACCGCTTTTGACACCCCTTGATGTGCCGCAAGCGACTTGTCCCATCGGCCATTCCCGACCATATTCGCCCGGCAATCCACTGAGCCCAGAGAAAATGCCGCTGTGAAAAAAAATCCGTTCCGGCTGACGCCCTATCAGGTCCAGTTCCTGTTGGTGGTCGGCTTCGTCACCGTCGGCTATGCGCTCTATCTGCGCTATCTGGCCGTCGAGTTCTCGCCCGTCGCGCTGGCGTGCGACGCCGGGTTGCAGACGATGATCTGCAAGGCCCGCACGCTCGCCACCACCCTGTTCAAGAATTCGGTGTTCGGCATCGTCGCCCTGATCATCGCGGTGCTTCACGTGATGCGGCCGTCGATCGTGCTGCTGACCGGTGGGCTGGTCGCGGCCGGGCTCGGGATCGTGCTCTATAATGTCGCGCTGTCGGGGATCGCGATCGGGCTGCTTATCTTGGGCTTTGCGCGGCCCGCGCCCGCCACAGCGTAAGCGCGAGCAGGAAGTAGATCGCGCAGGTCCACATCGCCTGCCAGTTCTGCGCGCCTTCGTTCAATCCGATATAGAGCGCGGCCACCACCAGCAGTCCGGCAAAGGCGGATTCGGCAATCGGACGAACGCCTTCTTTCGGCCGGTTGACCAGCATCAAGGCGGCGAACGGCACCACGGCCATGGTGAGCGAAGCGAACGGAAAATCGCGATAGCGTGGATCGAACGTAAAACCGAGTGCGGTCTCCGCGCCGATCAGCGTGGCGACGATCAGCGTCAGGCCGAGCAGCGCGGTCAGCACCGAATCGGTCCGGCCATCGCGCGGTCCGAGCAATTCGAGGAAGGTCGGCAGCGGCCGCCCCGACATGGCGGCGTTGGCGCAGAGCATTGGCGCGGCGATGCCGGCCGCCAGCAGCGCGCCCCATTGCAGCCAGCCGCCGATCCCGTAGCTCTCATAGAACATCTTGTCGATGGCGACGCCGAGCAGCATGCCGGAGATCGTCGCTGATGTTCCGACCGCAAGCCAGGCAGTCACCCGCGGCTGCCAGGGCCGCCGCCGCAACGTCAGCCAGCCGGCGAGGAATACGAAAAAGCTGAGCGCCATGCCGCTTGCCATCTGCAGCTTCCAGAACGGAAAATTGCTGATGTTCTCGCCGGGCGGATATTTCACCGCGCGCTGTGCCGCGTCGATCAGGCCCCAATAGCCGCCGACGGTGCCCTCGAGCTGGCGCTTCCACGGCTGGTCGTAGGCCTCGATCAGGTTGACGCGAAAGCCTTCGCGCTTGGCGAGATCGAGAATTTCGGAAACCACCCGCGCCTGGTTGGTGCGCGACGGCAGCGCGCCCTCGCGCATCCGCCCGGCGCTGGGCCAGCCGGTCTCGCCGATCAGGATCTCCTTGCCTGGAAACGCGGCCGCCATCCGCTTGCGGATCGAATCGACATGGGAGGCGGCGAATTTCGCGCGCACCGGGATGTCTTCCCAGTACGGCAGGATGTGAATCGTGACGAAATCGACGGCATCATAGATTTCACGGTTGCGCAGCCAGAATTCCCAGACATCGGCATAGGTGACGGGGACGCTGACCTGCGGCTTGACCGAGCGGATATTGGCGGCGAGATCGGCGGTGGTCATTTCGCCGCGCAGCAGCACCTCGTTGCCGATCACCAGAGCGGTAATGACGCCCGGATATTGCTTGGTCAGGCTGACCGCAATTGCGATCTGGGAGGCGTTCTTGATCCGGTTGCTGCTGAGCCAGACGCCCTGCATGACCTTCAGCCCGACCTTGGCGGCGAGCGCCGGAACCTGGTCGAGGCCGTTCTCGATCGAATAGGTGCGCACGCAATCGCTGATCTTGGCGAGTTGCGCCAGATCCTGCGCAATTTGCTCCGCATCGATGTGCGTGGTCGGAACAAGCGGCGTCTGCACGTCGCGGAACGGTGCGTAGGATACGCATTGCAGTTTGGCGCTGGGATCGATCGGGGCGCGCACAAGCGTGATCGGGGTGGCAAGCCACCACCACACGGCCGCGATCATACCTAGCGATGTCAGGAGAAGCGCCAGCGGCGTACGAAGAGAAATCGGTTCCATCCTCCGGGCGGGGACCGTCGATTAGCCGGTCACCGGCGTTCTGCCAAGTCCAGCATAGACCTAATCCAAGAACCTGCTCCAAGTCTCCCCTGACGTCTTGCCCTGCGGCGATTTTACCCCGCCACGATAAAGTTGTGACTTTGCTGGACAAAATCCGAAATAACCGTCATGGGAATCCGGCAGTGTCTCCGCCGCATTGGGGACCAATTTGGACGGCAACTAGCCAAGCCATCACGGACCGCGGGGAATTGCCCTTTCGGGAATTGCCAGCGCCTGAAACCAGTCGGGGAATGTATGCGTCGAAGTGGGCCTGATCTCAAAAGTGCGGTTTTGCGCCACCTCGCCGTTGCGGGCCTTGCCCTCTTGATGGGATCAAGCGGCGCTTTCGCCCAGAGCGGCACCCCGGCCCCGGACCAGCCCGGCAAGCCGCCGGCTGCCGATCCGACCAAGGAGAATCAGCGGAAAACCGACGAATTCGGCGAGGCTTCGCAGGTCCTCAACGGCCCGGGCGGGAACCCCGAATGTGTCTGGCTCGGCCGGCGGGTGGTCCGCCTGATGTGGCGCGACGATCTTGATACCGCATTCCGGCATCTCGACCTCTACGACCGGTTCGGTTGCCCCGGCGGCCATGTCCAGGCGACGTTCCGCTGCCTGACCCGCTTTGGAGGCCAGATCGACGACAAGGTGCCGCGGAGTCTGGACGACAGGGTTCACGCCTGCTGGGTCAACCCGGCGGCCCAGCCGCAGGCTGCCGTCGCGGCCAGCCCGGCCGCGCCCGCAACCGCCGGCAATGCGGCGCCAGCAGCAGCGCCCTCGCCGGCGCCCAGCGCCAGCCCTACGCCGGCAAAATAACCGCCCGTAACTGCCGGGAACGATTCAAATTTTTCAGCGTTTGAATCGTCCGCGCCCTTAAAACGCCATCGCGTCATACCAGTTGTGAAATTGCGCGGCAGGATTATCCTCATGAAGCCGCCGTGTCGGTCGAACCTTGGGGACGGGTTCGCTTTCCCCCCATGCAGGCCCCGTATGGTTTAGCCGCCGATGCGCGTCGTCGTCGCCGTTCTGCTGTTTGTGACCGCAGCTCATGCTGCCTTGTGGGGTCTTTTCCAGGAAAAGCAGCCAGCACCCGATTTCCGTGGCATTCTGCCTAGCCTGTCCTACACGCCGTTTGAGCCGGGGCACACCGTCGTTGAGGGCGACGCGGAGAAGATTCGCGCCGACGTGAAAAAACTTTCGACGCTGACGCGGGCGATTCGCCTGTACGCGTCGACGGAAGGCAACGAACTGGTGCCGGCAATTGCCGCGGAATTCGGCCTCAAGGTTACGGTGGGCGCCTGGATCGACAAGGACAAGGACCGCAACAAGCGCGAGATCGAGGCGGTCATCACTCTCGCGCGCAAAAACAGCAACGTCATAGGGGTGGTCGTCGGCAACGAAACCATCTACCGGGGCGAACAAATCCCGATCGAGAACCTTGTCTCGCCGCCGGACCTTGAGTCCGAAGGCGCACGCATCCAACGCGAAGAGGCCCAGCGGCTTCAGGAAGCCGAAGCGCAGCCCGAAGACAAGCGGGCCGAAGCGGTGAAATGGACGACGGCGCAAAACAACGTCTTTCGTTTGGGACGGCTGATCCAGCGGATCAAGAAGTCCGTCAACGTTCCCGTGACGACGGGCGAGATCTGGAACATCTGGCGCGACTATCCGCAGCTGGCGAACTCCGCTGACTTCATCGGCGCGCACGTGCTGCCCTATTGGGAAAACTTCACGGACAAGCAGGCGGTTGATCAGGCAGTCGCCATGTACCAGCTGTTGCGCGACCAGTTCCCGGGAAAGCGGATCGTCATTGCCGAATTCGGCTGGCCCAGCGCCGGTTACAATCTGCGAAACGCCGAGCCCGGCACGTTCGAGCAGGCCGCGGTGCTGCGCAATTTCGTCGCACGGGCCGACGCCATCGGCATGGACTACAACATCGTCGAAGCGATCGATAAGCCCTGGAAATTCAACGAAGGCGGCGTCGGACCCTATTGGGGCATTCTGGACGCTTCCGGTGAACCAAAGTTCAGCTGGACCGGCCCGATCGTCAATCCGAACTACTGGAAGCTGGCGCTCATCGCACTGCTGGTCGGCATCCTGCTATCGCTACCGATCCTGCGCCTCGACCGGCCGACGGTCATGCAGACCGTCGTGCTTTCGGCGGCCGCCAACGGCGTCGGCGCCTGGGTCGCCACCGTGTTCGCGTACTGGGACGGGCATTATTTTGTGTTCGGCTCGGCCTTCGCGCTGACGCTGGGCTTGATCCTGCTGGTGCCGCTGGTGCTGATCGCGATGGCGCGGATCGAGGAAATCGCGGCGGTCGCCTTCGGCCGCGGCCCGCGCCGGCTGATCACCAAGAGCGCGCCGCTGGCGCCCGCCACCATCGGCGAGAACGTCGCCTTCCCGAAGGTGTCGATCCACATCCCCGCCTATTTCGAACCGGTCGAGATGCTGAAGCAGACGCTCGATGCGGTGTCGCGGCTCGACTATCCGAACTTCGAATGCGTCTGCATCATCAACAACACGCCCGACCCGGCATTCTGGCAGCCGATCCAGGACCATTGCCGTGCGCTCGGTGAACGCTTCAAGTTCATCAACGCCGAGAAGGTGCAGGGCTTCAAGGCCGGCGCGCTGCGCATCGCGATGGAGCGCACCGCCGCCGACGCCGAAATCATCGGCATCATCGATGCCGACTATGTCGTGCATCCGGACTGGCTGAAAGACCTCGTCCCTGTTTTCGCCGACCCGCGCGTCGGCCTGGTGCAGGCGCCGCAGGAGCATCGCGATGGTGACCTCTCGCTGATGCACTACATCATGAACGGCGAGTATGCCGGATTCTTCGACATCGGCATGGTCCAGCGCAACGAACACAACGCCATCATCGTGCACGGCACGATGTGCCTGATCCGCCGTTCCGCGATGGATATGGCCGGCGGCTGGTCCAGCGACACCATCTGCGAGGATACCGATCTCGGGCTGACCATCCAGCAGCAGGGCTGGCTGACGCACTACACCAACGTCCGCTATGGCGAGGGCCTGCTGCCCGACACCTATGAAGCGTTCAAGAAGCAGCGCCACCGCTGGGCCTATGGCGGCTTCCAGATCGTCAAGAAGCATTGGCGGCGTTTCCTGCCCGGCGCGAGCAGGCTCAGCCCCGATCAACGCCGGGAATTCTCGCTCGGCTGGCTGAACTGGCTCGGCGCCGAGAGCCTCGGCGTGGTGGTTGCGATCCTCAACCTGATCTGGGTGCCGATCGTGGCGTTTGCCGACATCGCCGTTCCCGACAAGATCCTGACGCTGCCGATCATCGGCTCCTTCATCGTCTCGCTGGTGCATTTCATCGCGCTCTACCGCCTGCGGGTGAAGATCAAGGCCGGGCAGATGCTGGGCGCCATGATCGCGGCGATGAGCGTGCAATGGACCGTGTCGCGCGCCGTTGCGCAGGGCCTGATCACCGAGCATCTCGCCTTTGCCCGCACCTCCAAGGGCGGACTGTCGCGGATGTCGATCGAATTCCAGGCGTTCTGGGAGGCCGTGATCGGCGTGCTGCTGCTGATTGGCGCCGCCGTGCTGGTGGTCACCAACGGCTACAAGGAAGTGCGCGAGATCTACATCTTCGCCGGCGTGCTGGTGCTGCAAAGCCTGCCGTTCCTGGCGGCGGTCGCGATCGCGCTCTTGGAGAACTCCCGCATCAATTCGTTCGTGTTCTGGCGCAACAGCGCGCTGCGCACGGCGGAGCTGATCGGGATCCGCCCGGTCAGGCTGCCGACGGTCGCGCGCCCCTCCCAGCCGGTCGCGTCCGAGGTTCGCCGCGAAGCCAATTAAGTGGCGGTGGATCGATCGGCGGCGCCTGCTTGAAGAAGCGGCACTAACCGTAAGCCGAACCTCAGGAATTTGGCTCGCACTCCCCACGATTTTCTCAGCCCGGAGCTATTGACCCGCAGGGGTCCGCCCCCTACACACCGCGTCGAGTGAGCGCGTAGCTCAGGCGGTAGAGCACGTGACTTTTAATCATGGGGTCGTGGGTTCGAGTCCCACCGCGCTCACCAATTTCACCTTGTCCGGCCCGCTCACTTGCTGCCTCTTGAGACGGCCAGGCTTCCACGACACTCGTTAAAAGCGTTCGATGAGGACGCCGAGCGGCTTGAAGGTTGAGCCCGCGCTAGCCCTGCTTGAGGAAGGTCAGGCCACTTACCGTCAGGCGTTCCTCGTCGATTTCGCCGTCCGCCACCAAGCCCTCCAGGTGGGTTTCCAGATCTGGCAATCTGCGCTCGAAGTCCGCGCCGAGGCCCATCAGATCGCAGGCCTTCTTGATCCGCTCGATGGGCTTTTCGAAAACGTCGATCTGAGTGTGCATGGGTCCTTCCCCCCTATTTGCCGCGAACGCGCGAGAAAAGCGTTGGTTCCCGGCGCTGCGTCCCGCACAGAAAAAACCAGGCCCCGACGGGAACTTCTTCCAGGCAACGGCGTTGCTTATTCGAGTGATACGACGAGGGAGAAATCCATCGGAAATATCATCTCAAAAGCCCCGTCAGCTACTTCGGTAACTGGCGGGGTTTTGATTTGAGGGGGCACCGCATTTGCGGCTTGCACGAAAATGGGCTCGCCGGCGTTGCCAGTGAGCCCAGTACAGCCGCGCCAGGCGTTTGGCTGATCGAATCACATTAGCATTTTTGCCGGCTTCTTAGGCGTATCCTCGCAACGCCGTGGCGGACGATCAATCGCTTCAGGACCTCGTTGCTGTCCATCGCCCCGCACAATTACCAGTCGTTGTCCACGTCCCGGAAGCGGCCGAACCGCGCGCATGGCCGACCACATCGTATCGATAGCCATTGACCATCATGCTGGCCCTAACGAAGCCTCCCCCTGTCACACTCCCGCTGGTACTGCTGCCTGTAATAACTCCGTTGTCAACTTGGATCGTCCAGTTGTAATTCGGAATGCAACGGAGAGGCCCGCCTTCTTGGCCTAGACGGCTCCGAAACCCAGCGAGACAAACAGCAGTGGGCCGAACAGCAGTGTCACTTGCGCTTCTTCGGCGCCTGAACCGGCAGATCAAGCACGCCAAAGAGCGCGAGCAGCAGGGCAACTTCTTCCTTTGAACCAACTTTAATCATCGTCATCATCTCCTGTTCGATAGTTAGTCGAACCGAGATTTCGAGCGGTTCAGGGCAACTTGGTTTCACGATTGTTTCAAGCCTGTTTCTTCGCCGGAATTCTGAACCACCGGTTCATGTGCCTGGGTGGTTCGAGGCCGTTTTAAGTCTTTTGGAACGGTTTACCCGGCAGCGGGTTTTTCGCCCGGAGGCCCGACATGCCCAAACCCCAGATCGCCCGCGTTTGGCGCGGCAGGACCAGCCCCGACGTGGCAGACGAGTACGAGGCCTACAATTACGAGGTCGGCGTCAAGCCGCTCATCGAGAAGGCGCTGGCCGTCCAGACGTTCAGGGAAGACCGCGAAAACGAGACGGAGTTTGTCACCATCTCGTATTGGGAAAGCCTGGAATCGATGAGCAGGTTCACTGGCGGAGACCCGACAAAGATTCATCACCTGGAGCGCGACAAGGATTTTCTCATCGAGCTTCCGAAGTCAGTTCAGATTCTGAAGATACGGCATAGCCACGGAATCTAGCGCCGGTCCTGCGGACCGCTCTATTGCGATCAGCAAAAGAGGCCGTCGTGTCGGCGGCCTCTTTCGTCGCCATCGTCAAACAATTTTGTCGGGTTAGATCGGCGGCGGCCGGTTGATCAGGATATCCTTGGGCGCGCCATCCTTCGCCTTACAGTCGGCAAGCGGAATTAGATCTGGTGGGCCTTGGCAATAGCCCGGTCCAGTTGCGCCAGGAACGCCGTGAGGTCGATCTTCTTGGCAGCGTCGAGCGCGCCGGAATGGCCCTTGGCCTTGCCGCCGGAAACGCCCTGAAGATCGTCGATCGTCAGCTCGCGGTTGTCGTTGTGCAAATCAGTCATGGTATTCCCCTGTTGATCTCTACGCGGGATCATTCCCGCCAGTTGTGATCGCAGGATACGCGGGGACCTGATCGTTCGCTGTGACGGTCGTCACACGCAAAACAGGCAGGGATTGGGTGGATGTGGATTATGTCGCGTCGCGAATTCCGCTTACGAAAATGGGCTCACCGGCATGGCCGGCGAGCCCAGGACAGCCGCGCTGCGCGCCGGCTGATCGAATCACATCAGCATTTTTGCCCGTTTGAAAGTCGGCACTGGCCACTACCGGGCTGGCTCCTTGGGTCTGAGGCTTTCTGGGCTTCCGCAAGCGATGACCCGATGAAAACAGTGAGTACAAACGCAGCGGCAACGAGAGCTGAAAAACGAATCATAGAATCCCCCTGATTGAAAAAATGCCAGTCTCCGACGTGTCGGAGACTGGCGATGCGAAGTGTCACGACAATAGTGAGGTTGGTCAAGCCGGGCGTCCTTCCCCAAATGGATGAGGAAAGCGCCCGTGGCCCGTGCGGCGCAGCAATAGCGTCGCCGTCACCACATCGTCTGCCGCGCGCGCTCCGGCCATTCACGGTCGTATTTCTCGCCGCCCACGGTGTGGTCGCTCATCTCTGCCAGGATATCGCCGGGTGTCGGCAAGGTCTTCGGATCGACTCGTTTTTCGGGATTCCAGAGATCGGCGCGGACGATGGCGCGGGCGCACTGAAAATAAATCTCCTCCACCGTCATGACGATCACCGTGCGCGGCGCCTTGCCGTCCATCTTGAACGACGCCAATAGCTCAGGCTCGGCGGAAACATGCGCGCGGCCGTTGACGCGCAGGGTGCTGCCGGAGCCCGGGATCAGGAACAGCAGCGCCACCCGTGGGTCTCGCACGATATTGCGCAGGGAATCGCAGCGGTTGTTGCCGCGGCGATCCGGCATCATCAGCGTCTTTTCATCATGGACGCGCATGAAGCCGGGCAGATCGCCGCGGGGCGAACAATCCAGCCCCTCCGGCCCGCAGGTCGCCAGCGCCGCAAACGGCGATTGATCCATCAACGCCCGGTAGGACGCCGTGACGCGATCGGTGACCTTGACTATCGAGGCGTCACCGGGAAATCCATAGATGGCCTCGAGTTGTTCGATCGTCGTGACAACAGACATTTGCGTCCCCCCGTTCTTCCTCTGACGCGTTTTCCAGACGCGAACCGGTCTCCACTTCGCTTGAAAACGCTATCTACTCGTCCCACTTCTCGCCCTTGATCGCCCGGACCAGCTGGCGCGCGTGAAAATCGGCGCTGCCGGTGTTGACGATGGTGACGTCGGGCGCGGCCTCGTCCACCGTGCGACTGAGCCGGAGTTCAAGCTTGCCGTCGCTGCTGCGGCTGCGCATCGCCAAGCGCTCGGCAAGAACGTTCGGTGGCGCGGTGATCGAGATCACCGTGACGTCGGCATAGGCGCGGCGCATCGCAGCAATGATGGTGCGTGAAACGTTGGCGACCACGGTATGCCCGGCGCGGATTTCGTCGTCGAGGGCGCGTGACAGCGCATAGCGGTGGCCATGCGCTTCCCAGTGCAAGGCGTATTCGTCGCGCGCCAGCGCTGCCTCGAAAGTGCCGAGGCTTACCTCTTCATTGTCCTCGGAGGCCGAGGCCTGCCGCGTGATCACGCGGCGTGGGAATACGATGCTGCCGTGATCGGCGCAGGCCACCTTGGCGAGCCCGAGGAGCGTATCCTTGCCGGCCCCGCTCGGCCCGACCACCAGAATGAGGCGACCCGGCCCGATCGCGTCCGCGAGTCCCGTCAATGTGGTGAGGATGTCCGTCATGCTACACGCTGCCCTTCCCGCCAGACGCTGCGCACCACCGGGATGTCGCGCGCCACATGCACCCGGATCAGATCGGCGCGTTTGCCGATCGCGATTTCACCGCGATCCGAAAGCCCGACCGCTTCCGCCGGCGTCTTGGTGACGGTGCGCACGGCAGAGGCAAGATCGATCGCGGGAACATGCCGCGGCAATTGAAGTGCGGCCATCAAAAGGCTCGAGGGAATGTAATCGGACGACAGGATGTCCAATAACCCCTCGCGGGCGAGATCGACGGCGGCGATGTTGCCGGAATGCGAACCACCGCGCACCACGTTCGGTGCGCCCATCAGGATGCCGATGCCGGCCTGGTGCAAACCACGCGCCGCTTCCATCGTGGTGGGGAACTCCGCGACCGCAATGCGATCACGGACGGCGTCGAGCACGTTTTCCTCGGTGGTGTCGTCATGGCTGGCAAGCGGTATCGCGTATTGATGCGCCAGCGCCACGATCTCGCGCATATTGGTCGCGGCATAGGTCTTCTGGTAGGCAAAGCGCCGCTCGAACAGCACGTCGAGCTCGGCGTCGGTCATGCCGCCGCCCTTGCCGCGGTAATAATCGCGCAGCTTCACTTCATCGCGGAACTGGCGCTGCCCCGGCGTATGGTCCATCAGCGACATCAGCCGTATGTCCGGTCGGTCGATCAGTTCCTTGGCTTCCTCGACGACGCTCGGCATCGGGATTTCACAGCGCAGATGCAGGAAGTGATCGGCGCGCAGCAGGTTTTCCTCACGCGCCGACGTGATCGCCTTCGCGAGGATGCCAGCCCGGCCATCGACGTCCTCGGCGCCGTCCTCGCGCCAGACCCGCAGCGAGTCCAGCACCGTGGTGATGCCCGAAGTGGCCAGTTGACCATCGTAGGACACGACCGCGGCGATCGGATCCCAAAACACCTTTGGGCGCGGCACGTAATGCGCCTCGAGGTGATCGGTGTGCAGTTCGATCAGGCCGGGCATCACGAGGTCGCCGGCGGCGTCCTCGGCTCGCCCGGGGGCGTCGCCTTCGCCGAATTCGGCGATGCGGCCATCGGCAATGGCGACCCAGCCGCGCGCGATCACGCGATCGGCGAGGACGATGCCGGCATTGCCCAAAATGGTTTCGTGCTTCGACGCGCTCATCTCACTTCTCTTCCCTATGCAGCCGAGGCAAACGAGGTCACATCGACGATCCGGTCGGCGATCAAATGGCGTATCTCGTCGTCATGGACGATCGCCACCATCGCCACGCCCTGACGTTTCTTCCCGGCGATCAATTCCACCACGACGGCGCGATTGGCGGCGTCGAGCGAAGCCGTGGGTTCATCCAAGAGGAGGATCGGCAGATCGGAAATGAAGCCGCGCGCGATGTTGACGCGCTGCTGTTCACCGCCCGAGAACGTCGAAGGCGGCAGCGCCCACAGCCGTTCAGGAATGTTGAGCCGGCGCAAAAGGGCTCCGGCCTGTTCGCGCGCCTGCGCGCGGGCAATCCCGTTCACGATCAGGGGTTCAGCGACGACGTCGATGGTCGCCACCCGCGGTACCGCGCGCAAAAACTGGCTGACATAGCCGATCGTAGAACGGCGCACGCTGAGCACCTGCCGCGGCTCGGCGGTGGCGAGATCGATTACGGTGCCCTGATGCCGGATGCCGATGCGGCCGCCGTCGCAGCGGTAATTGCCGAAGATCATCTTCAGGATTGAGGATTTGCCGGCGCCCGAGGGGCCCGACAGCACCACGCATTCACCGGGCGCGACATGAAACGAGACCCCGCGCACCACAGCCAGTTCAACGCCGCCCTGCAGATGCATGGTGAAGGTCTTTTCGGCGTTGCTGATGTCGATCATCGCGGTCATTGGTTGGCTCATGCCGGCAAAATCGAGGAGACGAGCAGTTGGGTGTAGGGTTCGCGGGGGTCGTCGAGCACCTGGTCGGTCAGCCCGGTTTCGATGACCCGGCCGCCCTTCATCACCATCACGCGGTGCGACAGCAGCCGCGCCACCGCAAGGTCGTGGGTGACGACGATGGCCGCGAGGCCGAGCTCACTGACGAGGCTGCGCATCAGGTCGAGCAGCCGCGCCTGCACCGACACGTCGAGGCCGCCGGTCGGCTCGTCCATGAACACCAGCCGTGGCTCGGTGACGAGGTTGCGTGCGATCTGCAACCGTTGCCGCATGCCGCCCGAATAGGTCCGGGGCGCGTCGTCGATGCGGTCGGTATCGATCTCGACGCGCTCCAGCCAGGATGACGCCGTGTCGCGGATGCGGCCGTAGTGATTCCAGCCCACCGCCATCAGCCGTTCGCCGACATTGGCGCCGGCGGAAACCGCCATCCGCAGGCCCTGCGCGGGGTCCTGGTGCACAAAGCCCCAGTCGGTGCGGAACAGGAAGCGCCGCTCGGCTTCGCCCAACGCGGCGAGATCGCGCAGCACGCCGTCGCGCATCCGGTACGAGACGCTGCCCGCACTCGGCGCCAGCTGCGCTGACAGCAATTGCAGCAGCGTCGACTTGCCCGACCCGGACTCGCCGACTACAGCCAGCACCTCGCCGGGATAGAGCGCGAACGACACGTCGCGGCAGGCAACCAGCCGGCCATAATTCTTGCCGAGGTTTTCGGCGACCAGAAGCGGCTGATCGTCGAGGGCTTGCTCAGCCATGCGCCCTCTCCTTGTGCGGTGCCGCGCTTTCGCTGCCGCGATGACCGGCCGACTGGCGGCCTTCGCAGTAATCGGTGTCGGAGCAGACGAACATCCGGCCGCCTCTGTCGTCGGTGACGATTTCATCGAGGTAGGAATCGTCGGCCCCGCACAGCGCGCAAGGCGCATCGAACCGGTAGCGCGTGAACGGATGATCCTCGAAGTCGAGCGATACCACGGTGGTATATGGCGGGATCGCATAGATGCGCTTCTCGCGGCCGGCGCCGAACAATTGCAACGCCGGACAATTGTCCATCTTCGGATTGTCGAATTTCGGCGTCGGCGACGGGTCCATCACGTAGCGCGCGTTGACCTTCACCGGATAGGCGTAGGAGGTCGCGATGTGGCCGAAGCGCGCGATGTCTTCATACAGCTTGACGTGCATCAGGCCATATTCGCCGAGCGCATGCATGCGCCTCGTTTCGGTCTCGCGCGGCTCGAGGAAGCGCAGCGGCTCGGGGATCGGCACCTGATAGACCAGAATTTGCCCGCCATTCAGCGGCGCTTCGGGAATCCGGTGCCGGGTCTGGATCACGGTGGCGTCAGCGGTCGCGGTCGTCGTCGCGACGCCCGCGGTCTTGCCGAAAAACTTGCGGATCGAGATCGCATTGGTGGTGTCGTCGGAGCCCTGGTCGATCACCTTCAACACGTCTTCGGGCCCGAGGATCGCGGCCGTGACCTGCACGCCGCCGGTGCCCCAGCCATAGGGCATTGGCATTTCCCGGCTGGCGAACGGCACTTGATAGCCGGGGATCGCGATCGCCTTGAGGATCGCGCGGCGGATCATTCGTTTGGTCTGCTCATCGAGATAGGCGAAATTATACGTCGGCGCGTTCATTCCGCGGCCTCCTGCATCGGCGGCGCCTCTGTGGCTTCCGTGAACTCCTTGCGCAATTTGCGCAGCAGGCCGAGTTCGGACTGGAAGTCGACGTAATGCGGTAGCTTCAAGTGCTCGACGAAGCCGGTCGCTTGCACATTGTCCGAATGCGACATCACGAACTCCTCGTCCTGGGCGGGTGCGATCACTTCCTCGCCGAGCTCGCGGGCGCGAAGCGTGCGATCGACCAGCGCCATCGACATGGTCTTGCGCTCGCTCTGGCCAAACGCCAGCCCATAGCCGCGCGTAAAACACGGCGCCTCGGTGGCCGAGCCCTTGAACTGGTTGACCATCTGACATTCAGTCATCGCGATGGCGCCGAGCGGCACAGCGAAGCCGACATCCTCGGCCATGAATTCGATCTCGACCTCGCCGAACCGGATTTCGCCGGCAAAGGGATGGTTGCGGCCGTAGCCGCGCTGCGAGGAATAGCCGAGTGCCAGCAGAAAGCCCTCGTCGGCGCGCGCCAGGTTCTGCAGGCGCAGATCGCGATCGGCCGGGAAGCTGAGCGGTTCGCGCGTGAGATCGCCAACCGGCGCCTGTGCATCCACCTCGGGCGAGCGCTCGATCAGGCCGTCACGGCCCAGAATGTCTGTCACGCGCGGCGTCGCCGCGAGCGACGCTTCGCTTGTCTCCGGCGCTTCCGGAGAAAATCCCTCCGCGAGCTGTGGATCGAGCAAGCGATGGGTGTAGTCAAAGGTGGGCCCAAGTATCTGGCCCCCCGGAATATCCTTGAAGGTCGAGGATATTCGCCGCCGCACCTGCATCGCGCCGGTATCGACCGGCTCGGTGGCGCCGAAGCGCGGCAGCGTGGCGCGGAAGGCGCGCACCAGGAAGATCGCCTCGATCATGTCGCCGCGCGCCTGCTTGATTGCGAGGGCCGCGAGTTCTCGATCGTACAGCGAGCCTTCGGTCATGACGCGGTCGACGCCGAGCGAAAGCTGTTCGGAGATCTGGGACAGCGACACCTCGGGAACGTCACGATCACCGCGCCGCTCATGCGCCAGCAGCCGATGGGCGTTCTCGATGGCGCGTTCTCCTCCCTTGACGGCAACGTACATGTCTAGCCTCCTCTCGCGACCAGCCGTGTGGTGCGCGGTATCGCGACAATCGCGTCGTCATGGACCAGCACGACGTCGATGCCGCGCGGAAACAGCGCGGCATTGACGGCGAGCCGTTCGACCAGATCATGCGGCCGGATCGCGGCTTGCAGGAGTGCTGTGCCGTCGATGCCCGGCCCGCGCAGTTCGAGGGCGGGCCCCTGCATCAGGCTCTCGACCTGCAGGATCAGCGTCGTCGAACGATCCGGGTATTCATTGCTGCCGAATGCGAAGCGGTCGAGCGCAGGCAGCTCGCCGGGGCTGCCGATCAAGGCAAAGCTGCTGATCGAGGAATCCGCGATGACAGGCGCGCTGGTGTGGAACTTGAGCCATTTGGCGACATCTGATGTCGCCGACATCCGGCTGTCGAGCCAGATCGGCGTATCATGATCGAACAGCGTCAACGCAATGGCGGCGGTGCCGCGCATCATCGCGGCAGGCGCACCGGCGACGGCGGCAATGCGCTGAACGCTGCCGGGACACGCCAGCGCATCCATGACGGAGCGGAAGGTCGATTGCGCCGACAACACCTTGTCGGCAAACCCCGCGGGCAGTTCGGCAACGGTCGTCATCAGCCCTCTCCCCGCACCAAGGTGTAGAAATCGACCCGCGTCGCCGCCGCCTCGGCGGCCTTGCGGTTCCGCTTTTCCGAGATCGCCGCGCGCAGCGGCGCGATCACCTTTGCCTCGACCAGACCTGCGAATTGATCCGACTGCACCATGGCGTCGCACAGCGCGATCATCCGCGCCTTCTCAGCGTCGCGGCCGAGCGTGTAGCCGAAGCCGACCTCACCGCTCGAAAGCCGCACCGCAGCACGCGACACCGTGGCTTCGCCGAGGTTGAAGGCCGCGCCGTCGCCGCCAATGCGGCCGCGCACCATCACGAGGCCGCTTTCCGGCTCGCGCAGGTTTTCGTGCGCCGGCAGCGCGATCGCCGCCAGCCGGCCCGAAATCTCCGATGGCTCGGAATGCGCGAGCACCGCCATGACCGCCTTGCGCTGCGTCTGCTTGTCGTTCTCGGTTGCCGTCATATCCACCTTGCCGGAATCAAGTTGTCTATGCTAATAGACAACTTCATAACCAAACGCCATGACTGTTTGGTGACAACAGGGTTGTTTTTTCGGATGATCGTTCCGGGTAGTTTCACGCCATGAGCATGCAGGACGCAGCCTCGGGTGTGGCGTTGTGGCGGCAGGTTGCCGACGGGATTGAACGCGGCATTGCCGAGGGCCGCTTCGCCGCGGGCGAAAAGCTGCCGGGCGAGATGGAGATCGCCGAAACCTATCGGGTTAATCGCCATACGGTGCGCCGGGCGCTGGCTATGCTCGCCGAACGCGGGCTGGTGCGCGCCGAGCGCGGCAGCGGAACCTATGTCGAGACCCAGCGCCTCGCCTATCCCTTGCGTTCGCGGACGCGGTTTTCCGAAATCGTCGGCGCCGGCGGCCATGAACCGCGCGGCCTGCTGATCGATGCGTCCGACGATGCCGCAACACGTGAACTGGCGCGGGAACTCGGGCTGAAGACCGGCGCACCCCTGGTCCGGATCGAGTCGGTGCGGCTCGCCGACCGCACGCCAATCTGCGTCAGCACCTCATGGCTCTCCGCCGAACGCTTTCCCGACGCCGGGCGCATCTTCGCCAGTGTGCGCTCGATGACCAAGCTGGTCGCGCATTACGGCATTCGGGATTACCGCCGCGCCTCGACCAGGATCACTGCGGGGATCATCGACGCCACCGACGCCGCGCGGCTGGAACTCGCGCTGGGACGTCCGATCCTTGTGGTCGACAGCACCGACGTCGATCCCGACGGCACGCCAATCGTAACCAAGCACTCGCGCTTTGCCGCCGAACGCGTGGAGTTTCTGGTGGAGGATAGGTGACGTTGAGCTAGTCGCGTACCGCCCCCCGGCCAATGATCGCGAACCGCAGCCGAGCGGAGATAAAATCTATCACCGCAACTGTGATAAGAACCATGATGATCAGGAATGCAACATGATCCCAGTTTTGCTGATTGATCTCGTTCGAAAGGTAAAGGCCGATTCCCCCCGCACCGACAATGCCGATCACGGTCGCGGAGCGCGTGTTTGATTCAAAGTAATAGAGCACCTGGCTCAGGATGACCGGGAGCACCTGAGGAACCACGCCAAATCGAATTTGATGAAGCGCAGATCCTCCGGTCGAGGTCACACCGTCGACCGGCTTGGTGTCGGCGGTCTCAATCGCCTCGGAAAACAGTTTGCCGAACGACCCTATGTCAGACATCGCGACTGCCAAAATGCCGGCGAATGGCCCGAGCCCGACCACATTGATGAAGATCAGTGCCCAGATCAGCGTATCGACACCGCGTATCGTATCGAGAACGCGGCGCGACAGGAAATGCAGGATACGCTGACCGACCACATTCTTGGCGGCGATGAAAGCAAGCGGAAACGAGATGACCGCTGCCAGCAGCGTACCCAGAAAGGCGATGGCGAGGGTTTCAGCGAGACCCTTGAGGTAAAGATGCAGCAAGCTGCCCGGACTTGGAGGAAACATCAAGCCGATGATGACGCCTAGACGGCTTATTCCGGTTACCAATTTTTCGAACGAGAAGCCCAGCCACACCATGCCGAACACGAACAATCCGACGAGGGCAACGGCGACCGTCACCACCTGCATTCGCTTCAACGGCGACGGCCTGAAAATGTCGGGATAGGCCTGCGCCAGGCGAGCCCGGTCAGCCCCGGCGAGCGACGACGGTTGCGACATCATCGATGTCCCTCAATTCCGAGAAGTCGGTGGCGCAAGCGCTCGGTGAGGAGATCGATAACAATCACTGTCGCAATGATCATCAACAGAATTGCGCTGACGTCCGAGTAATAGAACTGGCGGATTGATCCCAGCAACTCCTTGCCGATTCCTCCGGCCCCCACAAAGCCCATCACGGATGCGCCGCGTACGTTTATTTCGAAGCGCAGCAACGTATAACTTACAAAATTAGACAGGATCTGGGGCACGACGGCAAAACGGATTTGTTGCACCCAACTCGATCCGGTCGCGCGGACACCATCGACGGGCTTCATATCGATGTTTTCGGTAACTTCGGCGAACTGCTTGCCGAGCGCCCCGGCCGTGTGAATGGCGATGGCCAGGACTCCGGGTACCGGACCGAGCCCTAGGGCGTAAACAAACAATAGTGCGAAAACGATCTCCGGCACCGTGCGGCAAAATTCAAGCAAACGCCGCACCAAACTGCGAACGAAAACATTCGCGATCAGGTTTGCGCTCGCAAAGAAGCAAAGAACAAAGCCAATCGATGCGCCGAGAAAGGTTCCGACGTAGGCGACAAGAAGCGTTTCAGCCAACAGCCGGAGCCAGCCGTCCCAATTCCAGAACCATTCGGCGAAGTCGGTACCGAGATGCGCAAGTCGCAGCTTCGGCAGGATGTCGTAGAGATAGCTCCAGAACCTTGGAAGCCCTTCGACAAATTTGCGCAGATCGACCTCGCCGCCCCAGGCAGCCAGCGCGGTGCACACGGCAAGGGCCAACGCGAAAAGCAGGGTCCGACGGCGCTTTGCGCCGACAGCCGCACTGTATTGGCCGAGGAGCGCCGCGACCTGCTGGTCGCCAAGACGATGAAGGTGACTAGTCAAAATATTGTCCTGCCCCACTCGCGCGTGGGACGATGGTGAGCGAACAAACGCGATGATGACGGCAGCGGGCGGCAATCAAGCCCGCAGCCGTCGCCGACCGTTCAGGAGGCCTTCTTCTTCCGCTGTTCGTCGAGCCAGAGGTTCATCTTCACCGACTCTTCGTAGTCTTTCGCGGTCACCTCGACGAAGCCGAGATCCTTGCCGTCCGACAGTTTGGCAAACGCGTCTTTGTCCTTCTGCGGAGCGTCGACGAACGCCTTCGCAATTGCCTTTTTCAGGTCGACGGGCATGTCGGCCAGATAGGCGAACGGCGAACCCGGCAGTAGCGGCGATTTCCAGGCGATGCGGAAATCTTCCTTCTTCATCAGGGTGCCGTCCGTTCTTTTCACCATGCCCTTGTTGAGCATGCGCGTCAGGTTCGAGTCATCCTCCGAGTTCCACCAGTTGACGGCAGCATCGACGGTTCCGGCGGCCAGCGCCAGCACGGCATTCTCATGGCTGCCAGTGGTCTGGCCGACCTTGAAGTACCGGTCGATCGGGAAACCCTGCTGGGTCAGGAAGAAGTTCGGGGCCTTGAAGCCGGACGTCGATTCCACGTCGACGAATCCGAGTGTCGTTCCTTTCAGATCCTCGATCGATTTGTACTTGCTGTCGGCGCGCACATACATGACGGAGTAGTAGCCGATCGATCCGTCGCTGTTCTTGGTTGTGACAAACGGAATGACGTTGCCACCCGATACCGTGTTGGCCCGCGCATACGAGCCAGGTCCATAAAAGCCGACGTGAATTTGCTTGTTCTTCTGGCCCTCGATCACCGCTGTGTAGTCGCTGGCAACCCGCAAGGTCACTTTGACGCCCAGTTCCTTGGACAGGTAATTCACGAACGGGGTATACCGATCGAGGGTACCGGTGGCGTTTTCGGCCGGCACGATGGCGAACACGAGTTCGGGATACTTGTCCTTCCAGGACTGGGCCAAGGCCGGAGTGGTCAGTGTCAGACCGATCGTCAAAGCCAAAAGGCTGCGGCGCGTAATCATCGATTTCTCCCTCTGAAATTCTGCGAAACCATCGGTGGATTTGGTGACAATGGAACGACGCGCGGTCAGTTACCCCGGTGCTTTCGCTGCTGGTCCAACCAAAGATTCATCTTCACGGATTCGACGTAGTCTTCCTTGGAAACCCGGGCAAAATTCTCAACCTTGCCGTCGGTCAGGGCGTCGAACGCGGCCTTGTTCTTCTTCGGGGCATCGACGAATGCCTGGATAATTGCGGCCTTCAGGTCGTCAGGCATGTCGGCAAGGAGCGCGAAGGGGGAGCCCGGCAGCAACGGCGACTTCCAGATGATGCGGAAATCCGCTGGGGTCATTGGAGTGCCGTCAGCCTTCTTCAGCATTCCCTTGGTGAGCATACGCCTCAAATTCGAGTCGTCTTCCCCATTCCACCAATTGACGGCGGCATCGACCGTCCCGCCCGCAAGCGCGAATATCGCGTTCTCGTGGCTGCCGGTTGTCTGCGCCAGCTTGAAGTGTTTTTCGACGGGAAAGCCCTGGTCGGCCAGAAAAAACGTCGGCGCCTTGAACCCGGATGTGGATTCGACATCCACCAGCCCGAGGACTTTTCCCTTGAGGTCTCCGACCGACTTGTACTCACTTTCGGCACGCACATACATCACCGAATAGTATCCGATCACCCCGCCGGAATTGCGCAGCGTCACGAAGGGGACGACGTTTCCATTGGACACGGCGTTGGCGCGTGCATAGGAACCGGGACCATATTGTCCGATGTGAATCTGGCGGTTCTTCTGGCCCTCGATGACCGCGGTGTAGTCATTGGCAACCCGCAGGGTCACCTTGACGCCGAGTTGCTGGGTCAAATAGTCGGCAAAGGGTCCGACACGGGCCAGAACACCGGTGGCATTTTCCGCCGGCACAAGCGCCATTACCAGTTCGGGATACTTGGCTTTCCAGTCCTGTGCGGACGCGGCAGAGCCAGCAAAGGCCCAGACCGAAGCTATGGCAAGAACGAGGCGGCGACTGATCATGACTTTCCCTGTCTCCTTGCAGCGAAACAGGCCGATTGCCGGCTTGTAACGATGCGGTACTCAAGCCGCAGCGGCGGTACCGAGCGCCGGAACGGTTGAATCGTCGGGCGCATGAACCGGCGCCCCGCCCATCACCTCGTTGGCTTCGAGGTCGTACAGCTCGCGCGCGATATGATCGGTCAACGCCGCCGGCGCACCATCGAACACGATGCGGCCGGCCGACATGCCGATCAGGCGGTCGCAATAGCTCCGCGCCAGGTCGAGCGAATGCAGATTGCAGATCACCGTGATGCCGAAGTGCCTGTTGATGCGCAGCAGTGCATCCATCACGATTCTTGTGTTGCGCGGATCGAGCGAGGCAATGGGCTCATCCGCTAGGATGACATCCGGTTCCTGCACCAGCGCACGTGCGATGGCGACGCGCTGCTGTTGGCCACCCGAAAGCTGGTCGGCCCGTTGCGCTGCGAGCGAGGCCATATCGAACTGCTCCAGCGCCGACATCGCCAGCGCCTTGTCCTCTTCAGGCCAAAGCTGGGTCAGCGACCGCCACGATGGAACGTCGGAGAGTCTTCCCATCAGCACGTTGGTCAGCACATCGAGCCGGCCGACCAGATTAAATTGCTGAAAGATCATCGCCGAGCGGGCGCGCCACTGTCGCAGATCCCTGCCGCGAAGCGCTGTGACATCGACGCCGTCGTAAAGGATACGTCCCTCGGATGGCTCAGCGAGGCGGTTGATCATCCGCAGCAGTGTCGATTTGCCGGCGCCGGAGCGGCCAATCACGCCGACGAAGCCGCCGGGCGCGATCGAGAACGAGGCATTATCCACCGCGGCTTTTGTGCCGAAACGACACGTCAGACCTTCCACCACCAGCATGCAATGCTCCAGAATCCCAGTCTTGACCGCACTCTTGGCTCATCGCTAACGATTGGATATTTCAGTTGTGTGACAATCGCGCTGCAGTGCGGTGATCGTCCACACCCGCGATCTCGGTCACGCAGCCGTCATGAAGATGTCATCATGCCCGTCGATGACGTGCCGCTGTGACGCCACCCTTGGTCGCGGAGAGACGCCCGTATGGCCGGCCAGATGCTTTCAACCGACCCGACCGTCGATCCAACGGCGAAATTGTACGACACAGAACTCGGCGCCTATTGCGAAGTCGGCCCGCGCACGATCCTGCATGAAGTGTCGATGGACGACTATTCCTATGTCGTCAACGACGCCCAGATCACCTACACTTCAATCGGCAAATTCTGCTCCATCGCAGCGATGACCAGGATCAATCCGGGCAACCATCCGATGCACCGTGCGACGCAGGCGCACTTCACCTACCGCGCCAGCGCCTATTTTCCAGGCGAGAGCGACGATGCCGAGTTCTTCGAATGGCGGCGCGCCCATTACATCCATATCGGCCATGACGTCTGGATCGGGCACGGCGCAATCATCCTGCCCGGTCGCAACGTCGGTACCGGCGCGGTGATTGCCGCCGGCGCGATCGTGACCAAGGACGTTCCGGCCTACACCATCGTTGCCGGCAATCCGGCGCGCGCGATCAAACGGCGGTTTTCGGAAGCGGTCGCCGGCCGGCTCGCCGAGCTCGCCTGGTGGAATTGGGACCACGAGATGCTGCGCAGCGCCCTGCCCGATTTCCGCAAGCTGGCAGTCGAGGATTTTCTAGCCAAATACGAAACAAGCGCGGGCTCCGTCCGCGCGCCGATCAGGCATCAGGGTGCGGCATCTTGACTGACATTTTCATCGAAGGCGGCCGGGCCCTGCTCGGGCACGAGATTCACGAAACCTCGCTGCGGATCGCAGGCCGTGACATCAGCGCCGTCGGCACCGAGCAAGGCCGCGCCTCGCTGAGCATCGACGCCGACGGCCTCCTGGTGCTGCCGGGCATTGTCGATCTGCATGGCGATGCGTTCGAGCGGCAGATGATGCCGCGTCCCGGCGTCGATTTCCCGATCGATGTAGCCCTGATCGACAGCGACCGGCAGGCGATCAGCAACGGGATAACCACCGTCTATCACGGCACGACCTGGTCGTGGGAGCCGGGCCTGCGCTCCGGTGCCAACGCCAGGCGCTTGCTGGAGGCGATCGAATCGATGCGGCCGCAACTTTCGGCCGACACCCGTTTTCATCTGCGCCACGAGACTTACAATCTCGACGCCGAGGGCGAGATCATCGAATGGCTGTCGGATGGGCGCATCGACCTGTTCGCGTTCAACGACCACATGGACGGGACGGTCGCCAACCTCGACAAGCCGCAAAAGCGCAGCCGCATGGTCGAACGCACCGGGCTTTCGAACGAGGCGTTCGATTTGCTGGTGGCGCAGACTGTTGCCCGCGCGCATGAGGTGCCGGCGTCGATCGCACGGCTGGCAAAGGCGGCGCGTGACGCCAGCGTGCGTATGCTGTCGCATGACGACGAAAGCCCCGAGATGCGGAAGGCGTTTCGCGCGCAGGGCGTCGACATTGCCGAGTTTCCGGTCAATGAGGAAACCGCGCGCGAGGCCGCTGACGCCGGCGACTTCATCGTGTTCGGTGCCCCCAATGTTGTCCGCGGCGGCAGCCACACCGGCTGGACCAAGGCATCCGACATGATCGCCAAGGGCTTATGCTCGGTGCTGGCGTCGGACTATTACTATCCGGCGCAGCTGTTGGCGGCATTCCGTCTTGCCGCCGACGGCGTGCTGCCGCTCGCCGAGGCGTGGCAGCTGATATCGGCGGCGCCGGCCCGTGCAGCCGGCCTCACCGACCGCGGCCTGCTCGCCGCCGGGCGGCGCGCCGACATCATTCTGGTCGACGACAAGCTGCCGCTGCGGCCGCGCATCGTGGCCGTCATAACCGCCGGGCGTCTGGTGCATCTGGTCGAGGCTCAACGCCTGCGCAATTCTTCGACCGTGTCGCGCAGCGCGGTTGCAGCCGCCTGAGACGGCCCTATCCTGTGCCGATGTCGAATTACCCGCGTTACGCGATCTACTACGTCCCCGCGCCGGCAAGCGATCTCCATCGCTTCGGCGCGGCAATGCTTGGCTACGATGCCGCCAGCGGTGACGACGTGCCGTTTCCAGCAGGCGTTGTTCGCGCCGAGCCCGACTGGCAGGACCTGACCAGCGATCCCCGCAAATACGGCTTTCATGCCACGCTGAAGGCGCCGTTCTCGCTGGCACCATGCAGAACCGAGACTGAACTCCTCGCGGCATGTGCCGCATTCGCCGCGACGCCCCGGGCGATACCGGTCATCAGGCCGGTGGTCGGCTCGATCAGTGGCTTCATCGCCGTGATCCCGGCCGATCCACCCGCAGAATTGATCCGGCTTGCGGCCGACTGCGTCAGCGAATTCGATACGTTCCGCGCTCCGCTCACCGAAACGGACCGTGCGCGCCGCAATCCTTCCCGGCTGACATCGGCGCAGCGCGCCTATCTCGACCGCTGGGGTTATCCCTACGTGATGGAAGAGTTTCGTTTCCACATGACGCTAACAGGCCGGCTCGACGCCAACCGGCTGGAGACCGTTATGACGATGCTGAGGGGCAGCTTTTCCACGCTCGGCCTCGAGACCCTCGCGATCGACAGACTCGCGCTATTCCGTCAGGACGCCGCGGATTCCCGTTTCCGGATCGCCAGGCAATACGTCCTCATGCCAGGTCAAGGCTAGACACATCCGCATTTGCGGCGGCGTCAGCGGGATCAGATGTGCTGAGACAGCACTTGCTTCTGCCGTCCATCCGGCCGCGGTTCGATATCCACCGACCATAGATCCCGATTGTCGACATCCTTCAAGGTCACCGTCATGACCTCCGATTGGCCATCGATGTCGACGCGGCCGAAGAACTGCAGTCCGAAACATGGCGCGAGGTTTTCGCCCTGCTCCGCGCTGCAACCTTTCTGAAATGCCACCGCCGGTCCGAAGGTGTTGTCCAGCGGGGCGGGCGCCCAGGTCCCCGCATGCAGAGGTCCGGACACGAATTCCCAGAACGGCTCGAAATCCTGGAATACTGCACGGTTAGGATCGTAGCGATGTGCGGCCGTGTAATGCATGTCCGCCGTCAGCCACACCGTGTTGCTGATGCCGATGCGTTTCATGAACGACAGCAGATCGGCAATCTCGCATTCGCGTCGCTCCGGCGGCCCATCGCCAAGCGCAATTGCATCCTCGCTGATCAACCCGATCGGCATATCAGCGGCGATGACCTTCCAGGTTGCATCGGACGCCGTGAGTTCGCGCTTCAGCCAGGCCAGTTGCGCCGGACCGAGAATGCAGGTGTCGCTGCGGTCGTCGCGATTGTTCCACGTCGAATCGCGATAGCTGCGCATGTCGATCAGGAAGACGTCGAGCAGCGGCCCGTACCCGACCTTGCGATAGATCCTGCCGGCCTGCTCAGGCAGGCTGCGGATCGGCATGAATTCGTGAAACGCGCGCGCCGCCCGCGCCACCAGGTGGGAGCTGCCGTCCTCGGCGTAGCCGGTTTCGTCGGCGGTGCCGATCGGTGCCCAGTCATTGGTCACTTCATGATCGTCCCACTGCGCGAGCATCGGCACCTGCGCGTTGAAGGCGCGTAGATTTTCGTCGAGCAAATTGTATTTGTAGTTGGCGCGGAACTGCGCGAGGCTGTGGGCCACGACGGATTTGTCCTCGGTGACGATATTCCGCCACAGCCCGCCGTCCGGCAGCTTCAGTTCGGCCTCGATCGGACAATCAGCATAGATGTGATCGCCGGAATGAATGAAAAAGTCCGGACGGTTCGCAAGCATGGTTCGGTAGGTTCGCATGCCGCCGCGGGCGGGATCGATGCCCCAGCCCTGGCCTGCCGTGTCGCCCGACCAGACAAACGAGACCGCCTGTCGCGCCATCGGCGCGGTGCGGAAATGGCCGACGTGCGCTTCTCCCGAAATGGCGGTTTCGCCGATGTCAGCGAATTGCACGCGGTAGAAAATATCCTGCCCAGGCGGCAGGCCTTCGAGCAGGAGCTTCGAGGTGAAGTCATGGCCGGGCAACGCATTGCAGGATTGGGCGCGAATGATGGACTTGAAACTTTCGTCGGTCGAGCACTCCACCGTCATACGGGCCGCCCGATCGGCCCTTGCCCATATCACAGCGGAATCGGCCGAGACGTCGCCTGACGCGATCCCATTCGCGATGTGCGGGCGATCAGCGGCGCGGCTGAGATAAGGTTTGGCTACACCTCCCAAGGCTGCGACCGCAGCGGTGGATGCCGTCCGAACCAGCAATTGGCGCCTGGTCAAGCCTTGTCTGGTCGGGCCTTGCTTCGCGCGTATTCCAATCGGCATTCCCGGCGCCCTCGTCGAATCGCGACGAAGGGTGCCCGTCCAAATTGACCGTAGGCCGAAGGTTTTGCGACAGGCGGATGAACCACGCGGCTAGCGGCGGGAGGAAAATCGGACTGAAGGATGGCACGCTCGGCCGCTGTGCTGCGAGTCGCATAATCGCGCCGGGCAATAACAGAAACCGCCGGCGTGAACCGGCAGAGCCAACGTTCGCTGCAATTTGGGTGGACGAGATCGCCAACCGTTAGTGGCGGTGCGAAGGCGTTGCTGAGGTAGACGAGGCCCGGAATGCCGCCGCGAGTCCGGGCCTCGTGAGCCTCCAGTGGAAAGTCGTTCGCCGTGATGGGCGAACGCCCTGCCCCCCGCTGTTAGCGACGCCGTTATAGATCGCGAAGCCGCGTGCCGCTAACCCGGACGAATACGGATGTCCAAATTTCGCTCCATCGTGCGCGGCGTGAGAGGACCGCGAATGCAAAGATTGCTAAACGCGCCTTGCGGGATGTCGGGCCAGGACCGATGATGCCGCGTTTTTGTTTGATCGGAGAATTTCAGATGAGGATGATTTTATCCGCGTTGATTGTGCTTGGACTGGCTCTTGTCGCCGCGCCCGCTTTCGCCGCCGACAACCGCAACGTTTCGGTCGTCAACGAGACAGGCTATGCGATCAAGTTTTTGGGTTTCAACTCGCCCGATGACGGCCTCGACGAATGGGAGAACGAACTCGAGAAGACCCTCAAGAACCAGAACACCGCCTATGTCGAATTCGATGAGGACGACGAGGGTTGCGTCTGGAACATCAAGGTGGACTGGGCGAATTACGATGAATCGGTGCTCTGGAAAAACGTCAATCTGTGCAAATTCGACGTGCTCAGGCTGCGCTACGATTCGGCGACCGACACGACGTCGTTCATCGCGGAGTAGTCGATCGCTCGAGTGATGCCGGAAAGGTTGCGCGCGAACCGGCGCGGCGTGCATGCAATGCAGGCAGTGTTGCTTACAAAATCGTCTTGCCCGGCATTGCCTGATAGGGCTGATTTCAACCGGGTCCTTGGCGCGACACCTGGGCAATCCCCAGCCTCGCACCATCTTTCCCGTACGCCCCCGCCGATCCTCACAGGCCGGCGGGGGTTTTGTTCTGGAGTCACAGCATTGCGCCATTGGGCGCTGAACGTTCGTCCCACTCCTGAATCGCACAATCGCGCTCCACGGGGGAAACATGCGTTGCCCGCCTTTTTCTTTGGAATATCCGGCCGCACGCGGTGTTCCGGACTCCGATGCTGGAATATGTAGTCTTCAAGCGCCACCGGAACTTTTGCTGGCAAGTGCGCGATCAAAACGGAAAAATGGTTGCGAGCGGGCGGGAGAAGACCCGGCCGGCCGCGCGCTATCACGCCTATCGCGCTCTGTTCCTCGTACTTTCCACCGGCATCAGGCCGGACGGCTGCGGAATACATCGCATTGCCTCGAGGCAGCGCGCCGTTAACAGCCCCGACAGATCCCGGTGAACTTGCTGGTCTCACCCCGGCCGCGCGGGCGCACGGGTGGCCTTTTGGTCCTTGCCTGGCGCGGAATGGTGATCCGCTGTGACGCGCCCGCATAGGGCGGCACGACCACGCGCGAACCCGACGGCGCCGCATTGATCGAACCGTAAGCGGTGGGCGGCGCAGGGCGGTTGGTGCCGGGTGGCGGGATCCGCAAGGCATTTCCAATTCCGCTGGGGTCACCGACCACGCTGGGATTGGCTGGACCGTAGGGTATGCCGCTGATCGCCGAATTGCCCGCGCCGGCCGAGCCAGCGGGCGGCGGGAACTGCGCAGCCGCCCTGCCGGGCATGATCAGGCTGACCAGCACCGCGAAGCCGACAAGCGCCGAATGGCCGGACATTGAATCTCCAGGAAAAAGCTGCGGACAGAACGTTCATGTGGGGCGTGCGTTCCGGGATTTGAAGCTCGCGCCCGTTTTTCCCCGGAGTAGGCATTCGCTAACGAATCAGACCTAATTTGGCGGCGATCACATCTGGAGATTCGGTGGCATGAACCAGCCCGCAATCTTTGATAATGATATCCGCGCCCTGCAGGAATGGCTGCGCTCGGCCTGGAAGCAGCTCGCCGATCCCTCTCTCACCACTTTTATGCGGCGCGAACTGCGCAATCAGATGAAGCAGTGCAGCGCCGACCTGCGCAGCCAGCTTCAGTTGGAAGGCACGCGTCAGTCGGAGCAGACCAGGGATCGGGCCAGCAGCTTCAGCAAACCCCAGCTTCGCATCCTGACCTGACCCTGGCCCGAGGCGTCAGGCGTCAACCGGCTGTCTGCGCTCCGTCGACAGCCAGGAGCACAGCGCCGCCGGCACCGCGCCGACGATGCCGAGCAGCAGCACGCCCGGATCGTGCATGAATGCCAACCGGAATGCGCCGACCAGCGGTGCGTAGCTGACGAAATACCCAAACAAGGCCGTCAGGGCGATCCGGTACGACATCTCGCGTTTCGCCAGCACATGGTCGAACCCGGCGGTCAGCAGCGCGGGAATCAGGCCGACCAGATAGATCGTCGGGAGCATCGCGACTTGCTGCATGTCGAAGGTGCCGGGGCCGCCCACCATCCAGTTGGCGATCTGCAGCATGATCCAAAATGCGATGATGAAACCGAGCGGTGGTGCGATCGCCGCAAAAATCAGAAAGCGTTTCATCATGCCCGTTCCTTTGTCGTCCGGTTCAGCCGGATGGCTGACTTCGCCGGCAAATTATCGCCGCATCGGTTTTCTCGGTGTGACACCTCTCACGCTGGCGATTGCGGCGGCGCAGGCCTATGGTCGGACGCGCGCGCGTGAAAGGGGCCTGCAAATGACGAGAGCGGCGGTATCGTTGGCGGCAATCGGCGTGCTGCTCGTCTCATCCGCTTCTGCGCAAGGCCCCGCCCCCACCGCTTTCAAGGCGATCTCGCCGATCTTCGGCCAGCTCGTCACGTTCAGTTTGCCGATCAGTTTCGTCACGGTGTTCGAGAACACCAACGGGCCGAACTATGTCCGCGAGGCCGTGCTGAAGGGCGAGACGGTCAAGCGTTGGACCCAGATGATCACGGTGACCGGCGCCAAGGGGGCCGCCGGCAACGCCAAGCTTTCGCCGGAGACCTTTGCCGGGACGATGGTCGGCGGGTTCAAGTCGGCCTGTCCCGACACCTTTGCCGCGCAAGGATTTGGCCCCGCCAAATTCGGCGATCAGGATGCATATGTCGCGGTGGCAAGCTGCGGCCGGGTCGAAAGCGGCGCCGACAAGCACAGCGAAGCCACGCTCATCGTCACCGTCAAAGGCAGCGCCGATTACTACACGCTGCAATGGGCCGAACGCGCGCCGGCGACAGGCCGAAGTGCGATCGACGAGACCAAATGGCTGGCGCGGTTGCGCCAATTGCAGCCGATTCGCCTCTGCCCGATCGTGCCGGGCGAGCCGGCGCCTTACCCGAGTTGCGCCAGCAAGAACTAACCTCCACAGCATCCCAGATCAGCGGTATGCCGGCTTGCCGGACGTGCTCCTTCCGTTGATAACCGGTTCTGTTGATAACCCGGACTTGCCGACCCCGGCGGCGAGACTGACGGCTTTGGTGTGCTATCCGCATATCGGCCTGACTAACGACGGATAGAACATATGCGGATCACCCTTGTCGGCTCCCGCCATTTCGGCGTGACGACCTTCAACATGCTGCGCGAACACGGGGTCGAGGTCGCGAGAATAGTCGTTCACGATGCCGAAGACCGGCTGGCCGCTGCGGCGAAGGCCGCGGACGTCGAGGTGGTCGTGCAGGCCGACCCCAAATTCGTCACTGCGGCAGAAATCGCCCCCGGCAGCGACCTGATCGTGACCGCCCACAGCCATGCCCGGATCACCCAGGAGGCGCTGGCCGGCGCCAAACTTGGCGGCATCGGCTATCACCCGTCGCTGCTGCCGCGGCACCGCGGCATGGCCGCGGTCGAGTGGACCATCAGGGAAGGCGACCCGATCGCCGGCGGCACCATCTATCACCTCGCCGACCAGATGGACGCCGGCGCGATCGCCGCGCAAGAGTGGGTTTTCGTCAAAAAGGGCGAGACCGCACGGGAACTCTGGGAGCGCGCGCTGGCCCCCCTCGGCCAGAAGCTGCTCGGTGAAGTCATCGATTACGCCAGGATCCACAAGACCCTGCCCGCCAAGCCCCAGGACGAGCAATTCGCCACCCTCGCGCCGGCCCTTTCGCCCCGGCACTAAGCCGTTGGGCCATAGGCCGGATTAAGGATATTTCGGCACGAATCGGGGTCCGATTGGAAATTTCCCGTTCCGACGCCGGAACGAGATTCACCTTGATGTGTTTGACTTCGTGGGAACTTTCCATCTTGTTGCGTCGCACCCAAGTTTGAACACATTGAGCCCGGATAAGACGCTTCATCACACACATTTGTCGGGGATTTGATCCATGCGTTCCAACCGCATCAGCAAGCTTTTTTTGACTTCGTTTCTCGCCACCGCTGCCCTCGCGGCCGCTCCCGCCGCAGCCCAGCAGCCCTACGACGGGCTTTGGCAGGTTACCGTCGTCACAAAGACCGGCAGTTGCGATGCGCGCACCGCTTCGACTTTGACCGTCGCCGACGGCAAGATTTCCGGACCGATTTCCGGCACCGTAAGTTCCGGGGGACTTGTGCGAGTCTCGATCAATGGTGCATATGCGAACGGTCAACTCAGTGGCAACTCCGGATCGGGGAAGTGGAATGGGGCATCAGCGGGCGTACCGTGTAGCGGTCGATGGGAAGCATCCCGTCAGTAAGGCAAGCCCAGCATCAGAGCGTTTCGCCTACCCGCGGCGGCTGACAATTGCAGCCGTCGCGTTTTTTTTGACTTCGCTTGCAATTCCAGCAAGTTATGCCCAGTCGTCGGGGCCCTATGCCGGCATGGCCGGAAAGTGGGCCGGCGGCGGTACCGTCACGCTGGACGACGGCTCGCACGAACGAATCCGCTGCCGCGCGATCTATGACGTCGCCGGCGTCAGGATGGAAATGAGCCTCACCTGCGCGAGCGACGCCTACAAGTTCAATCTCACCGCTAGCGTGGTCGATCAGGGCGGCGCGATCGTCGGATCCTGGAGCGAAACCAGCCGCGGCATCACCGGCAGCCTGCAAGGCCGCGGCGGCGGCGGCAATTTCCAGGTCACGGCGATAACCGCCGGCTTCAATGCCAACATCGCGCTCAGGACAACCGGCAACAAGCAGTCCGTCAGCATCAAGGCCGACAGCGTGTTCCGCGCCGCGAATGTTTCGCTGTCGAAATAAAGTCGGCGCCGTCCGAGCGACTGATCCCAAATCGCCCGCTCACGAGCGGGCGATTTTCATTTCCAGGGACGCCTTGCGCGCGAGTTGGTACCCTCCGGCGACCCTAGAGCCTCTTCCGTTCCGATGGAATCGGAACGGAAGAAGCTCTAGATTCTTGATTTGACGCGTTTTCTTGGAAAACGCGCTAGGCCGATTTGGGCTTCTCCAGCCTCGCGGCCGTTTCCTTGATGGTTTTTGCGATCAACAGCGCCTGCTCCTTGTTGAAGGCAAAATCCTGCACGCCGTGGTGAGTCGTCAGAGACAGCACCATGATGTCGGGCTGCGCTTCAGGCCAGCCGGTCGCGAAGGCCGTCACGAAATTCGCTGAAGTCGATCGATTGGTAGTCATTGGCGTTATGATTTCCTGTGTGTTGTTCCGCGCACTTTGTGGCGTGGGTTTAGGATGTGGGCACGTAAGCAGTGACTTCGATTTCGACTTTGGCCCTGACGTCGACCAGGCCGTCGATGTACAGAAGCGTCGATGGCGGGAAGTTGCGCCCGAGCGTTTCCTTCCAGGCCGCACCGATGCCGGCGCCTGCCGCCTCATATTCGCTGCGGCTGGTCAGATACCAGGTCAGGCGGACGATGTGTTCAGGGCCAGCGCCGGCCTCGCCGAGCAGCTTGATGACCCGCTTCAGCGCCGTGCCGACCTGGGCGGCCATGTCGGGCTGATAGTCACCCTTCTCGTCGCCGCCGGTCTGGCCGGCCAGCACGATCCATTTGCCTGAAGCGTCGATCTCGACGCCGTGTGAAAAACCGCGGGGTTTCGACCATCCGGCCGGTTGCAGGATACGCATGGAGAGGTCCTCTCGATTTTCTTCTTCATTCGGGATGGTCCGAAGGACCAGATCCCGGGGGCTCTCGAGATTCCGGATTCGTTCGGTTTCACTCGCGCCCCGGAATGACAAATAACACCGAACCCGCGGCCACTCCCACACCAAATTCGAGCTGCCGCATCGCTGCGTCCAGATTTACGCGTTGCAAATCATCACGCACTCGCCGATACCGGCCTGCCCTCGTCAGTCCACCGCAACTCAGCCTCAAAAATCAGTTCCAGAAAATGGACCGTACACCTTCCAAATCTCTGGCCGCGCTTTGGATGTCGGGCTGGCTCGCCTTGATGCTGATCGTGGTGGTCGCCGGCCGCGAGGGCATGCGCGAGCTGAACGTGTTTCAGCTGATGGAGATGCGCACGATCATCGGCTTCTTCCTGCTGTATCCGATGATCCACGCCAATGGCGGATTTGCCATCGTGAAAACTGCGCGGCTGCACATGCACATCTCGCGCAACCTGATCCATTACGGGGCGCAGCTCGGCTGGTTTTTCGCGCTGACCTTGATTCCGATCGGTCAGGTGGTGGCGATCGAATTCACGATGCCGATTTGGACCGCGATCCTGGCCGCGATGTTTCTCGGCGAGCGGATGACGGTCTGGAAGGTCGCGGCCATCGTGCTCGGCATCATCGGCGTTATCGTGATCGTTCGCCCGGCAACCGGCGAGGTCAATCCCGGACAATTGATTGCGCTGGCGGCCGCGGTCGGCTTCGGCATCTCGATCGCGATGGTCAAATCGCTGACCCGGACCGAGCATTCGGTGGCGATCATTTTCTGGATGCTGGCGATACAATCGGTGGCAGGGCTACTCCCAGCGCTCTACGTCTGGACGTGGCCACCGGTCCATGTCTGGGGCTGGGTCGTCGTGATCGCATTCTGCGGCACTTTCTCCCATTACTGCATGGCGCGCGCGATGCTGCATGCCGACGCGACGGTCGTCATCCCGATGGATTTCCTGCGCGTTCCCCTAACCGCCACCGCGGGCTGGCTGATCTATTCGGAGCGACTGGACTTGTTCACCGTGCTCGGCGCCATGCTGATCCTTGCCGGCAATCTATTGAACCTGAGGGCGACCCATCCCGCTCCTCGGCGGGCTGGAACCTGAATTCCGCCTTAATTGCTGGATTTGTGAACAGCATCGTACAGGATTAACGGGGTTGGTCGCGTAATTGGGGGGTGATGACGCTTCCCGCGGATACCTGCCTGCCCTATTTTTCTGGCGCCGCGTGCGGATTTTTCGTGTAGCCTGCGGCGAGCGTTACCGCCAAATTTGTTTTCGATTCTGCTCTGGGGGAATTTCAGATGCGCTTCCCAACCCTCGTCCTTTCTCTGATCTGCATGGTCTTCACCGCCGGCGCCGCCAGCGCCGAGAAGCGGGTTGCCTTCGTGGTCGGAAACGGCAGCTACAAGAACGTCGCCGCCCTTCCGAATCCGCCGATCGACTCCAAGTCGATGGCAGCCGCGCTGCGCAATATCGGATTCGACGTGGTCGAAGGCACCAATCTCACGCGCGACAAGATGACCGAGAAGCTGCTCGATTTCGGCAAGAAGGCGCAAGGCGCCGACGTCGCGCTGTTCTTCTACGCCGGTCACGGCATCGCTATCGGCGGCACCAATTATCTGCTGCCGATCGACGCCGACATCAAATCGGAAATGGACGTCAAGCTCGGCGCCGCCATCAACATCGACCTGACGCTCGACCAGACCATGGGCGACGCCAAGGTCAAGCTGGTGTTCCTCGATGCCTGCCGCGACAACCCGTTCGCCGCCAAGATCAAGTCCAACTCCGCGACCCGCAGCGTTTCGGTGCAGACCGGCCTTGCCGAAATGAAATCCGGCGAAGGCACGCTGATCGCGTTTGCCACCGGTCCCGGACAAACCGCGCTTGACGGCAAGGAAGGCGCCAACAGCCCGTTCACGCGCGCGCTGCTCGCCAACGTGACGCAGCCCGGCGTCGAGATCCAGCAGGCGATGACCAAGGTCCGCGCCCAGGTCAACGAGGAGACCAACAAGGGCCAGTTGCCCTGGGGTCATACCAACCTGATCGGCACGGTCTACCTGAACGGCGCGCCCGCGCCTGGGACGGCGGTGGCGCCAGCGGCGGTTGCCGCCGCACCGGGCTCCGACGTCGAACTCGAATTCTGGCGCTCGATCAAGGATTCCAACAAGCCGGAAGAGCTCAACGCCTACGTGTCGAGCTATCCCAACGGTCAGTTCAAATCGCTGGCGTTGGCGCGGATCGCTTCGCTGGAGAGCAAGCCGAACGACGCCACCCGCAACCTGAGCGCCGGGATCGATCCTGCAACGTTCAAGGACGAAGCCAACCAGACCACCGAGGACCAGGTCGGCCTCGACAAGGGTCAGCGCCGCGACGTGCAGCGCCGGCTGAACGGACTCGGATTCGATACCAAGGTGACCGGCAGCTTCGATGCAGCCACCCGGGCCGTGATCACCCGCTGGCAGGCCGCCCGCGGTTATCCAAAGAGCGGCTACCTCAACAAGCTGCAGCACAAGGCCCTGTTGTCGGAGATCGTGGCGGCGGCGCCTACCGCAAGCTCCAGCGACGAGGAGCGCCCCGCCCGTCGCCGCGCCAGCGGTGGAGGCGGCCAACAGCAGGCCCAGCCCCACCAACCGCAACCGCAGCGTCAACACAGCGGCGGCGGCGGACCCGATCCGGCCGGCGCCGGCCGATTCATCGGGGGCGTCGTGGGCGGCATGCTGCGCTAGGCATCGCGTTGTGAGTACCCGCCCCGGACTTTATCCGGGGCGGCGACCGGTTCGCGTTCAAGAGCACGCGTCAAGACTAAGAGCCCAACGCACCATCGACAGCAAAAGGCCCGGGATCATTCCGGGCTTTTTCATTCGGAACCGGGGTTAGACAGCCTCAAACAGTCTGCGCGGCCTTCGATCAATTTGACGAATTTGTCGCCGCCCGACGTCAGCCGGCACATTTCCACTTCCTTGCCCGACGGCACCGCCTTGGCGCAGGTGATCTGCGGATTGTTGTCGTATTTGGCGGTCGAGAATTTGCACGTCACGATGCAGGAGGCATCGCTCGGTAGCGGGTTCGTCATCAGGACGCTGGCGATCTCCTCGCCCGGCAGGATCGTGCAGGTGAACGGCACCTGATCGGCCGTCGCCGGATCGGCGAGACAGCCGCCAATCGCCAACCCGACGCTGGTCAGCGCAACCAGTCGGATGGCCACAACGGAACGCATTCGCGCGTGTCTGTTTCGGGAATTCTACTTGCCCGCAGCCTTTCGCAGCGCCGCGTTGATCCGGTCCTGCCAGCCGGCGCCGCCTTCCTGGAAATATTCGAGCACATCCTGGTCGATGCGCAGCGACACCAGCTCCTTCACGCCGGGAAGCGCTGTCGGCTTCGCTGGCGCCTCCACCACCTTGGTGGTGGTGCGCTTGAACGCCGCTTCCGCCTCCGAGCGGGCATCGTTCAGGGTCCTCGGCCGCCTCGGCTGGTCCGCCATCGCTAAATTCCTTCAAACAAGACGGTCGACAGATAACGTTCCGAGAATGACGGCACAATGGCCAGGATGGTCTTGCCGGCCGCTTCCGGCCGCTTGCCGACCTCCAGCGCCGCCGCAATCGCCGCCCCCGCGGAGATACCGCCGGGGATACCCTCGTTGCGCGCCAGCGCGCGCGACATCTCGATCGCGGTCGCCGAGTTGACCTTGAGGATCTCGTCGATCACGGAGCGGTCCAGAATATCAGGCACGAAGCCGGCGCCGATGCCCTGGATCTTGTGCGGCGTATGCTGGCCGCCCGACAGCACCGGGCTTTCCTCCGGCTCGACGGCGATGACCCGCAGCGAAGGCCTGCGCGGCTTCAGCACCTGGCCGACGCCGGTAATGGTGCCGCCGGTGCCGACGCCGGCGACAAAGAAATCGATCGTGCCGCCGGTATCGTTCCAGATTTCCTCCGCCGTGGTGCGGCGATGGATTTCGGGATTGGCGAGGTTCTTGAACTGCTGCGGCATCACGGCGTTCGGCGTCGTCCGCACCAGCTCTTCGGCGGTCGCGATCGAGCCCTTCATGCCCTGCGCTGCCGGCGTCAGCACGATCTCGGCGCCGAGGAAGGCCAGCATCCTGCGCCGCTCGATCGACATCGATTCCGGCATCACCAGTTTCAACCGGTAGCCGCGCGAAGCCGCGACGAAGGCCAGCGCAATGCCGGTGTTGCCCGAGGTCGGCTCGATCAGCACGGTGTCGGCGTTGATCACGCCGGCCTTCTCCATCGCGATCACCATCGCAGCACCGATGCGGTCTTTGACGCTCGCCGCCGGGCTGAAATATTCAAGTTTAGCTAAAATGGTCGCGCTCACACCGTGCAGCTGCGGCAGTTTGCGCAGCCCGACGATCGGCGTGTCGCCGACGGCATCTACGATGCTGTCGAACACCCGGCCCCGTCCGGGACGGTGCACTGCACCCGTGGCTGACGATGCCTCCATCACGACGCTCCTGCAGTGATAATGTGCCCGGAATTCGGGGCTCTCTTACTTAGGAGGTGGCCGAGCTGGTGCGCAAGTCCGAAACGTCAGAGTCAAAAATTCGCTGCATCGCAAAATCGAAACTTCGCCAAAACGCCAATCCAACGCATTTGTGTTGCGACAACGTCAAACAAATCGGTTTATACTTTCGTCGTGAGTTGAGCTTAAGCTTCAGATCGCAAGGAGGTCACGATGCCAGCAATTGCTGAAGTCCTGTCGACCGTCGCGTCTAGGCCCGACCCACGCGGCTGTGATCTACCGACCTGCCCGGTATGCGCGGACTCCATGGTGGCCGCGGAAGCTTCCGCCTATCTTCATGACAATTTGATCAGCTACCTCTGGACCTGCGACACTTGCGGTTACGGCTTCGTGACCAAACATTCGATCAAGAGGTTCGCCTGCAACTGAGGCTCGTTACCTCGCAGCTTCACCTTGCAACAATATCCCCGCGCGCCCATTCGGCGCGCGTTTGCTTTTGGAACGTCTCAAAGCTGCCGTTGCCGATCGCTTCGCGCATCTCCGCCATCAGGTGCTGATAATACGCGATATTGATTTCCGAGAGCAGCATCGCGCCGAGCGTCTCGCCCGAGCGCACCAGATGATGCAGGTAGGCGCGCGAGTATTCGCGCGTCGCCGGCCATGCGCTTTCCTCGTCGAGCGGCCGTGGATCGTCGGCGTGGCGGGCATTGCGCAGGTTGATCTGGCCAAAGCGCGTGAATGCCATGCCGTGGCGCCCATTGCGGGTCGGCATCACGCAGTCGAACATATCGATGCCGCGCGCCACCGCCTCCAGCAAATCCTCCGGCGTGCCGACGCCCATCAGATAGCGGGGGCGGTCCTGCGGCAGCCGCGGCGCGGTCTCCTCGATCATCGCCAGCATCACCGCCTGCGGCTCGCCGACGGCAAGGCCCCCGATCGCGTAGCCATGGAAACCGATATCGACCAGCCCGTGCGCGCTGGCGTGGCGCAAATCAGGCACGTCGCCGCCCTGCACGATGCCGAACAGCATGTAGCCAGGCGACGCACTCTCGAAGGCGCGCTTTGAGCGTTCGGCCCAGCGCAGCGAAAGCTGCATCGCGCGCTCGATATCGCCGCGTTCGGCCGGCAGCCGCACGCATTCATCCATCTGCATGGCGATGTCGGAGCCGAGCAGCCGTTGCACCTCGATCGAACGTTCCGGCGACAGCTCGACCTTGGCGCCGTCGATGTGCGAGCGAAAGGTCACGGCCTTCTCGGTCACCTTGCGCAGCTCCGACAGCGACATCACCTGAAAGCCGCCGGAGTCGGTGAGCATCGGCCCCCGCCATCCCGTGAATGTCTGCAGGCCGCCAAGATCAGCGATCCGCTCGGCGCCCGGACGCAGCATCAGATGATAGGTATTGCCGAGCACGATATCGGCACCGGCATCGCGCACCTCGCGCCAATGCATGCCCTTCATCGCGCCGGCGGTGCCGACCGGCATGAACGCCGGCGTCCGCACCAAGCCGTGCGGGGTTGTCAGCCGGCCGAGCCGGGCCTGGCCGTCGATGGCGAGCAGCTCAAAATGATTGGGAACGTCCATGCGGCAGCTTATGGCGTAACAGACCCGCTCAGTTCAACAGGCCATTCGACCCGGTTTGGGTCGATTTTCGCTGCAAAACCCGTTGACGACGACCAAACTCTCCCGCATAAGTCCGCCCCATGAACGCGACCACCAAACGCACCGCGAAAACCAAAGCACCCTTGGGGGGCTCGGGAGCCGTGCGCGCGTAGCCGAACGATCGCATCATCTGAACCGAAGCCCCGCCTGAAAAGGACCGGGGCTTTTTTTATTGCCCGTAACCTACTCAACCAAAAGGAAGACGAACGTGAGCAACGATCCTGTAGTGGCCATTGTCGGCGTGACCGGCGCCGTCGGGGCCGAATTCATTGCCACCATGGACAAGCGCAATTTCCGCGTCGGCAAGCTGAAGGCGCTGGCGAGCGCACGCTCGGCTGGCCAAACCATCAATTTCCGCGGCGAGCCTGTTGTGATCGAGGAGCTCAATCCGCACTCCTTCCACGGCGTCGATATCGCGCTGTTCTCGGCCGGCGGCAGTATTTCGAAGAAGTACGCGCCGATCGCGGTGAAGTCGGGCGCGGTGGTGGTCGACAATTCCTCGGCCTTCCGAATGGATCCGGACGTGCCGCTGGTCATTCCCGAAATCAACGCAGGCCGCATCCGCGACCACAAGGGCATCATCGCCAACCCGAACTGCTCGGCGATCACGGCGCTGGTGCCGCTGTGGCCGATCCACCGCCAGAACCGCATCAAGCGCATGATCATCTCGACCTACCAGGCCGCCAGCGGCGCCGGCGCGGCGGCCATGGAGGAGTTGAAGGAATCGACCCGCGCCAGCCTCGAGGGCCGGCCGTTCACGCCCAAGGTGATCCCGCTCCCCTACGCCTTCAACGTGTTCAGCCACAACACCGCGATCGATCCGGCGACCGGCTATAACGACGAAGAGACCAAGGTCATCAACGAGACCCGCAAGATATTCGAGGACGACAAGATCGCGATCGGCGTCACCTGCGTGCGAGTGCCGGTGCTGCGCGCGCATTGTGAGGCCATCACCTTCGAGTGCGAAAGGCCGATCTCGGAGGACGACGTGCGCGCGATCCTCTCGCAGGCGCCGGGCGTCAGGATCGTCGACGATCGCGCGAAGAACTACTTCCCGATGCCGATTGACGCATCCGGCCAGGACGACGTGCTGGTCGGCCGCATCCGCAACGATCTCAGCGACCCCTCCGGCCATTCGATCGCGATGTTCGTCTCAGCGGACCAGCTGTTGAAGGGCGCCGCGCTGAACGCCGTCCAGATCGCGGAATTGCTGCCGCAGCGCGCGATGGCGTGAAGTGAAATCGTGGGGTAGGTTGCACGTCGCTAACCAACCCCACGCTTCGCATATCATTTCTATGCGGCGAAGCATGCTCGCTCTTGTTCGCGAGGAGATTGCCGATGATGAAGCTTTATTACTATCCCGGCTTCATCAGCCTCGCCTCGCATATCTTGCTGGAAGAAATTGGGGCGCCGTATCAGCTCATCTTTGTCAATCTAAGCGGCGGCGCTCACAAGGGACCCGATCATCTCCGACTGAATCCAAACGGTCTAATCCCGGTCCTCGTGCAGGATGACCTGGTCTTGTACGAATCCGCAGCCATCTGCCTGCATTTGCTCGATAGCTATCCGGGTTGTGACCTGGCTCCGGCAATAGGGACTGGCGAACGCGCGCACTTCTACAAGTGGCTCATGTGGTCCTCAAGCACGTTACAGCCAGCATTATCCATGTATCTGCATCCCAATAAATGGGCCAACGATCCAGCCATGTTTCCCGAGTTGCGAGCGTGTGCTGAACAGAAGGTATATGGCTTATTCGATTTGCTCGACGGCGCGCTCGAATCCCACGGTGATCAGTGGTTGTTGGGTAATACTTACTCGGCAGTCGACGCTTGTGCGCTTACCCTGTGTCGATGGTCCCGTGGAATGCCGCGACCGGGAGCAAGTTGGCCCCATGTCGGTCCGTACATGAATCGCATTCTTGCAAGACCGGCGGTTCAACGCGCGCTGCAACAGGAGCATTTGCAGGAGCCTTGGATTTGAGCCTTGGATTTGACCGAGCGCGTGCGTTCGATGCCGTCCGAGCTGCTCCTCCTTCGTCGCTTCGTTGGAAATTGAAAACACCCGACATCGTTGGGGCGCGCGTCGCCCCGCTGGTTTCACAGCGAATCGTTCGTTAAGTTCGCGACCGAAACCGAATTTGAAGGCTGACGATGCCGAAGCGAAGCTGGGCTTATCTCCTCGCGCTGGTCTTGATCTGTGCGATAGCCGGTTCGTGGTACTATTATTACAAGAGCCGGTGCCACGGCATGGATGAATGCGCCGCTCAGGCCGCCGAAAGCCGGGAACGCGACAAACCGAGCGAGCCGCGTTGATCGACGTATAAGGCGGGGACCACCCCACCGCTGCTTTCAAATGCTCAAGCAACGTAGTAGCGTCCCGGCAGCTCCCCGGTGACAGGAAGTGTCATCGGGGAACTTTGTCAAAGGGGCCATTTTGCTGTTTCCGACCGATCTCGCGTCGTTTCTCGATCTCATCCGCCAGCACGGCGATGCGGCCTACAGCCTCATGTTCGCTTATGCGGCCTCGCACAGCCTGCTGATCACGCTGTTCGCGGGCTACGCGGTGCATTCAGGCGCGCTGAATTTCGGCACGCTGCTCGTGGTTTGCTGGTTCGGCACCTTTACCGGCGATGTCATCCGGTTCTGGATCGGGCGGCGCTACGGCACAAGCTGGCTCGGATCCTTCCCGAGGCTGGAACGTGCGGTCCAGACCGCAGCCCGGCTGGCCGACCGCCACTATGCCTGGATGATCCTGTTCCATCGTTTTCCGCACGGCATTCGCGGCGTCGCGGGCTTTGCCTATGGGATATCGCAGCTGCCCTGGTCCACTTTCCTGGCGTTCAATTTCGTCGCGGCAGGACTGTGGTCCTGCACGGTCGTCTCGGCCGGCTATGCTTTCGGCCAGGTCTCGGAGAAGGTGATGAGCGATGCTTCCTCCGGCGTGGCCTTCGCGCTGCTGGTGGCGTTCCTCGGCCTCTCCTGGATCTTGAGCAAGAGGCTCGAGCGCGCCGTCGAACGAACCTGACACAAGCGTCGATCACTCAGTCCCGCGCGCGCAACAGCAGGCACGCGTCGCCATAGGAATAGAACCGGTAGCCGCTGGCGATCGCGTGGGCATAGGCCTGCTTCATCGTATCCAACCCGCTGAACGCCGACACCAGCATGAACAGTGTCGAACGCGGCAGATGGAAATTGGTCAGCAGGATATCGACCGCGCGAAAGCGATAGCCCGGCGTGATGAAGATGGCGGTCTCCGCGCAAAACGGCTGGATCGTGCCGTCCTCGGCGGCCGCGCTTTCCAGGAGTCGCAACGATGTGGTTCCGACCGCGACGATGCGGCCGCCCGTAGCGCGGGCCGTATTCAAGGCGGCTGCGGTCTCGGCCGAGATCGAGCCCCATTCGGCATGCATTTTGTGCTCTGAGGTGTCCTCCACCTTGACCGGCAGGAAGGTCCCTGCCCCGACATGCAGCGTGATCCGGTGCAGTCCGACGCCGCGGCCGCGCAGTGCGGCTTCCATCGCCGGCGTGAAATGCAGCCCCGCAGTGGGTGCTGCGACCGCGCCCTCATTGGCCGCGAACATGGTCTGGTAATCGGCGGCATCGCGATCGTCAGGCGTGCGTTTGGAGGCGATGTAGGGCGGCAGCGGCGGCGTGCCGATGTCTTCAATGGCCTGGTCGAGCGCCGGTCCGTGAAACGAGAACGACAGCGTGATCTCGCCCTCCTCGCCCTTGGCCTCGACCTCGGCGTCGAGATGGCCGAGCAGGCAGACCTTGCCTTCATTGCCGAAGCGAACCACATCGCCGGGCGCGAGCTTCCTGGCCGGCTTGACCAGCGCCTGCCAGCGCGAGCCGTCGAGCCGCTTGATCAGCGTCGCCTCGATCTTCGGTTCGGTCTCGCGGCCGATGCGGCGGCCTTTGAGCTGGGCCAAAATCACCTTGGTGTCGTTCACGACCAGCTGGTCACCGGGCTCCAGCCATTGCGGCAACTCGCTCACGGTCCAGTCGGCCAGCGCGCCGTCCGGCTGCACGACGAGCATTTTTGCGGAATCGCGCGGGCTCGCTGGCCGCAGCGCGATGCTGGCGGCGGGAAGGTCGAAGTCGAACAGATCGGTGCGCATGCAATCCTGCACACTGGCGCCGAACCTCATCCTGAGGAGCCTGCGCAGCAGGCGTCGCGAAGGATGAAGCCCGGCCGTTGCTGCATCAATGGCCTCATGGTTCGAGACGCCTGCTGCGCAGGCTCCTCACCATGAGGAGGAGCGTTACGCCGCGTCGGCGGCCATATGCGCCTTGACGATCTTGTCGGGGTTCTGCACCGGCTCGCCGCGCTTGATCTTGTCGACGTTGTCCATGCCATCCGTGACCTTGCCCCAGACCGTGTACTGGCCGTTGAGGAAGGAGGCATCGTCGAAGCAGATGAAGAACTGGCTGTCGCCGGAATCCGGGCTCGCGGCGCGCGCCATCGAGGTGGTGCCGCGAACATGCGGCTCCTTGTTGAACTCGGCCTTCAGCTTCTTGCCGGAACCGCCGGTGCCGGTGCCCTGCGGGCAGCCGGTCTGCGCCATGAAGCCCTCGATCACGCGGTGGAACACGATGCCGTCGTAAAACCCTTCGCGCACCAGTTCCTTGATGCGGGCAACATGGCCCGGCGCCAGATCGGGGCGCATTTCGATGGTGACGGGACCCTGCGTGGTTTCCAGGATCAAAGTATTCTCTGTGGCAGCCATGCTCTTCTCTCTTCGGTTTTGGGTGGACGTTTGCGGGTTCTGAAAGGGACCGCGAGAGGCCGGCCGGCAACAGCACCGCCCAGTCCCTCGGTAAATGGCAACGGTGTGCAGCGTTGCAATGCCTCCATCACCGCGACCCGGTATTTGAGCCGGTCGTTATCGCTGGCCTGCTCCGATTCATAGGTGATTTTGGGGTGGCCGAGGATGGCGCCCGCGCGGTTGAAACTGACGACCACGGTGATGTCGATCGGGTTGGCCTGCGACAGCGGTGGCGGCTTCCAGCACGAATGCAGCCGCACAAAGATGTCCTTGAGCGTGTCGACTTGCTGCGGTTGTGCGGCGGCCGGCACGACCGATACCAGCCACAACAGCAGCGCGGCAAACCCGAGGAGCGGCTTGCTGCGCGACGCGGCCATCGATCACTTGATGTCGGATGCGACTTGCACCTTCACCATCTTGTCGGGGTCGGTGACGCTGCCGCCTTGCGATCCCGGCGGCGCCTTTTTCAACTTGTCGACCACGTCCATGCCGGAGGCGACCTCGCCGATCACGGTGTATTGCCCGTTCAGGCTGGAGCCTTCCGCGAACATGATGAAGAACTGCGAATTCGCGGTATCGACGCTGTCGCCGCGCCGCGCCATGCCGACTATGCCGCGCGTGAACGGCACTTTCGAGAATTCCTGCTTCAGGTTCGGATATTTCGAACCGCCGGTGCCGTTGAAGTTCTGGCCGTCGCCGGTCTGCGCCATGAAGCCGTCCATCACGCGGTGGAACGGCACGTTGTTGTAATAGCCCTCGCGCGCCAGCTGCTTGATGCGCTCGGCATGCTGCGGGGCGATGTCAGGCCGCAGCTTGATCACGATGCGGCCCTTCGTGGTGTCGATCACGATCGCATTGGCCTTGTCGAGATTGGCCGGGAGCGGCTGGGCGATCGCGGGAGCCGCGCAGATCAGGGCTGCGACAAAAGCGAGAATACGGATCATAAAAACTCCGGGATCAAGAGAGTGGGATCAAGAGAGCAAGGCTTGGAAACGCAGGACAGTCGCTAGGCAAACTTGGCCTTGAGTTTGGCGGCGACCGAAGCCGGCACGAACGCGGAGAAGTCGCCGCCCATCCCCGCGATTTGGCGCACCAGTGTGGCGGTGATCGGGCGGACCGCCGGCGATGCCGGGACGAACACCGTATGCACGTCAGGCGCCATGGCCTGGTTCATGCCGGCGAGCTGCATCTCGTAGTCGAGATCGGTGCCGTCGCGCAGGCCCCGGATCATGATGGTGGCGCCGGCCGCCCGGGCCGCCGTGACCGTCAGATTGTCGTAGGTGGTGGCCTCGAAGGCGCAACCGGCCTGCTTGGCGATGGGTGCGCATACCTCGTTGAGCATTTCCAGCCGTTCATCGGTCGAAAACAGCGACTTCTTGCCGGGGTGGACGGCAACGGCGACGATCAGGCGGTCGCACAGGGTGACGGCGCGCTGGAGCACGTCCAGATGGCCGTTGGTGATCGGGTCAAACGAGCCGGGATAGAGCGCGATACGGGGCATAGGACCCTCCTAACCCGCCCCGGGCGGCCCGGCAAGCCGGGGAAAACTCGTTTTGTCGCGTTTTCACGCTACCGCGCCCCGCTTCGCGCGGAGACGCTCTGGTTCCCTGTCAGGCCCGGTTTTTATTTGAGATCGGCCAATGAACCAGTTTCGGGGTCCGCGCGTCTGCTTGGGCAGGCGGGCAATGTTTCGTCCCCTGCCACGCGACGAAACAAAACTCGGCCGGAATGAAACCATTTTCCGCCCTGGCGAAGACAGCCGGAAACGCCGCGTAGGTACACATCCGTCCAACGAAACGACGGGCCGAACGGCCCATGACAGGGGACCGTCATGATCAAGGCACTTTCCGCAATCACCTTTGCCGCGCTGATCGCCGCCGCACTGACCATTTTGCCCGGCTTTGCCCCCTCGGTCGAAGCCAGCGTACCCCAGGCGCTTGCCAAGAGTGACCGGCTCGACATCCGCACCGTCGGCAAGGATTGCTCGCAGCAGGCTTGGCCGAATTTCGAGACCTCCTGCCTTCGCGCCGCCGGCAGCAAGTCGCTGATCCGGGAAGCGCGCCTGGTCACCGCCAACCGCACCCCATAAGGGCCGCCGCGCTCACCAAATTTAGCCGTCAGATTGCTCTGGTTTGAAGTCCTCGGGATGCCCCCCGGGGACTTCGGCGTTTTGGGCGGCCACCAATTCCATCAGCGCTGCAATCGGCGCGCCCGGGCTCGGTCATCCCAGCGGTTGAGCATCTGGCCGAGATCGCCGAGCGCCTGTTTGAGCGGAGCCTGGTTGGTATTCGCGGGCCGCGGCCGTCCCGGCTCCGTGTAGTTCTTCCACCTGCGGGCGCTCTCGCGCCGCCTTCGGGAAATCCGATCACGCGTATAATATCCGGCAGCGTAGGCCGCTCCGAGGAAAATCAAAATAGCGATGACTTCCAGCATCTCACATGCTCCGCGCGGTAGACTCGAGGGGTGGGACCGACCGACGACCAGGCGCGATCATGCAATCATCCAGATCATGACTTTCCAGAGATAGAGGCCGAGCAAGTACAACCATGCCGCCATAGCGGGAACGACAACCGCCGCGTAAAGTGCGGCAACGAAAACGCTGCCGAGATCCGAGCGGCCCGCCCTCTCTACATTGCTGTCCTCGACGCGTGTGGGACGCGACTTTGCGTCAATCGTGACGCTCGGGTTTGCCATGACTGAGTTCCACAATTTATCGCGACCGCCAGCCGGCGGTCGAGGTAGCGGCGGCGTTTGGCAAAATTTTGGTCGCGGCGCGGCAGGGAACAGGCCGGGTACCGCCGTATTGCCGGTATCATCCCTCACAGGCGTGCTGCCGGGCTGCAATGTTGCGCGGCACCAGGCAGATGGTCGTCCGGAACGCAGCCCGGAATTTAACGCCTGGTTCAGTTTCGTGGCGTCATGAAGCGATCGAAGAACGCTGCCAGCGCTGCGTAGCCATTGAGCGGAAGGACGTGCGCCACGTATTGGTCCGGCCTCACCACCACCATGCATCCCGCGCCGCGATCGATGCCGCGCATGGTGAAGACGTCGTTGCCGCTCTTCAGGTCGGCGCAGAATATCTTTTCGTAGTCGCGAAGTCCGTAACGTCCCTTCCGCGGCAGCAGCAACGACGGCATGGCCTCGACGGCAAGCATGTGATGATCCTGCTGAAAGACCGCGCGGACGTCGATCACGCTATCGATGTCCTCGCCATCAGCTGTGTATTTCCGCAACGGCGAAGCTTCCGCCTCGGCAAGGAAGTCGCAGAGGTTCCGGGTCCCTGAACCGGGCGCGGCAGGATCCTCCGCGCCGGCAAAAGCAAAAATGCGCCAGCGGCCATCCGCCTTGACCGTGTGCCCAAGGTGAACCGGCTTGGCGTCGGCCAGGCGGATGACCGGCGCGGAATGAAAGCGCATACCGATCGTCAACCCATCGGCCAGATGCTGATGGGTTGCTTCGCCGGTGAGGATCGAGGGAGCGTAACGGGCCGCGGTCCCCGCCGTGTAGCGCCCGTGCCTGACGAAATAACGCTGCGTCTCGGCCGGATCGAACCCTTTGCTCGATGCCAGCAAGGTGGCCCATTCCCGATCGAAGTCGATCAACTCCTTGGCGATGGCCTGGCGCTCCACCGAATAGCTGTGCAGGAGGCTGGGCGGGCAGCGCTTCCGCAACACCGACGCCAGCTTCCATCCGAGATTAAAGCCGTCCTGCATCGATACGTTCATGCCCTGGCCCGCTTTCGGGCTGTGGGTGTGGCAGGCATCGCCGGCGATAAACACTCGCGGCAGGCGCTTCGCGACATCCTCCTCCGGCACGTCGTCGAACTTGTCGCAAAGGCGCTGGCCGATCTCATAGACCGACCACCAGGGGACCTCTTTCACGTCGAGCGAATAGGGTTTGAAGATGCGCTGCGCCGCCGCGATCAGATCATCGGCGGTGATGTTGCGACTGGAAATCCGCTCGCCGGCATCGAGCTTGTCGAGCTCGATATACAGCCTGAATAGATAGCCGCCTTCCCGCGGAATGATGATGATGCTGCCGTGGTTGGCGGACTGTATCAATGACTTGAAGCGGACATCCGGAAAGTCGGTGACGGCCAGCACGTCCATGACGCCCCAGGCGTGATTGGCGGAGTCGCCGCGCAGCGTGCGCCCGATGCTCGCGCGCACGGTGCTGCGCGCCCCGTCGCAACCCACCACATAGCGGGCTTTGATCGTCTCGACCTGCCCCTCGTGCCCGGGATCGAGGCGCTCGAGCCTGGCGGTCACCGGAAAGGAATCGGTGCTGTCGCCGGCTGGATCGATCTGAAGATCGAGCAGGCGCCGCGCATAATATGGTTCGAGACTCGACGGCGATTTGCGCATGACGTCGAGGTAGAAATCGTGCACCCGCGCCTGGTTCAGCACGACATGCGGAAATTCCGACAGCCCGTCCTCGGTGTCCTGCACCCGTCCGCTGCGGACGATGTTGCCGGGCTGCGCGGGGTCGGGCTTCCAAAAGGTCGTCTCGTTGATCCAGCAGGCTTCCTTCAGCACACGCTCGCTGAAACCATAGGCTTCGAACATCTCCATCGTGCGGCAGGCGATGCCGTCTGCCTGGCCGCGCAGCAGCGGGCCTGGCTTCTGTTCGACGATGCAGGTCTTGATGTCGGGAAAGGCGGACAGTTGGGCCGCCAGGGTCAGCCCGGCCGGACCGCAGCCGACGATGAGGACGTCGACCTCCGCCGGAATGGCGCCGGTGGATCCTGAGGCGACGACTCGTTGGGCCGGATCTTTGATCTCGGGGTCGCCGGGTTCGAATCCGTTGAGATGAAATTGCACGAAACCCTCCCTCGGCTTTCGCGCCGGGAGCCTGCAGGTCCACGGCGGTCAAAAAGGCCGTTGCTGAATTTAATCAGTATGCTTATTATAAGTATACTTGTCAAATTATCGACCGAGAGATTTTGGATGACCGACAACAACGACAAGCCAGGGCATCTGGCGCGCCGGTTCCAGCAGATCGCGGTGGCGGTTTTTCATGCTGCGGTCGAAGAAGCCGGGTTTGACCTGACGCCCGTTCAATATGCGGCGCTCACCACCGTCGCGATGCAGCCGGGCATCGATCAGGCAACGCTGGCCGGCTTGATCGCCTATGACCGCACCACCATCACAGGCGTCGTCGATCGGTTGGTCCAGAAGGGTCTGGTGGTGCGGCAGCCGAGCCGGGACAGACGCGCCCACGCTTTGGAGATCACCGACGAGGGACACAGAACCCTCGAGGGGATCGAGCCGGTGGTCGAGTCCGCGCAGCAGATCATGTTGGCCGGCCTGAGCAGGGACGAGGCCGCTACGCTGATGCAGCTGCTGCGCAAGGCTATCGCCGCCGGCAACGAATTGAGCCGCGCACCGTTCCGGGCGACTTTGGCGGATGGCGCAACGAAAAAATAGCGGCGCGTGGCGACCACGCCGGTCGCGTCGGGACTGGGATCGTAATTTAATTTAGGCCCCGTCATTCCGGGGCGCGACAAAGGCACGAGCCCGGAATCTCAGGATTCCCTGGTGCGCACTCGCGCACCTGCGGCCTGCTCGCCCGGACCATCCCGAAACGACAATCAGCCGCCGTTGCCGTTCTCGCCATTCTCGCCGTCGTCGCCGATATGCTCGACGGAGACCACGTGCTCGTCCTCGGCGGTGTCGAACACGATCACGCCTTGGGTCGAACGGCCCGCGATGCGGATGCCCTCGACCGGACAACGGATCAACTGGCCCTTGTCGGTTACCAGCATGATCTGATCGGAATCCTCGACCGGGAACGAAGCCACCAGCTTGCCGTTGCGGTTGTTGACCGACATCGCGACGATGCCTTTGCCGCCGCGCCCGGTGGTCCGGTATTCGTAGGACGAGGTCCGCTTGCCATAGCCGTTGACGGACACGGTCAACACCACCTGTTCCTGCGCCGACATCTCGGCATAGCGCTCCTGCGAGAGCTGGAGCGTGCCTGACGTCTCCTCGACCTCGGTGTCGGCAGGTTCTTCGGCGCCGGTCTCGCCCGCCACCGCACGGCGCATCTTCTGGTAGGCCGACCGTTCGTCCGAGGTGGTCTCGACGTGGCGCAGGATCGATAGCGAGATCAGCTTGTCGTTTTCGGCAAGCGCAATGCCGCGCACGCCCATCGAGGTGCGCCCCGTAAAGACGCGCACATCGGTGACGGGGAAGCGGATGCACTGGCCGCCGGCGGCGGTCAGCAGCACGTCGTCGTGCTCGGTGCAGATCTGCACGTCGACGATCGCCTCGCCCTCGTCGAGCTTCATGGCGATGATGCCGGAACGGCGGACATCGACGAAATCGGAGAGCTTGTTGCGGCGGACATTGCCGCCGGTGGTGGCGAACATCACGTCGAGATTGGCCCAGGAGGATTCATCCTCCGGCAGCGGCATGATGGTGGTGATGCGCTCGCCCTGCTCCAGCGGCAGGATGTTGATCAGCGCCTTGCCGCGCGCGTTCGGCGCCGCCACCGGCAGCCGCCAGACCTTTTCCTTGTAGACCTGGCCGCGCGAGGAGAAGAACAGCACCGGCGTATGGGTCGAGGCCACGAACAGCCGACTGACGAAGTCCTCGTCGCGGGTCTGCATGCCCGCGCGGCCCTTGCCGCCGCGGCGCTGCGCCCGGTAGGCCGAAAGCGGCACGCGCTTGACGTAGCCGGCATGCGAGACCGTGACCACCATGTCTTCGCGCTGGATCAGGTCCTCGTCCTCGACCTCGTCTTGCTGCTCCATGATGACGGTCTTGCGCGGGGTGGCGAAATCGGCCCGGACCTCGGCGAGCTCGGCCTTGACGATGGCCTGCACCCGCGTACGCGAGCGCAGAATGTCGAGATAGTCGGCGATCTCCACCGCGAGCTTGTCGAGTTCCTCGGAAATCTCCTCGCGGCCGAGCGCGGTCAGTCGCGCCAGGCGCAATTCCAGAATGGCCTTGGCCTGCTCCAGCGACAGCCGTGCGGTGCCCTCGGCCGTCATCCGATGCCTGGGGTCGTCGATCAGCGTGATCATCGCCTCGACATCCCGCGCCGCCCAGTCCCGCGACATCAGGGTGTCGCGGGCGGTGGTGGGATCGGGCGAAGTGCGGATGACACGAATGATTTCGTCGATATTGGCGACCGCAATCGCGAGGCCGACCAGGATGTGTGCGCGGTCGCGGGCCTTGTTGAGCAGGAACTTGGTGCGGCGCGTGATCACCTGCTCGCGGAACGCGATGAACAGCGTGAGCAGGTCTTTCAGACTCATCGTCTGCGGCCGACCGCCATCCAGCGCCAGCATGTTGGCGGGGAAGTTCGACTGCAGCGGCGTGAAACGGTAGAGCTGATTCAGAACAACATCCGGCACCGCTTCGCGTTTCAGCTCCACGACGACACGCAGGCCCTCGCGCGAGGATTCATCGCGCAGCTCCGAGATGCCCTCGATCTTCTTCTCGCGCACCAGTTCGGCGATGCGATCGACCATGCTGGCCTTGTTCACCTGGTAGGGAATTTCGGTGATGATGATCGCTTCGCGATCCTTGCGGATGGTGTCGAACTTGACCTTGCCGCGCATCACGATGGAGCCGCGGCCGAGGTGATAGGCCGAACGGATGCCCTGGCGGCCGAGGATGATGCCGCCGGTCGGAAAGTCCGGTCCGGGAACGATGTTGATGAGCTCGTCGATGCTGAGCGCAGGATCGTCGATCAGCGCCGTGCAGGCGTCGATGACTTCGCCGAGATTGTGCGGGGGAATATTGGTGGCCATGCCGACGGCGATGCCGCCGGCGCCGTTGACCAGCAGGTTGGGGAACTTGGCCGGCAGGACCGACGGTTCCTTCTCTGAATTGTCATAGTTACCTTGGAAATCAACCGTGTCCTTGTCGATGTCCCCCAGCACTTCCATCGCCGATTTGGTCAGACGCGCTTCGGTGTACCGGTAGGCCGCCGGGGGATCGCCGTCGACCGAGCCGAAGTTGCCCTGCCCGTCGATCAGCGGCACGCGCATGGAGAATTCCTGCGCCATCCGGACCATTGCGTCGTAAATCGACTGGTCGCCGTGCGGATGATACTTACCGATCACGTCGCCGACGACGCGCGCGGACTTGACGTACTTCTTGTCCGGGGTGTGCCCCTGCTCGTACATCGAATACAGAATGCGGCGGTGGACCGGCTTGAGGCCGTCGCGGGCATCCGGCAACGCGCGCGCCACGATCACGCTCATGGCGTAATCGAGGTAGGAGCGCTTCATCTCGTCGAGAATGGAAACGGGACGAATATCGGAAGGCGCCGGCGGCTCGCCGGGCTTGTTGTCATCGTTGTCAGACAAAGGGGAATCCGGTCAGTTCTTGGCTGGGAATCATATAGCGTATCGAAGGGCTTTTAACCACCCCAGGGCGCCCCCGGCCAGCTGTTTTTCCCTTCGTTTTTTCATGGACTTACCGGGCTCACAGCGCTCTGCTGGCAAGTCATCGCGCCAGCCATTTCCGGGATCGGAACAAGCTCGTCGGCGGGACCAAAATCAGGGGGTCAGAACCGGTGTTTTCCGCCGCGCCTAGGGGCCGAAAACCACCGCATGCATGACCCGTCCGGGGACGAAGGTAAACAGCCCCGCAACCACCAGCGCGCCGGCAAAGATCGAGATCATCGTGATCTTGTGGCCGCCGACATTGTGCCGGCGCGCGTACCACACGCCCAGCACCAGCATGATCGGCGTGAAGATCGACAGCAGATGGATCGGACTCCAGGGACCCAGCAATCTGATCTCGTGGATCCAGAATGAGGAGACCGCCACCACCGCCATCAGGCCGACCCAGATCCAGCCAAGGGTCCGGTGCGGCAGCGTTCCCTTGGGGCCTGCGAACTGCACGATGCCGAGCGCGAAGGCCGCCATCGCCGCGAAGGCATGAAGCGGGATCGGCGGGACGGCTTCCAGCAGTGGCGCGAGACTCATGGCAGCGTGCTCCCAAGGCTCCATCCCGCAGCCGCCGGTTCGATGACCATCACACGTGACGGAAAAACGCTAAATCGAGCTCTTAATGTGAAAACCCCAGCATTAGCGGCACGCCGAAGCATCGACACGCGCTACCAGACATCGGGAACATCAAAATGTTACGTAGATTAATCAAGAATAGACATGAACAAGCACAACTTGCTGGAGCCGCCGACTATTTCGGCGGCTCGCAAGTCCCCGGTCCGCTCGAACGGCGAGCAATCAGAACGGAATATCGTCGTCCATGTCGTTGTTGCGCCCGGCGCCGGCGGCAACTGGGCGGCGCGGCGCGGAAGTGGCCTGTCCGCCGGAACCAAAATCGCTGCTGCCGGAATCGTCGGAGCCAAAACCACCACCGCCGCCACCCGAGCGGCCGTCGAGCATGGTCAGGGTCGAATTAAAACCCTGCAGCACCACTTCGGTCGAGTATTTCTCGACCCCGCTCTGGTCGGTCCATTTGCGGGTCTGCAGCGCGCCCTCGATGTAAACCTTGGCGCCCTTCTTCAAATATTGCTCGGCGACCTTGCAGAGCCCTTCATTGAAAATCACCACGCGATGCCATTCGGTCTTCTCCTTGCGTTCGCCGGTGCCCTTGTCGCGCCAGGTTTCCGAGGTCGCGATGCTCAGATTGGCGATCGGCCGCCCGTCCTGTGTCCGCCGGATTTCCGGATCCTTGCCGAGGTTTCCGACCAGGATCACCTTGTTCACGCTTCCCGCCATCGTCGCTCTCCACTCAAAATCGGTACCAAAAAAGCTGCGCGACCGCCGCAACCGGCCGGCACTGGCCGCCGGATCGGCCGCCTCATCCACCCAGGGACATTGAGGACGACCCTATACGCCCGATGGCCGCCCCGACTTAGCGATCCCTCGGCAATCCCTTGGTTATCCACATTATAGCATTGCTCGCGGCATTGTTCCAGTTTTGTTCTTCGCAACCTCAGGTCATCCGCAACAGAACCGCATGACGGTGCTTGGCCGCCTCGGGAAAGCTAGGTCAACCCGCGCTGCGCGACAAAATTTGTAAACAAATCATTACCTTGAAGAGCCCTCACTTCGGCCGCGAGTGTGGCATTTCGGAGACGGTATTTCCGGTTGAATCGGCGTATTGATTTATTCAACGACGCGGCGCTCGCGTCTTGGATGACATCGCTTCGGGACCAACGGGAAGCGATCAGGGACTGGGGATTTTGAAATGAAAAAGTTTTTGCTTGGTACGGTTGCACTCGTAGCGTTCGCGGCTCCCGCCGCAGCCGCTGATCTCGCCGCGCGTCCTTACACCAAGGCGCCCCCGATGATCGCTGCAGTCTACGACTGGAGCGGTTTCTACATCGGTATCAACGGCGGCTGGGGTTCGAGCCACAAGTGCTGGGACGTCGTTCCGGTGGCGGGCCCTCTTCTTGCTGAAGGATGTCATGATGCGACCGGCGGCACGGTCGGTGGTCAGATCGGCTATCGCTGGCAGGCGGCTGCATGGGTGTTCGGCGTTGAAGCGCAGGGCAACTGGGCGGACTTTAACGGTTCGCGCGTAAGCCAGCAGTTCATCCTGGTTCCGGGCGATGCGGTTGATCATACCAACGTCCGAAGCTTTGGCCTGTTCACGGGTCAGATCGGTTACGCTTGGAATAACGCCCTGCTCTACGTGAAGGGTGGCGCTGCAGTCACCGAAGATCGGTATGACCATCGCTTCACGGGCACCAACGTGATTTTCGACTCGGCTAAGGAAACCCGCTGGGGCGGCGTCGTCGGCGTCGGCCTCGAGTACGGCTTCGCCCCGAACTGGTCGGCCGCCGTCGAATACGATCACATGTTCATGGGCGACCGCAACGTGGGCTTCGCGACGCCCGCCGGCGTGCTCTCCACGGTCGACCGCATCAGCCAGGACGTCGATCTCGTCACCGTCCGCGTCAACTATCGCTGGGGTGGCCCGGTCGTTGCCAAGTACTGAGTTCGGTACTTAGCTTCGCTGAAATCGGAATAACGAAAGGCCGGCCTCGCGCCGGCCTTTTTGTTTGCGTGCACGCTTCATCCTACAGCGGTTCCGCTGCCATCTGCTGCCATTGCAACTTCCTTGGCAGTTCCTTGACAAGCCCTTGCAAAACAAACCGTTGATGGCTTGCAGCGAGCACTGGAAATCCCGGCCCGTTCTTCCTACGTTCCAGCTTTCTGCCATCGGCGCCCGCTCCGGTCTTGTCCCGGCGATGCGCGCCCAACGTGGCGCGCCTTCACGCGCCTGGAAATGCCGATATGGATGAAGTGCTGAGGGCGAAGCGCCAAACTAACGCCGGCTCGGGAACGCGCGCGATAACAATCCGCGGCGCGCGCGAGCACAATCTGAAAAACATCGACGTCGAGATTCCCCGCGACAAGCTGGCGGTGTTCACCGGCCTGTCCGGCTCGGGAAAATCCTCGCTCGCCTTCGACACCATCTATGCCGAGGGCCAGCGCCGCTACGTCGAGTCGCTGTCCGCCTACGCGCGCCAATTCCTCGAGATGATGCAGAAGCCCGACGTCGACCAGATCGACGGCCTGTCGCCGGCGATCTCGATCGAGCAGAAGACGACGTCGAAAAACCCGCGCTCCACCGTCGGCACCGTCACCGAGATCTACGACTACATGCGCCTGTTGTGGGCGCGCGTCGGCGTGCCCTACTCGCCGGCAACCGGCCTGCCGATCGAAAGCCAGCTGGTGTCGCAGATGGTCGACCGTGTGCTGGCGCTGCCCGAGGGCACGCGGCTCTATCTGCTGGCGCCGGTCGCGCGCGGCCGCAAGGGCGAATACAAGAAAGAGCTCGCCGAATACCTCAAGAAGGGCTTTCAGCGCGTCAAGATCGACGGCAGCTTCTATGAGCTCGCGGATGCGCCCACACTCGACAAGAAATTCCCGCACGACATCGACGTCGTCGTCGACCGCATCGTGGTACGCCCCGACATCGGCCAGCGCCTCGCCGAAAGTTTTGAGACCGCCTTAAAACTCGCCGAGGGGCTGGCGGTGATCGAATACGCCGATGCGCCCGCGGGCGCCGCCGACGAGAAGAAATCCGACAAGAAAACCGCAAAAATCCACGACAAGAGCGGACCGGAACGAATTCTGTTCTCGGAAAAATTCGCCTGCCCGGTGTCCGGCTTCACCATTCCGGAGATCGAGCCCCGGCTGTTCTCGTTCAACAACCCCTATGGCGCCTGCCCGGCCTGCGGCGGCCTCGGCGTCGAGCAGCATATCGACGAGGACCTCGTCATCCCCGACAAGGAGTTGACCCTGCGCAAGGGCGCGATCGCGCCGTGGGCCAAATCGTCCTCGCCCTATTACATCCAGACGCTGACCGCGCTCGGCAAATTCTACAAGTTCACGCTCGACACCAAGTGGAAGGACCTGCCGAAGAAGACGCAGGCCGCCATCCTGCACGGCTCCGGCGACGACGAGATCAAGTTCTCCTATGAGGACGGGGTGCGCTCGTACGACACCAAAAAACCGTTCGAGGGCGTCATCACCAACCTCAACCGCCGGTTTCGCGAGACCGAGAGCGAGTGGGCGCGCGAGGAGCTGGCAAAGTATTTTTCCGACATCCCCTGCGAGGGCTGCCACGGCTACCGGCTGAAGCCGGAAGCGCTGTGCGTCAAGATCGGCGGCAAGCATATCGGCGAAATCTCGGAACTCTCGGTCAAGCGCGCCGGCGAATGGTTCGAGAGTGTGCCGAAAGCGCTCAACGCGCAGCAGAACGAGATCGCCGTGCGCGTGCTGAAGGAGATCCGCGAGCGGCTGTCCTTCCTGCTCGATGTCGGCCTCAATTACCTGACCCTGGCGCGCGCCTCCGGCACGCTATCCGGCGGCGAAAGCCAGCGCATCCGCCTCGCCTCGCAGATCGGCTCGGGTCTCACCGGCGTGCTCTATGTGCTGGATGAACCTTCAATTGGCCTGCACCAGCGCGACAATGCGCGGCTGCTGGAGACGCTGAAGCGGCTGCGCGACCTCGGCAATACCGTGATCGTGGTCGAGCATGACGAGGACGCCATTCGCCTCGCCGATTTCGTGCTCGACATCGGCCCCGGCGCCGGCATGCATGGCGGCCACATCGTGGCGCAGGGCACGCCCGCCGAGGTCATGGCCAATCCGAAGTCGTTGACCGGCAAATATCTCACCGGCGAATTGTCGGTGGCGATCCCCGAGCGCAAGCCGCCGAACCATCGCCGCACCATCAAGGTGATCAACGCCCGCGGCAACAATCTGAAAAACGTCTCGGCGGAAATTCCGCTGGGACTGTTCACCTGCGTCACCGGCGTCTCCGGCGGCGGCAAGTCGACTCTGCTGATCGACACGCTCTACAAGGCGATCGCGCGCAAACTCAACAACGCCAGCGAGGGCGCAGCACCCCACGACCGCATCGAGGGCTTGGAGCATATCGACAAAATCATCGACATCGACCAGTCGCCGATCGGCCGCACACCCCGGTCGAACCCCGCGACCTACACCGGCGCGTTCACGCCGATCCGCGAATGGTTCGCCGGCCTGCCCGAAGCCAAGGCGCGCGGCTACGAGCCCGGGCGCTTTTCGTTCAACGTCAAGGGCGGCCGCTGCGAGGCCTGCCAGGGCGACGGCGTCATCAAGATCGAAATGCACTTCCTGCCCGACGTCTACGTCACCTGCGACGCCTGCAAGGGCAAGCGCTACAACCGCGAGACGCTCGAAGTCCTGTTCAAGGGCAAGAGTATCGCCGACGTACTCGACATGACCGTGGAAGAAGCCGCCGAGTTCTTCAAGGCCGTCCCGCGCGTCCGCGAAACTTTCAAGACCCTTCACCGCGTCGGCCTCGATTACATCCATGTCGGCCAGCAGGCCACCACCCTCTCCGGCGGCGAAGCCCAGCGCGTCAAACTGGCAAAAGAGCTGTCAAAGCGCGCCACCGGCCGCACGCTCTACATCCTGGACGAACCGACCACCGGGCTTCATTTCCACGACGTCGCCAAACTCCTTGAAGTGCTGCACGAGCTGGTGTCGCAGGGAAATACGGTGGTCGTGATCGAGCACAACCTCGAAGTCATCAAGACCGCCGACTGGGTCATCGACCTCGGCCCCGAAGGCGGCGACGGCGGCGGCGAAATCGTCGCCTGGGGCCCGCCCGAGGATATCGTCAAGGCGCCGCGGAGCTACACCGGCAAGTTTCTGGCGCCGGTGCTGAAGCGGGCGGCAGGGAAGCCGCGGAAGAGTGCGGGAGCGAGTGAGGCGGCGGAGTAGAGGGATTGCATCGTGAGTGCTGATGGCTTGAAGCTACCATTGAAACAGCGCTGGGAAAGGATGCACTCCGGTAAGAATGAATGCACCTATTATGCGCTTACGCTTACAGGAGATATTGGCGGAAAAATCGACTATGGCTTGCAGTCTTCGTTTGTGGGCTGGGAAGCCAGTAAGCGAGGCTGGGAGCTTCGGGGACCACGGCTTCTCACAGCGGAATTTGCCGAGAATTGGAAATCTCTAAAGCTACCGTTTGTTTTCGTTCATTCGTACGAAGACCTCTTTGTATTTCTGATCAGTGGAGGAAACGCACTGATTGAAAAGGACGTTGCGGAGAAAAAACTCACGGACCTTTTGAAGCCAGTCGCGGTCGCACCCCACGGAATAGCGGGATTTAAGGTTCTGAAGTCGGTCGAGCCGTCAGCACTGAATCGAGCCCCGACTCCTAAGGTCAGAATGGAAGTCCTTAAGCGCGACGGCCGTCGATGCAAAATATGCGGACGACGACCGGACGACCACGTAGATTTAGAACTTCACGTTCATCATATCCGCCCCTCTGGAAATCATGGCCTTAGCGAACCAGAAAATCTCATCACACTTTGCGACACATGCCATACAGGATTGAATCCACACGAAGACTGGTCGCTGTTCAACCACCTTCCCGAGTTCGCTGATCTTCTTGATACCGATTTAAACCGTAAGAGTTTGATGGAGGGGGTTGCTCGATATCGGAAGATTTCCCTAGCAGCCTACAGCGAGAGGTCAAAAACGCCGGCTTCACAATCGAGTCCAGCCAAGAAGGCTCGCCGAAAATCAATATAGCTCGTAGGGCGGAATAGATAGCGCATGCCCCCGCTGCGTCCGCCGGTCTCACCCTCTTTGCGATCTCCGCGCCCTCTTCCGCTCAACGACGGCGATGTTGCCCCTGTAAGTCGAGCCAGAACTGTGGACCATTGCCAAGGTAACGTCCAAGGCGCATCGCGGTATCGGCCGTAATCGAACGACGGCCGTTGAGAATGTCGGTGACGCGGCCCGAGCGCACGCCGATATCGAGCGACAGACGGTTGGCACTTAGCTTGCGGGCAGCCAGTTCGCGCTTCAACAGACGTCCGGGATGTATGACAGGAGCCATGACGGTTAACCTTTGTAGTAGCGCGCAATAGCACGTTGCGGAATAGCGGTGCGTAATCCGCCGCTGGCGCGCCACGCGGACCCGTGGAGCCAACCCCGCTAACCTACTTACACCGTCCAATAGTGCGGGTGCGGGTAGGATCGCGAGCGGTCGCCCCAGTCGAAGTCATCTTCATCGAGCTCGGACGGGCCAGCGCGCAGGTCCTCCAACGTCAGCTCGACCACGAAGGCCTGACGCGCGGGATCAAACCTGAGTGCGTCCCACCGCACAGGATAGTGGTGGTGGCTGGCGAGCAGTCCGCCGGTTTTTATCACGGCATACGCGACAGTTCCGCTCACCTTGTCCAGCATCAGTCGTTCGATCGTGCCGAGTTTTGCGCCGTCTCGTTCGTAGACGCTCGCGTGCTCGACGCGGTCACTGGGCACCAGGGTATGCTGCATGGCATCCTCCCTGTTTTTCTCTGTTCTCCCGGCATTGTAGCACCAACGAGCCCGGCATGCGCGCGCGTCCGGTTGCCGCGGAGCACCATCCCAGACTAGTGCTGACTATCGCCGTAAAAACGTCCCGAACGCCCGCGGCCCGTCGCCGACCTTGATCTCACCGGTCACCTTCAGCTCGACCGCATCGATCACGCTGATCGAGTTGCTCTCCCAGTTCGCCACGATGATCTGCTTGCCGTCCGCCGTCGCCGCGATTCCTTCCGGATAATCGCCGACATTGATGCGCTTGACCGGCGCCAGCGTGGCGAGATCGAACACGCTGACGGTGCCGTCATACTGGTCGCTGACGAAGCCGCGGCCCTGGGCGAGTGCGACCGCGTAGGGGCGCAGGCCCGTCTTCACGCGCCCTATTTCGCTGCTAGCGGCGATGTCGATCACCGAGACGTCGTTCGATCCGACATTGGCGGTGTAGGCCCGCCGGCCGTCCGCATCGATCGTGATGCCGAAGGGGCGCGTGCCGACTTTGATGACCGCCCGGCGTTCGCGCGTCGCGGTATCGATGACGGATACGCTGTCGGCATCGCGGTCCGCCGAGAGCAGGAGCCGCCCGTCTGGTGTGACCGCAAGCCCCGACGGCGATGCGCCGACCGCGATATCGGCGATCACGCGCTGCTCTTTCGGATCAATCACCCGCACCGCCGCGGCGTACCAGTCGGCGACATAGACCGCGCCGCCATCCGGCGCCACCGCAACGCCGAGCGGACCACCGCCGACGTTGATCTTGCCGACGACCCGGCGTGCGGCGGCATCGACCACGGTGAGTGCCTTGGCGTCGGGGCTCGTCACATAGGCGAAGCGTCCATCCGGCGTGATGGCGACGCCCGCCGGCTTGCCGCCTATCGCGATGGTCGCGACCGGCCGCGACGTCGCGAGGTCAACCACGGTGAGATTTTCGCTGAGCTGATTAGTGACGAACGCCTCCTCGGCCCGGGCGGCCCAAACCGTGCCGATGCTGGCGACCGCAGCCGCCAGAACGATGGCCCGCACGATCAGCTTCCGCTTTCGACCTTCTTCTTCAGCGCCTCGAGGCCAGCTTTATAGAGTCCCCTCACCGCCTTCACGGCGGCCTCGTCGCTCAGCTCTGGCGGCGGATCGTTGTTGGGAAAACCGCGGTAAAACGCGCCGGCCCACTCCAGGCTGCTTCCTTTGCCGTCGGCGCTGGGCGTGACCGTCAGGGTGGACGAATAGTTGGTGACCGGCAGCACCTTCACGTCGACGGCCGTGATCCGGTAGGAATAAGTCATCTTCTCGGCATCGTACTTGTAGAGCTCCTCATCGACGGTCGCACCGTCCGCCAGCGTCAGCCGCCGCGTGGCCTCGATCTCGTTGCCTTTCGCGCCCTCGGTCTTGCCGACCGGCGGCAGCCAGCTCATGTCCTGGAAACTCCCGATCATGGCCCACACCTTGGCCGGCGGCGCGTTGATCTCGATCGATTCCCGCACCTTCTGGCGGGTTGGCCCATGCGCCCAGGCTACCCCCATTACTGCCAGCGCCGCCACTACGGCCCCCACCCTCGTGGTCGTCATCCTCATGTCGTTTCCTCATAGTTTCTATTGCCGCGCAGGCGCGCGGCGGCGTTATCGCAGCGCATTTTCACACCAAAGGAGGCTGGTTTGTGGCGCCGCCGGGACGCGCGGCGTTGCGTCGGGTAGGCGAACGCCAGAAGGGTACAGGATTGATAGAGCAAAGCGAAACCCATCGCCAAACGGTGGGTTTCGCGGAGCCTGTCATCGGGCGCGCATTCGCGCGACCCGTTGGCTCTACCCACCCTACGAAGCACCCGCCAGCACTGCCTCGACAAATCCAGCCGGATCATCGCAAAACTCTCGCATGATCTTGTAGTGATCCGTGGCTTCGACGGTCACCGGCTCCAATCCGTACTTCGTCAGCCGCAACAGCCGCGCGCCGGGATAGGCCATCAGGACCGGCGAGTGCGTGGCCATCACGACCTGGCAGATCGTGGACTCTTCCATTCGCCGCATCAGTCTCAGGAATTCCAGCTGGCGCGCGGGCGACAGCGCCGATTCCGGCTCGTCGAAGATGAAGATGCCCTGGCTTTTGCATCGGTCTTCAAAGAATTTCAGGAAGCCCTCGCCATGCGAGTGCGAAAGATAGTCCGGCGGAGTACCCATTGGGACGCCCGGGATGACTTCGGTATTGACCTTGTCCTGGTATCGCGCGACCGAAAAGAAACTTTCGGCGCGGAAGAACCAGCCGTTATTGATCTTCGGCAGCCAGCCCGCGCGCAGCGCCTTCGACAGCTCACCGCCCATCTTCTCGATCGCATCGGAATGATCGACCGCCATATAGCCCTGCCCGCCGCCGGCCTCATCGTAGCCCGCCAGCACGGCGATCCCTTCGAGCAAGGTGGATTTCCCGGTGCCGTTTTCGCCGACGATGATGGTGATCGGTCGGTCGAAGCTCAGCTCGAAATCATCGCCCAGAAACGGCAGGCAGAACGGATAGGCCGCGCGGTCGGCGATGCGCGACGGCTCGAGCCAGATTCGCCGGAGATACGGCGCTGGCATGTTGATGATCCGTTTGTGCCTTGAAGCCAGCTCTCGCTCCACGCTAGCGTACCTACTTCTCCCGCATCTCTCGTCGGCGGCCCAGCCACCTCATGTGACCCCCGTCACAGCGACGCGAAGCGTCTTGCGGCATTGTCCTGCCATCAACGGCGGAATGGTCCGCCCGATCTGAAAGGGAGCACCACAATGCAGAACATGGAACAGAAGAACTCGGAAATCGAAGTGTTGACGGATGCCGAGCTCGAGGCGATCAGCGGCGGGAACTGGTTTGGCGACGTTATTCGCGCCATCGGTCGCGTCTTTTCCGGGCCCGGCGACCTCCGCCGTCCGCTCGACCGCCCGTAATCGACATCATCTTCCAGACTGACCTCCGCGGCGGCAGCGGCCATCGCGGGGTTCAGGCTGGGACTTTTTGCTGACGCTGGCGTATCCAACTCGTAGCTTGTAGGGCGGGTTCTCTTTATCCCGCCATCTCGCGTGAAGCGCGGCGGGTTAAAGAGAACCCGCCCTACTGAGCCATCAAAACTGGTGATCGCCCCGTCGGCGCGGCGTCCATTCGTCGATCACGGCTTCGACAAAACCTGTCGGATCGTTGCAGAACTCGCGCGTGACCTTGTAATGGTCGGTCTGTTCGACGCTCACGGGCTCCAGGCCGTATTTGGTCAGCCGCAGCAACCGCGCGCCGGGATAGGCCATCAGCATCGGCGCGTGCGTGGCCATCACGACCTGGCAATGCGTCGATTGCTCCATGCGGTACATCAGCTTCAGGAATTCCATCTGCCGTGCCGGCGACAGCGCGGCCTCGGGCTCGTCGAAGATGAAGAGACCCTGGCGTTGGCAGCGCTCTTCGAAGAAGCGCAAAAAACCCTCGCCGTGCGAATAGGACAGGAAGTCCGAGCTGCTGCCGACCGAGTCGAGATATCTGGCAATCGAGAAGAAGGTCTCGGCGCGGAAGAACCAGCCATTGGTGATCTTCGGCAGCCAGCTCCCGCGCAGGACTTCGGACAATTCGCCTCCCATGACCTCCTTCGCGTCCGAGTGGTCGACGGCCCGGTAGCCCTTGGCGCCGCCCGCGTCGTCAAAACCCGAGAGCACAGCGATGCCCTCCAGCAGCGTGGATTTGCCGGTCCCGTTCTCGCCGGCAATGATCGTGATCGGCCGGTCGAACTCCAGTTCGAACCCGTCGCGCAGGAACGGCAGGCAGAACGGATAGGCCTCGCGGTCGGTGATTTCTGCCGGATCGAGCCAGACGCGACGGAGATACGGCGCGGGCATATCGATGACGCGGTTTCGCTTTTTACTCATGCAGGGCCTGACGACGGAGGGTCTGTACATCCAATAGGTGTGGCGGACTGAAATCAATAACGAAAAGAGAACTCCTGATCGCTGCGGCTTTTCCCAGATTTGAATGTGCCCGAAGTCACCGAGCAAAGGCACAGCCTCACGTACCCCCAAGCAGACAGGGGAAGCGCGCCTTTGGCGCGAGCCCCAGATGCGCAGTTGCGCATCGGGGATGACGACGCACAAATCCGGGACTGCGACAAAATAACCCGACGGGCAAATCACTTCTGATCTACAGAAACGGTGTCAAGCCAAAAATTTTAGAGTTTAAAAATAATTCGCTTTTCCAGAATGATAAACCAGGCTATATCTTCGCCCATCCCGTCCCGCCAGAGGGGCGTATCATGATCGTCACGATCGTTGGGACGGGTCGCGGTGGACGCTGGTAGCGCCGATAACGAACGGCACGAGAGCGTACGGCAAAGACGTGTGGTCCCGACGCCGCGTTGCTGGCGTCAATGCACCTGGAGGCAATAGCTTCCGGGGCGCAACGGAGGCAAAAGAGCCGTTCTCCGGGGAGAGCTCGTTATAAGCCGTAAAGCCATTGATTTCTTTTTGAGTCAGACTTCAGGTAACGCGGGCAGGCCCTTCATCCTCCCACCAGGAATGTAGCCCGCCTCGCAGGCAAGCACCGTGGCCGTGCCGCGTTCGAAATCGCCGGCTTCGACCGAGATCAATCGATAGCCGAGCCGAACGGCAAGCTGGCGCATCTCGGCGATCGCAAGGCGAAGCGCGGTCTCGTCGGCATGAACTTGCCGGAAGCCGACGATCTCGCATTGTCCGCTATCGCAAAGGCTCAGCCCCTCATTCGCAAGCGCCGCCGACATCCGGTCGTCGTGTTCGTCGCTCTCGCAGATGAAGCGACCGCCTATGTTCAGGCGTAACCGTCCATCGCCGGCAGAAAGCTTCCGGATGGCTTGATCGTCGTCCGTCCACGCTCGCTGATGCACTTCCATAAGCCGTATTACCACGATGTGCGCGAATGGTCGCTAAACCACAACATATAGCCCGACGGGCAAATCACTTCTGATCTACAGAATCGTGTCAAGCCCCGAAATAAAAAATATTTCGCTTTTCCAGAAGTGAAAACCGGTTTATATCTTCGCCTATCCCGTCCCGCCAGAGGGGCGTATCATGATCGTCACGATCGTTGGGACGGGTCGCGGTGGACGCTGGTAGTGCCGATAACGAACGGCACGAGAGCGTACGGCAAAGACGTGTGGTCCTGACGCCCTTAGGCTGGCGTCAAGTTGCGTCGGATTCATTTCGGCGCAGCGACGGTGGCAACAGAGTATAGGCTCACCGGGGAGAGCTCGTTATAAGCCGTAAAGCCATTGCGCAGGGAATGTCGGATGTTCTCCGCTGCCCTGTATGCTCGTGTGCACCTTTGTTTGTGCACTTCGCACACGAGATCGCGGGTGCAGCGCGCATCCGGCATTCCCTGCGCCCTCTGGATTTGGGGGCAAGGAAATTCTTGGCAAACCTCGGGCGCATTGCGCCGCGAGAAGGCGAAACTATTTCCACGTCGTCCCGGCGAACGCCGGGACCCATAACCCCAGGGAGTAGTTTTGAAGGTCTCTGTTACCGACCTTCAATTGAGAAATCACGCGGCATGGGTCCCGGCGTTCGCCGGGACGACAGTTATGTGTGGAGCCGCACCTTCGCGATGACGGAAGTGGCTGTCTGAAATTCAAATCAGAAATTGGCGCGAGCGTGCTCGTCACACCGCTCAAAGCACCTCGAGCACCAGCTCCATCGTCATCAGCACCGGGTTGTCGCCGCGCACCAGCCGGCCTTCGGCGATGCCGCCGAGATAATCCACCAGCGCGATATCGAGCGCCGCCTCCAGCGTACCATCCGCGGTTGACGTGATGGTGCCCGCGCGGATCGCGATCTCGGTCGCGAACGGCACCACGCAGCGGCCATCGGTAAACTGGGCGCCGATCGTGCTGCCGACCCCGCCATGAATTCGGGCATTGAAGATGGCGTGCTGCCGGCAGAACGATTCCAGCGCACAGGCGAAATCCTGGTTTGGCCGCAACCGCAGCGCAAAGGCCCGGCTGCCGGCGTTGGCATCGGTGGCCTCGCGCGGCACCGGCCCGAACAGTTTGAAGTTAGTCTCGGCATCCACCTCGGCGGTAAACATCGCACCGTCGATCCCGAACGCTTCCACCGCGAACGGTTCGGCGACGATGCTCTCCTCGGGCAGGATGTGACCGCCATGCAAATCGCCATCGGTCTCGGTCCACAGGCCATGGCAGTGGAAGAACGGCGCGCCGTCGCGCTCTCCCAGCGTCATCGCCGCGAATTTGAGTTGCGTGACGCCATCGGGCCGGAACGTGTCGCTGTAGAACGCGGCGTTGGCGCCGGTCTTCGACAGCGCCGGCATCACATAGGCGAACGGCCCGAGCGCCCCGCCCCGCATGCTCAGCACGCCGCCGGCAAATCCGGCCTCGGCAAAGCCGCGGCGCGCGGCTTCCAGCAGCGGCAGACCGGCTTGCAGCGTGAACGAAAACGCGCGGCCGCGCGCCTCGACCCACTGGATGCGTTCAGGGTTGGGCGGGCCCGGCTGGACGATGCTGCGCATTGGCTCAGCCGCGGCGCGATGTGGCTTCGCCGTCGTCATCGCGGCGCATCGTCCTTGGTCAGGTCAAGCAGCCCGCGCGCCTCCAGTTCGTCGCGCACCAGCCGCTTCGGAATCTTGCCGTAGCCGGATTTCGGCAGCGCCTCCCAGAAGAAGAAACGCTTCGGCATCTTGTAGCGCGGCACCTTCGGCGACAAGAACGCGGCCAGCTCTGCCTCGCTCACCGCAGCGGCGCCCTCGCGCGGCACGCAGACGGCGACGCCCACTTCGCCCCAGAACGGGTCGGGCACCCCGAGCACCGCGACTTCGCCGATCCCGGGATGAGTTAATATCTTCTCCTCGACCTCGCGCGGGTAGATGTTGGATCCGCCCGAGATGTACATGTCGGAAGCGCGGCCGGTGATGTAGACAAAACCTTCCTCGTCCATATGGCCGAGATCGCCGGTGCGGAACCAGCCGTCGCGAAACGCCTTCGCATTGGCATCGGGGTTGTCGTAATAGCCGGCGAATACGGCGGGGCCGATCACGCAGATCTCGCCGGTCTCGAACGGCCTGAGTTCGCGGCCGTCATCGCCCTGGATCGAGACCTGCATGCCGGTGCGCTCAAAGCCGCAGGTGCCGATGCGCGCGTGCGGGCTGTCCTCGGGATCGTGCAGGCTGGCCGGCATCACCGTGATGTTGCCGGTGACTTCGCCGAGGCCGAAATACTGCACCAACACCTTGCCCAGCTTGTTCAGCGCGGCCTTCTGGTCCTCGCGGTACATCGGCGCGCCGGCATAGATGACGAAGCGGAGCGAGGAATGATCGTAGCGATCGGCCGCGGGATGCTCGACCATCATCTTCAAAATAGTCGGTACCGTAAAAATGTTGCTGACGCGGTGCGCCTCGATCAGCCGGAACGCCTCGTTGATATCGAATTTCTCCGATGGCAGCAGGATGGTCGGCACCCCGCGCGCGGCCTGCACCAGCTGGTGCACGCCGGCGCCATGCGACAGCGGCGCCACCACCAGCGAGGCATCCTGCTCGGTGGTGCCGGGCATCAAATCGGCGAGATGGTTGGTGACCACGAAGGCCATCTGGCCGTGGGTCAGCACCGCGGCCTTGGAGCGCCCCGTCGTGCCCGAGGTGAAGAAGAACCAGCAGGGATCGTCATACTCGACCGCGGTATTGACGACGTTGGCGTCCGCATGCGCCGCAATGGCCGCGCTCACCGACTTCTCGCCAAAGGCGCCCTCGCCGATCCGCCAGACGAATTCCAGCGCGGGATTCGCGGCCGCGGCGGCATGCTCCGGGAAATCGCCGTGGCACAAAAACCCCTTGGCCCCGGAGGCGGTGGCGAGATAGCCAACCTCGTCCGGCATCAGGCGGAAATTGGTCGGCACCCAGACCACGCCGAGTCGGAACGCCGCGAACATCGACCAGAACATCTCGTCGCAATTCTTGGAATGCACCAGCAGCCGGTCACCCTTGACGAGGCCGCGTTCGGAAAGCGCCGCCGCCAGCGCAGAGACGGCGCGGTCGATCTCGCGCCAGGTCCAGGTTCGCTCGCCCCAGACAAAGCCGACGCGATCGCCATGGCGGCGGGCATTCTGGGTCACCAGATGCGCCAGATTCATCACCCGGTTCGACATCCGCGCCAGGCCGCCGCGCGGCGCGGCTGTGGTTACGGTTCCCGTCATGTCGGCACCGCCGCACTGCACAAGCCAGGCAAAATCATCATCGTTCCGCTTCTCAAAAACTGATCTGAACGTCCCAGCCGGACGTTAGCAGAAAGCCCGGCCGCTGCCAGCGGCGGCGCGTGCTTGTAGACGCGGCCGCATGGCTGGCTCATGGTGCAATCAACCAAATGTCGCCGGGAGATCATGATGGCCAATGAAAAAGGCCCGAACATCAAGAAGAAGCAGAAATGCAAGAACTGCGAGGGCAAGGGCCTGGTCAAGAAGGGCGACAATGTCGTGAAATGCCAGCGCTGCAAGGGGACCGGCGTGCGCTGACCTCTCCCCAGGAACCCGAAAGCCGTGGTCGATCCCGCAGATGCCCGACCACTTACCCCGCTGAAACCACAGACCTGCCGGTGACGGGCCGGCAGGTCCGTGTGCAAGGATTCACTGCGGATGCTTGGCGAGTTCCTGGTCGCTCAGGTGCCAATCCTGCCACAGCTGAAGCGCGCCGAGCAGCGCCACGATGGCGCCGAGTATCGGGTGCCAGACCGGGAGAAACGGGTCGCCGGAATAGCCGAACAGCCACGGTGAAGCGATCAGCCAGAGCCCGAGGACGATCTCGGCCACCTCCTCCCAGCGCTGCAATGCGACATACTCCAGCTGGGCGAGGCCGAATACCAGCATGCCGACCACGAATGTATTGAGGATCATGGTGCTGCGATCGGCGGTCATGACCTCGTTGGCCGGCTGCAGCGGAAACCAGGGCGACACCACGATCAGCACGCCCAGCAGCATGCCGAACCAGTCTTCCCACGATCGATGCTTACTGAAGAAACGAAAGTCCGACATAGAAACCTCCCGTGAAAAAGAGGCATACGTCAGCGGTCGGCCACCCCTGACAATTCCGATCTCGAACCACTTCCGGCCGCATCGGGGCGTATGTCTTCACAGGACGTAGGTACACCCTAACCGGTTGCAATACCACCAACCAATCTATTGCGCTGCGCCGAGCTGCTGCAGGCCGTCGCGCGCGGTGCGCAGGCCGGGATTGATCTCCAGGGCTTTGCGGAAATCCGCGATCGCGCCCGCCTTGTCGCCCAGCCGCAGCTTGGCATGGCCGCGGTTGTTCCAGGAATAGGCGTCGGCCGGATCGTATTGCAACGCCTTGCCGTAATCGGCAATGCCGCGCTTGGTGTCGCCCTGGTACAGCCGAATCATGCCGCGGTTGCGCCAGCCCCGCGCATCGGTCGGGGCGATTTTCGTCGCCGCGCCATAGTCGGCGGCGGCGCGCTCAAGCTGCTCGGTATCGCGGTAGACATTGCCGCGGTTGATATAGGCCAGCACATCCGGCTTCAGCTTGATCTGAACGCTGTAGTCGGCAATCGCACGGGCCATGTCGCGCTTGCGATAATAGAGGTAGCCGCGATTGCCGTAGGCGATCGCGAGCGATGGGTTGTGTTTGATGGCGGCGTCGAAATCGGTCAACGCGCGGTCGAGATCGCCCTTGTTGAAAAAGGCGTCGCCGCGGTTGTTGTAGGCCAGCGCAAAGGTCGGATCGATGCGGAGCGCCGCGTCATAGTCGGCCGTGGCGCGGTCGAGATCGCGCTTGAGGGCGTGGACCCGTCCGCGGTTGGTATAGGCACAGGCATAGTCCGGATCGAGCTTGATCGCCTCATCGAGATCGGCCATTGCGGCGTCGAGTTCGCGCTTCTCGGTCAAGCCGTGGCCGCGGTTGCAATAGGCGCCGGCGAGCCGCTTGCCGGTCTCGGTCCTGCCATCGATCACGACGCTGCAGGCCGTCACCCTCTCGTTCGGCGCGGTGGTCGCGCCGATACAGGCCTGCCAGCTCCGGTCAGCTTCCGCTGAAGCCGCAGGCGCTTGGGCGAGTATCGAGGCTGCACCCAGCAGCGACGCGGTCAAACAGGTCAAAATGCGCATGATGTCACCCCGGCAAGCGATTTCTCCCTTGGTCGCTCGTTTGCATCGCGGGGTTCACATGCCTAAATGAATTTGGATGAATGATGTGAATCGCAGGGATTTCTCGTATGACCGTCCGTGACAACAAGGCCCAAAGCCGCTTCGAACTCGACGCCGACGGCGCGGTCGCCTTTGCGAATTACCGGCTGACGCCGTCGGCGGTGATCATTACCCATACCGAGACGCCGAGGGCGCTGCGCGGCCGCGGCATTGCCTCCGAACTGGTCAGGGGCGCGCTGGAACTGATTCGCGCCGACGGCCACAAGGTGATCGCCGGCTGCGGGTTTGTTGTCGACTATCTGCACAAAAATCCGCAATTCGCGGATTTGAAGGCTTAGCCGTTTTGCGCGCTTCTCAGGCTATCCGGATCGACATATCCGGCAGCCCTTCCAGCTTGCACAGCAGCACATCACCCTTCACGACCGGGCCGACATTTTCCGGTGTGCCGGAATAGATGATGTCGCCGGCCTTCAGCTCGAAAGCCTCCGACAGCTTGGCGATCTGCTCGGCAACGCTCCAGATCATGTTCTGCAGGTTGGAGTTCTGCTTGACGGTGCCGTTCAGCGCCAGCGAGATCGCACCCTTGGTGAAATGTCCGGTCTTGGCGGCGGGGTGGATCGGGCCGAGCACGGCAGAACGGTCAAAGCTCTTGCCGATCTCCCAGGGCTTCTTCTCGTCCCCCATCGCGCGCTGCAGATCGCGCCGCGTCATGTCGAGGCCGAGCGCATAGCCATAGACGTGGTCGAGCGCCTTCTCCACCGGGATGTTGGTGCCGCCCGATTTCAGCGCCGCCACCAGTTCGACCTCGTAGTGATAGTTCTTGGTCAGCGAGGGATAGGGATGGTCGGCCACGCTGCCGATCGCGACGTTCTGGATCGCATCCGAAGGCTTCTGGAAAAAGAACGGCGGCTCGCGGGTTGGATCGGATCCCATTTCGCGCGCGTGCGCGGCGTAGTTGCGCCCGATGCAATAGATGCGGCGGACCTGAAACACGTCGGTCTCGCCGACGATCGGAATCGTCGTCGCCGGCACCGGGAATAGCGACTTCGGACCGGCCTGCGCATCGGCCGGCGCGCTTGCCGCCGCGCCCGCCAGCGCGAGCGCTCCGGTCGTTAGAATGGTTCTGCGGTCGAAGCTGTTCATCGTTCTCTCCCTGTTTGGCGTTTCTTGTTCGAACGCTGTCTTTACAGCGTTTTCGCACAAATTGCATGGCACCGTTGCTGCAACGCAGTGAACCGCGGCACGTCAGCTTGCGACCAACGGCCATCAGCACCGCAGAGGTGCCTCTCACCTACCGAACAGGAACAGACCATGTTGATCTCTTTGATTGCCGTCTTCAGGCGATACGCCCGCCATCGATCCGAACTCGCAAGCATCAGCCGGCTTGACGACCGTATGCTCCGCGATATCGGCGTCAGCCGCGGCGAACTCGCTAGCCGCAGCTACAGTGGGCGCCGGCCGTATCCCTGAACGGGCACGGTCGCACGTATTCCAAAACGAAGAAGGCCCGCGTCACCGCGGGCCTTTTGCGTATTCGATCAGAACGAAAGCGTCAGTGCTTGATTTCCGGCGGCAGCTTGCCGCCATTCGCGGCGAACTTGGTCATCACCTGCTTGTGCAGCCAGATGTTCATGCTCGCCGAATCATTGCTGTCGCCGGTGTAGCCAAGCTCCTTGGCGAGTTCCTTGCGCGCCGTGAAGCTCGAATCGATGTCGAGCGCCTTCATCAGGTCGACGATCGAGGTGCGCCACTCCAGCTTCTCGCCCTTGGCGGCCACGGCCTTGTCCAGGATCGGAGCGACATCGATCGTTGCCGCCGGTGCTGCGGATCCGCCGGCGGCAGCGCCGCCTGCAGCCGTTTCGCCAGGAGCCGGCGCCGCGTCTGCCTTGGTGCCGAAGATCGCGCTCATGATTTTTCCGAAAATGCTCATCGTTCACTCCCAGGGGAATTGAATAGATATGTCGCTAGCGGCGCTGTTGACCGGCAGCACCAGACCGGGCTCGTTCGCAGTTTAGCCAGCCAATTGTGGCTTGCCAATGAAACATTCACCCAGGCGTGAGTGCTATTGTCTCGCTTTGGGCGTACACTGCTGGTTCAGTTCGCGACATGGCCAGTTATGCTTCCTGTCTTCGCGTCTGGTCTGATCGCGATCATTTTTGGAAACGGCACGTTTGCGCCCTCCAAGCAAGCGCAAGATGCGGCCGCCAAAGGGAGACGACGACCATGGCGACTCCAATTCATGGCACTTCATACCAAGGCAATGTCGCATCACTGTCGCAGAGCGGACGGAACGCCGCGAATGCGCCAGTGATCCGAACCATCGGCCTTTCCGATTTGCACCGGGCTTTGCAGCTCGGCTGGGAGGATTTCAAAGCCGTTCCAAGTCACGCCATCATCCTGTGCGTGATCTATCCCGTGCTCGGATTGGTGCTGGCGCGCACGGTGCTGGGTTACTCGGTGTTGCCGCTGTTGTTTCCGTTGGCCGCAGGCTTCGCCCTGCTCGGCCCGTTCGCGGCCGTTGGTCTGTATGAGATGAGCCGCCGTCGCGAGAGCGGCGCACCCGCGTCCGCGTGGGATGCGCTCCAGGTGCTGCGCTCGCCCTCGTTCGGCGCCATGCTCGGGCTCGGCGTCCTCCTGCTGACGTTGTTTGTGACCTGGGTGGCCACCGCGCAGGCGATCTACATCGCCGCATTCGGCTATGAAGGTGCAACGGGCATAAGTGATTTCGCGACGCTGGTGCTGACGACACCGCAAGGCTGGTGGCTGATCGTGGTCGGCTGTGGCGTCGGCTTCCTGTTCGCCCTCGTAGCCCTGTGCATCAGCGTCGTATCGTTCCCGCTGATGCTCGATCGTCACGCCGGCGCCGGCGACGCGATGGTGACGTCGCTGCGCGCGGTCGCACGAAATCCCGTGCCGATGGCGATTTGGGGTTTGATCGTGGCGGTGCTGCTGGTTGCGGGAACGCTGCCGTTCTTCCTCGGCCTTGCGGTCGTCATTCCGCTGCTCGGCCACGCCACCTGGCATCTCTATCGCGAAACCATTGAACCGGAACTCAATCCGCAGCCGCTTCCGCCCCGCGCCCCCCGCGCACGCAAGCCTGCGGCGGACTTCCCCGCGAATCTGTTTCCCTGGCGGCGCAAGGAAGGCGCATAGGCCTTGCGGGCGTAGCGAGATCAAACCGTCGGTCATCGATCGGCGGTTCGGCGTCTGTTCACGCAAGCATCGCGCAAGACTGTTCTCGGCCGCCTCGCAGCCTCGGCCCTCGCATCCAGAATTGCCTACCAATTGAGCGCCGGGACCGATGACAGGTTTGTGTCGGCGATGACGAAATGACGGCCTTGTTTTGGCCGCTGTTGCTCCGAACATTTGGTGTGGTTTCGAGACTAATGTCGATCATGAATCGACCTTGGAGCGAACGACACTATGACCTCTCGCGTTTCTGTTCGGACGTTGGCGCTGGCTGCCCTCCTCCTGACGTCGGCAAGCCCATCGATGGCAGCACCCTGTGGCACCGGCGCGTTTGAAAGCTGGCTAGACGACTTCAAGAAGGAAGCCGCGGCGAAAGGCATTTCGCAGTCGGCCGTTCAGGCCGGGTTGACCGGCGTGGCGCTCGACAAGGCCGTCATCGCGCGCGACCAATCGCAGAAGGTCTTCAGCCAGAGCTTTGAGGAATTTTCCGGCCGCATGGTGCCGCCGCGGCTCGCCCGCGGCGCCAACATGCTCAAGCAATATGGCTCGGTGCTGGCGCGGATCGAACAGACCTATGGCGTACCCGGCGAAGTGCTGGTGGCGATCTGGGGCCTGGAAACCGATTACGGCGTCAACATCGGCAAATTCCCGACGCTGCGTTCGCTGGCGACGCTGGCCTATGATTGCCGTCGCACCGACCTGTTCAAGGCCGAGTTGATGGACGCGCTCCGCATCGTCGAGCGCGGCGATATCGCGCCACAGGACATGCGCGGCGCCTGGGCCGGTGAAATCGGCCAGACCCAGTTCATGCCGTCGTCCTACATCAAATATGCCGTCGATTTCGACGGCAACGGCCGTCGCGACCTGCTGCGCAGCGTGCCCGATGTGCTGGCCTCGACCGCGAACTACCTGGCAAGCCACGGCTGGCAGCGCGGCAAGGACTGGGAGCCCGGCAGCGCGAATTTCGCCGTGATCCAGCAGTGGAACAAGAGCGACGTCTATTCCAAAACCATCGGCCATTTCGCGACCCAGCTTGGGCGCGCGCCCTAGGAATCAAAGGGCCGGTCATTAGTCGATCGGCCCTTCCGATGATGCCTCAGGCGACGAGGCAATCAACGGCCCCTTCGGCAGTAAATCGCCTTGGACGCAAAATCTCGAAAACAACCCCATGCAAAGAAAGCCGCGGCTTCGGCTCGCGGCCGCCATGCTCGCCATCGTTAGAGTTCCAATCCATTCCCATCCGGGAAAACAGCCAAATTCAAATGATAGAATGATTTTCAGTTCACTCTTAATTCGAAAAACTGCATGCGACTCAGGCATGCGGAAACTCCTAAAAGCATGGCAATACGTAACTCAGTGGCTGCTTTCAACGCCGCTTTGCTCGTGTTTCCTGAGTCGATACAGACCCCTGTCTGCGCAACAGGACTTGTGCTTCATTCCCGATAACCCCACGGTTTTAAGGAAGTTTCTTGCCTGATTTCCGAGCCGGTGCGACCGCCCTTGCCGCTCGATTAGGCAACTGTCCTGACAGGTTAATCAGACCTTACCGAAGCCATGCGATTTTGGATTAGCTGCACCGCAATATCGGAACTATTGCACTGCAAAATAACCGCTATATTCATTTCAACGATCAAGCTTGCCCGAAGAGCTGAATCGTAATTGCAAGGAGACTACCATGTTACTCTCGCTCATCCGCATGATCCAGGCGTTCCGGGACTATCAGCGCAACGTCAGCGAACTGTCCCAGCTCAGCGATCGCGAACTGGCCGACATCGGCCTCGATCGTTCGGACATTCCGCGCGTTGCAGCCGGGACCTACAACGGCTGATTTCCCAGCCGCGTGACGAACGACTAACGCCCGCCCTGTCGCGGGCGTTATCGAATCGGGCCCCAAATTCCTGTTTGAAAACGCCATTCGTCGCAGGTGCACTTGGCGGCAAAACGCGCTAACCCTGCGCGCATGACCGCAACCAATAGCCCAACAAACACCGTCCATGTGATCGGCGGTGGCCTCGCCGGCTCGGAAGCCGCCTGGCAGATCGCCAATGCCGGCATCCCCGTGGTGCTGCACGAGATGCGCCCGGTACGGATGACCGAGGCCCACCAGACCGAGGGGCTGGCCGAGCTCGTCTGCTCCAATTCATTCCGCTCCGACGATGCCGCCAACAACGCCGTCGGCCTGCTGCACGCCGAAATGCGCCGGCTGGGCTCGCTGATCATGCGGTCGGCCGACGCCAACCAGGTGCCCGCTGGCGGCGCGCTGGCGGTCGACCGTGACGGGTTTTCGGCCGCCGTCACCCGCGCGCTGCATGAGCATCCCCTGATCGAGGTCGACCGCACGGAAATCGCCGGCCTGCCGCCGGCAGACTGGGGCAACGTGATCGTCGCGACCGGGCCCCTCACCTCGACGCCGCTGGCGGATGCGATACGCGAGCTCACCGACGAAAACGCGCTGGCGTTTTTCGACGCCATCGCCCCGATCGTGCACAAGGATTCCATCGATATGTCGGTGGCCTGGTTCCAGTCGCGCTACGACAAGGTCGGGCCCGGCGGCACTGGTGCGGATTACATCAACTGCCCGATGACCAAGGAGCGGTACGACGCGTTCGTCGCTGATCTGCTCGCCGGCGAGAAGGTCGACTTCAAGGACTGGGAAACCAACACGCCCTATTTCGACGGCTGCCTGCCGGTCGAAGTGATGGCCGAACGCGGCCACGAGACGCTGCGGCACGGGCCGATGAAGCCGGTCGGGCTCACCAATCCGCATAACCCGACGGTGAAGGCCTACGCCATCGTGCAGCTGCGCCAGGACAACAAGCTCGGCACGCTCTACAACATCGTCGGCTTCCAGACCAAATTGAAGCACGGCGCGCAGCAGCGCGTGTTCCGTACCATTCCCGGGCTCGAGCAAGCCGAATTCGCCCGCCTCGGCGGGCTGCATCGCAACACCTTCCTGAACTCGCCAAAGCTGCTGGACAGCCAATTGCGGCTGCGCGCGCAGCCGCGGCTGCGCTTCGCCGGCCAGATGACCGGCTGCGAAGGTTATGTGGAATCCGCCAGCATCGGATTGATCGCCGGGCTCTATGCCGCGGCCGATGCGCGCGCGCAGTCATTGACGCCGCCGCCGGTAACGACTGCGCTGGGATCCCTGCTCGGCCACATCACCGGCGGTCACATCGAAACCGTCGATGCCGGTCCACGCTCGTTCCAGCCGATGAACATCAATTTCGGCCTGTTCCCGCCGCTCGCCAGCCCGCCGACCAAAAAACCCGATGGGACGCGGCTTCGCGGCAACGAGAAGACGGTCGCCAAGAAGCAGGCGATGAGTGCGCGGGCGCTGGCCGATCTCGACCGCTGGATCGCCGACCATCTGCGCGTCGCGGCGGCGGCCTAACATCATGGCGTTGCCAAAGGATGACGCCGCAGTTCTGTCGGCGCGATGGACCGAAGGCGTGCTGCTAAAGCGCGACGTGTTCTCGACCGTCGAGCGCGGGCGCTTCAAGAGCGATACTGGCGAGGTCGATGCGGTGCTGCGCCGGCTCGACCAGGTACCGATCTGGTCGTATCTCCTCGCCCGCCATTTGTTCGCCCGCGAGCGCCGCGCGCTGGCGCTGGCAAGGGATCTCCATGTCGGCCCAAAACTGCTGTGGGCCGGCCAGCATGCGCTGGTGCGCGGCTTCATCGATGGCGTCGCGCTGCAAATGGCAAAGCCCCATGGCGACCTCGGCTATTTCCGTTCCGCCAAACTGGCATTGCGAAAGCTGCACCGCGCCGGCATCTGCCACAACGATCTTGCCAAGGAGCAGAACTGGCTGCGCGGCAGCGACGGTCAGGCCTACGTCACCGATTTCCAGCTCGCCGCCTGTTTCAAGAGCCGCAGCCGGCTGTTTCGCATCGCGGCCTACGAAGATCTGCGGCATCTTCTCAAGCACAAGCGCAGTTATGCGCCGGCGGCACTGACGCCGATGGAGCGCAAGATCCTGGCGCGCAAATCCGTCGTCGCCAGCGTCTGGCTGATGACCGGCAAGAAGGTCTATCAGGCCATCACCCGCGGCCTGTTCAATTTCACCGACCGCGAGGGCGGCGGCCGGCGCCTGGTCAACGACGCGCCAGTGCTGATCGAACTGATCCGGAAAAACCCTGACGTGCGCGACACCGCCATTGTCGCCTTCGCCGACCGCCGCACCGGCGTCGGGCTCTATGCGTTCGTCGAGGCGGATCAGGCCTCGCTGGAAAAGCAGTTGCGCAGCGAACTGTCGTCCGCCAAGGGCGTCAAACCGCCGGAGCATATCCAGGTCGTCCACGCGCTGCCGCGCGATGCCGCCGGCAAGCCGCGCACCGAAATCCTGCAACTCGTCGCCATGAACCAGCTCGACTTGATCGAGCCGATGATGAAGAACGCCACCGACCGGGCTTTTCTGAAGGATATTCTGGAGAGCCGCAAGAATCTGCGGGATCGGTTTAATTTTGAGGCCGCGGATATGGATTCGCCGCGGCCGCATCCAACCGGTGTCATCACCCGCGAAGGCGGGTGATCCAGTATCCCAGAGACGACAGCGATCAATAGAGAGGCCGCGGCGTACTGGATCGCCCGGTCGAGCCGGGCGATGACACCGGTTGTGGTGACAAATTCCTAGCCCCCAAACTCCGGCGAGCGCGATGCGCGCCACAGCGTCCATAACGTGCGCAATCGCGACGGCGTCCGCGGCACGAACGGATCGGTATCTGCGCGCGACATCCGCTTCAGGTCGCGGCGCACCAGCGCCAGCGGCAGGAAAACCGGCCTCGCCTCCGGCGGCGCGTCGGCGAGCAGCTCAAAAGCGGTTTTCAGATGCTCCCGCGCCTCGCCGATCAACTGGTCGATCGCCGCACGCGCCTGCGGCGTCTGCTTGCCCGAAAACACGTCTTCCATGCCGGTGCCGTGTTGCTGCAGCAATTGCAGCGGCACGAACAGCTGGCGCCGCGCGGCATCCCACGGCAACGCCGCGATCACTTGCACCAGGCCCTGGGCGAAACCGGCGTGGCGCGCGAGGTGATCAACCGCTTCCGAGGGTCGTGCCGCGATGCGCGCGGCGAGCGCGAACAGCGCCGACGAGGTGTCGTTGATGTAGCCTTCGAGCGCCGCCATCGACGGCATCGGGTCGTTGTAGAGATCGAACTGGTGCTCGTCGATCAGGCGGGACAGCGGATCGACCGGCAGGCGGTAATCGCGGATCGCCAGCAGCAACTCGGCGGCGACCGGATTGCCCTCGACGCCGCCATGGCCCGCGCCGGCCAGCATGTCGGTCCACCATTGCAGCCGCATCTCGCCGGGCAGCGGCTGGCTGACCTGCTCGCGCACCCGAGAAATCTCGGCATTGAAGGCGTAGATCGCGAGCAGCGCGCGGCGCTGCGGCGCCGGCACGAACAGCGTCGAAGCGTAGCGGACAAAATCATGGGTACGCACCAGGTCGGCGCAAAAGCCGGCGGAATCCTTGGTCGCCTCGGTCGCGCTCATGGCACCGCGATCAACGCCGCGGCGACGCGCCGGCGCTCGCCCAACATGATGTTGTAGGTGCGGACCGCCGGACCGGTCTGCATCGGGTCCAGCACCACCCGCACAGCGCGCAGCGCCTCGCGAAGATGTTTTGGAGGTATCCAGACGTCCGTGCCGGTGCCGACGACCAGGGTGTCGATCGCGTTTGCTGCCTTGAACACCCGCGCCAACGAATATTCATCGATCTCTTCGGGTTTTGTCACGTCCCATGCCCAGATGCCGTCTGGCAGGCACAACAGCGAGCCCCGATGCGACATGTCGGCAAATGCAAAACCGCCCTTGCCGTAGGCCTCGATCGGCGCCGACCTCGGAAAATGCGGAACGTCCGAGGAACCAGTGTTTTGATTGGACATGATCTTGTCCGAAAACCGGCTTCCACTTTTCGGGATCATGCCCGCCTACTTCTTTGCAGGCTTCTCCGGCGCGTCGCGATGTTCCCCGACGCCGAGATAGATCAGGATCGGCGCCGCGATGAAGATCGAGGTGTAGGTGCCGACCAGCACCACGCCGAAGATCATCACGGCGGTGAAGCTGTGGATCGCGTGTCCGCCGAACAAAAACAGCGCCAGCAACGCCAGCGTCACCGTGAAGTGGGTGATGATCGAGCGTGACAGTGTCGAATTGATGGATTCGTTGAGCAGTTGCGGCATCGGCATTTTCTTGTAACGCCGCAGCATTTCCCGGATCCGATCGTAGATCACGACCGTATCGTTCAGGGAGTAGCCCAGGATCGTGAGCAGCGCCGCGATACTGGTGAGGTCGAAATCGACCTGTGAGATCGACATGAATCCGATCGTCAGCACGATATCGTGGACGTTGGCGATCATGGCGCCGAGCGCAAACTGCCATTCGAAGCGGAACCAGAGATAGATCAGGATCGAAAAGATCGCGAGCATCAGGCCGACCAGACCGAAGGCGAGCAGTTCGCCCGATACGCGCGGACCCACCACTTCGACGCGCCGGTATTCGACGGCGTCGCCGAGTGCGCCGCGCACCTTCTGCACGGCCGCCTGCTGCGCGGCGTCGCCGCCCGGCTGTTCGGCCACCCTGATCAGCACATCGGCCGGGCCGCCGAATTGCTGCAGCTGCACGTCGCCGAGCCCCAGCCCACTCAGCGTTGCCCGCATCGAGGCAATATCGGCCGAGCCCGTTTTGGACTGTACCTCGAGCAGCGTACCGCCCTTGAAGTCGATGCCGAAATTCAAGCCGTGGGTGAAGAACAGGATGATCGCGACGATCGAAAGCGCCGCCGAGATCGGAAAGCTGATGCGGCGAAAGCGCGTGAAATCGAAGTGCGTATCGTCCGGCACGATGCGCAGCGGCGGCAGCAGGTCGAGTATGGCGACCACTGTCAGCACGGCAACCAGAATGCCAAGCCCGATGAGGACGTATTGTGTCAAAGCCTGCTCCGCATTGTCAGCGCGAACATGATCCCGCTACACGGGACCCCGATCGTCGCTCTATTTTTCTCTGGAGGCATGATCTGTTCCGAAAACCGGTATCCACTTTTCGGGATCATGCCTCAAATTGGCACGGTCTTCGGCCGCTTCCATCGTACCCAGCCGGCGACGATCAGGCTGGTCAGGGTAAATGCGGTGAACACGGTGGTGATGATGCCGATGCCGAGCGTGACGGCAAAGCCGCGCACCGGCCCGGTGCCGATATAGAACAGCACGGCGGCGGCGATGAAGGTCGTGATGTTGGAGTCGAGAATCGTCGACAGCGCGCGCCGGAAGCCGGCATCGATCGCCGAAATCGCGGTGCGGCCGCCGCGCAATTCCTCGCGGATGCGCTCATAGATCAGCACGTTGGAGTCCACCGCGATGCCGACCGTCAGCACGATGCCGGCGATACCCGGCAATGTCAGCGTGGCGTTCAGCAGCGACAATATGCCGAAGATCATGGCGACGTTGATGGCGACGGCAACGTTGGCGAACACCCCGAACAAGCGGTAGGTCAGCAGCATGAACACGATGACCAGGATCGAGCCGACGTAAGCGGCGAGTTCGCCTTTCTCGATCGAATCCTGGCCGAGGCCAGGACCGACGGTGCGTTGCTCAATGACGGTCAACGGCGCCGGCAGCGCGCCGGCGCGCATCAAAATCGCGAGGTCGTTGGCGGCCTGCACGGTGAAGCTGCCCGAAATCTGACCGGAGCCCCCCGTTATCGGCTCCCGGATAACGGGCGCGGAAATAACCTTGTTGTCGAGCACGATGGCGAAGGGCTGTCCGACATTCTCCGTCGTCGCCTGAGCGAACTTCCGCGAGCCGGAGGTATTGAAACGAAAGCTGACGATCGGCTCGTTGGTGCGCTGGTCAAATCCCGGCTGCGCGTCGGTGAGTTCCCCACCTGACACCAGGACTTGCTTTTTGATGACAAGGGGCGACCTCCCCGGCTCCGCACTTGGCAGCAGTTCCGAATCCGCGGGCACGCGACCCGCAGCGGCCTGGTCCGGGGAGACCGTGGAATCGACCATCCGGAAATCCATCTTGGCGGTCGTTCCGACGATATCAATCAGGCGCTGCGGATTCTGTTCGCCTGGCGCTTGCACCAAAATGCGATCATTGCCCTGTCGCTGGATCAGCGGCTCGACGGTACCCAGTTCATTGACACGCTTCTCGATGATCGTAATCGATTGCTCAATCGTCTGCCGGATACGATCCGTGATTGCCGCCTGCGGAACCGTCAGTCGAATGACTCCCTCGCCGGCGTCAGTGATCTCGAGGCTGCGCTGCCCGCTGGAGCCGAGCAAACCGCCGAGCGGCTGCGAAAGCTCGCGCAACTTTGTCAGGGCTGTCGGCGCATCCGTGTTGTTGGTGATCCGCACCTCGACATTATCGCCGCGGACACCGAGCCCGGTGTAGGGAATCTTGGCATCGCGCAGCGTACGCCGGACATCATCGCGCACCTGATCGAGCTTGTCCTTTTTGATTGCATTCGAATCCACCTCGAACAAGAGGTGCGAACCGCCCTGCAAATCGAGCCCCAGCACGATGTGACGCTGCGCCCATCTCGGCCAGGTCTTCACCTTGGCCTCGGGGAAGAAATTCGGAACGGCGCACAGACACACCACCAGCGTGGTGAGAATGATCGCGAGTGCCTTCCACCGCGTGAAATACAACATCGAGTTGACCCGTCAGATCAGGAGTATGCGGCGCCCAAATCAGCTCGCGGACGTCTCGTCCTTGGCGTCGGCCTTTTCCTTGGCCGGCTCGCCCTTGGCGCGGACGCCTGAAATCATCTGCCGCATCTGGCGCACGCGAACGCCGTCGGAAATTTCGAACTCGATCTGGTCGTCGTCGACGACCTTGGTCACCTTGCCGACCAGGCCGCCGGAGGTCACGACGGTGTCGCCGCGGCGGATGTTTTTCACCAGTTCGGCATGGTCCTTTATCTTCTTCTGCTGCGGACGAAGAATCAGGAAGTACATGATGACGAAGATCAGCGCGAACGGCAGCAGCGACATCAACATGCTGTTGGCATCGCCACCGGCTGCGGCCTGGGCGTACGCAGGAGTAATCAGCATTCGAACAATCCTCGTGAGACGGGAAACGACCGGCGACGCAAGCGTCTGGCCGGTCCGGGTAAATTCGCGCGGACTATAGCGGCGGCCGCCCCAATTGCAACGCTGCCAGCCCCCTCATTTAGGCCGCTTGCGGGAGCTTCCAAGGCCCGTTAAGGCTGCGCCGTCAGGAACAGCGAAAATGTCGAAAAAGCCCAACAAAACAGCGGCTCGCGCCACCTCCAAAGCCGGTCGGCGCAAGCCCGCAAAAGCCGCGACAAAACGTCCGGCAGCCCCCTCGAAAGATGCCACCGCCGCGCGCATCGCCGACGCACTGGAGGCCATCGCGAGCCACCTTTCCGCGGCCTCCCCGGCGACCTCCGGCCCTGAGTCGTTCGGGGCGACGGATGCCTTCGTCTGGCACCCGGACGGAAGGCTGGCGCAGGTCGCCCGCGTCAGCCGGGTCGACCTCGGGCTGCTCAAGGGGATCGACCGGATGCGCGACATCCTGATCGAGAATACCGAGCGCTTCGCCGACGGCCTGCCCGCCAACAATGCGCTACTGTGGGGCGCGCGCGGCATGGGAAAGTCGTCGCTGGTCAAGGCGGCGCATGCCGACATCAACGTCAAGCGCAAGGCGGCCGACAAACTCAAGCTGATCGAGATCCATCGCGAGGATATCGAGAGCCTGCCGGGCCTGATGGACCGGCTGCGCAACTCCTCGTTCCGCTTCATCGTGTTCTGCGACGACCTCTCCTTCGACGGCAACGACGCCTCCTACAAATCGCTCAAGGCGGTGCTGGAAGGCGGCATCGAGGGACGCCCCGACAACGTGATCCTCTACGCCACTTCGAATCGCCGGCATCTTCTGGCGCGCGAGATGATCGAGAACGAGCGCTCGACCGCGATCAATCCCGGTGAAGCCGTCGAGGAAAAGGTCTCGCTGTCGGACCGCTTCGGCCTGTGGCTCGGTTTCCACCGCTGCAGCCAGGACGAATATCTGGCGATGGTCCGCGGCTATTGCGGCCATTTCGGCATCGAGCTTGCCGACGCGGAGCTGGAGCGCGAAGCGCTGGAATGGTCGACGACGCGCGGTTCGCGCTCGGGCCGCGTCGCCTGGCAGTTCACGCAGGAACTGGCGGGACGGCTCGGTGTGCGGCTGACGGGGAAGTAGCGTCAGTCAGCGTCGATATCACCGGTCGTCGTCCCCCGCGAAAGCGGGGGATCCAGTACGCCGCGGCCCCTCGATTCAACTACCGACGTCTCTGGAATACTGGATATCGCCCGCTTTCGCGGGCGACGACAGTTGTGGATGTGAACGCTCTGAGCGCCTCACGCCCCGTTCAGGAATTGAAGCGGGTCAACCGGCGAGGATCCTTTGCGGATCTCGAAGTGGAGTTGCGGCGACCCCACCTCACCCGACTGACCCGACTTGGCAATAATCTGGCCGCGCTTGATCGTGTCGCCGCGCTTCACCATCAGCTCACTCGCATGGGCATATGCGGTGACGTAACCGTTGGAGTGCCGAACCAGAACGAGATTGCCGTAACCCTTCAATTCATTGCCCGAGTAAGCGACGACGCCATCTTCAGCGGCCTTCACCGGGGTACCTTCCGGCACCGCCAGGTTGATGCCGTCATTGGCCTTGCCGTTGGTCTTGGCACCGTAGGTCGTGATCACCTTGCCACGCACCGGCCAGCGGAAGGTCGGCAGCGCGCCGGTGGCTTCGCTCGGCTTCACGGCCGCCGCTTCCGGCGCCGGCTTTTCTTCGACACTGATGGTCGACTGCGCCAGCCGCGCGCTTTGCTGCTGAGAGGCGGGCGTCACTACCTTTGAGGCGGGAGCCGCAACGGCCGCGACCTGCTGCACTGGCGCGACCGGCTGCGCCGCCGACGCGACAGCGGCACCCTTGGCGCCTGGCACGGTGAGTTTCATGCCGAGGCTGAGCTTGGCCGAGGTGTCGAGGTTGTTGGCTTTGGCAAGATCCGCCACCGGGACCTGGTTGCGGCGGGCAATGCTCATCAGCGTGTCGCCGCGGTTGACGATGTGGACGCTCGACGGCCCCACCGCGGCCGCGACCGGCTTGCTGGCCGGCGGCGCCACTGCCGGCGCGGGCGCAGCGGCAATGGCCTGGCGCGGGATGATCAATTGCTGGCCGGGCGATAGCGTGCGCGGTCCCTTGTAGCCATTGGCCTGCAGGATGGCGGCCGGCGAAACGTTGTAGCGCTTCGCCAAAATGTCGAGCGTGTCGCTGGTACCGACGATGATCTTGGTGCCGCCATGCCCGGGCGCGGCGGCGACCGAGCGCGGCGCGACCGTTGCGGTGGTCTCAAGCTTGGGTTGGCCCGGCGGGGTATAGGACGAAAGCCCGCGGCCTCCTCCCGACACGCCGTCGCCGGCGACTGGATAGGATCGCGGCGGCGTGACCGCCGGCGGTGGCGGCAAGGCCGAGGACTGGTACTGCGACTGCGGGGCCTGGGCTTGCGGCCGCGCATATTGCGGCAGTTCGCGACGCTCGACCTGCGGCGCCGGCGTCTTCACCGAACCGGTCGCCTCCGGCTGATAGTTAAAGGGGTTGGATAAGGTGTCCTGGGAAAAGCGCGTCTGCATATCGGCGCTGCAGCCGGCAAAGCCAAACGACATCAGCGTCAGCACCGCCACCTGCGGTACGCGACGCGAGCGAAGCAACTCGACGACACGGGACATGGTTACTCACTCATACGCAACAAAATACTCTTTTGAGTAAACACGTCGCGAGTAAATAACCGCTTAACCCTCGGAATAGGATATTGGCGGGAACCGCCAATCCGGGATTCTACAGTTCGCGGGCGATTCCCGGCAACGCCGGCACGAAGCGCACGTCGACCAGCGACTTGCGGTCGAAACCGGCGTCAGTCCTGGTGACGCGCACCAGCGTCTGGACCCCCTGATGCGGTCCGACCGGCGCGAGCAGGATGCCTCCGGGCTCGAGCCGCGCCAGCAGCTTGTCCGGGATTTGCTCCATTGCCGCGGTCACGATGATGCGGTCGAAATCCCCGGCCCCTGCCGGGATATCGAAGCCGTCGCCAAGCAGGACCTCGACATTGTCATAACCGAGCTTTTCCAGTCGGCTGCGCGCGCTATCGGCCAGCGTGCGGTACCGTTCGATGGTCAGGACATGCCTGCAAAGCCGGGACAGGATCGCGGCCTGATAACCGGAGCCGGTGCCAATCTCGAGCACCTTATGCTGCTTTTGCAGCTGCAATTGCTCGGTCATGTAGGCGACCACGAAAGGCTGGCTGATGGTCTGCCCGCAGGCGATGCCGAGGGCGCTGTCGCGATAGGCATAGCCGCGATCGGCCTCGGTCACGAACATCTCGCGCGGCACCTCTTCCATGGTGCGCAGGATGGTCTGATCGCTAATCCCCCGCCGCCGCAGGCTGAGCTGGAACATCATCTTTTCGGGCGGTTCTTGCGACATCTGCGACTCGAGGGAGCACGGGCCTAGCCATTCATCTAGCGCTTCGGCCGAGATTGGATGCAATAGCCGGCAGAACTTTAAGGAAGAATTTCCTTCAAAACAGGTTCCGGCCCCGGAACCGGCATTCCGGGCCGGCGTTAAAGTCCGGAACATCGGGCCCTCGGCCGATGGGGCCGAAAGCCCTCGCCGATCCTATCTTGCCGTTGCGCCGACTGGCGTTATTTGCGAACCTTGAAACTGGGGAAGGGCAAGGATTCCATCATGATAGCGACACGGCCGCAGGGCTGTTCAGTGTTTCTCGTCGAAGACGAGGTCATGATCCGGATGATGGTCGCCGACATGCTCGAAGAGCTCGGCTACAGCGTCGCCGCCGAGGCCGGCGAAATCGGCGAAGCGGTCAAGCTCGCCCAATCGACCGAGTTCGATCTCGCCATCCTCGACGTCAACGTCAACGGCAAGGTGATCACCCCGGTGGCTGAACTGATCAAGGCGCGCAACCGGCCCTTCATTTTCGCAACCGGCTATGGCTCGTCCGGCCTGCCCGAAGAATATCGCGACCGCCCGGCGCTGCAAAAACCGTTTCAACTGGAAACGCTGGCCCAGATGATCAACAACGCGATGAAGAGTGCGGCGGCTTAAGCGCGCGCTCGTGTCCCGGACGCGGTGCGGCGTTCTTCACGCTGCTCCGCAGAGCCGGGACCCATTCTTTCTTTCCGAGCGCGAGATGGGCCCCCGGCTCAGCAGCGCACCGCTGTTGCGCTGCGCAGCGTCCGGGGCACGATAGCTACTTCAACGTGGTCGTCAACGCTTCCGAAAACGCCTCATCGGTGCGATCGAGCCGCAGCGGCGTTACCGAGACGTAACGCGCGGCCAGCGCGGCGAGATCGGTGCCTTCGGCCGGCGTGTCGAGCATCGCGGCGCGTTCGAAGCCGATCCAGAAATAGGGATTGCCGCGGCCGTCATGGCGCGCATCGACTTTCAGGAAGCCGAGATTGCGCTTGCCCTGCCGGGTGACGCGGATGCCGTTGACCTCGTCGGGGGTGCAGGCCGGAAAGTTGACGTTGATCACGGTGTTCTTCGGCACACCGGCGGCGATCACCTTGCGCACGATATCCGGCCCGAATTTTACTGCGGTGTCCCACAGCGGCGCGTTGCGCGTCTCGATGGAAAATTCCTGGCTCAGCGCGAATGACGGAATGCCCAGGATAGTGCCTTCCAGCGCGCCGGCGATGGTGCCGGAATAGACCACGTCTTCGGCGACGTTGCGGCCCTTGTTGACGCCGGACAGCACGAGATCCGGCAGCTTCTCGCCGAGGATGTGGCGCGCGCCCATGATCACACAATCGGTCGGCGTTCCCCGCACCGCGAAATGGCGCGGGCCGACTTCGCGCAGCCGCAAGGGATCGTTCAGCGACAGCGAATGCGAGACGCCGGATTGATCGAGCTCCGGCGCCACGATCCAGACGTCGTCGGACAGCGCGCGGGCGATCTCCTCGACGACCTTTAAACCGGGAGCATGAATGCCGTCGTCATTGGTGCAGAGAATGCGCATCCGTCAAAATGCCTTCTGGTTGGATTTTTTTGCCGCCGGGCGCCGTATTATCCGGCTATCGCCGTCGAGGCAAACCGGCAAGATACGGTCATTTCCGCATCCGGACGCGCCAGGGGCGGATGAATTTGGCGCAACCGGAAAACAGCATGTGAAATTTTGCCGGCGCTGTCGGCGGCTCGGGATCTGGCTTTGCGATCGCTGGCGCCTGCAACGCGGCCGGCGTTGGAGGCGGTTCAATGGGTGCGATGGGCGGCGCCACCACAGGCGGCGCAACTGGAGCGATAGGTGGCGCCGCCGGAACTGCTGTCGGCACGAAGGGCATCGCGGGTGCGCTCGTCGCCTCCGGCGGCCGCGTTACGCTGCCCGGAGGAAACCGCGTCCGCGCCACCGAAAGTCCCTTGTCGAAATCCACGACGTTGAGCCATTCCTTGCCGCGCACGGTTTCGATCAGCGCCTGGTCCCACAGCTGTGCGACGTCGATATCGAAGGCGCCCTTTTGCTTCTGGTCGATCAACTGCAATCCGCGGCCGGTAACAGCCCATTGCCGTCCGATCCAATGGATGTCGCGATGCAGCGGCATTTTGCTTTGCTATTTGTCGTGCTCGATCACTTTGAGGCCGCCCATATAAGGCTGCAACACGTCGGGCACCGCAATCGATCCATCCTGCTGCTGATAGGTTTCCATCACCGCAATCAGGGCGCGGCCGACCGCGGTGCCGGAGCCGTTCAGCGTATGCACGAAACGCGGCTTGCCGTCGGATGCGCGATAGCGCGCATCCATCCGCCGCGCCTGGAAATCGCCGCACACCGAACAGCTGGAAATCTCGCGGTAGGCGCCGCCCTCGCCCTGCCCGGGCATCCAGACCTCGATGTCGTAGGTTTTTTGCGCGGAGAAACCCATGTCGCCGGCACACAGCGTCATGACGCGATAATGCAAGTCGAGTTGCCGCAGCACTTCCTCGGCGCAGGCCAGCATCCGCTCGTGCTCGTCGCGGCTGGTCTCCGGCGTCGTGATCGAGACCAATTCGACCTTTGTAAACTGATGCTGGCGGATCATGCCGCGGGTGTCACGGCCAGCGGCACCTGCTTCCGCACGGAAGCACGGCGTCAGCGCCGTGAGACGCATCGGCAGTTCCTTGTCGTCGACGATGGATTCTCGGACGAGATTGGTCAGCGAGACTTCGGCGGTGGGGATGAGGCCGAGGCGTTCGCTCTTTAAGCGGCCGTCATCCGGAGCCGCCAGCAGCTCGCCCTTGATCGCCCAAAACTGGTCGTCCTCGAATTTCGGCAACTGTCCCGTGCCGAACATCACCTCGTCGCGCACCAACAGCGGCGGATTGATCTCGGTGTAGCCATGTTCATTGGTGTGCAGATCGAGCATGAACTGCCCGATCGCGCGCTCCAGTCGCGCGAGTCCTTTTTTCAGCACCACAAAACGCGCGCCGGAGAGTTTCGCCGCCGCCTCGAAATCCATATAGCCGAGCGCGCCGCCGAGATCGTCATGCGGCTTCGGCGCAAAGCCATAAGTGCGCGCCTTGCCGAACACCTGACGCTGCACGTTGCCGTGCTCGTCGACACCGTCGGGCACCTCATCGAGCGGCAGGTTCGGGATCGCAGCCAATTCGGTGTTCAACGCTTCGTCGGCGGTCTTCGCCGCGAGCTCGAGCTGCGGCATCGTGGTCTTGAGTTCGGCGACCTCGGCCATCAGCCTCGCGGCGCGGGCCTCGTCCTTGGCCTTCTTGGCGTCGCCGATTTCCTTTGAAGCCGCATTGCGCCTTGCCTGCGCCTGCTCGGAGCTAAGGATCGCCGCGCGACGCCTTTCGTCGATCGCCAGCAGCGAGGACGACAGCGGCACCAGACCACGGCGCTTCAGTCCGGCGTCGAAGGCAGCTGGGTTATCGCGGATCGATTTGATGTCGTGCATGGCGGGTCATTCCTGAATCGGCCGGTGAAGGCGCGCATCCAGTAACCCGAATAGCCGGCTTTTGGAACAGCGAAGCAGCCCTACTCGGCCGGATTGGCTTCGGGCGGCGGCGGGGTTGCGGAGGGCGGGGTACCGGTCGCGGCCTTGGTTGCGGCGGCCCGCTTCTCCACCACGGCGACCGCAAGAATCGAGCCTTCGTAGAGCACCATCAAGGGTAGCGCGAGCGAGGCCTGGCTCAGCACGTCGGGGGGCGTCAGGACGGCGGCGATGACGAAGGCGACCACGATGAAATAGCGCCGCTTTTCGCGCAGCTGTTTTGCGGTGAGGATGCCGATCCGCCCCAGCAGCGTCAGGATCACCGGCAGCTGGAACGCGATGCCGAAGGCAAAGATCAGCGACATCATCAGCGACAGATATTCGCCCACTTTAGGCAACAGCTGGATCTGCGCGGTCTCATCGCCGCCGGACTGCTGCATGCCGAGCGAGAAGCGCACCAGCATCGGCAGCACGATGAAGTAGACCAGCAGCGAGCCGAGCACGAAGAAGAACGGCGTCGCCACCAGGTACGGCAGGAACGCGCCGCGCTCGTGCTTGTAGAGCCCGGGCGCCACGAATTTGTAGATCTGCGTCGCGATGATCGGGAACGAGATGAAGCCGGCGCCGAACAGCGCGAGCTTCAACTGCGTGAGGAAATATTCCAACAGCGCCGTGTAGATGAATTTCGAGTTCTCAGGCCCGGCGACCCAGACGAACGGCCAGACCAGAACGTTGTAGATCTGCTTGGCGAAGAAGAAACAGAAGATGAAGGCGATACCGAACGCGAGCAGAGCCTTGATCAGCCGCGAGCGCAGCTCGATCAGATGGTCCATCAGCGGCGCTTTGCTGGCCTCGATGTCTTCGTCGCTCATGACGCTTTGGCGTCCTTGAGAAGGTCGGGCGCCGCTGGCGTAACGTCCTGCTGCTGGGCGGCCTGAACCTCACGCGTAATCACCAGCGGCTCGGAGGTCGCTGCATGGGTTTCGGCCTCGACAAAAGTCTCGGCCGTCGGCGCGGCCGGGGTCGTCGGCGCGACGATCTCGGGCGTTACCGTCTCGCCGATCGAGGTTTCAACCTGCGAATTGACGGGCTTGTCGATGTCCCCGATCTGCAGGGCGTCGCCGACGTCCTTTTCCAGCGAGGTCATCAGATTGGTGGGAGACATGCCGGTTGCGACGTCCTTGACCTCGTCAAAGCTCTTCTTGAGGTCGGCCATCTCGGCCTCGCGCATCGCTTCCTGGAACTGGCCCTGGAATTCGGATGCCATCTTGCGGGCTTTGCCCATCCATTGCCCGACCATGCGCAGCACGCCGGGCAGCTCTTTCGGGCCGATGGCGATCAACGCGACAACCGCGATGACCATCAGTTCACTCCACCCGATATCGAACATGAAACTTTCCGCTTACGCGACCCCGCCCCGGCCCAACTTCACTAGCAAGAATTGCTCAATAGCAAAATCTGGGGCGACCCGCGTCTTTTCTCAGCCGGCGTCCATGGCTTCGATGGGCACCGGTCCGCGCCAGACTGGCGCCTTCAACCAAAACGTCAGCAACCGTTAGACTGCCTTGCTGCCGACGTCGGTGCGCGCCGCTGACGGCGCCGCATTGTGATCGATGGTCTTGGTCGGCTCGACGGCGGGCTTTTCCGCCGCCTTGTCGTCGTCCTGCAAGCCCTTCTTGAAGGACTTGATGCCCTGCGCCACATCGCCCATCAGGTCCGAAATCTTGCCGCGGCCGAACAACAGCAGGACCACTGCGATCACGACGATCCAGTGCCAAATGCTAAGCGAACCCATCCTGCAACCCTCCAAAAGAGACGGCCGGCATCCGGCCCAAGCTTTGCCGGAAGGTAGGCCCGGGAGGTGTCAAAAACAAGGACCTAAGCCGCGGCAAATCGCTGTCGCGGCTACGTATTATTGCTACCGTTAATCCGGTTTCGAGGACCAAGCGGCGCGGTTTTGGAACCAGCCCAGTCTATCTTTGCATGGGGTTGTTTTCGATATTTTCATCCACGCGCTAGCTTTCGCTCGGCGTCTCGGGCTCAGCCGCGGGCGCCAGCAGCAGTTCCAGGGTGTCGCCGGCATCCAGCGGATCCTCATCCTCCCGCAGCGCCACATCGTCCGACGGGGTCGGAACGCTGAAGCCGGAAGGCAACCGCGAATCCAGCAGGCCGGTGCTCTTCAGCTCTTCCAGGCCCGGCAGATCTCCGAGCGCTTCCAGGCTGAACTGCGACAGGAACGCTTCGGTGGTGCCGAAGGTGAGCGGCCGGCCCGGCGTCTTGCGGCGGCCGCGGGGGCGAATCCAGCCGGTCTCCAGCAGCACGTCCAGCGTTCCCTTCGACGTGATCACGCCGCGGATTTCCTCGATCTCGGCGCGGGTCACCGGCTGGTGATAGGCGATGATCGCGAGCACTTCGATGGCCGCGCGCGACAGCCGCCGCGTTTCGGTGCTCTCCCGCGTCATCAGCCACGACAAATCGCCGGCGGTGCGGAAGGTCCATTTGTTCGCGACCCGCACCAGATTGACGCCCCGCGTGGCGTATTCCGCCTGCAGTTGCGCCAAAGCGACCTTGACGTCGACGCCGTCGGGCATGCGTTTGGCCAGCGCCGCCTGATCGATCGGCTCGGCGGAGGCAAACAACAGCGCTTCCAACAGCCGCAATTCCTCCGGCCGCGCCTCGGGCTCGTTCGTGGGATGGACGGATCGTTCCTCGGCATCTTCCATGCGCTTTTCCGCGAGGCTCGCCATGGCTAGGTCTCCTTCTTCCACTTACTCGACCGAGAGATCCGAAGCGGACATCGCTCCGGACGCTTGCGGCTGACGCTTACGAAAATACAGCGGCGCGAACGCCTCTTTCTGGTTCAGTTCCATCTCGCCTTCCCGCACCAGCTCAAGCGCTGCGGCAAAGCTCGAGGCAAACACGGTCGCCTTCTGCGAGGGATCGACGACATAGTTGAGGAGATATTCGTCGAGGCAGCTCCAGTCCTCCGCCATGCCGATGAGACGCTCCAGCGAGGCGCGCGCTTCCGAAAGCGACCACACCGTGCGCTTGGTCAGATGCACCGTTGCCAGCACGCGCTGCTGGCGCTGCACGGAATACGCAGTGAGCAGGTCGAACAGGGTCGCGGTGAATTTGGGGTGACGGATTTCCGCGATCGATTCCGGATTGCCGCGCGGGAAAATATCGCGCTGGAACTGTGGCCGGTTCATCAGCCGGTTGGCCGCCTCGCGGATCGCCTCCAGCCGGCGCAGCCGATTGGCCAGCGCGGTCGCCATCTCCTCGGCGCTCGGACCGTCCGGTGTCGCAGGCTCGGGCAGCAGCAGCCGCGATTTCAGGAACGCCAGCCAGGCCGCCATCACCAGATAGTCGGCCGCCAGTTCGAGGCGGATCTTTCGCGCCGCCTCGATGAAGACGAGATACTGGTCGGCCAGCGCCAGGATCGAAATCTTGGCGAGATCGACCTTCTGCTGCCGCGCCAGCGTCAGCAACAGGTCAAGCGGACCCTCATAGCCCTCGACGTCGACGACCAGCGAGGGCTCGCTGTCGGTGACTTCAGCGGGCCGCCCGGTTTCAAACGATAGAATCTCCGCGGTCATGCCGTTCCTACCTGATCCATCAACGCGTCCAGTTCGGCCCGCGCCGCCTGCCGGTCGAGCGGCTCAGGCGGCTTTCGCGAGGCCAGCGCCCGGTTGGCGCGATTGAGGGCCTCGCCCGTCAGTTCCGGCGTCTCGGATACGACGTCGCGCATCTCGTCGAGCTTGCCGTTGCAATGCAAAACCATGTCGCAGCCGGCGTTGACGATGGCTCGGGTCCGCTCGGCGATCGAACCCGCCAACGCATTCATGGACACGTCATCACTCATCAACAAACCCTGGAACCCGATTACGCCGCGAATCACTTGCCGGATGATTGTCGCAGAAGTCGTCGCCGGATGGGCGGGGTCTAGCGCGCTAAACACAACATGTGCGGTCATCGCCATCGGCAAGTCCGCCAGCGGTTGGAAGGCGGCAAAATCAGTCCGATCGAGTTCGTCCCGCGCCGTATCAACCGTCGGAAGCCGAAAATGGCTGTCCGCTGTGGCTCTTCCATGGCCGGGGATGTGTTTCAGGACGGGTAATACACCACCCTGCTCCAGCCCCTCGGTGACCGCGCGGGCGATCGCCGCGACCTTGCCCGGGTCGGTTCCATAGGCGCGGTTACCGATGACCGCGTCCGCGCCGGCAATCGGCACGTCCGCCAGCGGCAGGCAATCCACCGTGATTCCAAGCTCGATCAGGTCAGCTGCGATCAGCCGTGAGCTCAAACGGGCCGCTTTGAAGCCCAATTGGGGATCGATATCGTACAATGCTCCAAAGACGGCGCCGGGCGGATACACCGGCCAATGCGGCGGCCCCAGTCGCTGCACCCGCCCGCCTTCCTGATCGATCAGGACGGGCGCATCGGCGCTGCCGATCAAATCGCGTAATTCAGCAACCAGTGAAGCGACTTGCGCCGGGGTCTCAATGTTGCGTTTGAAAAGGATAAAGCCCCATGGCCGCTCGGCGCGAATGAACGCGCGCTCGTCAGCGCTGAGTTCCAGTCCCGAAACGCCCGTGATGAATGCGCGGCTGCTCATGGGGCCGATTAGGCCCCTCACAGCACCCGGGTCAAGGAAACGGCCGTTAATTCCTGAGGATGACGCACTGTCCGCCGGCGGTTTTCAGGTTGCCGCAGAACTGCGCCGCCTCCTCCTGGGAGCCAAAGGGGCCGACCATTGAGCGGTAAACGACGCCCTTTTCGCCGAGATCCGCCCGCTTGATCGAAGCCGTACGCGACCCCAGCACGGACGGGTACTTGCCCTGCAGCATCCGGTAGGAGGCCTGCGCGTCGGCCTCGTTCTTCTGCGAGGAGACCTGAACAAGGTATCCGACGCCCGTGGACGGCGCGGTCTGCGCTGGATTGGTCGCGGCGACACGGGTCGGCGCCGAATCGGGCGCAGCGCCGCCCTGCGGCGTCAGCGCGAGAGGCCCATTGGCGCTGGCGTTGGCGGACGACGGGTTGCGCGGCGCCGCTGCCGGGGCTGGCGCCGGTGCGGCCGCACGGGCGGCAGGAGCCGGTTTTGCGGCTGGCGCGGCCACCCCTGCTGGAGCCCCGCCGTTCTCGGCAGCGTCGCCCTTGACGGCAAGGGTCTTGATCTTGCGCGGTTCGTTGTTCGGCAGGCTGCCATTCGCAGCGGCGGCCGGCGGCGGTGCGGCCGGAGAGACGCTTGCGACCGATGGCGGGCTGCCGTTCGGGTTCAGCGGCGGAAACACCACGCGCGGACCGGACTTGGAATTGACGTCGACCGGCGTCTCTTCGCGCGAAACGATCTTCTCGCCGCCATCGCCGGGCACCATGCGATCCGGTGTCTTGGCGGTCGCGCCATCGCTTGGGGCGGCCATGACCTTGGTCGGGCTGTTGTCGGCCTTGATGATCGGCGGCTCGCCGCTGCGGGGCGAACCAACATAGGTACGATAGGCGAAGGCAGCCCCCGTCCCGACCACGGCCAGCGCCAGCACCGCGGCGACCGTTATCAAGCCGTTGCTGCGCTTGCGCGGCGGCGGCTCGGGTTCTTCCTCATAATCGCTCTGGTAGGCGTAGGGATCATCCGGAAAGGCCGGATCACGGGCATATTCCTGCTGACCGGATTCGAGCTGGCCATACAGCGCGTCGTCATACCGCGAGGGATCGACGGGCTGCTCGTCCGCGTGGTGCTGCGCCGGCTCGTGATAATCCTGCTCGTGCGCCGCCGGCTGCTGAGCCGCATAGCGGTGCAGGGGATGCACGGGGCTCGGCTGGTAGTCCGGCTCCGGCTCTTCGTATTGCTGTTGCGGTGGCGCTTCGTGCCTGGCGCGCTGCATCCATGGCGGCGGGCCTGCAGGCGCGCTGACCTCTTCCTCATCCACGGTGTCGTTTTGCGGGCGCATGTTAGCCCTCGACTGCAGGGGGTGCGGAGTCTTGGCGGCGCTGCCAAACGGATCGCTCTGCCCAATCAGCCGCGCCAGCTCCGCGAGCGGATCGCTGTCGCCCCTCGCCGGGGCAATCGGGTTGGCGCCGCGATCATCGTCGGCGTCGGAAGCATAAGGTCGTTCCTGATATCGATCAGCCATCGTGAAGATGCATCCCCTTCGGGACAGCGCCAACCCGCCATGACCTCAACCAGCCATGAAATCCGAATTGGCCCCTGCCAGATACCTCACAATCCCCATTGTGAGGGCCTTCGCCCCATCCTACCGCATCTCGGTCGGAGCGTGGACGCCGAGAACGGCTAAGCCCGATGCCAGAACCGAGACGACGCCCTGGACCATTGCCAATCGCGCCCTCGTGATCTCTGCATCATTATTGATAATGAAGCGTAAATAGGGCAAATCCCGCCCTTTCGTCCACAACGCGTGAAATTCACTAGCGAGATCATACAGGTAAAATGCGATTCGGTGCGGCTCATGCGCGATCGCCGCCGCCTCGATCATCCGCGGATAGAGCGCGAGCTGCTTCAAAAGGCTGAGTTCCGCAGGATCGGTCAGCCGCTCGACGCCGGCATCCCCGAGATAGGCCGCGCGGGCGGAATCGCTGTCCGGCAGGTCCGGAAGCATCTCGCGGGCGTTCTTGAAGATCGAATGGCCGCGAGCGTGGCCGTACTGGACGTAGAACACCGCGTTGTCCTTGGACTGCTCGATCACCTTGGCCAGGTCGAAATCCAGCACCGCGTCGTTCTTGCGGAACAGCATCATGAAGCGCACGGCGTCCGAGCCGACCTCGTCGACCACTTCGCGCAGAGTGACGAACTCGCCGGAGCGCTTTGACATCTTCACAGGCTCGCCGCCCCGCAGCAACTTGACCAATTGCACGATCTTGACGTCGAGCGCCGCCCTGCCCGAGGTCACGGCCTTAACCGCCGCCTGCATGCGCTTGATATAGCCGCCGTGATCGGCGCCGAAGACGTCGATCAGATTGGTAAAGCCGCGGTCGAACTTGTTCTTGTGGTTGGCGATGTCGGAGGCGAAGTACGTGTAGCCGCCGTCGGACTTGATCAGCGGACGATCGACATCGTCGCCGAATGCGGTGGCCCGAAACAGTGTTTGCTCGCGGTCCTCGTAATCGTCGACCACCTTGCCTTTGGGCGGCGCCAGGCGGCCTTCGTAGACATCGCCCTTGGCGCGCAGATAATCGATGGTCTCGGTGACCTTGTTGTTGCCGGTCTCGATCAGCGAGCGCTCCGAGAAAAACACGTCGTGCTTGATGTGGAGCGCTGCGAGATCGCCCTTTATCATCTCCATCATCATGTCGATGGCCCTGAGCCGAACGATCGGCAGCCAGGCGTTCTCCGGCATCGCCTTGAGCTTGTCGCCATACTCGGCTTCGAGCGCCTGCCCGACCGGCACGAGATAATCGCCGGGATAGAGCCCTTCCGGAATTGCGCCGATATCCTCGCCGAGCGCTTCGCGGTAGCGCAGATAGGCCGAGCGGCCGAGCACATCGACCTGCGCGCCGGCGTCGTTGATGTAATATTCGCGCGTGACATCATAGCCCGCGAACTGCAGCAGGCTGCACAGCGCGTCGCCGAACACCGCACCCCGGCAATGGCCGACATGCATCGGCCCGGTCGGATTGGCCGAGACGTATTCGACATTGACCTTTTCGTCGCCGCCGATCTCACTCTTACCGTAGGCAGCACCCTCGCGCAGCACCGTGCGCAGCGCGTCGGCCCACACCAGCGGCTTCAAGGTGAGATTGATGAAGCCGGGCCCGGCGACTTCGACGGAGGCGATCAGATCGTCCGCACGCAGTTTTTCGGCGAACTTGTCGGCGAGATCGCGCGGCTTGGCCTTGGCGTCCTTGGCGAGCACCATCGCGGCATTGGTCGCCATGTCGCCATGGGTCGCATCGCGCGGCGGCTCGACCACGACGCGGGAGAAATCGATGCCGGCGGGCCAGTTTTCCTCGGCCGCAAGGACGGCACAAATCCTGTGCACGCGCGCGAGCAGATCGGCAAAAAGGTGCGGAGACGTGGGTTTTTCGGCCATTTTTTAAAGTCCTGGGCCGCCGCCTAACGCAAATCCGGGGTCAAGTCAAAAAGCCTCTGGTGCTCGGTCAGGGCGAAACGGTCGGTCATCCCGGCGATGAAATTGCCGATCCGGCGGGCGCGCCCCGCTTCGGTCTCGCGCGCGGTCTCCTCGACCCATTCGGCCGGCAGATCGCCCGGTGATTGCTGGTAGCGCGCGAACAGGTCGAACACGATCTGCTCCGCCTCGCCCATCACGCGCATCACCCGCTTGTGGCGGTACATCCGCTGTTTGAGGAACGCCTTGATCTCGGCCTCTTCCGCCGCCACGACGGGCGGAAATGCGATCAGCGGCTGGGTGTGGTGGCGCACATCATGGGCCGATTGCGGCTTGGCCGCCTCCAGCCGCCTGCCGGCCTCGGCGACCACCGCCGAGATCATGTAGGAAATCAGCTCGCGCACCAGTTCCGCCCCGCGCCTGACGTCATCGAGTTCAGGATAGTGCTTGCCGATGTCGGCGATGATCCCTGCCGCGAGCGGCATCACCTTGAGGTCGTCAACGCCGAACAGCCCGGCGCGAAGGCCGTCATCGATATCGTGGGCGTCATAGGCGATGTCGTCGGCGAAGGCCGCGGCCTGCGCCTCGAGCGAGGCGTAGCTCCATAGCTCCAGATCATACTTCCGGTTGAAATCGGCGATCCCGACCGGAATCACGCTGTCGCTGTAGCGTCCGGCCGGGTCCCCGCTCCGCGTCGTCAGCGGGCCGTTGTGCTTGACGACGCCTTCGAGCGATTCCCAGCTCAGATTGAGCCCGTCGAACTCGGGATAGCGGTGCTCCAGCGAGGTCACGACGCGGAGCGTCTGGGCGTTGTGATCGAACCCGCCATGAGCCCGTAGGCATTTGTCCAGCGCCCGCTCCCCGGCGTGGCCGAACGGGGGATGGCCGAGGTCGTGGGCCAGCGCCAGCGTCTCGGTGAGGTCCTCGTCGAGCCCGAGCTGGCGGGCCAGCGCGCGGGCGATCTGGGCTACCTCCAGCGAATGGGTCAGCCTTGTGCGGTAGTGATCGCCCTCATGGAACACGAAGACTTGAGTTTTATGCTTCAGGCGGCGGAAGGCGGTGGAATGGATCACCCGGTCGCAGTCGCGCCGGAACGAGCTGCGGGTCTTGCTCGGCGGCTCCGCAAACAGCCGGCCGCGGCTGCGATCGGGATCGCAGGCATAGGGCGCGCGGGGGGCAGCCATTCCGACCGACACGTTTTTTTAGTCCTTATCCATTTGATTCTGCGAGATTACATACTTAACTATGGGGAGCGCGGGATACCAAATGAATTGGGTATGACGCCTTCGACCGGAGACCACGCATGACCACAGACATCACCGTCAGCGAGCGGGCCGCGCGCCGCATCGGGCAAATCCTCAAGACCGAGGGCGATGGCGCCATGCTGCGCATCTCCGTGGAAGGTGGCGGCTGCTCCGGCTTCCAGTACAAATTCGACGTCGAGCATGCCCGGGCCGAGGACGATCTGGTGATTGCGCGCGAGGGCGCGGTGGTGCTGGTCGATCCGGCCTCGGTGCCGTTCCTGGCGGGCTCCGAGGTCGACTTTGTCGACGATCTGATCGGCGCCTCGTTCCGGGTAGTCAATCCGAACGCCACCGCCTCCTGCGGCTGCGGCACCAGTTTTTCGATCTGAGCGATATCACGGCGCCAGGGCGAACAGCGCCTTCGCATTGCCGTTGGCGATCTGGGCTGCGATCTTTGGTGATAGCTGCGCCAGCCAGGCGCGATAGCCGGCCATGATCTCACCATAGCTGGCCCAGCGCTCCGGCACCCAGGTGTCCGAACCGATCAGGAAGCGATCGGGATAGCGCTCGAACAGCGTTCGCCACTCAGGCGTCAGCTTGCCAGCGCCGTCGGTGATGCCGCTGCGGTACGACAACTCTCCCCAGAGCTTTGGATATTTCGACAGCATCGCCGTGACCCGATCGGTCGAGAGGCCAAAGCCGGTATGTGCCCAGATGATCCGGGCTTTCGGATTATGCCGCATCAGGATCTCGACTGCCTCGTCATCGGCATGGGCGTGCAGATAGAGGTCGTTGGCGACGGCAAAATCGACGGTCTTCTTTACCCACTCGTTTTCCGCCGACTTGCCCGACAGATGGAATTCGCCGATGCCGCGGTAATAGCCGCGCTTGAATTCGTCCTGCACGAGATCGAAGATCACGGGATCGCCGAACCAGCTCTGGATATCGGAGCGGACGCGATAGGGCCGGATGAAGGGCACGACCTGCAGGCCATCGGCCTTCGCATCCACCAGCGCATGCGTTCCGCTGTTCGGGCGGCTGGTCGCGAGGATGCCGGTGACGCGATGCTTTTTGAACAGCGCGAGCACCTCGTCGAGCTGGTAATATGGCTTCGGTTCCCAATTGTAGTGCAGGTGCGCGTCGAAGATTTCGATCGGCTCGGCCGCAACGGCCCTGGTCCCGGCCGTCCACGCAAGTGCGATCAGGATGACGATGCATCGCAAGGCAGTCCGCATGACGCACTCCAGGATCATCATTCAGCCGCGACCACGCGCGGCCGCTCGCCCTCGGCGGTCTCTTCGAGCTGCGGCTCGAGCCGGCGCTTCAGGCGGCGGTCGAGACGGTCGAGATAGATGTAGATCACCGGCGTGATGTACAGCGTCAGCAGTTGCGACAGGCACAGGCCGCCGACCACGGCGACGCCAAGCGGCTGGCGCAGTTCGGCGCCGGCGCCGGCGCCGAGCGCGATCGGCAGCGTGCCGAAGATCGCGGCGAACGTCGTCATCATGATGGGGCGGAAACGCAGCAGCGCGGCTTCCCGGATCGCATGCTCGGCGCTGAGGCCGACGCTGCGCCGCTCCAGTGCGAAGTCGACCATCATGATGGCGTTCTTCTTGACGATGCCGACCAGCATCACGATGCCGATCATCGCGATCACGGACATCTCCATCCCGAACAGCATCAGGGTCAGGATCGCGCCGATGCCGGCCGATGGCAGGCCGGAGATGATGGTGATCGGGTGGATGAAGCTCTCGTAGAGAATGCCGAGGATGACGAACGCCGCGAACACGGCCGCGAGGATCAGCACGCCCTGCCCGCGCAGCGAATCCTGGAACACCTGCGCCGTGCCGGAGAAGCCGGTGGCAATGGTCGCCGGCAGGTTGGAGCTCTGCTCGAGCGTCGTGATCTGGTCGACCGCATAGCCCAGCGAATGGCCGGGCGCGAGGTTGAACGAGATTGTCACCGCCGGTTGCTGCGCCTGATGGTTGATTTGCAGCGGCCCCACCGTCGGAACCAGCTTCGCCACCGCCGACAGCGGAATGGTCTGGTTGTTCTGGGTCTTCATGTAGAGCCTGGACAGATCGGACGGATCGACCCGGAACTGCGGCTGCACTTCCAGGATGATCTGGTAGTCGTTCGACGGCATGTATATGGTGCCGACCTGGCGCGAGCCGTAGGCATTGTAGAGCTGGTTGCGAACCTGGTCGACGGTGACGCCGTAGACGGCGGCCTTCTCGCGGTCGATATCGACCGTCATCTGCGGGTTCTTGATGTAGAGATCGGTGGTGACGTCGAGCAGGCCCGGCACCTTCTCGATCTTGTCGCGCATCTCGGGCGCCAGCCGGTACAGCGAGTCGGTGTCGCCGCTCTGCATCACATACTGGTATTGGCTCTTGGAAATCCGACCGCCGATATTGAGGTTCTGGATCGGCTGGAAGAACGCCTGCATGCCCGGAACCTGGCGTGCGCTGGTCCGGAGCCGCGCGATAATCGCAGTGAGGTTGTCGCGTTCCTTCTTCGGCCTCAGCGCGATGAACAGCCGCCCGTAGTTCGCCGTCGCGTTCGGTCCGCCGGCGCCGACGGTGGAGTTGATGTATTCGATCGCAGGATCCGCTCTCAGCACCGCGACCAGCGCCTGTTGCCGCTCCTTCATCGCATCAAAGGACGTGTCGGTGGCAGCCTCGGTGACGCCAATCAGGAAGCCGGTGTCCTCCTGCGGAAAAAAGCCCTTCGGCACGATCATGTAGAGATAGACGGTGCCTGCGAGCGTTGCCAGCGTCACGGCCAGCATGAAGGCCTTGCGCGCCAGCACCCAATCAAGCGTCCATTCATAGGCACGCAGCCAGGATTCGAACATCGCCTCGAAAACGCGAAGCACGGCATTCGGCTTCTTGTTCGGGTCATGCGCCCGCAGCACGCGCGCGCACAGCATCGGCGTCAGGGTCAGCGAGACGAATCCCGACACGATGATCGCGACCGATACCGTCACCGCGAACTCACGGAACACGCGGCCGACGATGCCGCCCATCAGCAGCACCGGAATGAAGACGGCGATCAGCGAGAACGTGATCGAGATGATCGTGAAGCCGATCTCGCGCGCGCCTTTCAGCGCGGCCTCAAACGGCCGCATCCCGCGCTCGATGTGGCGGACGATATTTTCCAGCATGACGATGGCGTCGTCGACCACGAAGCCGACCGAAAGCGTCAGCGCCAGCAGCGTCATGTTGTTGATCGAATAGTCCAGCGCGTACATCACCGCGCAGGTGCCGAACAGCGAGATCGGAACCGCCAGCGCCGGAATGAAGGTCGCGGACGCCGAGCGCAGGAACAGGAAGATGACGAGGATGACGAGCCCGATCGCGATCAGCAGCGTCTCCTCGACGTCAGCCACCGCCTGACGAATGGATACCGAGCGATCCATCAGCACGTTGATCGACACCGATGGCGGGATCTGCGCCCGCAACACCGGCAATTTGGCCAGAATGCCGTCGACCACCGCCACCGTGTTGGCGTCCGGCTGCTTCTGGATGCCGAGCACGATCGAGCGGTCGTCGTTCAGCCAGCTTGCGATCCGCTCGTTCTCGACGCTGTCATAGATCTTTGCGACTTCATCGAGCTTGACCGGCGAACCGTTGCGCCACGCCACCACGATCTTGCTGTAGTCAGCCGCCTTGTCCATCTGGCCGGAGGCCTGCAGCGCCACGTCCTGTTTCGGTCCGTTAAGCGTGCCGACTGGGGTCGACGAGTTGGCGGCCGACACCGCGGCGCGAATGTCTTCGAGCGACAATCCGCGCGCCGCGGCGGCTTCCGGATCGGCCTGGACGCGAACGGCGAACTTCTGCGCGCCGTAGACGCTAACCTGCGCGACGCCCGGTATCTGGGACAGGGTCTGGCCGATGGTGATTTCGCCATATTCGTTGACCGCCGACAACGGCAGCGTGGACGAACCCAGCACCACGAACAGGATGGCAAAATCGGCCGGGTTCACTTTCCGGAAACTCGGCGGAATTCGCATCTCGATCGGCAACCGGCGTTGCGCGATCGTCAGCGCCGTCTGCACGTCGAGCGCAGCGGAATCGATATTGCGGTTGAGATCGAACTGGATCGTGATCTGGCTGGTGCCCTGCGAGGAATTCGACGACATCGAGGAGATGCCGGCGATGGTCGAGAGCTGGCGCTCGATGACGCCGGCCACCGAGGCGGCCATGGTATCCGCGCTCGCGCCCGGCAAAGTCGCGGTCACGGCGATGGTCGGGAAATCGACCCGCGGCAGCGCCGAGACCGGCAACAGGCGGAAGCCGAAAATGCCGAAGGCGATGATCGACGCCGTGATCAGCGTCGTCATCACCGGCCGGCGGATGCAGAGCTCCGAGAGCGTCATCGGCTACGCCCCCGCCTTCTTTGCCCGCGGCTCGACCCGCGTTCCGTCCGACAGCAGCAATTGTCCGTCGACCACCACGCTCTCGCCGCCGGCGAGCCCTTCCGAAATCACTGAGATGCCCTGCGAGGTGCGATCGACCGTCACCGGTTGGACCTTGGCTACGCCGTCCTTGACGACGAAGACGAAATTGCCGCTCTGGCTGCGCTGCACGGCAACCGTCGGCACCACGATCGCATCTTCGCTGCGGATCGTGAGTTTGGTTGTGACCAGGGTCCCGGGCCACAATGTCTCGTTCTCGTTGTTCATGATGCCGCGCACCGTGACCATGCCGGTGGTGGCGTCGACGGTGTTTTCGACCATCGCGACCCTGCCGGTCTCGGAACGCTGATGCCCCGGGATGGTCGCGGTAACGCCGGAGACCCCTTTTGCCATCGACTCCCGCAGGTCCACCAGCACGCGCTGGGGAACCGCGAACGTCACGTAGACCGGCGCCATCTGGTTGATGACCGCGAGCGGCGCCAGATCGGCCGGGCGCACGAAATTTCCGGCCTTCACATTGGCCACGCTGATCCGGCCCGAAAACGGCGCGCGGATCATGGTGTAGCTTTTCTGGACCTTCAGATTGTCCAGCGACGCCTGGTCGGACTTGATGGTTCCGGCCAGGATATCCGCCGCCGTCTTGGCGTTGTCGAGATTGACCTGCGTGGTCGCGCCCTTGCCGATCAGCTCGCTGTAGCGCCGGACATCGCGCAGCGCACCTTCGAGCTGGGCGCGATCCCTCGCCAGCACCCCCTCGGCCTGTTCGATCTGGGCGTCGATCTGACGCGCATCCAGGGTGAACAGCAAGTCGCCCGCATTGACCTTGGCGCCGTCCTCGAAATGGACGGAGAGGATGGTGGTCTCCACCCGCGACTTCAGCGCGACACTGGAGATCGGCGTGACCGTTCCGTTGGCGTCGACATCGACGGGCACGGACTTGCGCTCCGCCTTCGCCAGTTCGACCGAGACCATGCGCGGGCGCTGCGGCCCCTGTGCGCTGGCGTTGCTGCCCATCCACGACGAGCGGGTTGTGTAGGCGGCGACGGCCGCGATGCCGATAATGCCGGCAAAAAGTATCCAGTTACGCTTTTTCATAATTTTTCAGGTCCGTCGGTCCGCAAAGGGCGGGACAGCTGCTCCCGGACCCTTGACGGCGACTTTTACGCCTTATTTCTAGATAGTTACCACAGGCTAGCTGCACATGGTATGCCACTGCCGTGAAATTGTGTGGTTTCAATCCGGACTTTTGCAATGCGTATCGCGACGTGGAACGTCAATTCGGTCCGGCAGCGGATCGACCATCTCCTGACCTGGCTGAAGGACTGTGCGCCCGATGTCGTCTGCCTGCAGGAAATCAAATGCATCGACGAAGCCTTTCCGCGGCTTGAGATCGAGGCGCTCGGCTACAACGTCGTCACGCATGGCCAGAAGACCTTCAACGGCGTCGCGCTGTTGTCGAAACTGCCGTTTGAGGAAACCAAATCGGGCCTCGCCGGCGACGACGAGGACGCCCATGCCCGGTTTCTCGAAGGCGTGATCCCCCTGAAAACGGGCGTGCTGCGCATCGCCTGCCTCTATCTGCCCAATGGAAATCCTGCGGATTCAGATAAATATCCCTACAAACTCAAATGGATGTCGCGGCTTCTTGAGTACTCCAGGGAGCGACTTAAAGCGGAGGAACCGCTGATCCTGGCGGGCGATTTCAACGTCATCCCGGCAGCGGCGGATGTCTACAATCCCGCCGCCTGGGCCAATGACGCGCTGTTCCGCCCGGCCACCCGCGAATCCTTTCAATCGCTGCTCGGGCTTGGACTGACGGATGCGCTGCGCGCCGTGAACGACGCGCCGGGCCAGTACACTTTCTGGGACTATCAGGCCGGGGCCTGGCAGAAGAACTGGGGCCTGCGGATCGACCATTTGCTGCTGTCGCCGCACGCCAGCGACCGGTTGACCAATATCGGCGTCGATAGCTACGTGCGCGCCTGGGAGAAGCCGTCCGACCATGTCCCGGTCTGGGCCGATCTCGATTTCGAAGCCGCGTGAGAGAATCGGCGCGCCGCCCAAGCGGGCTGGCTACAAGGCAGGCTGGCTACAAGGCAGGCTGGCTACAAGGCAGGCTGGCTACAGGACGGCGGCGGGAATCAGTCCCGGCGGCCCTGCACCCAGTGCTCGAGCATCTGCAGCGCCATGGCGCGGTCGTCGCCGGAGGCTTTCGCCATCGCCCGGCTGTAGCTTTCCTTGATCCAGACCTCTTCCGGCAATGCGCTCTCGCTGGCCAGGGTCAGCCACATCAGCCCCCGCGCGCGTTGCGGCGGCAGCCGGTCGCCATTGAACAGCATCTGGCCGAGCAGCGCCTGCGCCTGATGCTGGCCCTTCTGGGCGGCCAGACCGAGCCAGCGGGCGCCATAGCGGAAATCTTCCCGCGAGGCGTCAGGGGTCTTCAAATAGAGGCGCGCCAGATCGTACTGGGCGTCGGCATTGCCGAAATAGGACGCGGCATAGGAGAACATTTCCCGCGCCCGTTCCCGGTCGACCTTGATCTTCGAATTGGGAATGCCGTTGAGGTAATACCGCCCCAGCGCCACGAACGCGTTGGCGACGATCGCCGCCTGCGGCGCCGACGGCGAGTCCTCGGCATGCTGGTTGGCAATGCGGCTGAAATATTCGAAAGCCCGCAGATCGTCCTGGGCGACACCATCGCCGTTGGCATACATCCGGCCCAGTTTCCACTGCGCCACGGGATGACCACCTTCAGCGGCGTATTGCAGCGAGGTCAGCGACGGCGCGGTGCCTGCGGCAGCGGCGGCCGCGGTTGTCGGCGGAGCGGCCTTTTTCAGGCCCGGGACGCCCAACGCCTGGGCATTCAGCGCCTGGGCGGCGGGCTGGGAGGCCATCGGCAGCGCGGCATCCTTGGGATTTACCGGCGCACCATCAAACGCGAATCCGGGGCCCGCCACCGGCGCGGCCCCTAACAGAAACGCGAAAATGATACGCCTAGATACCCGCATAACACTGTTTCTCGTGCGCACCACCAGGATGGGGAACAGCGCCATCCGTCGCCGGCCCAACCTGTTGGGCATCATTCCACAGCGCACCCAGCGTGTGGTTAGTCGCGCGGGGGTGCCATTTGGTCTCATGTTGGGGGGCGTCGGCGCCGGTCAACTTTACGTTAGGACCGCCGAGGGCGTTCTCTTCGGGACCGAAGCGGTGGGCAGAACCGGATAATTTCAGCTTCGACATGCCCGCGACCTTCACGACCGCACCTTCCGGCGCAACATTACCCTTCGGGCCGACAACACCGTCCGAGGCGGCATTCGGCCTTACGCTCTTGAGGTTTTCGGCGATCGTCCGGCCCTTGGCGGTAATGCAATCTCCGCGCAGGTGGCCATTGTCGAGCAGCGTATTCATCAGAAGCGATATGCCGCTAATTTCGTGTATGTCTTTGGCAACATAACGGCCGCCCGGCTTCAAACCAGCGGCACACGGAGTCTTTTTGAAGATTTTCTTGAAGATTTTCGCAGCGAAGATTTCCGTATCGTCGATCAAATCGAACTGGGCGCTGCACGGGTTGGTGATCACCGGCAGGTGCGGTGCAGCATTGCTCGCGTCGGCGGAGACCTTGGCGACAGCGGAGGCCGTGGCGACAGCGGCATGGGACGCGCACGTGCGCCCCTCCGTCACGTGACGGCTCCTGTCCTTGATGTTGGTCACGGCGTCCATCGCGAACCTGTTTTCCCAGCCGCCTCGACTCGCGAGCACTGTGGCCATCAGCCTATGAAGACATGATTTCATGCAGGGGTGTGGCTAAAAAGCGGCGCCAGCAACAACCGGCTGCTTTGAGGGTTAAATCTTCAGGAACTGTTGCGGTATCGCAACAATCGTGGCACGGAGGCAACGATTGACGGCACAACTCGCACAGGATGTGGAACTAAGTGCGCGCTACCCTTGCACTGCAGCACCCGGGTCGCGTGTTTCCCGCGCCACAACCGGCAGCCGGTCGATCGCGCGCAGCCCGGGCCGTTTTCGCCACTTGATTTCGGATGGATCGACCGCCAGCGCCAGATCGGGCCAGCGCCGCAACAGGGATTTCAGGGCGCACCGGCCTTCGATCCGCGCCAGCTGGTGGCCGAGGCAAAAATGGATCCCGGTGCCGAACGCGATGTGGCGGTTGGGCTTGCGCTGCAGGTCGAGTTGCTCCGGATGCGGATTGGCTTGCGGGTCCATGTTGGCAGCCGCGAGCATCGCCATGATCCTGTCGCCCTTCCTCACACGGACGCCGCCGAGGTCGACATCCCGGCGCACATAGCGCGGTTTGGTGAACTGCACCGGCGTGACGAAGCGCAGAAACTCCTCGACCGCCAGATCAAGCCGGTTCGAATCCTCGGCCAGCCAGTCGCGCAGTTCTCGGTTCTTCAGGAGCTCGAACGCCGATCCGCTGATCAGATGCGTGGTGGTCTCATGTCCGGCAAACAGCAACAGGAACACCATCGACACGATCTCGTCGCGGCTGATCTTCCCGCCGTCCTGTTCGACGCGCACGATCTCGGCGATCAATCCCTGCCCGCCTTGCCGACGAACGGTTTCGAGATGCTGCGCGACGTAGCGCCGCATCGCAAAAATCTTCGGCATCATGCTGAGGAAGCCGAGCGCGCCGGTGAAGCGGGTGAAGCCGCTGGCCCAGGTGGTGAACTTGGCGCGATCGGCCAGCGGCAGCCCGAGCAGTTCGCAAATCACCGACAGCGGCAGCTTGCGCGCGAAACGCTCGACGAGATCGGCTGGACTGCCTTCGGCGAACAATTCATCTGCGAGCCCGTCGCCGATCGCCTGGATGTGCGGCTCCATATCGAGCACGGCACGGCGGCGGAACGCTTCATCGACGATGTCGCGCAGCCTTTTGTGATCGGGCTCGTCCATCGACAGCATGCTGTTGGCGAGCGTGCGCACGATGCCCGGCATCCACCATTGCAGCCCCGCGACGTTGCCGTCGTCGCGGCGGATCGTAAAGGTGTCGGTATCCTTCAACACCTGATCGGCGAGCGCTTGCGTGGTCGTGGCCCAGACCTTGCCGATGATCGGAAACCGCACTTCCACAACCGGACCCATGCGGCGCAGATTATCGATCGCGGCGGCCGGGTTGCGAAAGTAGTCCTGGCTGACGAAGTCTGTCTGCAAACTCATGCGCTGTCCTTCGACGACGTCGGGGAGCCCTATATGCGAGTTCGCGGCTGGAATTCCAGACCCTGCGGGCGACCATCATTGCGAGCCAACGGGTCGGCGCGAAGCGCCGCCCGATGACAGGCTCCGCGAAGCAATCCATAGGGCTGCCGCTCCAAACACAACTGTCATCCCCGCGCAGGCGGGGATCCAGTACGCCGCGGCCTGTCGGTTCTATCACTGCCGCCTCTGGGATACTGGATCACCCGTCGGAGCCTGTCATCGGGCGGCCATTCGGCCGACCCGGTGGCGGGTGACGACAGCTGAATATGTGTTCGCATTCTCGCGGCGCATTGCGCCCGAGCTTTGCCAGAAATCTCCTTGCCCTCGATATAGAGGGCGCAGGGAAGACCGGGTGCGCGCTGCACCCGCGGTCCCGTGTGCAATTGTGCATAAGAATGCGCACACGAGCATACAGGTCCAGCGGAGAACACCCGGCCTTCCCTGCGCAATGGCTTTACGGCTTATAACGAGCTCTCCCCGGAGAACGGCTCTTTTGCCTCCGTTGCGCCCTGAGAAGCAGTTGCCTCCAGGTGCATTGACGCCAGCACCGCGGCGTCAGGACCACACGTCTTCGCCGTACGCTTTTGTCACGATCGTCAACCGCAACATCAGCGTCCACCGCAACCCGTCCAACGTCCGTGACGACGGCCGACGCCCTCTGAGTGGGACGGGATGGCCAATATGTACCCCTGATTTGGCCTTCGATAAAAGCGAAATATTTTTTATTTTGGGGCTTGACATGACTTCCGAAAACCAGAACTGACTTGCCCGTCGGGTGCTGTTTGTCGCACGTTGCCGGGGCCAGCATCCTTCCCTGCGTCAGTTCTATTGTGTCAATTTACAACGTCCACGAGAAGACCCCAATGCGGCTGCAAAACGTAAGGGCGCCGGACGATAACTGCCCCTTCGCAGCGCAGCGTCCCTGAGCTTTCGGCTCCGTCCGTCACCGACCCGAAAAACGGCCTCAGCTCGGGGCTGGCTGAGGCTGAGGCCGCTGTCTCCGGAGAACGTGCCGGGGCAACCCGGCACGGCACATCAACCTCGACGCACCGGAAAGGTTCCTATTCGGGCTTATGGTCGTGGCTGAAGGTCGCGATCTTGCGATCGCGCTGCCACAGCTCGACGTCATGCCCGTCGACCAGGCCCTGGGCGCGCTCGGCGGCGTCTTCTTCGTGTTCGAAGGCGAGATCAACGCGATTGATCACATGCCCGTCGGCGTCGATGATGTAAGCGTAATATCCGTCCATCGTCTGGCTTGCTCCCAACCAACAAATCCGCCGGCGCGAAAGCTGTCACGAGCCGGTGCCGCCACAAGCCGGCGACGGGCAATCACGAGCACAGGGCCTTATCGAAAGTTCAACAAAGGCCACGGCCTTGCTACGCAACAAAACACCGGCCTGTTCATGACAGCATGAATTCCCTAAACGCCAAATGCCCGAAAAACTGCGTTGCGACGTACGCTACCCAGTCAGGATACTACGGTATGTTCTCAGATCCTTCGCCAGTTGCTGGTACTGCGATGCGAGCCTCTCATTTTCCCGGCGGGCTCGCTGATCGGTCGCCAGATCGCCAATCAACGCGCACTCCGATGCGCAACGTTCCAGCAGCTCGATCTCCCGGTTGAGATCCAACATGGCCTTCTCCCATGCCCGGCGGCCGCGCTTCAGCAGCCGGCGTTAAATGTCGCAGAACAATCTGCGAGATCGAAGGCTATAATCGGTCCCGATCAGCGTCTGTCCGGCACACGACTTTCGATTCACAAATTGTGAGGCTCGGTCTCGCCAGAGCAAGGGCTTCGAGAACACGCGCACAGACCGTTGAGGGCCTCTGGTTTCTGAGAGACCGTCCTGCAAGGTTGCGCCGTTGCGCGAATTGGAATTCAGGACGGCGTCGAGTAACTCGTGCGATAGCGCTCGTTAATCGCCTGTCAAATCGTCGCGCTTTAGTTCGACCGCCCTGATCGCCACGTTGGTAAGGCGCATTCGACTCCGCTCTCCGGCGCGCCAGGCCTCCGCGATGGCGTTTGCGGCCAGCGTCTGCGCCTCCCGGAATTTGACGGCCTGGTTCGTACGAATGAGGTAGTCCATCGCGATATTGAGCGCGTCGTCCATCACATTGTCGAATTCGCCAAACCGCCAAGGGTACATGGGGGACCAACCTGAACCAGGATGTCTGCATCATCTTTGAAGGCCGCCACGCGTCGTGCCGGACACCGGGCCGTCGGCCTTCTCCAGCCTCTCGGCGTCGGCGTCGTACTGCTGGGACAAGTCCTTCAGTTTCACGGAGGCCTCGAGGTCGCTGATCGTCAGCGAGAGGCGCTCTGCCCGCCGGGCCTGGTCTCTGAGATGCTCGCTTTGCTTGCTCATCTGAATTTACCCGTAAGTCGGGTAACCGACTTAAGTGTTTTTCGTTCCGGCCGGCAACGACAGTTTCTTTCGGTGGAGGCGTCTTTTGGTGGAAGCGCGACGTTCTGTCAGAGGCGGTTCGATCAGAATCTGGAAGTCGCCCAGAACGAAGGAACCGCTGCGACGATATTCCTCCATGGAACACAACGGTATCCCGTACAGTGTGGTCCAGACGGCCAGCCCCACCGGATGGAAGTGGACCATCTATATGCCCGGCAAGCGGCCGAAGTCCGGGACGGCAATCAATCGCGCGATCGCTATTTGCGTCGCCAAGGCCGCGATCGATAAGGCGATCAAGGTGAAGCTCACTGCCGCTTCAAAGCAGAAGGAACGTTCCATGGCAGTTCCCGTTGCGTCCTCAAACGGAGCACGAGGATGCCACGGTTTTTCATCAACTATCGAAGCGGCGACCTGGTCGCCAAAGACGATGAGGGCCAGGATTACCCGAGCCTGGAACAGGCTCGCTCGGCGGCGCTGCTATCCGCGCGTGAGATATTGGCTGACAATATCCGGTCGGCCACGCCCAACGCCCTGGATGCCGTCATCATCACAAATGAAAGCGGAGCGGAAGTGATGATGATTAGCGCAAAGGACGTTATGCCGAAGTCTTGGAAATAGAAGTCTTGGAAATAGCCGCCTCGAAACTGGCTCGCCAAAGAAACGGCCCCAGCGGGAGGTGCCGTGGCTGGGGCCGCCATTCCGCATCGGACGCAATCAGCGGTAATCATCCGATGGACTAGACAAAGTTCCCCTGGAAGGGTTGGTTCCAATCGGTCTCATCACAGCGACTTCACGGCGGCTTGTCTTGGCTCTAGGAACCCGTCCCGCTCCCCTCCGGTTTATCTGTTCATGGGGCAGCAAGTCTGGTGCTGTCATGTGGACTTCGTTATTGGCACTCTCTGCCGCAGCCGTCGTCCTCCCGGCAATCGTGGTTGTTGGCCTCTTCCGCCTTGCGGCCTTGAAGCGGCCCGACGACCTGAAGGCCCCGCCCCAGGCTGACGAATGGGCTTCTTCTCACGAGCTGCAGACGCCAAAATAGGCCAGCCTGTGAACGAACCAACCGGCCCTGGCGTTTTGCCGGGATGGCCAATTTCTATCTCGCGCTGATTGCATCGGGCGTCGCCCTGTTGCTCGTATCGCTTGGCCTTGCAGGCTTGATGCTGCTGTAAGGACCACTATTATGGCCCGCTCCTGAGCACGCATTTTCGGTGCGCCGTCCACACGCGGTTCCATCGACTTTGGTTCCCCTCGACTTTGATTCCCCTCGACTTTGGTTCCATACACCTCGCAGTTTTCTCGCCCGCTGTTGCGTCTGGGCGACAATTGATTAATCGATCTCATGCTAGCTCTGAGACCGCTCGGACCGCACGCAGGTGCGCGATTTCTTGGTTTGTGACTCGTGGGGAGCACCATGGAATGAACCGTTGCTTGCGTTCGCTGTCCTGTCTTCTTGCCGCAACCGCGCTGGTCCTGTTCGCGCCCGGGGCAACCGCGCGGACCAATCCCAAACAGCCTCCGTCGAAAAAAACGCACGAAGCGAAGAAGCCGCAGGGTGCGAGGAAGGAGGCTCGGCCCCATCGCGACGCTGCAGCCGAAAAGCGTCGGCACACCAGGCATGCCGACGCGAAGAAGAAGTCAAAGCGGGCGCAGGATGCGCCCGTCGCCGAAGAGGCCACACCAAAGCTGACAGGCGATCTTGCACTGGTGAAGGAAGCGATTGGTCTCGCGCGCAAGGCGAAGACCGAGGAAGCGACCGCCGTGCGAGACAGGATCGCGGACCCGGCGGCGCAGAAACTCGTCGAATGGTTCATCCTGCGCCACCCCGAGACCACGGCGAATTTCAACCGCTACGCAGCCTTCATCGCCGCCAACCCGGAATGGCCCAGCGCGGCGCAGCTGCGCCGACGGGCGGAAGCGCGGCTGTGGCAGGAGCGCGGCGATGCCGCCAAGGTTCGCGGCTTCACCGGTGAGGCGCCGGTCAGTGCCAGGGGCAAGTTGGCGCTCGCGCGCGTCAAGCTCGGCGAAGGCGATCGCGACGGTGCGGCTCGGCTGGTGCGCGACGCCTGGCGGTCGGACGAATTGTCTGACCGCGTCGAGGCCGACGTGCTGGAAGCCTTCCGCGATCTCCTCAGCCGCGACGATCACCGCGCGCGGATGGGCAAGCGCATCGGCGCCAAGGACCTCGCGGGCGCAAAGCGGGCTGCAAAACATCTCGGCGACGACGCCCTTGCGATCGTGAAGGCCTGTGCCGCGGTCCGGGGCAAATCGGACAACGCCAAGGACGCGCTCGACGACGTCCCGGCCGAGGCGCGCGCCGATCTCGGCTACACGCTGTGCCGGATCCAGTGGATGCTTGCCGAGAAACGGATCGACGACGCCGCGCGCCTGATGCTGGCGGCTGCGCCGGAGACCATGGCGCTGCAGGACACCGATCAATGGTGGCGCGAGCGGCGCACGCTCGCCCGCAAGCTGCTCGATGAAGGCAAATTCCTGACCGCCTACCAGGTCATCCAGCCCGCGGCCGCGCCCGCCAACGAATATTACCGGTCCGACTACCATTTCATGTGCGGCTGGATCGCCTTGCGCTATCTCGATGAACCCATCAGCGCGCGCGAGCATTTCGCCCGCATCGACGAGGGCCAGACGAACCCAACCGTGCTGTCGCGCGCGCATTACTGGCGCGGGCGCGCCGCCGAAGTCCTTGGCGACAACGCCATGATGCGCGCGAGCTATGAAGCGGCGGCACGCTACCCGACGGCCTATTACGGCCAGCTCGCGCACGCCAAACTCGGCCGCGACGGAATCGAATTGCGTCCGCCCTCGCCGACGCTCGCGGCTGCCGGCGCTTCGACCACGGACGAACGCGTGCGCGCGGCCGACATGCTCTACGAAATCGGCGAACGCGACGTCGTGCTGTATTTCGTCACGGATCTCGGCGAACAAAGCTCCGACGTGGCCCTGCTCGAAGCGCTCGGCGAACTCACCGGCCGCCGCAACCATGCCCGCGCCATGCTGCAGATCGGAAAACCCTCGCTCGGCCGCGGGCTGGCGCTCGACCATTACGCGTTCCCGACCATCGGAATTCCGCCGCACAAGCAGATCGCGCCCGAGATCGAGCACAGCATGATCTATTCGGTGGCGCGTACCGAGAGCGCGTTCGACCAGCGCGACAAGTCGCATGCCAACGCCGTCGGCCTGATGCAGATCACGCCGGAGGCCGGACGCGATACCGCCAAGCGCTTCGGCGTCAAATACGACTGGAACCGGATGGTCTCCGATCCCGTCTACAACACGCAAATGGGCGCCGGTGAACTCAGCGCGCTCCTGAGTGAATACAAGGGCTCGCACATCATGACCTTCGCCGGCTACAACGCCGGCCGCGGCCGGGTCCGCGACTGGATCAAGGCGTATGGCGATCCGCGCGACCCAAAAATCGATCCGGTCGACTGGGTCGAGCGCATCCCGTTCTCCGAGACACGAAACTATGTCCAGCGCGTGACCGAGAATCTGGCGGTCTACCGCGTGCGGTTCGAGGACAGCAACAGCAGCACGGCGGTGGCGGCAAAGACCGGCGAGCGCGTCGTGACGCAGGAGACGAATGCGGCGCCGGTGGCTCCGTGAGCGCGGCTGCGATACCGGCGCAATAAACTCTCGCTGTCGTCCCGTCCTTGAGCCGGGACCCATACCGCGTTGTGCTATCGGCTAAAGCAAGGTGGCCGACACCTGCTACAGTCACAACGGCCGCGGCGTATGGGTCCCCGGATGCGCAATTGCGCATCTGAGCTCAAGGCCGGGACGACCGCGGTGCTCAATCCACCTTCACATTCGCGGCCTTGATCATCGGCCACCACTTTGCAATCTCGGCCTTCTGCCAGGCGCCGAGCGCTTCGGGCGTCTGCTTGTCCTTTGGGGTCATTTGCAAGCCGAGGTTTTCCAGCTGCTTGCGCACCGCAGGATCGTTCAGCGCCTCGACGGCGGCGGCGTTCAGCTTGGTGACGATTTCCCTGGGCGTGCCCTTCGGCACCCACAAGCCCGACCACAGCGTCATGTGAAATCCGCTCAGGCCGGCCTCCTCCGCGGTCGGGATGTCGGAGGCGGATTCCGAGCGCTTGGTATCGGTGACGGCATAGCCGCGGATGTTTCCGGCGCGCACCTGGTTGATGGAATTGGAAAGCTGATCGACGATCATGTCGATCTGTCCGGCGACGAGATCGTTCATCGCCGGGCCGGTGCCGCGATACGGCACATACTGCAGCTTGATGCCGGTGATATTCTCGAAATAGAGCCCGGCGATGTGACTGCCTGATCCGGCGCCGGCAGTGCCGACCGCCGCCGGCTCGGGGCGCGCCTTCAGCCACGCCAGCAATTCTGCCAGCGATTTCGCTGGGACCGCGTTCTTGCTGACGATGATCATCGTGTTGCTCGGCAGCAGCACTACCGGTTCGAGATCGGTCACGAGGTCGTAGCCGAGCTTGTTGTAGATCGCGCCGTTGGCGACGTGGGTGCCGAGATGGCCGAAGCTGATGGTGTAGCCGTCAGGGGCTGATCGTACCGCGCGGCCAACGCCGATCGAACCGGCGGCGCCGGTTACATTCTCGATCTGGACGACCTCGCCCAGCGTCGCCTTCATACGCTCGGCCAGGATTCGCGCCATCACGTCGGAGGGACCGCCGGCCGAGAACGGCACGATGATGGTGATGGGACGGGAGGGAAAATTCTGCGCCGACGCGGCGCTGCCGAACGCCAATACCGCAAGCACCGCCAGCACGATCTTTCGCATCGCATCCTCCCCAAATAGCGCCCACCGTCATTGCGAGGAGCACTTGCGACGAAGCAATCCATCCGTCCGCTATGCCGCGCGATGGATTGCTTCGCGGAGCCTGTCATCGGGCGCGCATTCGCGCGACCCGGTGGCTCGCAATGACGGCCTAGAGATTCGCATTGCCTACAATTTCGCGTAGTCGATCGGCTGATGTCGATCGAGCGTGCGCGTCACCGGCGGCAACGGATATTTAAGCCCTGTCGCGCAATTGAACAGCATCACGCGATCGTTTTTCGTGACCCGGCCGTCGGCCAGGCTCTGCTTGTAGGCAGCATAGGTCGCCGCGCCCTCCGGACACAACAAAAAGCCTTCCTCGCGCGCGACTTCATTGAGCGCAGCAGAAATCTTCTCGTCGTCGACCGCAATGGCGAAGCCCTTGCTCTCGCGCACCGCACGCAGGATCAGAAAATCTCCGACCGCCTGCGGCACGCGGATTCCCGAGGCGATGGTGTGGGCGTCTTCCCAGCGCGTCGCATGCTCGACCCCTGCGTCATAGGCCCGCACCATCGGCGCGCAGCCCGACGCCTGCACCGCCACCATCCGCGGGCGTTTTGAGCCGATGTAGCCGATGGCTTCGAGTTCGGCGAACGCCTTCCACATCCCGATCAGGCCGGTGCCGCCACCGGTCGGGTAGAAGATCACGTCGGGCACGTCCCAGCCGAGCTGTTCGGCGAGCTCGAGCCCCATCGTCTTCTTGCCTTCGATCCGGTACGGCTCCTTCAGGGTCGAGGTGTCGAACCAACCGGCTTTTGCCTTGCCCTCGCCGACGATCTTGCCGCAATCGTCGATCAGACCGTTGACGCGATAGACCGTGGCGCCCTGCAGCTCGATCTCGCTGACGTTCACTTCGGGCGTATCGGCCGGGCAGAAGATCGTGGTCTTGATGCCGCAAGACGTCGCGTAGGCGGCGAGCGCCGCGCCGGCATTGCCGTTGGTCGGCATCGCCATGTGCTTGATGCCGAGCGCCTTGCCCATCGACACCGCCATCACCAGGCCGCGGGCCTTGAACGAACCGGTCGGCAGCCGGCCTTCGTCCTTGACGATGATCTCACCGCCGCCGAGTTTCTTGCCGAGCTTTGGCAGCCGGATCAGCGGCGTCGCAACTTCGCCGAGGCTGACGATATCGCTGACCTTGCGCACGGGGAGAATCTCGCGGTAGCGCCACATGTCGGCGGGCCGCTGCGCCAAGGCGTCCTTCGTCAGCGCCTTCTTGACGCCGGCGAGATCGTAACGCACCAGCAGCGGCTTGTTCGCCTTGGAGAGATTGTGGATTTGGTCGGCGGGATAATGATCGCCTTCCATCGCGCATTCGAGATGGGTCACGAACGTCGGTCGTTCGATGGTCAGGTTGTCGTTGTCTTTCACGGGTGTCTTCTTTCTTGTTCTTTGTGATTCATCCCTGCCAGACCCGTCACCCCCGGACGAACGCACTTGCGTTCGCTCGGGAGGTGGCCGCCTCTTCGGCGGCCCTCGAAGGGCGACGAGCCCCGCCGTTCGATCCGGGCCGTTCATCCTTCGAGGCTCGCCGAAGAGGCGAGCACCTCAGGATGACGGATCCTGGGTTAGCTACATATTCAGCACGCGCCCGTAGGCGTCCAGCACCGCTTCCTTCATCATTTCAGACAGCGTCGGATGCGGGAATACCGTGTGCATCAATTCCTCCTCGGTCGTCTCCAGATTCATCGCCACCACATAGCCCTGGATCAGTTCGGTGACCTCGGCGCCGATCATGTGGGCGCCGAGCAACTTGCCGGTCTTCTTGTCGAAGATCACCTTGACCAGGCCCTGGTCCTCGCCGAGCGCGATCGCCTTGCCGTTGCCGACGAACGGAAAACGCCCGACGCGGACTTCGCGGCCGCCCTCTTTCGCTTTTGCCTCGGTGAGGCCGACGGAGGCGACCTGCGGATGGCAATAGGTGCAGCCGGGAATGAGGTTCTTGTCCATGGCGTGCGGATGCAGGCCCTTGATCGCCTCGATGCAGACCACGCCCTCATGCTCGGCCTTGTGCGCCAGCATCGGCGGACCTGCGACGTCGCCGATGGCGTAGATTCCGGGCACGTTGGTCTTGCCATAGCCGTCAATCACGACAACGCCGCGATCGGTTTTGACGCCGAGCTTTTCCAGCCCGAGGTTTTCGATATTGCCGACGACGCCAACGGCCGAGATCACCCGGTCGACCTCGATCGTCTGCGTCTTGCCCTTGCCGTCGTCGAGCGTCGCGACAACGCTGTCGCTCTTCTTCTCGAGTTTTGTCACTTTGGTGTTGAGGAGAATCTTGATGCCTTGTTTCTCGAACGCCTTCTGGGCGAATTTGGAAATCTCGGCGTCCTCGACCGGCAGCACCTGCGGCAGCACTTCGACCACGGTCACGTCGGCGCCCATGGTGTGGAAGAACGACGCGAACTCGATGCCGATCGCGCCCGAGCCGACCACCAGCAGCGATTTCGGCATCTTGTCGGGCACCATCGCCTCGAAATAGGTCCACACCAGCTTCTTGTCCGGCTCCAGCCCCGGCAGCACGCGCGGTCGCGCGCCGGTCGCCAGGATGATGTGTTTTGCCGTGTAGGCGCCCTCGCCCAGCGTGCCCTTGGGCGCTTCGACCGCGGATTTCTTCACCGTAACCTTGCCCGGCGCGTCGATCGAGGCATCGCCCCAGATCACCTGGACCTTGTTCTTCTTCATCAGGAAGCCGACGCCGTCATTGAGGCGTTTCGAGACGCCGCGCGAGCGCTGCACCACGGCCTTCGGATCGTAGGACACGTTATCGGCGGACAGCCCGTAATCCTTGGCGTGCTGCATGTAATGGTAGATTTCCGCCGAGCGCAGCAGCGCCTTGGTCGGAATGCAGCCCCAGTTCAGGCAGATGCCGCCGAGATAGGATTTTTCGACGATCGCGGTCTTGAAGCCGAGTTGCGCCGCGCGGATCGCGGTAACGTAGCCGCCGGGGCCGGAGCCGATGATGATGACGTCGAAGGAAGTGTCGGCCATGCGCTCATTCTCATCATTCAACCGGACTTAGCTTCCGTCATTGCGAGGAGCCCTTGCGACGAAGCAATCCATGTTTCCGGTGCTGAAATGGATTGCTTCGCTGCGCTCGCAATGACGACGGTCACACCATCATCATGACAGGGTTTTCGATCAGCATCTTGAAGGCGCCGATCAGTTCGGCGCCGAGCGCGCCGTCGACGGCGCGGTGATCGCAGGACAGCGTCACGCTCATGATGTGGGCGGCTTCGATCTTGCCGCCCCGCACCACCGCCCGCTCCTCGCTGGTGCCGACCGCGAGGATGGTCGCGTGCGGCGGATTGATCACGGCGGTAAAATCCTTGATGCCATACATGCCGAGGTTGGACACCGCCGTGGTGCCGCCCTGATATTCGTCGGGCTTGAGTTTTCGCGAGCGGGCGCGCGCGGCAAAGTCCTTCATCTCGGCCGAGATGGTGGAGAGCGATTTGGTTTCCGCCTTGCGGATGATCGGCGTGATCAGGCCGCCCGGCATCGCCACGGCAACGCCGATGTCGGAATGCTTGTGCTTGAGCATGCCGCTTTCGGTCCAGCTCACATTGCAATTCGGAATCCGTTGCAGCGCGATCGCCATCGCCTTGATGACGAAATCATTCACCGAGAGCTTGTAGAGTGGCTTCTTCTCCTTGTCCTTCGGCGCGGCGGCGTTGATCTCCTCGCGCGCGGCGAGCAGCTTGCCGATGTCGCAGTCCATGGTCAGGTAGAAATGCGGCACGGTCTGCACCGACGCCGTCAGGCGTTGGGCAATGGTGCGGCGCATGCCGTCATGCGGCACGACTTCGTAGGAGCCCTCCTCGAACAGGGCCAGGATCTGCTTGTCCGACATCGACGGCGCGATTGAAGGCGCGCCCGCGGGCGCCGCGGCTGGCGCCTTCAAGCCCTTGCCGGATTTGGCATCCGCGACGTCGCGCGCCACGATGCGGCCGTGCGGGCCCGAGCCGTTGATGCGTCCGAGTTCGATGCCGGCTTCTTTTGCCAACCGCCGCGCGAGCGGCGACGAGAACACGCGGGCGTGGCCGTTGGCTTGCGCGGCGGACGCCGCCGCCTGCGGCGCAGCGGCCTGCGTCGGACCGGTCGCCGGGGGTTTTGACGCAGGCGCGGCGGCAGGCGCCGGCGCGGCAGCCGCAGGCGTTGCAGCGGGCGCCGGTGCTGCTTTAGCAGCTGGCGCAGGCGCGGCGCCGGCCGCCTTCACGTCCTCGCCATCGCCGGCCAGGACCGCGATGATGTCATTAACCGGAACGTCCTGCGTGCCTTCAGGCACCAAAATCTTGGCGATCGTGCCCTCGTCGACGGCCTCGACTTCCATCGTCGCCTTGTCGGTCTCGATTTCCGCGATCACGTCGCCGGACTTGACCTTGTCGCCCTCTTTCTTGAGCCACTTGGCAAGGTTGCCCTTTTCCATCGTCGGCGACAGCGCGGGCATCAAAATGTTGATCGGCATTGTCAGTGACCCTGTTGCGACCGAACCGTGGTGCTACCCACGTCGGTCGGCCGATTGATTTCGGCTTCGAACATCTCGACGATACGCGCCAGCGCTTCGTCCTCGGTGTAGCCGCTCTCGCGCGCATAGGCCCTTGCCGCATGACGCGCGATGTCGACCAGCAACAGGCCCCACATGTCCGGCTCCTCGAAGGCGCGCTGGAACGCGATCGAGAGCCCGCCATCGACCACGAACGCGCGCAGCACCTCGATGGCGTCGTCGCGGGCGACGACGTCAGGCGGCAGTGGCTGTTCCTTGGGACCGGCCATGAAAGCTTACCGGTATGAGACGGCTTTGGCGGCCTGCACCACCTCGGCCACCGTGGGCAATGCGAGCTTTTCCAAATTCGCCGCATAGGGCATCGGCACATCCTTGCCCGACACCCGCGCCACCGGCGCATCGAGGTAGTCGAAGGCCTGCTCCATGATGCGGGCGGCGATCTCGGCGCCGACGCCGCTCTGCTGCCAGCCCTCCTCCACCGTGACCGCGCGGCCGGTCTTCTTGACGGATGCAATGATGGTTTCGGTGTCCATCGGGCGCAGCGTGCGCAAGTCGATCACCTCGGCCTCGATGCCTTCCTTTGCCAACTCATCGGCGGCTTTCAGTGCGTAGCTCATGCCGTTCGACCACGAGATCAGCGTGACGTGGCCGCCGGAGCGGACGATGCGCGCCTTGCCGATCGGGATCACGTAGTCGTCGAGTTTTGGGACCTCGCCGGTGTGGCCGTACAGCATCTCGTTTTCGAGGAAGATCACCGGGTTGGGATCGCGGATCGCGGCCTTGAGAAGTCCCTTGTAATCCGCGGCCGAGAACGGCGCGACCACTTTCAGGCCCGGAATCTGCGAGTACCAGGCCGAGTAATCCTGGCTATGCTGGGCGGCGACGCGCGAAGCCGCGCCATTCGGGCCACGGAACACGATCGAGCAGCCCATCTGGCCGCCGGACATGTACAGCGTCTTGGCCGCCGAGTTGATGATCTGGTCGATCGCCTGCATCGCGAAATTGAAGGTCATGAACTCGACGATCGGCTTCAGGCCGGACATCGCAGCACCAACGCCGACGCCGGCAAAGCCATGCTCGGTGATCGGCGTATCGATCACGCGCCGCGCGCCGAACTCCTGCAGCAGGCCCTGTGTCACCTTGTAGGCGCCCTGATACTCGGCGACTTCTTCGCCCATGACGAACACGTCGGGGTCGCGCCGCATCTCTTCGGCCATGGCGTCGCGCAGCGCTTCGCGGATGGTCTGGGTGATCATCTCGGTACCGGCAGGCACTTCCGGATCGGGCTCGGTAACGGCGGTTGGGGCCGACGTCGCGGACTTTGCCTGGGGCGCCTCCGCTTTGGCTTCGGCAGGCGGCGCGGGCTCCGCGGCCTTTTCCTGCTTCGCGGGCGCTGCCGCCTTGCCGAGATCGGCGGCGCTTTCGCCGTCGGAAAGGATGGTCGCGATCGGCGTGTTGACCGCAACGTCGTTGGTGCCTTCCGGAATCAATATCTTGCCGAGCGTGCCCTCATCGGTCGCTTCGACTTCCATCGTCGCCTTGTCGGTTTCGATCTCGGCGATGACATCGCCCGACTTGATCGTCTCGCCTTCCTTCTTCAGCCATTTCGCGAGGTTGCCCTTCTCCATCGTCGGCGAAAGCGCAGGCATCAGCACTTGAATGGGCATATCAGCTCCCGAAATCACTCTTTAATTTGTTCTGCGCTACGTCGTGGAACGCGTATCAACGATAGATATCGGTCCAGAGCTCAGCCGCATCCGGCTCGGGATCGTGCTGGGCAAAGTCCGCCGACTCATTGACGATCTCGCGCACCTCGGCGTCGATGGCCTTCAATTCCTGCTCGCTGACCTTGGCCGCCAGCAAGCGATTGCGCACCTGCTCGATCGGATCCTGGTCGTGGCGGACCTTGTCGACCTCTTCGCGGGTCCGGTACTTCGCCGGGTCCGACATCGAGTGGCCGCGGTAGCGGTAGGTCTGCATTTCCAGAATGAACGGACCTTTGCCGGCGCGGCAATGTGCCACCGCCTTGTCGCCGGCGGCCTTCACCGCACGCACGTCCATGCCGTCGACCTGCTCGCCCGGGATGTTGAAGGAAATGCCGCGCTTGGAGAAATCGGTCTGGGAGGAAGAACGCGTCACCGAGGTGCCCATGGCATAGCGGTTGTTCTCGATGATGTAGATCACCGGCAGCTTCCACAGCTGCGCCATGTTGAAGCTCTCGTAGACCTGGCCCTGGTTGGAGGCGCCGTCGCCGAAGTAGGCCAGGCTGACGAAATCATTGCCGCGGTAGCGGTTGGCAAATGCCAGCCCGGTGCCGAGCGAAACCTGGGCGCCGACGATGCCGTGGCCGCCGTAGAAATTCTGCTCCTTGCTGAACATGTGCATGGAGCCGCCCTTGCCCTTGGAATAGCCGCCCTGGCGTCCGGTCAATTCGGCCATCACGCCCTTGGCTTCCATCCCGCAGGCCAGCATATGCCCGTGGTCACGGTATCCGGTTATGACCTGATCGCCCTGTTTCAGGGCCATCTGCATCCCGACCACGATGGCTTCCTGCCCGATATACAGATGGCAGAAACCGCCGATCGCGCCCATGCCGTAGAGCTGGCCGGCCTTTTCCTCGAAGCGGCGGATCAGCAGCATATCCCGAAGGGCTGCCAGTTCCTGCGCCTTGGTGAACTCCGGCGGGGTGCCGAAGCCCGTTACGCTTGCTCTTTCCTGCCCATTTTCCTGCCCTGATTCCTTTGCGACGCTTTTCTCAACGGTCTTTTTGGGTGCGGCCATGGCAATTCCGGATGGGAGAGAAGATCAGCCCTCTCTAACCCAACTCAAACCGGCGTGGAAGGATTGCGTGGGCTGGAGAAAATATTGCTATGCCGCAGTGCACCGCGGCGCGACATTTTCGTAACCGATATCGCGAGATTTTGAAATTTGCGGAGTCTATCCGTCATCCCCGCGCAACGGCTCGGCCATTATCGCTGGAGGCGCGACCGCAGCGAGCCTCGAAGGATGCCTGTGCTCGGCGCAATTGCGCCGCCGAGCGCACCTACGGGTGAACGCAATTGCGTTCATCCCGGGGACGATGGCGGCGTTCGTACGGCAAACAGCTCGAAACTCAGTTCGGCTTGATGACCTTGATCAGGTCGCGGGGATTGGCGTAGTCGAGCTGGAAGCGCGCGCGCTCGTCCAGCATGTCTGGATCGACCCGGTCGGAGCGGAGCAACGACACGCGCTGCTCGCCCTGGGCCCGTTCCCGCTTCAGCCGCGCCAATTCGGACGTCAGCGCGATGATCTCCTGATCGAGTTCCTGCCGCGCGTTCAAGCCATACTTGCCGGTATAGGCGTTGACGCCGAAATAGCCGACCATCAGCGCTGCCATCGTGTAGAGGGCGAGCCCGGTCAGGATCGATTTCAGTCGGGTGCGGGAGACCATGTCGCCAAGATGCGACGGTCAGGTTAATGGAATCCTAAGATGGCGGACGCAGGGCACAGTGGCGCCCCCGTCATTGCGAGCCACCGGGTCGCGCGAATGCGCGCGCCCGATGACAGGCTCCGCGAGGCAATCCATGGCGCGGCATAACGGATAGATGGATTGCTTCGTCGCTTTCGCTCCTCGCAATGACGGTGAGAAACAGCCTACCGGTTCTGCTGTTCGATAAAGGCCGCAAACGCATCGATGTATTGCTGCAGCGTCTTTTGCAGCGTTTCCTTGGTGAGCGCGCCCTTGTCGTCGAACGCGTCGCCGACGCCGTTCAGGTAGATCTCGGGCTGGCCCAGAATCGGACCGGTGATGCCCGGCATGATGTTCTGCAGATGCTTGGCCGCGCTGACGCCGCCGAGCGCGCCCGGGGAATTGCTGACAATGCCGATCGGCTTGCCGAGGAACGAGCTCTTGCCATAGGGGCGCGAGCCGACGTCGATGGCGTTCTTCAGCACGCCCGGGATCGAGCGGTTATATTCCGGCGTCACGAACAGCACGCCGTTCGACTTCTGCAGCTTGTCGCGGAACGCCAGCCAGTCGGCCGGAGGGGCGGCTTCCAGATCCTGGTTGAAGAAGGAAATCCCCTCCAGCGTCGTAACGTCGAGCTTCAGCGAGGCCGGCGCCAGTTTGGCCAGGGCATTGGCGATCTTGAGAGAAAAGCTCTCTTTGCGGAGCGAACCGACGATGGTGACGATAGTGTGAGCCATTGGAATTCCCTGTTGAAGCAAAAGCGCCTGCCCTCACTTACGCCAGATGGGCAGATGGATGCAAGTGCATGAAATAGGCGATTTTGGAAACGCAGCGATTGCATAGGGGCCTGTCGCCAAGAGCAAAATCAGGCCGCCACCTCCGCGCTGGAAATCCAAAAACCGATTGGCCAGAAGGCGTTCGTCATTAGAACTAAATGCAATGGTTGAGACTCAAGAAAATTTGCTTGAACAACGGCTGAGGAACATCCACCGGGCAGCACATCTCGTGGATCGACAAACCGGCGCGGAGGAACCAACAGGGCCGACGCGCCTTTAGTGAATCGAAACTCAGCGGGCTGGCCTCGTCGGCTTCGGAGTGAACCCATGAGCATGCGTTTTTTCCAGGTGGCTATCGTCGTCCTGATCGTGCTGCTCGCCGCTCTGGTCGGGCAGCCCTACCTCGACCGGCTGCTATTTTCGGCTACGACCCCGCGGCCGGTCGCGGCAAGAAGCGACCTGGCGGAATCCGAGCGCGCGACCATCAGCCTGTTCGAACGGGTATCGCCCTCGGTGGTTCAAGTCGTCGGCGCCGCACCCGGCGCCCGTTCAATGGAGATCGAGAACGAAGGCGGGCGCGAGCAAAGCGGCACCGGCTTCGTCTGGGATGGCGCCGGTCATGTGGTGACGAACAATCACGTGGTTGCCGGCACCAGGGATGTCGCGATCCGCTTTGCTAGCGGCGAAGTCGTCGGCGCCACGATCGTGGGTACGGCGCCGAATTACGATCTTGCGGTCGTCAGGCTGCGGAGCACCCGCAACCTGCCCAGTCCGATCGCGGTCGGCAGTTCGGCGGACTTGAAGGTGGGCCAGACCGCCTTCGCCATCGGCAACCCGTTCGGCCTTGACCAGTCGCTGACCACGGGCGTGATCAGCGCATTGAAGCGGCGGCTGCCGACCAGCGCCGGGCGGGAAATCGGCAACATGATCCAGACCGACGCCGCGGTTAATCCCGGCAATTCCGGCGGCCCGCTGCTGGATTCCGCGGGACGCCTGATCGGCGTCACCACAGCCATCATTTCTCCGTCCGGTTCTAACGCCGGCATCGGATTCGCCATTCCGGTGGATACCGTGAACCGGGTCGTGCCCGAACTGATCCAGAAGGGGCGCGTTCCAACTCCGGGCATCGGAATCGTTGCCGCCAACGAGGCCGTCGCAACCCGGCTCGGCATTGAAGGCGTGGTGGTGGTGCGCGCAATGCCGGGTTCGCCCGCCGCAACCGCCGGATTGCGGGGCATCGATCAAGTCGCCGGTGAACTGGGCGACATCATCACCAGCGCCAACGGAAAGCCTACCAGGCGGCTGTCCGATTTGATCGAACAGCTCGAGGCCGTGGGCGTCGGGCGGGAAATCGAACTTTCGGTCAAGCGCGCCGATCGGTCGACGACCGTTCGGGTCAAACTGGAGGACGTCGGCCGTTCGGGCTGACGCCAATGAGCCGCCCACAGGCGGCCCGCCCCTGCGATTTTCCTTCATCGCAGCGCATCGCTTCGGGCGAGCCGAACGCAACAGACGATTCACGCCGAATGTAGCTTCGGCGTGATACGTCGAATCTAGCCTCCCTGCCCGCGCCGTCAGTCCTTGTTCGGGTTGATCAGGAATTTCTCGCCGGTGGAGCGCTTGTTGTAGACATCGATGTTGGAAAGATCGAGCGCCTCCTGCAGCGAGACCACTTTGGTGTAGTGGCTGGCAAAGGTGGTCTTGAGCTCGGAGGCGACGCGCTGGCGCAACTTGCCGATTTCGGCAGGGCCGATCTTTTGCAGGAAGGGCGTGAGCAGCCAGCCGCCGACGCCCCAGCTGAGGCCAAAGGAACGGCTCAATTCGGTCGGGCGGGTGTCGAGACCGCCATAGATGTACACCTGCTTGTACACGTTGGAGCCGTAGCGGCTGTATTCCTTGGCGGTCTTGTTGGCCGCGGCCTCCATGCAGGTCAGGATTTGGCCGGCCAACTTGCCGCCGCCGATGGCATCGAACGCGATGGTGGCGCCGGTCTCCACCAGCGCGCTGGTGAGATCGTCCATGAAACTGTCCGCGGTGGAATCGACGACGTATTTGGCGCCGATCTTGTGCAGGATGTCGGCTTGCTCCTTGCTGCGCACGATGTTGACGAGCGCGATGCCGTCCTTGATGCAGACCTTGTTGAGCATCTGGCCGAGGTTCGATGCGGCGGCCGTATGCACCAGCGCCTTGTGATTTTCCCGCCGCATGGTTTCGGTCATGCCGAGCGCGGTGAGCGGATTGACGAACCAGGAGGCGCCGTCGGCCGCCGTGGTGCCGGCCGGCAGCTCCATCACGTCCCTCACCTTCATGGTGCGGTATTGGCTATACATCGCGCCGCCGATCATCGAGACCGTCTTGCCCATCAGCGCCTTGGCGGCATCCGATGATCCGCTCCGGATCACGGTGCCGGCGCCCTCGTTGCCGACGGGGAGCGATTGGTCGAGCCGCCCCGCCGCCATCCGCATCACGGCCTCCGGCATTTTCGCGGTCACGACAGGTTGGTCCTTGGTGCCCGAGACCTTGGCTGTCGACATGTCGGCGGGGCCGATCAGGAGCGCGAGGTCGGACGGATTGATCGGCGTGGCCTCGACGCGCACCACGACTTCATCCTCGGCCGGTTCTGGTGTCGGGACGTTGGCCAGCGAGAGTTCGAGTTCGCCGCTCTTCTTGAGCAGTGAACGCAGTTGCAGCCCGGTCTTGCCGTCACTCATAGGTACTTCTCCCTGCCGGCGGTTCGTGCAACCAGCTGCCGATCCGCGCTTTGCTCGACCTGAACCATTGGCGATATGCTCGCCATCGGCAATGATGTCCAGCCGCCTCAACGGTCTCAGTCAAGGCCCGACTCCCGGCGATCCGCGTCGAGCTGCCCGTCCAACCCGGCTCCAGCGGTGCGTTGCACGCGGGCAACGGTTCCCAAAATCGTTCAAAAATCTGTACTTTTCGCCTTTTCCCGTCCACATTTGGCGCCGAAACATCGAAGGCGTCGGATACTTGGCTGTGCAACCTGGCTCGATCGGGGCCTCTGGAGGCAGGGATCTTGAACCCGCGGCGATCAGCAACGCTGGCAATTGCGTTTTATCCGGCCGCCATTATCGCGGGCTGGGCTTTCGTCAGCCTCACCTGCACGGCCTCGCCCCGGATCGAGAAATCGGCCGTGGTGCATGCCGTGGATCGCCTCGCGCCGTCGCTGACCGCCAGCATCGACGTGGCGGCCAGGCCGCAAACTAGTCCGCCGCAACCACAAGCGAATGTGCCGCAAGCACAAACCAGCGCGCAGCAAGCAACTGCACTGAACCAAGCAACTGCACTGAACTATGTCGCGCCCGATACGCCCGAAGTGGCGGCCGCGGCCGAACTGGTGACGAAGTTCGTGACCGATATCAAGCCCGCTACCGATATGCAGCCCGCTACCGATACGCGGCCCGGCGCCGAACCGGCAGCGGCCGAGCCGGAACCAAAGCCGGTCGTCGTCGCCGCGCTGGGTGATCCGGCGCAAATCCTGCCATCGGAAACGCCGTCCGTGCAGGCGGCCGCGGCAGGCACGGCTGATCCGCAACCTCAAGACACGCGGCCTCAAGCCGCCCTGCCGCAAGACGCGTTGCCTCACGACATGCTGCCTCAAGACATTGTGCCTCAAGTCACCCTGCCTCGGGACATCCGGATCGCTCCAAGCCGCATCGAGATTGTCGGCGAGTGCCTGGTGGCAGAGCCCTGCATCGACCAATATTTGTTTGCGCTCTATCAGCGGACGCCCAAGGAAGACACCATCAAGGAGATCGAGAAGCGGCAGGTCATGGTCAAGCGCAAAGGCAAAATGGTGACGGTCACCAGAAGCTTTACCAAGCTCGTCGAGAACGATTTCACCTGGAAGGATCCGAAGGCGGCGGAACGCACCGGCATGTCGATGAGCGATTATGTGATCGGCGGCATGGACAAGAGCTTCAAATTCAAACTGTTTTATATGCTGCAGGCGGCGGAGAACGCCGGACTGCAGCCGGGCATCACCAGCGCCTTCCGCGACGACTACCGCCAATCGATCGCAAGCGGCCTCAAAGCGGCAGCCAACCGGTCGTATCACGGCGGCAGTCTGCGCGGCGGCTACGGCCGCGGGTTGGCTGCCGATATCGTGAGCGTCAACGGCGTCAACCGCGCGCAGCGATGGGCGTCGACCGAAGTGCTCTGGAAATGGGTCGATGCCAATGGAAAGCAGTTCGGAATCGGCCGGCCCTATCTCGCCTTCGATCCACCGCATGTCGGCCCGATCGACGGCCCGGAATATGCTTCCCGCCGCGGCGGGACGAGGACCGCCAGCACCGAGGCGAAGAAGCGCCAAAAGCAGATCGCGCAGGCCAAGCCCAAGACGACGAAGCCCAGCACAGCGAAGCCCCAGGTTGCCGCGAGATCGCCGAGCGGCAAACCCAAACCATCCGGCCGGCTTGCGGCAGCGCGGTAGCGCGTGATGAATTACAGTTGATTCGGCGCACACGTCATCCTGAGGTGCGAGCCCAGCGGTGCACTTGCACCGCTGGGTGAGCCTCGAAGGATGGGACACGGGCCGTACTCATCCTTCGAGGCGCGCAAGAGCGCGCACCTCAGGATGACGGAGAAAGTACGAGTTCAGCCGTTCCGCCCATCAACGCGCTGGTCTTACGCTAGCGCCTTCAGTGCCGCCCGCCCCGCATATTTCGCCTGCGCGCCCAATTGCTGTTCGATACGGAGCAGCTGGTTGTACTTGGCGGTGCGGTCGGAGCGCGCCAATGATCCGGTTTTGATCTGGCCGCAATTGGTGGCGACCGCGAGATCGGCGATAGTGGAATCCTCGGTCTCGCCCGAGCGGTGCGACATCACCGAGGTGTAGCCATATTTGTGCGCCAGTTCGACCGCGGACAGCGTCTCGGTCAGCGTGCCGATCTGGTTGACCTTGATCAGGATCGAGTTGGCGCGGCCGTTCTTGATGCCGTCGGCAAGCCGCGTGACGTTGGTGACGAATAGATCGTCGCCGACCAGCTGGCACTTCTTGCCGACGAGATCGGTCAGTTCCTTCCAGCCGTCCATGTCGTCTTCCGACATGCCGTCCTCGATCGTGACGATCGGATAGCGCGCGACGAGATCGGCGAGATACTTTGCCTGCTCGGAGCGCGAGCGGGTCTTGTTCTCGCCGCCATAGACATAATTGCCGTCCTTGAAGAACTCGGTCGCGGCGCAATCGAGGCCCAGCATCACGTCGCTGCCGGCGCTGTAGCCGGCCTTGCCGATCGCGCTGACGACGAATTCAAGCGCTGCGTCCGCCGACGGGAGGTTCGGCGCAAAACCGCCCTCGTCGCCGACATTGGTGTTGTGGCCGGCCTTCTTCAGTTCGCCCTTCAGCGTGTGGAAGATTTCCGCGCCGCAACGCAGCGCCTCGGCAAAACTCGCTGCCCCGACCGGCAGGATCATGAATTCCTGGAAGTCGATCGGGTTGTCGGCATGCACGCCGCCATTGATGATGTTCATCATCGGCACCGGCAAGGTGCGCGCCGAGGTGCCGCCGACATAGCGATAGAGCGGCATGTCGAAGGATTCCGCGGCCGCCTTGGCGCAGGCCAGCGAAACGCCGAGGATGGCGTTGGCCCCTAACCGGTTCTTGTTAGGCGTACCGTCGAGATCGATCATGATCTGGTCGATCTGGACTTGTTCCTCGACCGCACGGTCGGCGAGCGCTTCGAAGATTTCGCCGTTGATGGCCTCGACCGCCTTCTGCACGCCCTTGCCGAGATAGCGCTTCTTGTCGCCGTCCCGCAGTTCCACTGCCTCATGGGCGCCGGTGGACGCGCCCGAGGGTACCGCGGCGCGGCCGATCGAGCCGTCTTCCAGCACCACATCGACTTCAACGGTGGGATTGCCACGGCTATCGAGGATTTCGCGGCCGATGATGTCAACGATGGCGGTCATGTCGTGCACTTTCCTGCATGGTTCCGGGCTGGATTTGGGCGCGTCTTACACGGCGCGCAAGCAAATGTGAACGCTTAGTCTCGCGGCTTCGACTGACGGGCCAATGTGGTAAGACTATGCTGATCCAGCGTTGATCTTCGCGTCCAAACCTTCTCGTTCAAGAACCGGGGTAACGCAATGAATCGCCGCCAGTTTCTCAAGACTTCCGCTGCCGGAATTTTAGCCACGCCCGCCATTGCGCGGCTTGCCGGCGCCGAGGAAAGCCCGTTCCGGGTCAAATATTATCCGGTCGCGGCAGGCATGGGCTCGCGCGACGTCACGCCGGCGCCCGACGGCACAATGTGGTTCTGCGGCCAACGCAACGGCACGCTGGGCCGGCTCGATCCGCGCGACGGCTCGTATAAACTGATCGATCTCGGCAAGGGCGCGGCCCCGCACGGCGTCATCGTCGGCCCCGACGGCGCGCCCTGGGTGACCGAGGGCGGACAGAACGCGATCGCCCGCGTCGACCCTCAAGACCACAAGGTGACGCTGTTCCGCCTGCCCGAAAAGGAAGGCTACGCCAACCTCAACACCGCGGTGTTCGACAAAAACGGCATCTATTGGTTCACCGGCCAGTCCGGCATCTATGGCCGGCTGGACCCGAAATCGGGCGACATGACCGTGTTCAAGTCGCCGCGCGGCCGCGGCACCTACGGCATGACGATCACGCCGAAGGGCGACATCTGGTACGCGTCGCTCGCCGGCAATCACATCGCCAGAATCGATCTCGCAACCGGCAACGCAGCGATCGTCGACCCGCCGACGCCCAATCAGGGCGCGCGCCGGGTATGGTCGGATTCAAAGGGGCGGATCTGGGTCAGCGAATGGAACAGCGGCAACGTGTCGATGCACGATCCGTCCGACGGCTCCTGGAAGGCCTGGAAGCTGCCCGGAGACAACCCGCGCGCCTATGCAGTCTACGTCGACGACAAGGACAAGGTCTGGGTCACGGACTTTTCGGCCAATGCGATCGTGCGGTTCGATCCCGTGACCGGGAAATTCAATTCATTCCCGAGCGACAAGGCCGGCGCGAATGTGCGGCAGCTCGACGGGAAACCTGGAGAGACCTGGGGCGGCGAGTCCGGCAACAACCGCCTGGTCATGATTCAGACGGTCGCGCCTGCGTGAAATGGTTCGCGTTGCTGTCGCTGCTGCCGATGCTGGCTTCTGCTCCCGCTTCGGCTGAGGAAGACGGTGCACGGCTGTTCGCGCCCTGCCGCGCCTGCCACAGCCTCGATCCCACTGAGCGCGGCCTGCCCGGCCCCAACCTTGCCGGCGTCGTTGGACGTGTGGTCGCGGGAGACGCGGCCTTTGACTACTCGCCAGTGCTGCGTAAGGCGCGCGACGATGGTTTGCGCTGGGACGTGCTGCGTCTGGAAAGCTTCCTCGCCGATCCCGCCGAGATGTTTCCGGGCCTGTGGATGTCGATGCGCGGCATCGAGGATGCGGCTGAGCGAAAGGCGCTGGCGCGGTTTCTTGCAAACCCTTCGTCGCGCTGACGGTTGACGGCCAAGCCCGTTGCGTCCATGTCAGCGGTCGCAACAGGACGATCAATATGGCCAAAAAATCATTGCAGCTCGGCCGCGCCGTGGAATGGCCCGACAGTCCCGAAAAGGCGACGCTGGACCGAGTGCCCAATCCGCAAAACGACACCGATTATCTGGTGCGGTTCACGGCGCCCGAATTCACCTCGCTTTGTCCGGTGACGGGACAGCCGGATTTCGCCCATCTGATGATCGATTACGTGCCGGGCCAGTGGCTGCTGGAATCCAAATCACTAAAACTCTATGTCGCGAGTTTTCGCAATCACGGCGCCTTCCACGAGGATTGCACGGTCTCGATCGGCAAGCGGATCGCGGCAGAGATCAAGCCGAAATGGCTGCGCATCGGCGGCTACTGGTATCCACGCGGCGGCATCCCGATCGACGTGTTCTGGCAGACCGGCAGGCTGCCCAAGGGCGTATGGGTGCCCGACCAGGGCGTCGCGCCCTATCGCGGCCGGGGTTGAACCGAACGGCCGGTAACCCCGACCACCGCACATGCAAAAAGCCCTCGCCGCCCTCATCCGACTTGCCGCCGTGCCGTGCGTCGTCCTGCTGCTTTCGAATGCCTTGGCGGCACAGCCCTCGCCCGAGGACCGCTACATCGCGGCCCGCGACGCCGCGATCGCGAAAATCACCAAAATGTACGACGACAAGAAAGCCGACGAGGCCTTCAAGGCTGCGGAATCGATGCGCGCTGAACTTCTGGCGAAGCTCGCGCCGATCGTCGCCGAACCGGATCGCAAGGGATTTGGGCCGGCCAGACTCAATCTCGATGCCTTATCCGAGGGCGACATGGGCTTTGGCCTGCTCGACGGCGTGCGCTTCGACGCTCTTGTCGGCGAAAACGGCGCGACGGCGGGCGCCAACGGTGCCGACGGCCAATATGTCCAACCCAAATCCCACATCATCGTGACGACGCAGCCGCTGTTCGAGCGCTGGCTGCGCGCGCACAGGGATTGGTGGGGCAAGAAGCAAAAAAACGTACCGCAACAGATCGGCGCCGCGCTCAGGAATGAGAGCTTTTACACCCAGGCGATCTCGACCGATGCTGCGGTCGTGAACTTCAACGAATTGCCGATCGCAAAACCGGCCTCCGCCAGCTTCGCCTTTGCGATGCTGGGCGGGCGAACCCAGGATGCCGTTCCGGAGGCCGCGGACGAGGTATTCGTTGCAGCGCTGGCCGACGGCAAGCTTTATGTCGCCTATGGATCGATCAAGCCCAAGGTGCAAGTCCCGGCCTGCCTTGCGATCAAGGCCGATTACGACAAGAAGGCCGACAACGCCGCCGAGGATCTGCAGTCCAACCGTATCGGCCGGAAAGCCTTCGACAAGCTCGGCGATATCAGACAACAGGGCGAGGACGCCTACAAGAAATGCTTCACGGAGCGCGCGCCGCAGCAGCCATCGTTTGCGGAAGCAACCAGGCAGGCGCAGGCCTTGCTGGCGGAAGCGATGGGCAAATAACACCGTCCGGATCAGTACGCGCTGAGCAGATCGACCTTGGCGTTGGCGAGGATCAGCCGCCGTGCCAGCAGCGCCGACAGATTGCGCATGATCTTCATCGCGATCTGCGGGTGGAGCTGGCGGTAGTCGGCGAACGCATCGAGCGGCAGTTCGAGGCATTTGACCGGCGTGTCGGCCCAGACGTCGGCGCTGCGCTTGTTCTCGATGATCGCCATCTCGCCGAACTCCATGCCGGGTCCGAGCGAAGCCAGCCGCACGCCACTTGGCAGTTTCACGCTCACCATCCCGCTTTGCAGAAAGAACAGCGAGTTGGCGGGCTCGCCGACGCTGATGATGCGCTGACCGGCTTCATAGCGCCGCGTGGTCGACAATTCCGCAAGTGCGGCGATTTCATCGGCGGCAAGATCCGCCAGCAGCGCCTGCTCGCCGAGATGGATGGTCTCCTTTTGCGTGGTGAAGCCGCCGTAGCGGTAGATGATCTGGTCCTCGGCCCATTCGATCGCATCGTCGAGCAGCGCGAAGCGCCGCAGCCGTTGCGGCTCCGCGGCCCGTGCGCAAACCGCCGTCCACACCATCGACGTCGCCTCCAGACCCGTCATGATCGAGGTGACACCGGCATTGCCGAGGATGGTGAGATTCTCGCCCAGCAATTGCGCTCCCGCCGCGGTCAGGTCGGGCACGCGGCGAAAATCGAGGATCAATAACGGCGCGTTCGGCGGCTCGCCGGAAAGCCGCCGGGTCACGTAGTCGATCGCCGCGAAGTTCAGGGCGCCGACCAGTTCGATGACGCGGATGTCACTGTGACGTTCGTCGAGGATCTGCTGCTCCTGCGGCTGGCGGCTGCGGCGCGACGAGATGCCGTAAATGTCGTAGTCGGCGATGATGCAGGTGCGGACGTCGGCGCTGCGGTTGAGCATATGCAGGTCGAAGCGCGACGACAGCGCCTCGCAGACTTTCAGCCCGCGCACGCTGTTGCCGTGGCTGTCGAGGCACGGCGAAAACGTGCCGAGCCCGATCTGCGACGGAAGCGCGGCGACGATGCCGCCGCCGACGCCGCTCTTGGCCGGAATCCCGACGCGATAGATCCATTCGCCGGCATAGTCATACATGCCGGAACTCGTCATGACCGACAACGTGCGGGCGACGATGTTCGGCGTAATCACCTGAATGCCGGTCACGGGATTGACGCCGCGATTGGCCAGCGTTCCGGCCATGACGGCGAGATCGCGCGCGGTGACCAGGATGGCGCATTGCCGAAAATAGGTATCCAGGACCGCGTCGACGTCGTCCTGCAGCACCAGATAATTGCGCAGCAGCCAGGCGATCGCGCGGTTACGGTTGCCGGTCAATGCCTCCGAGGCGTGAACGGCATCGTCGACGTCAAGATCGCGGCCGGCAAACAGGCTGAGTTTTTCCCTGATACATTCGAACGCCGAGCCGCCTGCTGCCTGATGGATCAGTCCCGAGCAGGCGATCGCTCCGGCATTGACCATCGGATTGAACGGACGGTTGTCGTTGGTGAGCCTGATCGAATTGAAGGCCTCGCCGCTGGGCTCGACGCCGATCGCCGCGGAGACGCGCTCCTCCCCGACCAGATCGAGCGCCAGCGCAAACACGAACGCCTTGGAGACGGACTGGATGGTGAACGGCACGGCGCTGTCGCCGACCTCGTAGACGTGGCCATCGATGGTGACGAGGGCGACACCGAAATGCGCCGGATCGGCGCGCTTCAACTCCGGAATGTAATCGGCAACCGTGCCGGAATCGTCCGATTTGAATTCCTCGTAACAGCTGGTCAGGAAGCGCTGTAGCGGAGGCTGGGTGGCGTAACCGGTATTTCTGGTCGCGATTTTGGCCAGAGTCGGGCGAGAAACCTGAGCGTCCACGATGTCACCGTAAATACCAGAAATTCAAGCAATCCTTGTGCCATTGCGGTTACGGCTTGGGCCTTCGTGCCTGCCCACACGCATCAGGCGTGCGTCATGCTAATGCGAGGCGCCATTTCCTGCCAATTCGCAGGCGAACCAGACCCTTAGCTCGGCCGCGCATCCGCCGGCCGGGTCTGCCGCAGCAACCTCGCGCAGACAAATCCGAGCGCGATCATCACCGCCGCTGCGCTGAGCAAGGTCGGGACCTTGCCGGCATGCTGGATGCCGAAACCATAGGCGATCGGGCCGATGGTCTGGCCCATGAAGAAAAAGAACGCATGCAGCGACAATGCGGTCGCGCGCGCTTCCACCGACAACTCGCTGGCGAACACCTGTAAGCTGCCGTGGATCATGTAAAAACCCCAGCCCATGAAAATCAGGCTGAGCGTTTGCAGCTTCCACTCCGGTCCCATTGCGACGGCGATGAGTTGCACGCCGACCATGGCCGCGCCCGTCATCATCATGCCGTTGACGCCAATCCGCGGCAGGAAGCGCGACACCGTCATGGTGTAGAACAGGCCGCCGACCGCAAATCCCGCGATCACGATGCCTGCGATCGACAGCGAGGTTTCGCCGAGATCGAACAGGAACGCGGCGATGAAGGGAAACAGCCCGAGCACGCAGCAGCCTTCGATGAACACCGCAGAGTAGCAGATCCGCGCATTTGGATTCGCGAAAATCGTGCGATAGCCTTGCTTGAGCGCTGCCAGGCTGGTCCGCGGCGGACGCGTCAACGCCGCACCGCGAAAGGCGACGGCGACCACGACCGAGGCCACCACGACAATCAGGCCCAGAACGGCGAGCACGCCGCGCCAACCGAGAAAGTCTCCGATCAGGCCGGACACCGAAGCCCCGAGCAGATTGCCGGTCATGGCGCCGGCCAGCGTGCGCCCCATCGCGATCTGCCGTTTCTCCGGCCCGACGAGATCGCTGGTCAACCCCAGCGCGATCGGGAACACGCCGCCCGAGCCGATACCGGCCAGAATGCGGCTTGCAAACAGCAGCGGAAACGACGTCGCCACGGCGCCGAGAATGTTGGCGATGCCCAATAGCATCAGGCACACGATCATCAGGCGCGCCTTGCCGAAAATATCGGCGATCGCACCGAGCACGGGCTGGATGATGGCAAAGGCGAAGGCGAACACCGCGGCGAAACCGGCGGCCGTGGCGATGCTGATGGAAAATTCCTCGGCGACGTGCGGCAACACCGGATCGAGTGCGCGGGCGGACAGGCTTGCCGAAAAGGTCGCGAGCGTAATGATGTTGAGCGCCGGCGGCAGGCGGCTGGGTGCGGTCACCGTGATATCGGCCTCACTGGCGCGCTCCGCGCTTGGACAGCGCGTCGAACTCCATCAGATTCTGCACCAGCGCCTCGAACTCGCGCAGCGGCACCATGTTGGGTCCATCCGACGGCGCATGATCGGGATCGGGGTGGGTTTCGATGAAGACGCCGGCGACGCCAACCGCGACCGCGGCGCGTGCCAGCACCGGCACGAACTCGCGTTCGCCGCCCGATGACGCTCCCTTGCCTCCCGGCTGCTGCACCGAATGGGTGGCATCGAAAATCACTGGCGCGCCCGTCGTGCGCGCCAGGATCGGCAGCGCGCGCATGTCCGACACTAAGGTGTTGTAGCCAAACGACGCGCCGCGTTCGGTGACCAGCACGTTCGGATTGCCGCCCGACGTGACCTTGCCGACGACGTTGGCCATGTCCCAGGGTGCCAGAAACTGCCCCTTCTTGACGTTGACGATTTTGCCGGTCGCCGCCGCCGCGGCCAGGAGATCGGTCTGCCGGCACAGGAACGCCGGGATCTGCAGCACGTCGACCGCCTGCGCCACCTCGGCGCATTGCGAGGCCTCGTGCACATCGGTGAGTACGGGCAGCCCAAGCGCCGAACGTATCTCGGCGAAGATCGGCAACGCCTGCGCAAGCCCGATGCCGCGCGCGGCCGAGCCGCTGGTGCGGTTGGCCTTGTCGAACGAGGTCTTGTAGACGAGCCCGATTTTGAGGCGGCCCGCGATCTCTTTCAGCGCGGACGCCACCTCGAGCGCGTGGCTGCGGCTTTCGAGCTGGCATGGTCCGGCGATGATCGAAATCGGCAGGTTATTGCCGAATTTGACCGAACCGGCCGTCACAATGGAAGCTGCAGACAGATTCGAGCTCAAGGGATGTTCCTTTTCCAGCGCGGACCATGCCGGTCCGCGCTATCAGGATCAACCCGTTTTAAGCCGGGAATATCAGGGTTGCACGGCCGATCACTTCACCGACGAAAATGCCGTCGGCACCAGCAACTGGCTGACGATGTTGTCGATGATCTGGCCGTCCTCTTCGCTCTTGGCGCGGCCGGCGATCCAATCGGGATCGGACTGAAATGCCGTCCATTTCTTTTCACGGTCGGCGAGTGAATCCCAGGCGACGAAATAGGTCAGTTCCTGGTTGGAGGTCCCGATCAGCGTGGTGAAGAAGCCGGCCTGCTTGATGCCGTGCTTGTCCCATAATTTCAGTGTCAGCGTATCGAAGCGCTTCATCAGCGCCGGCAGACGGCCCGGCAGACAGCGGTAGACACGCATTTCCATGATCATCGGCTTCACTCCCCTGATTATTGCTCTTGCAGGTAACGGAAGCGGTTTGTCGCAACAATTGGCGCATTCGTCAAAGGCGGCCGACGCAAGCCAGCCAAGCCGGCCCTTCTAGGCAGCTTCCGGAAGCAGCGGCCGGTAAAACGACCGTTCGTAGCGGTTGAAGCAGCGCGTCTTTTTTGCGAACGCCATCGCCTTCGCAACTTCAGGATCGGTCGCGGCGTCCTTGCGGTACTGCTCGTAGGCGGCAAGGCTCGGAAAGCTGAACAACGCGAGGGCGACGTCGCTGGCTCCCTCCGACGGCAGGAAGTAGCCGTGATGAATGCCGCCGAACCGCGGCAGCAACTCAAGCCACATCGTGCAGTAGGTTTCGAAGTCGGCGAGCTTTTCCGGATCGACCTCGTAACGCAGATGGCAAGTAATCATCCGGCGGTGCTCCGGCGCAAAAAATTGAAGAAGACGGTGGACCGGCGCAATGCATCGGTGTGCGATTACACCAATCGCGATTGCACCACCGCGGCCTGAATGAACGACGCGAACAAAGGATGCGGTTCGAACGGGCGCGATTTCAGTTCGGGATGGAATTGCACGCCGATGAACCAGGGATGGTCCTCATATTCGACGATCTCAGGCAGCACGCCGTCGGGCGACAGGCCTGAGAAGCGCAGGCCGTGCTGTTCGAGGCGGTCCTTATAGGCGGTGTTGACCTCGTAGCGATGGCGATGCCGTTCCGAAATCTCGGTGGCGCCGCCGTAGACTGCCGACACCCGGCTGCCGCGATTGAGCGCCGCCGGATAGGCCCCCAGCCGCATGGTGCCGCCGAGATCGCCGGATTTCGTGCGCTTCTCGAGCTCGTTGCCGCGTAGCCATTCCGTCATCAGGCCGACCAGCGGCTCCCTGGTCGGACCGAACTCGGTCGAATTGGCGTCCTCGATGCCGACGAGATTGCGCGCGGCTTCGATGACGGCCATCTGCATGCCGAAGCAGATACCGAAATACGGCACGTGGCGGACACGGGCGAACTGCGCCGCGCGGATCTTGCCTTCGGCGCCGCGCTGGCCGAAGCCGCCGGGCACCAGGATGCCGTTGACGTGTTCGAGGAACGGCGCCGGGTCCTCATGCTCGAACACTTCGCTCTCGATCCAGTCGAGGTTGACCTTCACCTTGTTGGCGATGCCGCCATGCGACAGCGCCTCGATCAGCGATTTGTACGCATCCTTCATGCCGGTATATTTGCCGACGATGGCGATGGTGACTGCGCCTTCGGGATTGCGCACCCGCTCGTTGATGTCGTTCCAGCTTTGCAGCGCAGGCGGGGTTTTTGGCGCGATACCGAATGAGGCGAGCACCTCGTCGTCGAGGCCGGCCTCATGGTAGGCCTGCGGCACCGCGTAGATGTTGTCGACGTCCCTCGCCTCGATCACCGCGCTTTCGCGCACGTTGCAGAACAGGCCGAGCTTACGCCGCTCTTCCTTCGGGATTTCGCGGTCGGTACGGCACAGCAGGATATCCGGCTGGATGCCGATCGAACGCAGCTCCTTCACCGAATGCTGGGTCGGTTTGGTCTTCAACTCGCCGGCGCTCGGGATGAACGGCAGCAGCGTCAGGTGGATATAAACCGCGTGCTCGCGCGGCAATTCGTTCTTGAGCTGACGGATGGCTTCAAAGAACGGCAGGCCCTCGATATCGCCGACGGTGCCGCCGATCTCCACCAGCACGAAATCGTATTCGTCATTGCCCGAGAGGACGAATTCCTTGATCGCGTTGGTGACGTGCGGCACCACCTGAATGGTCGCACCGAGATAGTCGCCGCGGCGTTCCCTGGTGATGATGTCCTGATAGATGCGCCCGGTGGTGATGTTGTCGGCCTTGGTTGCCGGCCGCCCGGTGAAGCGCTCGTAATGGCCGAGATCGAGATCGGTCTCGGCGCCGTCGTCGGTCACGAACACTTCGCCGTGCTGATACGGCGACATCGTTCCGGGATCGAGGTTGAGATAGGGATCGAGTTTGCGGAGCCGGACCTTGTACCCGCGTGCCTGCAACAGCGCACCGAGTGCCGCTGAAGCCAGACCCTTGCCGAGCGAGGAAACCACGCCGCCGGTGATGAATATGTACCGCGCCATGGGACTCAACCTTTAAGGCCACTGCTCCGATTCGCCAAAACGAATCGCATACCAAGCCGAACATTTTGCCTGGCTGGGGGTGACGTGAAAATTTAAAGCGAAATCAGATCATTGATGGGAAGTTCTGATGCAGGACGGTAGTCGCCGTCCTGCATAGCCCCCCTGCTTTATTGCGAACGCGGTGCTTGCGGGCCCGATGGCGCCGGCTGGTTCTGCTGTTCATCGACCTTCTTCAGCGTATCCAGAACGCCGCCGCTGGTCGGCGGTGCGACCGGTGCCGCCCCTCCGGGGGTCTGCGTCGCCGGCACCGTTCCGAGAATCGAGTTCGGCTTGCGATCGACGCCGGCGGACCAGGCCAGATACAGGCTGGTGACAAAGAAGCCAGCCGCCAGAATCGCGGTCATCCGCGTCAACAGGTTGGAAGTTCCGCGGCTCGACATGAAGCCGGCGCCGCCGCCCATGCCAAGGCCGCCGCCCTCGGATTTCTGCAGCAATACCGCGCCGATCAGCACGGCGACGATCATGAGGTGAACGACAATAACGACGGCCTGCATTTCTAACCTTCCGTCACAAGCCAAGAGCGCCGGGCTTCGGCTGCACTGTTTGAGCTTGCGGGTTTTCCTGAAGTTGCGCGGTGTTACACGATCAGACGGGGCATTGTCACCCCCAACCGCTGCGCCGGAGATAATTGCCGCAGGCTTTCCAACAAGCTGCGGGGCACCATGAAGTTGCACATTCCAGCTTGCGAACACGGCCGGATTTCCCGTATAGTAGACAAATGGATACTATTGTGGACGATCTGAGCAATCGGCTCGCGCTTCGCCTGCGTCTCGAGCGCGACAGCCGCGGCTGGTCGCTGGCCGATCTCGCCGTACGAGCGGGGGTCTCAAAGGCGACCATCAGCAAGATCGAGCGCGCCGAGGTCAGCCCGACTGCGGTGGTGCTGGTGCGGCTGGCGAGCGCCTTCGACCTGACGCTTGCCGGCCTGATGCTGCGTGCCGAAGGCCAGGGCGAGCGCCTTTCGCGTGCCAGCGAACAGCCGGTCTGGCGCGATCCCGAAACCGGCTATCTGCGCACACAAGTGTTCAACCGCCCCGATCATCCAATTGAAATCATTCGCGTCGAGTTGCCGGCGCGGCAGCAAGTGACGCTGCCGGCCTCGTCCTACGCCCATATCCGTCAGGTGGTCTGGGTGCAGACCGGCGCGCTTGTCATCATCGAGGCCGGCGAACGGCATCTGCTCGGCACCGGCGATTGCCTCGGATTCGGCCCGCCCGCGGAAACCACCTTTGCCAACGAGAGCGCGGCACCCTGCAGCTATGTCGTGGCGCTGGCCCGGAGCTAGCAACGATGTCGGAGATCGCCCATAAAAGCTTCGCGATCGAACAGGCGGCCCCCGCCAACAATGCTGCTGCCGGCCACAATGGCGGCCCGACGCTCGACGAGGCGCACAGGCCGGAATGGGGTGATGGGGGAATCGGAAATTACTTCTACTGGAAGGCCGCGCACCGCAGGGCCTGGCACAATCCCTCGCCCGGCATCGTCGCCTTTCGCATTCAAAAGGCCGAACGGCTCGGGCTCACTTACGAAGAATACACGTTGGAAATTCTCGAACGCGGCCGACACCTCCAGATCGAGGATGTCGAACGGATTGCCGAGATCAAGCAGGCCCGTGCGGCCAAAAACCGAGGCTGAACGACATGCCTGATATCGAAATCAAACCCTTGAGCCCGTCGCCCGATATCCGCGCCATGCTCAGCGAGATCCTGATCGAGGCCGTGGCCCATGGCGGTTCGGTCAGCTTCATGCATCCGCTGCATCAGGAGGTCGCAAATGCATTCTGGGAGAAATCGCTGACTGCTGCGGCGCGCGGAGAACGGATTGTGCTGGGCGCGTTCGACGGCGACCAGTTGGTCGGAACGGTAACGCTGGTGCTGGATCTTGCCCCCAACCAGCCGCACCGTGCGGAGATCGTGAAGATGATGACGCGGGTCAGCCATCGCGGCCGAGGCGTAGCGAAGACGCTGTTGCAGGCGGCCGAGCGCACAGCCGTCGAGCACGGACGCTGGCTGCTGGTGCTCGACACCGCCTCCGATGAAGGCGCTGCCGGATTATACGAGCGCGTCGGCTATGAGCTGTCCGGGATCATTCCGGACTACGCGTACAAGCCCCACGGCGGCATGACAGGCACGATGTTCTACTGGAAGCGCTTGCCAGTGCAGGACAAGGCACCCGCTTAGCCTGCCCGGGGCGGGGCGGCGCAGCTTGTCGCTGCACCATGATTGCAAGCCAGCCCTCAGTCGGCTGACCAAAGGGCAGCGGCGTATCACTGCTGACACCACGCTGTCAGCAGGACTGACTTAAGGACCCGTCAGCCTCCTCCCTATCAATCGCGCGTTGCCGGGTCTTCGACTTGGACCTGCCTTCCCATCACGGATATCGGCGGTCGGTATGCACGAACGTCCATCTCGTTTAGCGGAAGGGCAAATCGTCCCAATCACGTTTGCGCTTGGCCTGAGCACATTTCTGGTGCTGTTTGACGTGACCGCAGTCGTGGTCGCCATGCCCGGCATTGCGAAGGACCTCGGCTTCGCCGTCGCCGGGGCCGCTTGGGTCATCGACGCGTATAGTCTTGCCTTCACGGGCGCTCTGCTTGCTTCCGGCGCGCTTGCGGACCGCTTCGGCCGCCGCTGCTCGATGTTATCTGGCAATGCGGTGTTTCTCGTTGCTTCAATCGGATGCGGTATGGCGGCGGATAGCCCGATGCTGTTGGCCTCGAGGGTCGTACAGGGCGTCGGGGCCGCATTCCTGGTCACGGGCGCTGTCGCGCTCGTCGCCGGTGCATTTCCGGATCTTGGTCAGCGGGCACGGGCGTTCGGGATCATCGGGGTGATTTCCGGGGTTGCCATGGCTTTGGGCCCGACCCTGGGCGGCTTGCTCGCCTCGTGGTTCGGCTGGCGTTGGATCTTTTACGCCAACATCCCCTTTTGCCTTGCGCTGGCCCTCGTCGTGCCGCGACTCGTTGCCGAGACGAAAAATCCGGACGGGGCACCGCTCGACCCGGTGGGTGTCGCGTTGCTCACGATATCGCTTGGCCTGGCGATCGATGCACTGCTCAGGCGAGACAGTTCATTGGCGATTCGAGCCGGCTGTCTCGCCGGCAGCGCAATGGCGGCACTCTTGTTCATTTTGCAGCAGTGGCACAGTTCGCGTCCGGTGCTCGATCCCCGCGTCTTCGCAACATCAGCCATGGCCGGGGTCGGCGCGTTGCTCATGGCCATCCAGTTTGGCTATTGGGCCGTGCTTGTCTACTTGCCGCTATTCCTGAGCGCCGGGCTCCTCATCAGCATGGAAGTGGCAGGTATCGCACTACTTGCGGCGACGCTACCGATGCTGTTGGTGCCACTGATCGGCGGTCGCTTCGTTACCCGATGGGGATGGCGGCGTTTCTTTGTCGTTGCGTTTGGCGCTATCGCCGCCGGAGACGCATTGCTTGTGTTGGCTGCCGTCTCCGCGAGCCCGGCAATGCGCCTTGCAGCAACCCTTGCCGGAATGCTGATAATCGGCGTTGGCGCCGCGCTGGCAAATCCGCAAATGTCGAGCGTGGTCCTGGCGCTCGCGCCGTCCACACAGACCGGCATGGCCTCGGCCGTAACAATGATCGTGCGTCAAGCCGGCTTTGCCATCAGCATTGCGGCGTTGGGTGCGACCCTCACGAGGACCGACGTCGCAATAGCATTCGCGGCGCCATTCGCTCTGGCGGCATTTTCCGCATTGGTCGCCATTGTCGCCGCGGTCATTTTGCTTCCGGCGAGGTCCGCTCAGAAAAGCGTGGCAGGTTGAGCGTTCCAGGTTCCGCCGAGAAACGTGCGGCGGCCTAACACCCCGCCGCAATCGCCAAAAAGTCCGCCGCCTTCAGGCTGGCGCCACCGACCAGCGCGCCGTTGACATTGGCGACCGCCATCAACTCGGCGGCATTCGACGGCTTGACCGAACCGCCATAGAGAATCCGGATCCTGCCGCCCTCGGCCTTAAATCGGTCGGTGAGAACACCCCGGATAAACCCATGAACTTGCTCGACATCTTTTGCTGTCGGGGTCAGCCCGGTGCCGATCGCCCAGACCGGCTCATAGGCCACGACCAGATTGGCCGATGTCGCGCCATCCGGCAGGGAGCCCTTGAGCTGGCCGCCGCAGATGTCCAACGTCTGCCCGGCATCGCGCTGGCCCTGCGTTTCGCCGATGCAAACGATGGCGGTGAGCCCGGCCCGCCAGGCGGCTTCCGCCTTCTGCCGGACCACGGCGTCGGTTTCGCCATGGTCGGCGCGGCGCTCGGAATGGCCGACAATGATGGCGCTGGCACCGGCGTCGGCCAGCATTTCGGCCGAGAGATCGCCGGTATGTGCCCCGGAGGCCTTCGGGTGGCAATCCTGGGCGCCGACGGCAAGTTTTGAGCCCTTCGCCTTGTCGGCAAAGCCCGCGACCAGCGTCGCAGGCGGGCAGACCAGGAGGTCGGCCTTGGCGGCCACCGCCGCGGCACCTTCGCGCATCGCTTCAAATTCGGCCAGGGAGGACTTGAGGCCGTTCATTTTCCAGTTGCCGGCGATTAAGTGCCGAATGGCGTCAGGCATGTCGTTTTCTCTCGAATTTGGGGTTCTCATCCGCTAGCAGAGGCGCGCCGCCACTTCCAGACACCGGTTCAAGCGATCTCTGAGCCGGTAACTGTTCCAAATTGGCAAGCAACCGAGGTTACGGGCGCCGAACCGAGGTTACGGGCGCCGAACCGAGGTTACGGGCGCCGAACCGAGGTTACGGGCGCCGAACCGAGGTTGCGAGGGGGCGACTGCCACTTTATGATGCGATATCAACTCGGATCGACGCCTCGTTGCGGTATTCCAATCGGAAACCGCCGTGGCTATGACCCGGTTCCCCTCCTACAAAACAAGTTGGACCCATGCTTCGAGGAATACGCAAAGCCTCATCAAACTGGCTCGGCAAGGCCATCATGAGCGTCGTGATGGGAGTGCTTATCCTCAGCTTTGCCGTCTGGGGCATCGCCGACATTTTCAAGGGCTTCGGGCAATCCACGGTGGCCAGGATCGGCAAGACCGAGATCTCGACCGAACAATTCCGCCAGATCTACACCGACAAACTCCAGCAGTTCGGCCGCCAGATCGGCCGGCACCTGAGCATGGAGCAGGCCCGCGCATTCGGGCTTGATCGTCAGGTGCTGCAGCAGACCATCGCGGAAGCCGCCCTCGACGAGGAGGCGCGGCGCATGGGACTTGCCCAGTCGGATGCCGAGGCCATGCGGATCATCTACAACGACCCCGCCTTCAAGGGATTGGGCGGCAATTTCGATCCGGCGCGCTTCCAGGCCACGATCCGTCAGTACGGCTACACCGAGCAGCGCTACCTCGCCGAACGGCGGCGCCTTGGGTTGCGGCGCCAGATCGCGGACACTGTGACGGCCGGGCTCGAGCCGCCAAAGCTCATGATCGATGCCCTGACCCGGTTTCAGAACGAGCAGCGCTCGGTCGACTACATCAAGCTCGACGCCGCGCAGGCCGGCACCATCGAGACGCCCTCGCCCGAGACGCTCGCCGCCTATTTCGACGACCACAAGACCCAGTTCCGCGCGCCCGAATATCGCAAACTGTCCTTCATCGTGATCAATCCCGAGGAAATCGGCAAATGGTCCGAGGTCTCCGACGAGGATGCGAAGAAGCTATTCGAGCAGAACCGCAACCGGATCGGTACGCCCGAGAAGCGCGAAGTGCAGCAGATGGTGTTTTCAAACGCCGAGGAAGCGCTCACCGCGCGCAGCCGCATCACATCCGGAATGTCGTTCGAGGACGTCGCCAAGGAACACAACGCTAATCTTGTCGACCTCGGCATGACCGCAAAATCCGCCATCTTCGATCCGGCCATCGCCGACGCGGCGTTCGCGCTGCCCTCCGGCGAGGTGAGCCAGCCGATCCAGGGCCGGTTCGGCGCGGCGCTGGTCAAGATCGGCAAGATCGAACCGGGTACGACGCCTTCCTATGAAAGCGTCGCGGCGCAGATAAAAAAGGAAATCGCGACCGAGCGGGCGCGCAGCAAGGTCGCCGAGCTCCACAACAAGATGGAGGACGAGCGTGGCGGCGGCGCCAGCGTGATCGAGGCCGCCCAGAAGCTCGGACTGACCGCGGTTACCATCGAGGCCGTCGACCGCTCGGGCCGCGGCCCTGACGGTCGGCCGGTCGGCAATATTCCGCGCGGTCTCGACGTGGTCTCCCAGGCCTTCGCCAGCAGCGTCGGCGTCGACAACGACCCGATCCAGTTTGCCGGCGGCTATGTCTGGTACGACGTGCTCGGCGTCACGCCGTCGCGTGAACGCAATCTCGACGAGGTCCGCGCGCAGGTCGAAACCAAGTGGCGCGACGACCAGATCTCGAGCAAATTGCGGACCAAGGCGACCGAAATGGTCGGCAAGCTGGAACGTGGCGGCACCTTGGCCGAAGAAGCCGCGTCGAACGGCTTGAAGGTCGAAACCGCAACGGGTTTCCGGCGCGACGCCTCGCCGTCAGGCGTGCCCGAAAGCCTCATCACCGCGGCGTTTCGCACCGCCAAGGACGGCGTTGGACAAACCCCCGGCGCCGGCGGCAGCGAGTGGATCGTGTACCGCGTCACCGATGTCAGCATGCCCTCGGTCGAGGTCGCCTCCGACGAACTCAAGAAGATGAAGGAGACGCTGCTGCGCGGCCTCACCGACGAACAAGTCGCGCAGTATGTGACGAAGATCGAGTCCGAGATCGGCACGAAAATCAACCAGGCGGCCTTCGCACAGGTGACGGGCGCGAACAACTGACCCAATCCTGAAAGCAACGCGATGGACGACCTCAAATCTATCATCGGAAAAGTCGCCACCGGTGCGACCCTGTCGCGTGAGGAGGCCGCCTCCGCTTTCGACAGCATGATGTCCGGCGAGGCGACGCCCTCGCAGATGGGCGGATTGCTGATGGCGCTGCGGGTGCGCGGCGAGACGGTCGACGAGATCACCGGCGCGGTGGCGGCGATGCGCGGCAAGATGCTGCGGGTCAAGGCGCCGGCGGAAGCCGTGGACGTGGTCGGCACCGGGGGCGACGGCTCCGGTTCGGTCAACGTGTCGACCTGCGCTTCCTTCATTGTCGCGGGCGCCGGCGTGCCCGTCGCCAAACACGGCAATCGCGCGCTGTCGTCGCGCTCGGGCGCCGCCGACGTCCTGGCCTCGCTCGGCGTCAAGATTGACCTTTCGCCCGACCAGGTCGGCCGCTGCGTGCAGGAAGCCGGCATCGGTTTCATGTTCGCACCCGCGCATCATCCCGCCATGAAGAACGTCGGCCCGACCCGGGTCGAACTCGCCACGCGCACGATCTTCAACCTGCTCGGCCCGCTCTCCAACCCGGCTGGCGTCAAGCGGCAAATGGTCGGCGTATTCTCGCGGCACTGGGTGCAGCCGCTGGCGCAAGTGCTGAAGAACCTCGGCTCTGAATCTGTCTGGGTGGTGCACGGCTCCGACGGTCTCGACGAAATTACCCTCACCGGCCCGAGTTTTGTTGCGAGCCTCGAGAACGGCACTATCCGCACCTTCGAGGTGACGCCGGAAGAGGCCGGCCTCGCCCGCGTCGGCGGCGAAGCGTTGAAGGGCGGCGATGCCGACGCCAACGCGCTCGGGCTGCAAGGCGTGCTCAACGGCAAGCCGAGCGCCTTCCGCGACGTGGCGCTGCTGAACGCCGCGGCGGCGCTGATCGTGGCCGGCCGCGCCAGGGATTTGAAAGAAGGCGTTGCGCTCGGCACCAAATCGCTCGATGGCGGGGCCGCCGCTGCAAAACTCAAGCATTTGATCGCGGTTTCCAACGGCTGACCGCGGGAGCGCCTGACCATGTCCGACATCCTGAGCAAGATCGAGACGTACAAGCGCGAGGAGATCGCCGCCGCCAAGCGTACGCATCCGCTGGCAAGCCTTGAAGCGCTGGCGAGATCGGCCCCACCGCCGCGCGGCTTTTTGCGCGCGATCCGTGAGAAATTGGCGCGCGGCGATTATGCGCTGATCGCGGAGGTGAAGAAGGCCTCGCCCTCCAAGGGCCTGATCCGTGCCGACTTCGATCCGCCGGCGCTGGCAAAGGCTTATGAGGCCGGCGGCGCGGCATGTCTGTCGATCCTGACTGACACGCCGTCGTTCAAGGGTCATCTTGATTTCATGGTTGCGGCGCGTGCGGCGACCAATCTGCCGGTGCTGCGCAAGGATTTCCTGTTCGATACCTATCAGGTGGTCGAGGCCCGCGCCCATGGCGCCGACTGCATCCTGATTATCATGGCCGCGCTCGACGACGGCACGGCGCGCGACCTCGAGGACGCCGCCATCGCGCATGGCATGGACGTGCTGGTCGAAATCCACGACCGCACCGAGCTCGATCGCGCGCTAAAGCTTCGCTCGCCGATGATCGGCGTCAATAACCGCAACCTTCGTACTTTCGAGACCACACTGGCCACCAGCGAAACGCTCGCGCCATTGATCCCGAAAGATCGCCTGATGGTCGGCGAGAGCGGCATCTTTACGCCAGCGGATCTCGCGCGCCTCGAACGCGTCGGCATGTCGACCTTCCTGGTCGGCGAAAGCCTGATGCGCCAGGCAGACGTGGCGGCGGCGACGCGCGCACTGCTGGCCCGTCCCGACGCGTCCCGCGCCACCGGGACCCGCTAGGCGATGGCGCGGAAGGCTACCAAAGGCGGCGCCCTCACCCACATCGATGCGTCAGGCGAAGCCCGGATGGTCGATGTATCAGCCAAACCAGCGACGGAGCGTACCGCCGTCGCCGAGGGCCGTGTGGTCATGAGCATGGCGACGCTCGAATTGATCGTCTCCGGCAACGCCAAGAAAGGCGACGTGCTCGGCACCGCCCGCGTTGCCGGCATCATGGCCGCCAAGCGCACCTCGGATTTGATCCCACTGTGCCATCCGCTGGCGCTATCGAAGGTCACGCTCGACATTATGCCCGACAAGAAATTGCCCGGCTGCATCGTTCGCGCCACCGTGAAGGTCACCGGGCCGACAGGCGTCGAGATGGAAGCGCTGACGGCGGTATCGGTGGCGTGCCTGACGATCTACGACATGATCAAAGCAGTCGAACGCGGCGTGCGGATCGAAGGCATGCATCTGGTCGAGAAAAAGGGCGGCAAGTCCGGACATTACCGCGCCGGGGACTGATCGCAGCTGATCAGGAAAAAACGTTCCGCGGATCTTGGCAGAGTCCTGTGGGCACAATGATTTATCCGGCGTTGCGTTGCCGCTCGCGATAGCTGCGTGTCTTCATCCGGTTGCCGCACAGCGATGACATGCACCAGCGACGTGTCGACGGTTTCGAGCGATCGAAAAACACCCGGCGGCATTCGTCCGACGCGCACATTTTCAGCCGATCGAGCGTTCCGTCTCTGGAACCGTCATAGAATTCTGCGACAATTGGTGACAGTCCTGCGAGCGCATCTTCGCGCGCCGCCCGCAGCACCATGCCGCCGTCATCCCTCGCCGCCACGAGCAATGGAAACAGCTTGAGCGTTCGGTTCAGGGCGCGAATTGCATCCTTGTTGCCGTGCCGCTCAAGCGGATCGCACTGCAGATAGTCGCGAATCAAAGTCCGCAGTTCGATCGCGGTTGCAAACATCGCCGGCGTGATCTTCGCGCTGATGGACGACAATCCGCGATGCGACATCCACGCCGCGAGATCCCGCGCATTGGTCAGCGCATCGGCTTGCGGATGCGGCACGCCGTGATGCGTGAAATGCCTGACGTCGAGCGTATTGGCGAAATCATAGAGATTGGCCAGCTCGTCCGGAACTCCGAATTTTTTCGATTCCCGCGACATCGACACCAGTAAATCAGATTTACCGGTTGACAGCAAGAGACACCGGTATAATCATTATACAGGCGTTGATCGGCCACATGATCCCAAATCCGTGTCGATGACGGAAGGAAATAGAGAATGGATACCGCAACCGTGGATTTGCATTACCTTGAGCTCACGGAGATTGCGGCGTGCATCAGAAGCCGCCAAATTTCCTCGCCGGAAGTGACGCGCGTGCTGCTCGATCGCATCGCTGCTTTGGACGGCAAGCTCGGCAGCTATGTCCAGGTGATGGCCGATGCCGCGATGGCCCAGGCTGAAATTGCGCACGCCGAAATTGTTGCCGGCCGGTATCGCGGGCCGCTGCATGGTGTTCCGATTGCGCTCAAAGACCTGTTCTGGACCAAGGATGTTCCGACGGCCGCCGGCACCTCCATCCATCGCGAATTCCGGCCGGACGAAGATGCAAGCGTGCTGCGCCGCCTGAATGAAGCTGGCGCAGTGGTGCTGGGCAAGCTGCAGCTCACGGAAGGTGCCTATTCCGATCATCACCCGTCTGTGATGCCGCCAAAGAATCCGTGGAATGCCGACTATTGGCCGGGCATTTCGTCAAGCGGCTCCGCGGTCGCGACGGCAGCGGGACTTTGTTACGGCTCGCTCGCTTCCGATACCGGCGGTTCGATCCGATGGCCATGTGCCGCCAACGGCCTGACCGGATTGAAGCCAAGCTGGGGACGCGTCAGCCGCCACGGCGTGTTCGAACTGGCCGCGACATTGGACCATGTTGGGACCATTGCCCGGAGCGCGGCGGATGCCGGCGCGATGCTTGGCGTTATCGCCGGACGCGACCACGCCGATCCGACGGCAGCCCTCGATCCCGTGCCCGACTATCTGGCCGCAGCGGAGCAGGACGTGCGCGGCCTGCGGATCGGCTTTGACGCGACATGGAGCAGCGACGGCGTTGACGTTACGACCCAGCGGGTACTGTGGGAGGCGATCGAGGTCATGCGCGCACAGGGCGCTGAGATCGTCGACCTGCAGTTTCCCGACGTGAAGCAAACCGTGGCCGATTGGGTTCCGAATTGTGCGGTGGAAGCAGCGCTCGCGCACGAAGCAACCTATCCTGCCCGCAAACATGAATACGGTCCCGTTCTCGCCTCCGTCATCGAGACGGGTCGCGGGCTATCTGGTGTGGACTACCAGAAAATCCTGCGGCGGCGACTGGAATTGCGTGGCCGGATCGCGTCGCTGTTCGAGACCATCGATGTGCTCCTCACTCCGGTCCATCCGTTCCCGCCCTTGACGCTCGCCATGATTCAGACGCTCGGCGAGCAGCCAGGACTGATTGCCAGATTGCAGGAATACACCTGCCCCTTCAACATGAGCGGCCATCCTACCATCACGCTGCCCGGCGGCGTTTCCACGACCGGATTGCCGATCGCGTTTCAGCTTGTGGCCGGCAATCTGGACGAAGCGACGCTGATACGCGCTGGCGCAGCATTCCAGAGGGTCACTTCCTGGCATCGACGCCATCCTTCTCCGAACTCGTGGTGGCAACATTGAGTATCCAGTCCGCGTTGCCCAACTCCCGCGTTTTCTACGGCTGGTTCGTCGTGGCCGCCGCTTTCGCCGTAACCTTTGTCGGCTTTGGCTGCGCCTATACGTTCAGCGCGTTCCTGGAATCCCTGCAGCGCGATTTCGGCGCCTCGCGCGGCTCGGTATCGCTGGTGTTCTCGCTCGCAGGCTTTCTCTATTTTGCGCTTGGCATCGTCAGCGGCCCCCTCGCCGACCGCTACGGCTCGCGCCGCCTGGCGCTGGCTGGCATGCTGCTGATCGGCCTCGGGCTTGCCGCGGCAGCTGCCGCACGCAATCTTGTCGAGGTCTACGCCGCTTACGGCCTCGGTGTCGGACTCGGCGTCGGCTGCGCCTATGTACCCGTGGTTGGCGCGGTGCAACGCTGGTTCGTGCGGCGGCGCGGCTTTGCCTCCGGCCTTGCCGTAAGTGGGATCGGCGTCGGCACACTCGTGATGCCGCCACTGGCGACATTGCTGATCGAGGCGCTGGGATGGCGGAGCGCTTATCTTGCGCTCGGCGCCATTGCCGTGGTGCTCGGCGGCGGGATGGCATTGCTGCTGGAGAACGATCCGCGCGCGCGGGGTCTCAACCCCGATGGCGACCCGGTGTTGCCGGGCACCATCCCGGCACAGGCGGAGGGCGCCTCGGTCAGCGAGGCGATCCGCTCGCCGCGCTTCGTTGCGCTTTATGCCGCCTGCCTGATTTGCTCGTTCGGCCTGTTCGTGCCGTTCGTGCATCTCGTCCCCTATGCCGGGGATCACGGCGTTGCGCCCTCCTCTGCCGTGATGCTGCTCGGCGTCATCGGTATCGGCTCTACCGCCGGCCGCTTCTTCCTCGGCGGGCTTGCCGACCGGATCGGCCGCCCGTCCGCCCTGCTGCTGCTCTTCATCGGCATGGCGATTGCGCTGGCGATCTGGCTGGTCTCGACGAGTTTCTGGCAGCTCGCCGGCTTCGCCTTCGTCTACGGCATGATCTACGGCGCCTGGGTCGCGGTGCTTCCGGCCGTGGTGATGGATTATTTCGGCGGCCGAAATGTCAGTGGCATCATCGGCGTCCTCTATACCAGCGTCGCGTTCGGCACCCTGATCGGTCCCAGCACCGCCGGCTTCGCATTCGATCTCACGGGCGCTTATACGCTGCCGATGCTGGCGGGGGTCGCCGCCAACATCATCGCGGCTGCCATCGTCGCAATTGCGATCCGACGGGCGCCGGTAACCTCACGGAATTAGGCCCTGCCGAGGTTGTCATCGGCACCATCCGCTACCCCGGATAACGTTTCGTTAACCAGACTTGCTAACCTCAATTCCATCTCGGCGCGGTACCAAATTCATGATGCGCCGGGAGTATGAGCAATCTGCTTCCGGGATTTACGTCCTGGCAGCGATTTCGTCCAATGGCTTTGATCGGCACCGTCTCGTCCAAGGTCACGCCTCTCTTTCGCGGCGGCCCGATCCGCTGGCTGATCCTCGGCGGCGTGCTGCTGATTGCGACGATCGCAATCGGCGCAACAATCATGGCCGGCAATTTTCGCGAACGCGCGCTGCGCAACAGCGAGCGCGAGCTGGAAAACACCGTGCTGCTGCTGGCCCGGCATTTCGATCAACAGCTGGAAGATTTCGAGGTGGTGCAAAAGGACCTCATCGCCTTCATGCGGTCCAACGGGATCACTACGCTGGAGAACTACAAGCGTCGGATGTCCTCCGAGGAAATCCATCTGATGCTCAAGTCCAAGATGGACGCGTTGTCCTATGTCGGTAGCGTCAACGTCCTGGATGCCGACGGCAAGCTGATCAATTCGTCGGCCGCCTGGCCCGTGCCGCCCGTCGACGTGGCGGACCGGGCTTACTTCAGGACGTTCAAGTCCGGCCCGGATTCGCCGGCGATGCTGATCGAGCCGGTGCATAGCCGCATCACCGGCGTGTGGACCACGGTGATCGTGCGCAAGATCACCGGACCGAACGGCGAATTCCTCGGCGTTATCGGCCGGGGCATCGAACCGGCCAGTTTCGAGAAGTTCCTCGCCTCGGTGGCGCTCGGACCGGGCGCGGCGATCGCGATGCACCACCGCGACGGCACGCTGCTGGCCCGCCATCCCCATGCGCCGGAGATGGTCGGGAAGAATTTCAAGACCGGCCCAGCCAGTCAGCAAAAGGTCTTCGAACTGGCCCATACCACCTCGCGCCTGACCAGTCCGATCGACGGCGAGGACCGCGTGATCTCCTCGCGCGCCCTGAGCAAGTTTCCACTCGTGATCGTTGCGGCGACGACGACATCCGCGGCGCTTGCCGACTGGCGCGAGCAGATCAACCTCCTGATCGCGGTGACGGGGCTGTCCGTGCTGGCGATCGCCGTCCTGCTGTTCCTGGTCGTGCGCAAGCTCTCGCAGCAGCACCGCGCGGCGCGGCAGCGGCTGACACTGGAAAAACAGCGGCTCGACACCGCCGTCAACAACATGACCCAAGGCTTGCTGCTGTTCGATTCCTCGCAGCGCCTCGTCATCTGCAACCAGCGCTATCTCGATATGTACGGCCTGTCGGCCGAGATCATAAAGCCGGGCTGCAGTTTCCGCGACGTGATCGCGCATCGAAAGCAAACCGGATCGTTCACCGGCGACATCGACGAGTATGTTGCGCGGGTGCTGCGCGACATCGGGCAGCGCAACGCAATGGTCATCACGACGCCCGACGGACGTTCGGTCCAGATCGTCAACGAGCCGCTGGCGGATGGTGGCTGGGTGGCGACCCATGAAGACGTCACCGAACGGCGCCGCGCCGAAGAACGCATCACCCACCTCGCCCATTACGACGCGCTGACCGACCTGCCGAACCGCACCCTGTTCCACGAACAACTTAAGCAGGAATTGCCTCACGTCGCGGCCGGCCGGCAGCTTGCGGTGCTCTATATCGACATCGACGAATTCAAGAGCGTCAACGACTCGTTCGGACACATGATCGGCGACGAGTTGCTCAAATCCGTCGCGGTCAGCCTCCGTGCGTGCGTGCGCGAGACCGATTTCGTCGCCCGGCTCGGCGGCGACGAATTCGCCATCGTTCAGACCGGCGTGAAGGGCGCCGATGAGGTCACCAGACTCGTCCACCGCGTTTATGATGCGATCCGCGCACCGTACGAATGCCTCGGCCATCAGGTGATCACCGACGCCTCGATCGGCATCGCGCTGGCGCCGCGGGACGGTTCCGACGTCGAACAGATCCTGAAGAACGCGGATCTGGCGATGTACGCCGCCAAGGCCGCCGGCCGCCGCACCCATCGTTTCTTCCAGCCGGAAATGCACGCCGAGGTCCGCGCCCGCCGCATGCTGGAACTCGACCTGCGACAGGCCATCGTCGATGGCGGCTTCGAGGTTTATTACCAGCCCTGTGTGAGCCTGCAGGACGGCAGGATCACCGGCTGCGAAGCGCTGCTGCGCTGGCGGCATCCGGAGCGCGGCATGATCTCGCCGGCCGATTTCGTGCCGGTCGCCGAAGAGACCGGCCTGATCAACCAGCTCGGCGAGTGGGTGCTGACCACCGCGTGCGCCGAGGCCGCGACCTGGCCGGACGATATCCGTCTTGCGGTCAACGTTTCGCCGGTGCAGTTCAAGAGCGGCACGCTGGCGTTCAAGGTCATCGCGGCGCTCGCGGCCTCGGGCCTGGCCGCGAGCCGGCTGGAACTTGAAATCACGGAAGCGGTGCTGATCCGCGACGACGATGCCGCGCTTGCCGTGCTGCATCAGCTTCGCGCCATCGGGGTCAGGATAGCGCTCGACGATTTCGGCACCGGCTATTCCTCGCTGAGCTATCTGCAGCGCTTCCCGTTCGACAAGATCAAGATCGACCGCGCCTTCGTCACCGACATCGGCGAGCCGGACGGATCGGCCAGCATCGTCGAGGCGGTGGTGAACATCGCCGCCGCGCGCCGCATGACGACCACGGCCGAAGGCGTCGAGACCGAGCAGCAGCGCGACTTGCTGCGCGCGCTCGGCTGTTCGGAGATGCAGGGCTATCTGTTCAGCGCGCCGAAGCCGGCGGCCGACGTCAGGACGCTGCTGTCCACCCACCGCCAAAGCCCGATGACCGAACGCTCAGGTCGCTCGCGAAAGCGCAAGTCCGTCTCGCGCATCGGCTGACATTCGTCGCGATTCCCCTCTTCATCCTTCAGCGCTTCCTGGCTGGTTCCATACTCACAGGAACTTGCTGAACTCGCCTGCCGCGTTCCAGGCACCGTCAGCAAATCGACCTCGCATGGGGAACGGCTGCTCGTCACCATCGTTTTTATTTGGAGCAGACCGGCGGCTCGATCGCCGGCTTTCTCTCACCCTCGCCAATACTGTTTGCGAGGGTCAGGGTATGCGGCTCGAGCAGGCGGCGTGCAGAGAAAGCGCCGGGCTCGATGATCGTCGAGCGAGATGAGCCGCGCGCCAGAACCAGCAAGGAAAGGATTTTGGAGGAGGTACAGGCCATGGAAACCAGGATCGTGAAGCGCAAACTGCTATTGGGTACCGCAGCGCTGTTGGCGGGCGTTGCTGTCGCGAACGCACAGGGAATGCGCGAGGGCGCAGGTCCCGGCGGCATGAGCGGCGGCGGTGAACCTGGAATGTCCTCGGGCGCATCCGGCGGCCGCTCCTCGGGAGCCCAGACGTCTCCGGGCTCGTCGGGGGCTTCGCGTGGCGAAGCGATGCGAAGCGAGACGCGCGGACAGGGCGGCATGAGAGAAGGTGGGCGGGCCGAAAGGCCGAGCGGCCCGCAGATCGACCGAGGCGAGGCCCGCGGCAAGGAAATGCAGCGCCCGCAGACGACGACAGGACAGGCCGGGCGCGAAGGCCGCCGCGGCGAGGAGCAGACCGAGCGGCAAATCGATCGCAGCAACAAGGCCGACCGTGGCCAGGCCCAGCAGGGCCGCAAGGACCAGACCGTCGGACAGGGGCGCGACAGCGGGCAAGCACGCAAGCCTGAAGCCAGCAAGCCGGAGGCCAGCAAGCCTGGAGTTGCGCGGCAGGACGGCGCACAGACGCGTCAGCAGGATCAGTCCAAGTCCGCAACGCAAGGCCAGAGCAAGTCCGGCGCTGATGCCCGGCAGCAGACCGGCAACCAGCCGCAGACGGGTCAGGCGCAACAGCAGCAACCCGGCGCCGCGACGCAGAACCAGGGTACGACAGGTGCTGCAACGCAGACCCCGGGCGGTTCGGCAGCGCAGGGCCAGATGCAAAATCAGCCCGGCGTGGCAACCCAGAACCAGGCGAGCCCGACCACTAGCCGGACGACCGCGGCTAGCGGTATGACGCTGAGCCCGCAGCAGCAGACGACGATCCAGCGATCGGTGATCTCTGCGAGCAACGCCCGCGCGTCAACGTCAACAGCGTCAACTTCGCGATCAACACCGGCGTGATCGTGCCTTCGCACGTGCGTGCGGTGTCGATCTCGACCTTCCCGGCCCTGGTCGAGGTATTCCCGCAATACCGCGATTACGAGTTCTTCGTGGTCGAGGATGAAGTCGTGTTCCTGGATCGCGAACGCCGCGTCGTCGACGTGGTGCCGGCCGGACCGCGCGCGCGCTTTAGCGGCGGCGGCAGCAGCGGCGGAGGCGCCATGGCGCTCAACCTCAGCGAGACCGAGATCCGCGAGGTGCAGCGGGTGCTGATCGATCAGGGCTTGCTGACCGGTGAAGCGGATGGCGTGCTCGGTCCCCGGACCCGCGAGGCGCTGATCACGTTCCAGCGCCAGCAGGGCATCCAGGTCAGCGGCAGCATCGATACCCGCACCGTGAGCGCGCTGGGGCTGTCGAACCGGATTCAGTCCGGCCAGAACGTAACCGGTGGCCAGTCGACCACCGGTCAGTCGACCAGCACGCCATCGACCACGACGGGTCAGGGCCAGGCCGGAGCGCAGCAACCCGCGCAGGCCAACCCGCCCCAGGACCAGTCGGCGACCGGCGAGCAGCCGTCTGCACAGAACCAGCCGGCGCAGCAGAACACGACCGGACAGGCCGCGCCGCAAAATCAGCCGCAAAACCAGTCCACGGTCGGACAGAGCGGCAATCAGCCGCCGGCGAACCAGAACATGCAGCCCGGACAGACCACCGGTGCGGCGCCCTCAAGTTCGGGGCAAGCCAACCCGCCGGCGCAGAACCCTGATCAGAGTCCAAACGGCACGCAAAACCCTGATCAGAATCCGAACGGCAAATAACGAGGCTACAAATCTCGAGCCCCGTAATTTTCGAGCCCCGCTTTCGGCGGGGCTCTTTTTTTAATCGCTCGATCCGCGTTTAGTTTCTCGATCCGCGCCCGCTGCTGCAGAGGCTGGCTAGTTCGGCACCGGCCGCTTCGACGAGGCAGCCGTCGGCGCATTGGCGTTGACGGTCACGCCGCGCAGCAGATTGAAGGCGGCACCGAGCGCCTTGTCGTCCTTGACGTCGGGCGGCACGTAGGATTGCGAACCGGTCTGCTCGGCGCCGTCGGCCGCCAGGTGCCCGCGCATCGACGCTTCGCCCTTCAGTTCGGCACGGCTCTTCAACTCGTCCGGCACGTCCTGCAGCACCTCGATGTCGGGCGTGACGCCCTGGGCCTGGATCGATTTGCCGGACGGCGTGAAATAGCGCGCGGTCGTCAGGGCCAGCGCGCCGTTACCCTTGCCGAGCGGAATAATCGTCTGCACCGAACCCTTGCCGAACGAGCGCGTGCCGATGATGGTGGCGCGCTTGTGGTCGTGCAAGGCGCCGGCCACGATTTCCGAGGCCGATGCCGATCCGCCGTTGATCAGCACGACCAGCGGCTTGCCCTTGGTCAGATCGCCGCCGCGGGCGACGAAACGCTGGGTTTCCTCCGGGGTGCGGCCACGGGTCGAGACCACCTCGCCCCGCCCCATGAAAGCGCTGGTCACCGAGACCGCCTGATCGAGCAGTCCGCCCGGATTGTTGCGCAGGTCGATGACGAAGCCCGCGAGCTTGTCGGACGGGATCGCCTTTGAAATCTCCGCGATCGCCTTGCGCAGCCCGTCGGTGGTCTGCTCGTTGAAGCTGGAGATCCTGATATAGCCGATATCGCCGGCTTCGGTGCGGAACCGCACCGGCCGCACCCGGATGATTTCGCGCACGATCGCGACTTCGACCGGCGCATCCGCGCCCTTGCGCATGATCTTCAGGCGGATCTTGCTGTTGGCCGGCCCCTTCATCTTGCTGACGGCCTGATCGAGCGTCATGCCCTGAATGGAATCATCGTCGATCTGCGTGATCAAATCGCCCGACATGATGCCGGCCTTGGCGGCGGGCGTGTCGTCGATCGGCGCCACCACCTTGACGAGGCCGTCGTCCATCGTGACCTCGATGCCGAGGCCGCCGAATTCGCCATGCGTGGTCTCCTGCATGTCGCTCCAGCCCTTCGCGTTCATGTAGCGCGAATGCGGATCGAGCGAGGAGATCATGCCGTTGATGGCGCCCTCCATCAGCTTGGCATCGTCAGGCTTCTCGACGTAGCTGCCGCGAACGCGCTCGAACACGTCGCCGAACAGATTGAGCTGCGAAAAGGTGCTATCGCTGCGGGCCGCGGCCTTGGCCGCATCCACCAGATGCGCCCCCTGCGGCCCGGCGACCAGGACGGTCAAACAAATGCCGGTTACCGTGCCGAGGAGAAAGGTGAGATTCCTGCGCATTTGCGATCCTTATGGCTATCGACGTCCGAAATTCTTGTGAATCGGCGTGCCCGTGGCCCGGCGGCCAACCAACAACGGCTTTTTGGTCGGATCAAGGCGGTTTCGGCCCGCGCCATTACGGGTTTGTTAAGTATGCGGATCAGGGGGCCGAATTGGGCACTTTTTGCGGGCCGGCACGGTTCATGGCGCTGTTCCACATACAGGTTCGCGATCTCGCGGCACGACATGCCCGAGCTTTGCCAGATATTCCTTGCCCTCGATACAGAGGGCGCAGGGAATGCCGGATGCGCGCTGCACCCGCGGTCCCGTGTGCGGTTTGTAGATAGAAAGTTGCACACGAGCATACAGGGCAGCGGAGAACATCCGACATTCCCTGCGCAATGGCTTTACGGCTTATAACGAGCTCTCCCCGGAGAACGGCTCTTTTGCCTCCGTTGCGCCCTCGGAAGCTATTGCCTCCAGGTGCATTGACGCCAGCACCGCGGCGTCGGGACCACACGTCTTCGCCGTACGCCTTTGTCACGATCGTCCATCGCAACATCAGCGTCCACCGCAACCCGTCCAACGTCCGTGACGACGGCCGACGCCCTTCTGAGTAGGACGGGATGGCCAAACATGTACGCTTGATTTTGCTTCCGTAAAAGCGAAATATTTTTTATTTCGGGGCTTGACATGATTTACGTAAATCAGAAGTGATTTGCCCGTCGGGTTACTTTGTCGCAGCTAAGTTACGAGATTGCGCTTGCGTGCGAGGCGACGCAGTTGAGGTTTAGCGATTTCCGCATGATCGAATTGCGGTGACAACGAAGTGCGCTGTCATCGCAATTCTGCAATTCTTCACCGCAATTGGGTGCCCCAACCGCCTGTTCAGTTGTTCTTGCCGCGCGCGTCGATCCAGCCTTGCGTATTGATGTTCGCAGTCGCGCCATTCACGTCCCATCTAAACCCGCAGTTGAGCCGACGTATTGGTCCAGAACACCGCCGAGATTGGGATTTGCGTGCTAGAAGCTCCGATTCTCATTAATCCAATGTTGCTTCCTGGTGCGTAATCGACGGTATCGGGGGGCGACGATATTGCAAGATTGCTGTCCGAACCAGCCGGCTGAAACACGGAGATAATCGGCACGACCTTGACGCCGGTCGGAACAGTCAGGGTTTTGAGAGACGGAGCCGTCGAGGTTGTCGATGCGTAATCATTGACTGGCGTTCCCCAGAGAAATGTATCTCCGAGCTGGGAAAACGCTATCCACTGAAACGAGCCATTGGTTTTCATCGAACCGATACGGCGGAACTTCAAGTAGTTTGCCGGCAGCGTCGGCGTCGTAGCGGAGAGCGACGTCAAGACGTCGACAACACCGGTGTCTGTCCGCTTGATCAAGTGGACATGATACCAATTGGAGCTTGCGCTTGGTGCGGCTCCGGTACCATCGAATGAGCCGGTGGCAGTTCCCACCGCCCACGCGGCCGTGGATTTCGATAGCGACGCCGCTAGCTGCATTGACGTCGCAGCGTCATCCGATGTCGCTACACCGGCTGCAACTGAGAAGCCGCTAGATCCCCCCGCTGTCGAGAGGGTGAGCCCCGCAAGATAGCTTCGCGGCACACCAGCCGGCGGCTGGTTGTTCAAGCACGTCAGTATCGCGGCGAAATTTGCCATCACCTGGTCGGCATCGGCGTTGAAGCCATTGGTCAGGGTGCATCACGATCGGAACGCCTTCCGCCGGTCTGGCTTTCCAACGATCCTACACATCGAACAACCGGTATGCGAGCGGTCCACTCGGCCTGGGATGGACGCATGGCTATGCCGTTACCGCTACAAAGAACAGCGACGGGCTCAAGGGAATGGGCCAGGATTCACCGATCGACGGGGCAGCTGCCATCGTCGGGGCTTACGTGGCGCAGGACCTCTTGAGCGACCCAGCAAAGCCGCTTTCCAAGGTGATCATCACTAGCCTGACGCAACGCTGGTTCATGGACCAGCTCATCAATAATGCCGTCAACGTGACGATCGGCAGCCAATCCGAACAGTTCATGCTGCTGGCCGATGGCAGCTACAATCCGCGGCCCGGCTCTTCCAGTCGCCTCAGCCTGAATGGTGGCGCTTACACCATGCGCTACAAGGAAGGTGCCGCGCTCAACTTCAACAGCGCCGGCAATGCGTCGACATTGACGACGCCGGCCGGGGTTACCACGACCTTCAACTACAATGCGGCATCGCCGCCGTTGCTGACGTCGGTGACCAACAATTTCGGTCGCGCCTTGACGCTGAGTTACAATGGTTCGAATCAACTCATTGCGGCGAGCGACAATTCTTCGCCTGCTCGCAGCGTGAGCTACACCTATGATGCTTCGGGTGATCTGGTTTCTTCCACCGACCCCCTTGGCAAGGTGACGACCTTCTCCTATGCCCCTCCGGGCGGAACGCTAACCCCAGGTCTGCTGGCACAGGTGTTCACGCCATCGGGAACCGCGCTCGTCACCAACACCTATGACAGCCTCGGCCGGGTGATGACCCAGGCCAATGCGAACAATGCATCGAGCAATAACACCACCTGGAATTACTATTTTGCTGGATACCGCAGCGAGGAGAATGACCCCTACGGCACGCGGCATGTCCTTTACTACAATCCGCTTGGCAAGCCTCTGTTCGAGATACAGGATTTTGCCGGCCTTAACCGCCTGACGGCGAACGCCTATGATGGGCTCAATCGCCTGTCGTCGAGCACGACGCCGGAGGGCAGTAGTGTCGCTTACACATATGACAGCGTCCAAAATCCGTGGGCGAACAATGTGGCCTCGGTCACGCGTAATCCGAAGCCTGGCCCGCCGCTCGCTTCTCTGACAACGACTTACAGCTACGACCCGATCTACAACAAGCCGGCCAGCGTCACCGATCCACGCGGCCTCGTCAGCACGATGAGTTACGATGGCGCGACCGGAAACCTGACGACGTCGATTTCCGATGTCGGCGGCTCGCCGCATTTCAATGCGCGGACCAGTTTCACCTACAATGGCGTGGGTCAGGTCCTCACCGCAACCGATCCACTCGGTGCGGTGACGCGGTTCACCTACGATAATTCCGGCAACCAGACTTCGATTGTCCGCGATGCAGGCGCCGGCCACCTCAATCAGATCACCACGATCGGATATAGCGCCGTAGGCGATCCCATCTCCGTCACCGATCCCCGCGGAAACACCGCGACGAGCAGTTACGACGCCGCCCGCCGCCCGATCACGACCACCGCTCCGAATGACCTGGTCACGACCAACAGCTACGATGCGGAAGGGCGCGTCATCCAGGTGCAGGAGTCCACCAACGGTACCGTGCTTCGGACCACGAGCGCCACCTACACGCTGACCGGCAAGCCCGCAACCACGACCGATGCCAACAACAATACGGCGAGTTTTAGCTACGATCTTCTCGATCGCGTACTGAGCGTCAAGGACGCCATGGGCCGGACGACGGGATACGGCTATGACGCGTTGAGCCGGCAGGTCTCGATCTCGAACCCGGCCATTCAAGGCGCTCCGCTGCTGCAAAAGAACTACACGGCGAACGGGCTCCTGGCGAGCCTGACCGACGCCAACAATCGCAGCACGAGCCTTACCTATGATCGCTTCGACCGGCCAACGACCACCACCTACCCGCTCGGCAGCACGGAGACGCTGACTTACGACGCCGACAGCAACGTGACCTCGCGGACGACCCGCGCCGGCGCTGCCATCGCCTTCAGCTATGACACGCTGAACCGGCTCGCCACCAAGACGCCGCCTGCGCCTGCCACGGTGGTTAGCTATCGTTACGACCTTGCCGGCCGCCTCATCAGCGTCAGCGACAGCAGCGCCGCAATCGCCGCTGCCGTGCCGCCGTCCGTTGATTATGTAACCAACGCCGCTTACGACAAGCTCAACCGGCCGACCGGCCTCACCTGGAGTCCGGCCCCGCTCTCCGCAGCGCCGACGGCGAGCAGCGTCACGTTCGGCCACAGCTACAACAAGGCCAACCAGCGGGTCGGCCAAACCGTGACCGACAACGGTTGGTTCAACTATCCAGCCGCAACGCCCAGCACGGTGAGCTACAGCGCCGATGCGCTCAACCGATATACGGCCGTCGGCGCGGTGAGCCCCACCTACGATGGAAACAGCAACCTTACTTCCGACGGCACCTTCACCCTCGGCTACGACACCGAGAACCGGCTGATCTCGGCCAGCGGAGCCGGCAATACCGCAAGCTATACCTACGACGCGCAGGGCCGCCGCAAGACCAAGACCGTAAACGGCACCACGACCGTGTTCGTCACCGATGTCGCCAATCGCGAAGTGCTGGAATATGACGGCACCAGCGGCGCGGTTTTACGCTGGTATGCGTATGGGCTTGGGTCCAACGATGTGCTGAATCAGATGAACGTTGCCGCAGCCACGCGCGCGACATTCGTTCCGGACATATTGGGCTCGGTGATCGCGTCGGTCGATTCAAGCTCGGGGACGCTGAGCAAGATCGGCTACCAGCCCTATGGCAAGAGCGCGGGCGGCTCAGCGCCGTTCGGCTATACCGGCCAGCGTATCGATCCCGAGACCAGCGGGCTTTATTATTACCGCGCGCGGCATTATTCGCCAGCATGGGGACGGTTCTTGCAGGCGGATCCGATCGGAGCGCAAGGTGGCATTAATCTCTATGCCTACGTGCATAATGATCCGCTGAACCTTATCGATCCAAATGGCTTTGCTGCGGCAGGATTCTCAGCGGGATTCCAGCACAGCTTGTTCGGACCCGACGCCGTACCGCTTTCGTCCGCACTTCAAAATGGCAGTTTGGCGTTTAATGCAGGCGCCTTTGTTGGCATTCAGGCCGGTGCCTTTGTGGGAATGTTGCCATTCTTGGCGTCCGATGGTGCATTTAGGGTGGCGCCTGCCGCAGGGGGGGCATTTTCTCAAGCTGAGCGAGCGATAATAAGAGAAGGGCGATCGATCGTAACATCACCTCAAATGGCCGAACTCGCGGCGGCGCATAGTGCGGGTGAGTCGTTGACTGTGAGGATCGGTGGACGAATGATTCAATACGAGCCCAATCTCCCGGCATCAGGGATGACAATGTTTGGGGAAAATGGCTTCCTTATCGGCCGCCCAGCATTTGCGACAAACGCGGAACTCAATATGACGGTGCTTCACGAGTTGTACCGATTGAGGTTCAGTAACGCAGCAGCTGGGGTGTCGGGCCAACTCGCTGCCCAAGAAACCCAAGCGGCGGCAGCGTTTGCTGCGCGGGCTGCAGGAAGATTGCCATGAGAGAGCCAAACGTCACTTCAAAGTGGATCGCAGCAGGCATACTTCTGGCGACCGACCCGACCGCACTGGTCGCCTGTCCAGCTTGCGGCGAGGAAAACCTTGTCGTGGAAGACATCCCCATAGAAGGATCGAAAAAACTTGAACGGATCATGCGATGCCCGAAGTGTGGCTCACGGAACATCCTTCTTTTGAGTAAGACAGATTAGTGCCTGAGGATACCAGCCCGCGGGATGGCAGGAGCGCAGCCCGTCGCGTGAAGCGAACGGCCGGTGCAGCGACGTGATGGGTTTTGCAAGGGCACTCTATCGGCGACAACTGGAGAAGACACCATGCCATACGGTCCCGGTGATCTCACCATCTTCGATGATGCCATTAAGAGCATTCAGCGGAACCCGCTGATGTATGGAGGGGATACTCCCAGGGGAGCACGGCTCGCGGCGGGACTCGCTCGCGATCTAATCAACCACGGCGACGTTCCCGTCAGCATCGAGAACCTGAATGGCTGGTGGCTCATCACTTGTCAAAGAGACTGGCTTTTTGTTGATGGCAAATACAGGTCGGATTATTGGGATCACATGATCTCAATCCCCCATGTTGCTGTGAACTCCATCAGGACAGAAGTAATACTAGCAGCGCTGGCGAATGGGCTATTTACGATAGCTGAACAAAAACTTCAGTGGATCGGGAAGAAAGCTGAGATCCCGATCTCGTTAGACGGTCGCATAAACCAAATCCTCAATTCTCAATTTAATGGCCGTGTCGTCGGGTTCACTGCGGATTGAGCCCGCAAGGCAGACGAGCCTAGCGGTCCGCAAGCTTGGCGCAAGCGGCTCGGGCGGCTCCGCCGCCCGTCGGCCATGTCTTGATTACGTGATTACGGTGACAGTGCACTCAATTGACGCGTCGCCCTTTCGCAGCCATCATGCCGTATGGCCCGCCTCGCCCGTGTCGTCATCCCCGGTCATCCGCACCATGTCACGCAGCGCGGCAATGGCCGCGCGCGGACTTTCTTCGGCGACGGCGACTATGCGCTCTATCGGGACCTGCTCGCCGAAAATTGCAGCAATGCCGCCGTCGAGGTGTGGGCCTGGTGCCTGATGCCGAACCACGTGCACCTGATCCTGGTGCCGTCCGATCCCGACGGGCTGCGCCGCGCGCTGGCGCGTGTGCATCGAAGCTATGCCGGAATGATCCAGGCGCGGCGCAAGCGCAGCGGCCATTTCTGGCAGGGCCGGTTCGGCGCCGTCGCCATGGACGAGCCGCATCTCGCCACGGCGCTGCGCTACGTGTCGCTCAACCCGGTACGGGCACGGCTGGTGGAACGGGCGCAGGATTGGCGCTGGGCGAGCACGCGCGCGCATTTGCGCGGCACGGACGACGGCCTCACCGAGTTGAAGCCGATCGGCGAGCGCTTCCCCCGCTTCGCCGATCTGCTCGAAAGCGAACCGGAGGCAGACATGGTCGCGCGACTCCGCGCGGCGGAGAGCATCGGCCGGCCGCTCGGCGACGATCGCTTCCTCACCCGGATCGAACGATTGACCAAACGTTCCCTCAAGCCGGGCAAGCGTGGTCCGAAGCCGAGTCGGAAGACCGTTAACGGGCGCATTAAGTGCACTGTCACCGAAACTCGAAATTCGAGCACTGTCACCGAAATACCGAAATTCGGGCCACCTCGCTGATCGAGGACAGACGGCGATAGCTCACTTTCATTCGAGGGATCGGAAAATGCGGACCGGAAAGGGCCGAGCAACGTCAGATGGCGGGTTGCGGCGCGGTATGGATGGGCGCGACCGGACAACCCGGTTCCTGATGCGGAACCACGATCCAGATCAAGATGGGCGCTCGACAGCCGCCCCAGGAATTGCGGTAAATTGCTCAGCCCGTTGCTAGGCTGGACGCTTCGCGGCTGGGTGCCGCGATCCCAACGCCGCCGCTTGCTGTTCGGTGATCCGGAGCATATCACCAATGAATCGCTGTCTCGCTGCTTTCGCAATCGCCGCCAGCCAGTTCGCACCGGTTGCGCACGCCAACGATGCGCTGGAAGCCAAGTTGCGGGCCTACGTTCCGGTCGTCTCCCTCGCCAAAGTATGTGACCTCAGGATCAGTGACGCCACCTCGGGTGAGCACCGCGCCATGCTCCAGGCGGTGAAATCCGACCCGAAGGCCGACAAACTCGCCTACCGTCTCCATTACGAAACGCAGACGGCCTACATCAAGGCCCGCGACGGAGGTCAACGGGTCGCCTTCTGCAAGGACTTCATCGCAGCCAACAGCCAATACGCCAAGGCGCGCTTCACCGCCGTGGTCGAGGACCTCATGAGCGACGTCAGCACTAGTGTGCAGAAAGCGATTGCCCATAACGTCTGCGGTGCGCCCCCCGTCAAGCTATCCAAGGCCGACTGGAAACCGTACGCGCAAATCAAAAAGATGCTTCAGACCGAGCATAAGTCGGCCAAGGAAAACGCCGAGACCAACGGCTGGAACGTCACCGAGGAAACGACGGCGGTCACGGAACAGTTCTGCGCGGCGGTAAAAACCCAATGACAACGCCGACGCCAATCAGTGAGAGCTTGGGGCTGCCAGCACGGTCACCATTGCGACCACCTCGGGCTTTGCGCCGCCCCCTTCATGAAGCACCGGGACTTCTCTAACTGGAAAGCGCCCTCCGCCCAGTCATGACCGCCGCGCGTGAAGCATCGAACCCGCGCGCCATCCAGGCGCGGCGCAAGCGCAGCGGCCATTTCTGGCGGGGCCGGTTCGGCGCCGTCGCCATGGATGAGGCGCACTTCGGAGCGGCGCTACGCTACGTGTCGCTCAACCCGGTGCGGGCACGGCTGGTGGAGCGGGCGCAGGATTGGCGCGGGTCGAGCACGCGCGCGCATCTGCGCGGCAGGGACGACGGCATCACGGCGCTGACGCCGATCAGGGAGCGCTTCCCTCGCTTCGCCGATCTGCTCGAAAGCGAGCCGGAGGCGGACATGGTCGAGCGCCTTCGCGCGGCGGAGAGCGTCGGCCGGCCGCTCGGCGATGATCGCTTTCTCACCCGGATCGAACGATTGACCAAACGTTCTCTCAAACCGGGCAAACGTGGTCCGGAGCCGTCCAAGCCGGAAGACCGTTGACGTATTAAGTGCACTGTCGCCGATACCGCCCAGGCAATGACGATTGGTGTGCGTCGCGAATGGGAACTGAATCACCCCTGGTTCCCTCGCCGTCCCGTAGTACTACCGGCGCAAATCATCGAGATACCCCTGCGTCTCTGCGATCGGATTCAGAATCGATTCAAGAATTGGCGTCACAACGACCGCATGAAAACAATTCGCAGATTTCTCGCTGACGAGACCGGCGCAACCGCTATCAGCACGTCGCTGAAGTGACGCTGCCGCGGATCGCCTAATCCGTGATGTGGGTGAGCGGTTCCCTGTCGTTTTCAGGAAACCTTCGATAACTACCCGCCGAGGATGGCCCCTCATCCCAGGCGGATGACCACCTTCAGGCCGTCCTTCTCCGGAAGGGCGGCTTCTTTTTTGCGCTTGCGGGCCTGGCAACGCCGAGCTGCCTGCAAATCCAGGATTTCTCCGATACCGGCATTTCGCTACATTGGAGTCACTCGCTACGGGCGGCCATGCCCGAGTCGAATGGGGGCATAGATGAGCGATAGCGATGAAGTGCGGATCGAGGCGGCGCCAGCCGCGACCGACGAGGTGCGCCTGCTGGTCGGCGAACTCGAGGCCGTGCTCGCGGCGGAATACCCGCCGGAGCAGCGCCATGGATTTTCGATCGATGCGATCTTTCAACCGCACGTCCGGTTCTTCCTCGCCCGGCGGCAAGGGGCTGCGGTGGGCTGCGGCGGCGTCGCCCTGTTCCCTGACTACGCCGAAGTCAAACGGATGTTCGTGCGCGGCGGCGCGCGGGGCCAGGGCGTCGCCGACGCCATTCTCGCGCGGATCGAGGACGAGGTGCGCGGCGCCGGACTTTCCGTGCTGCGTCTGGAGACGGGAACGCGCCAGATCGCGGCGATGCGGCTCTACATACGCACGGGCTTCCGGGAGTGCCCGGCGTTCGGGGATTACGCGCTGAAGGCCCCGCAAGCGATCGCGGCGAGTGTGTTCTTCGAGAAGTGGGTTGGAGTGTAGGCAAGCCCTCATGCCGGCCACTTCCCCGCCTCGTTCAAGCCCGCTTTGCCGGCGGATCGCTTCCATTGACGTTATTTTGCGGTGGTCTCGGTCTTGACGTCTGTCTTCGCGGCCTTCGGCTTCGCCGGCGCCTTGGCCGCGGCTTTCGGGGCAGCGCTGTCGCTGCGCACGGTTCCCCAGGGATCCCCGCCCTTTTGTTCCGGAATATTGCCCAGCGACCTCTTGTAGGCCCGCTCGGCCTCCTTTTCCGCCGCGATATCCGATCGCGTCTTCTCCTTGTCCTCCTCCCCGTATTTTTGAATGGGTTGCTGTTGGGCCCACGCCGGCCCGGCCAGCAAGACCATCACAGCCACGATGCCGATCTTCTTCATGCCATCACTCCCCGGATCCTCGGCCAAAACGTTGAAGCAGGACTTAGCACAGCTCGCGGGGCGGCTTAAACGATGGATTTGCCTGCAAAGTGCCGGCGAAACATGCAACCCGGCTGGCCACGGCCGACCGTTGCTCAGGCCGGTCCAGTTTTGTAAACCTCTGGCATGAACTCCCCGCTCCTCCCCACCTCCGCCGACGCCCTGCTGTTCGATCTCGGCCGCGTCGTCCTCGATATCGACTTTGGCAAGGTGGTGGCCACCTGGGCCGGCCATGCCGGCTGCGAGCCCGCGCACCTCGTCGAGCGATTCTCGCCCAATGACGCCTGGCATCGTCACGAGCGGGGCGAGATCAGCGACGCCGAATTCTTCGCAGGGCTGCGAGACTCATTGGGTATCGGCATCTCGGACGCCCAGTTTCTCGAAGGCTGGAACGCGATCTTCGCCGGCGAAATGCCCGACATCGCCGCATCGCTGGCGCGCGCCGGACAACGCCTGCCGCTCTATGCCTTCTCCAACACCAATAACGCGCATGTCGTGCATTTCAGCCAGGCCTATGCCGGCGTGCTCGGGCATTTTCGCGAAGTCTTCCTGTCATCGACGATCGGGCTGCGAAAGCCGGATGCGGCGGCCTATGACCATGTCGTCAAGGCGATCGGCGTGCCCGCTTCGCGCATCGTGTTCTTCGACGATTCCGCCGCGAACATCGAAGGCGCGCGGGCGCGGGGCTTGACCGCGGTGCATGTGACAGCGCCGGATGACGTCGCAAAGACGCTTGCCGCGCTCGGGATTTAGCCAAGCTGCCTATGTTGTCCTGATCCCCGCGCAACTGACCGCCGAGACATAACAGAGCGTCGCGAACATCACCTTCATCGAGTTCTTCGTCGGGTAACGTTCTTGGTTGCTCGGGGGCCGGTCTATTTGGGCTGCTGGTGGTCAGCCGGCTTGTTGTCCGCCGGCGCGGGCTTGATGGCGGGCTGTTTCGCGGCTGTTGCAGCGGGCTGCTTTTGCGCAACGGGCGGTTCGGGCATCGGCGCGACGGGCCCGCTCTGCCCGATCGACACCGAGATGCCAAACAGCCGCCATTGCCCGTTCACTGGCGCGAACGACAGATCGAAATTGACCTGGCTCGGCACCGAAGGAAAGAAGCCGGCCATATGCAATAGCCCGTTGGCCTCGATCTGCGGCAGCAGATTGAGCTGCGGATCGATCACGGCGACGCCGGAGAGGTCGAGATTGTCGCCCCGCAGCTTGGCGAAGATTTCACCGAGCCGCGCTGCCGAGTTGGTTTGAAAGCCGGGCGCGCCGATGTCGCGCAGCACCGTGTAATTGCCGGTCTTGTTGGCCTGATCGAGCGCCAGCAGCGACGATCGAACGAGGATCAGCACGCCATTGCGATCGATCTGCGCGGGTTTCGGCGCTTGCGCATGACCGGCGGACACGCTCGCAGCCATGACGGCCGCAATCATCAGAACCCGCCAGCGAAATTGTTTTCCTCTCACCACCCTGTCGTCACCACGCGACCGTCAGTCCGGCGCGGCCGCCGACGCCGCCTTGCGCGAAGCCGGCGGCAACGCCGCCATTGAGGACCACATGGTCGCTGAGGCGCATTTGAGCTCCGAGGCTCATGGCATTCTGCCCGCGGAACGTGCCCCAGTTGGTTGAAATCGCGAATTTCTTGTCCGACGGCAGCGCGGAGCCGCCCATCGCGATCGCGACCGCGGTACCCTCGAAGGCCTGCCTCATCTGCGTCTGCAGGGTCGCGACGTCGCCCTGCAGGACCGCGACGTTGCCCTGCAAAGTTGCGACATTGTTCTGCAGGCCGGAAATATCCGGTGCGCTGTAGCTCGACACGGCAAGATGGCCGTTGGCGTCACTGGTGACGAACGAGATCGGGCCGGTTTGCGCCGCAAGGCTGGCCGCCGAGGTGATGCCGGACATCCGGTAGGTGTTCGAGGTGGTGCCGATCGAGACCTGGTTGGCGACGCTGGTGGATGCGCCGTTGCCGATCGCAGCCGAGTTGGCCGCGAGCGCCTGGCTGTTCGGACCGAGCGCCGTCGAATTCGTTCCCGTTGCGACCGCGCCGTCGCCGAACGCCGCGCCGCCGTTGGCAGCGGAGGCCAACGCGCCGACCGCGACCGAACCGGTCGCCACCGCGCCATTGCCGATCGCGATGGCGTTGGCGCCGGTGGCGGCAGCATTGTTGCCGACGGCGACCGCGCCAGTCGCGGTAGCCCGCGCACTGGCGCCGACCGCCGTGGCACCGGTGGCGCTGGCGAGGCTGGCCTGGCCGATCGCGGTGGTGGAGGCACCGGTAGCGTTGCTGCCTTGACCGAAGGCGCTCGCGGTCGTGCCATTGGCGATGCTGTCCTGGCCGGTCGCGGTCGCGCTGGCGCCGTTCGCCCGGCTGCTTCGGCCGGTCGCGGTCGCATTGTCGCCGTTGGCAAAAGCGCTCGCGCCCGTCGCGGTAGCGCCCGCGCCAATGGCCGAACTGAAGGCCCCGGTCGTGGTGGCGGAAGCGCCGGTCGCGGTGCTGGAGCCGCCGGCCGCGGTGGCGAAGTTGCCGCTCGCGGTGGCGCCCGCGCCCGTTGCCGTCGCAAAGTTACCGCCGGCGGTGCTGAACACGCCCGTCGCGGTGGCTTGTGCGCCGTTCGCCGTGCTGGCGTAGCCGGTCGCGGTCGCTTGAGCGCCGTTGGCGTGGCTGCTCACGCCCGTGGCGGAAGCCTGATCGCCGTTGGCAAAGCTGCCCGTGCCGGTCGCGGTCGCGCCGACGCCGGTCGCAACACTGCCCGAGCCGGTCGCGGTGGCCAGGGCGCCGTTGGCCTGACTGCCCACGCCGGTTGCCGTGGCTTGTGCGCCGTTCGCCTGGCTGTTGACCCCGGTTGCCGTCGCGAAGTCCCCAGTGGCAGTGCTTAGGGCGCCGGTCGCGGTCGCGCTGCCCCCGTTCGCGGTCGTGCCGTTCCCGTACGCTGTCGCGAAGACGCCGGTCGCGTTGGCGCCGGAGCCGATCGCCGTAGCGTTGCTGCCGCCCGGAACGACGGCCGTGCAGTCTCCCGCCAGCCCCGTCACGGTGGAGTAGCATTGCGCGAACGCCGGCGAGATGCCGAGCACGGTCATCATCCCGGCCACCGCCGCGAGGCTGCGCAAGGTGCCGCCGCACAGCATGCTGCTCGCCAGCAGGCTCGCCCGGCGGTCGGATGGAAGAAGCACACCGGCGTGCAGGGAGACCGAAACCGTTGCCGTCGCTATCATCGTCCGCCCCGCATTCGCGCGAAACCGGCTCAAGTAAGCCAGCCCGTGGCTGGCCAAAACCTTGGCGCCCACACCTCAACTGATGGAACCCTAACCGAATCGCAGATGCGAACAAATCGCTGGCGCGGTCCATGACGGTATCCGCCTGATGTCGTGAGCGATTACGGAGCGATGTTGCCGTTCAGCAACAAGATGGCGACGCGGCTCTCTCCACGCACGCGTTCAGCCCGCGCGTTTTGCCTCCGCCCCCGCTCTCCGTTATGAAAGCGCTCAACGATCGCCTCCCCAAGCCGAACTCAGATTGGATCGCGATCGAGGAGAAGTGCCCGTGGCCCTGATGCCGGTTGCCGATGCCCTCAGCGCGATCCTCGCAGGCGCAGATCCCCTGCCCGAAGAAATCGCCGCACTCGACACCGCCTGGCATCGCGTGCTGGCGCGCGACCTCGCCGCACGGCGCACGCAGCCGCCGCAGGCGATGTCGGCGATGGACGGCTATGCGGTGCGATCGGCTGACACCGCCGACCTCTCCGCGCGGCTGAAGGTGATCGGCGAGGTCGCGGCCGGCCGCCCGTTCGAGCGCAAGGTCGGCGCCGGCGAAGCGGTCCGGATTTTCACCGGCGGCGTGATCCCCGAGGGCGCCGACGCCGTCATCATCCAGGAAGACACGGCTGCCAGCGGCGACCACATCACCATCACGGAAATTGCAAAACCGGGACGGCATATCCGCGCCGCCGGCGCCGATTTCCGCGAAGGCGATGTGCTGCTCACCAAAGGAAGCCGCCTCACCGAACGCGATCTGTCACTCGCCGCCGGCATGAATTATCCGGAGCTCGCCGTGCACCGCCGCCCGAGGGTGGCGGTGCTGGCCACCGGCGACGAACTGGTGATGCCCGGTTCCGATCCCGGCCCCGGCCAGATCGTCTATTCCAACGGCTACGCGCTGCGCGCGCTGGCGCGGGCCGAGGGCGCCGAGACCATCGATTTCGGCATTGCCGCCGACACGATCGATGCGACCACCGACGGCATCCGCCGTGCCCGCGCATCGGGCGCCGACATCCTGATCACGATGGGCGGCGCCTCCGTCGGCGACCACGACCTCGTCAAGCGCTCGCTGGAGGCCGAGGGCGTCGCGATGGCGTTCTGGCGGATCGCGATGCGCCCGGGCAAGCCGATGATGCACGGACGGCTCGGCGCGATGCGGGTGATCGGCCTGCCCGGCAATCCGGTCTCGTCCTATGTCTGCGGCTTCCTGTTTCTGGTGCCACTGATTCGGGCGCTGTCGGGCCGAAATACCGTCCATCACGTCCGGGAGAGTGCGCTGCTCGGCCGCGATCTTCCCGCCAACGACCAGCGCGAAGACTATCTGCGCGCACGGCTCGAGCGGCGCCAGGATGGCGCGTTGATCGCGGTGCCGGTGAGCCACCAGGATTCCTCGCTGCTGGGAAATCTCGCTGCGGCACGGGCGCTTTTGATCCGTCCGCCGTTTGCGCCGGCGGTGCCGAAGGGGATGCCATGCGAGTTCCTGCGCTTGCCGGAATGATGCACCGCGCAACGGCGCCGTCTGGCGAAGTCGGCGCGCGTTCACCTGAAATTAAGTGGTTGCGGAACATGTATCGAACATATAGTGTCCGTTCATGATTTGTTTCGAGGACTAGTGTCTTTAATTGGGAGTTTTGGACTCCGAATTTAGGGACGCCTCTCGCGACTGAAGACCACGAAGTTGAAGACCACGAAGTTGAAGATCACGAATTACGACGCGCCAACCGGGGGATTGCTCGAGATGCTTACGCGCAAACAGTATGAACTTCTGCGTTTCATCAACGAACGGCTCAAGGAAGCCGGCGTGCCGCCCTCCTTCGACGAGATGAAGGATGCGCTCGACCTCAGGTCCAAGTCCGGCATCCACCGCCTGATCACCGCTCTGGAAGAGCGCGGCTTCATCCGCCGCCTGCCCAACCGCGCGCGCGCCATCGAAGTCATCAAGCTGCCCGAGCTTGCCGGCAGTAACGGCAACGGCCGCCGCGGCTTCACGCCCAGCGTCATCGAGGGCACGCTCGGCAAGGTTCGCGCCGCCAGCGCGCCCGCTGCCGATGATGGCGAGCGCCCGGTCGCCGTACCGGTGATGGGCCGGATCGCCGCCGGTACGCCGATCGAGGCGCTGCAGACCCGCAGCCACACCATCAGCGTACCACCTGACATGCTCGGCTCCGGCGAACATTACGCGCTCGAAGTACGCGGCGATTCCATGGTCGACGCCGGCATTCTCGACGGCGACATGGCGCTGATCCAGCGCAACGAAACCGCCGACACCGGCGATATCGTGGTGGCGCTGATCGACGAGGAGGAAGCAACCCTGAAACGCTTCCGCCGCCGCGGCGCCTCGATCGCGCTCGAGCCCGCCAACACCTCCTATGAAGTCCGCATCCTGCCGCCGAACCGGGTCCGGATTCAGGGCAAGCTGATCGGGCTGTACCGGAAGTACTGAGCGCGGCCCGCTTTCGCGGCCGTCAGTGGCGTCATTCCTCATCCCCAAGTCGTCATGCCCGGCCTTGAGCCGGGCATCAACGTCTTTGGTTCATCTCGAGGAAAGGCGTGGATGGCCGGCCATAGGCGAGCGGAAGCGACGCCGTCCTTCAGACGGCTATGCCCGGCCATGACGAAGGGGGTGCGGCGCGCAGGCGCTCGTCCCACAATTGCCCAGAACACGGCAAAAACTGGCGTGACGTTGGTTGGTATGACGCGTTTTCTTCAGCTTCGCTGGAAACGCCCTAGCCCCGGGGGGAAACGAGACGTGGTCAGCAACATGATCACCAAAATCACCTGGCAACGCGCGGGACTGGTGACCGAGCCGGGCCGCTACATGCTCCGGTTCGGCTGGCTGACGGTGACCGCCGACGACCTCGCAATCTGGCAGCAATATCCGGAGGCCGCCTTCACGCTGGTCGAATTGCCCGACATTGCCGACGACGGCCGGGAGCAATTCCATCTCGGCGCCTTCGAACTGCCGCTGCCGCCGACGGGCGAAGATTCGCAGCCGCCGTAGCGTGTTTGTGATCGGGCGCGCCGGCCTTCAATTGGCAAACGCGCAGAACAGGAATAGACTTTGGCCAAGTCCACTCTGATGGAGGCCAGCGCCTCGAGGGAGGCACGGGTCTCTATCTCTTACGAGGGAGCGATCCGATGTGTGACTATAGTCTGCACGCGATGGCAACGCGTCCTGCCGAGGTCGGCGAGACCCTGATATCGACCACGTTCCGCGGCACCTCGACCCGCGGCTTTGCCAGCGAGCGCGACCCCGCAGTCGCGGTCTGCATGCTGCCCGGGACCGAACTGGCCTTCGCGCAAGACGTCAAATACGACAACCGCTGGATCTGGACGCGGACGGTCGGTTTTCGCGTCGGCAAGTTCAACACCATCAATCCGCATATAAGGGAACGTCACCACGACGCGATCGAGTTTCCCGACGGCAGCCATGTGCTGGTGACACAGCTTTGCGAGGGTCAGCGCGTCACCGTGCTGCAATTGCCGGTGACGAATCCGGCGCCCGAGCGCACGACGACGCAGGCCGACGCAGCCCCGGTGGCCTGGCTTCCCACCGGCTGAACGCGGCGCCGGTTGCGACACGGCCGGCGCGCCAAGGAGCCAACACTACTCGTCCGCCTGCAGGTCGGCGTCCGACGGCGTGGCGTCGATGGCGCGTGGCCGCACGGGCCGCTCGCCCGTTGCGCGCGGCGCGAGGATAGTTGTCTCCGCCTCTCCCTCGCCCGCGATCGCCGGAGACCACGGACGGTCGACGCCTCTGGGCTTGACGGCATCGATGGTAAATCCACCGCCGTTTCGCCGCAGCGCCAGCGCGCCCAGCCGCCGCAGGCGCTCGGCATCGATCACCGCGGCCCCGCACGCCGTCGGCGCCGGCCTTGCGGTCACCAGCAGGCCTGCGCGTTCGCAATCGTCCGCCAGCGCCTCCGGCCGGAGCGCCAATGCGACGAACCCGCCGCCGGCCGCCTGCGCCACGCAGCCGCCCTCGTCGCATGAGACGCCCGCGGTGAGCGAGGCATCGGCAGGCTTTCGCGCGTCGGCATCCGCCGCCAGCCATTCCTTGACAAGGAAGCTATCCCTCGAAGCTCCCCTGGCTGCGCGCATCAGATGCAGTTTGCCGTCCTGGCCGCGGACACCGACATTGCGGCCGTCGGCCGAAATGAGGATATCCGGCTGCGGCACCCTCGCCGCCCATACCGCGGCAAACAACACCAGAGCCGCGCCAGCATAGCGCAGCGGCGTCCGCAACAACCCGAGCACGATGATCCCGACACTGGCCGCGATCAGCGGGCCGATGCCAAACGCCGGCACGCGGCCGACCGCGCCCGGCAAGGCGGCGACCCATTGCGTGACCACAATCATCCAGTCGATGCCGACGCCCATCGCCCACCAGCAGATGCCGTCGAAGCCGAACGGCATCAGGGCGAGCCCGAGCAGACCCGCCGGCATCACCAGCGCCGAGACCACCGGCATCGCCGCCAGATTGGCGAGCACGCCATAGGGCGTCACCCGGTGGAAATGAAACGCCGCGTAAGGCGTGGTGGCGAGGCCCGCCACCAATGAGGCCAGCAGCAGCATCGTGAGCTCGCGGCCGCCCCACAGCGCCACCTGCGCGGTCGCGGAATGATCCGGCTGCGCGAACAGGCGCGGCATGCCGAGCTGCACCAGCGCCACCAGCCCAAGCGTCGCCGCAAACGACATCTGGAAGCTCGGATGCACCAGGGCTTCCGGCGCCATGGTCAAGACAATGAGGGCGGCAACTGCCAGCGTTCGAAACGTGATGGCGCGGCGGTCGACCATCACGGCGATCAGCACCACAGCCGTCATGAAGAACGAACGCTGCGTCGCCACTTCAGCCCCCGACAGCAGCAGATAAAATGCCGACGCGGCGAGTGCCGCCACCGCCGCCCATTTCTTGATCGCAAAGCCAACCGTAAGCGTTGGGAACAGCGCCAGCAGCGCCCGCACCGCAAAGAACACGACGCCCGCGACCACAGCCATGTGGTAGCCGGAAATCGACAGCACATGGCCGAGGCCGGAGATGAACATCGCATCGTTGACGGGCTCGGAGATCGCGTCGCGCCGGCCGGTCAGCAGCGCGGTCGCAATCGCGCGCTTGTCGCCTTCCAGCGTGGTCCTGATCCGCGCATCGATCGCGTCCCGCATGCCCTGCATGACCGCCGAATAGCGCAGTTTCAGGCCGCCTCCATCCGGCGCCTGCGCGGTCTTGATCGCGCCCATCACGAAGCCGGAGGCGCCGATGCCGGAAAAGAACATGTCGCGGCCGAAATCGTAACTGCCCGGCCGCAACGGTGTTAGCGGCGGCAACAGCCGCGCTTTCAATTCGACAAAGCTGCCGACCGCGGGCGCGGTGCCCTTCTTGACCGACAGCCGCACGCGTTCAAGCTTGGTCGCGCCGCGCGCGCTCTCCATGGTCACGACGCGCAAGACAAAACGGTCGGTGCGCTCGCGGATGTCGCGGGTTTCGACAAAGCCGGTCAGCGAGACCGAGAACATCGGCCGCGCAAGCACGCCATGCGCGATCCGCGCGGTTTTCCAGGTCGCAATCGCAAAGCCGGCGGCGACGGCGGCGATCATCACGGCGACCGGAAACGCCTTGTGCCGCCGCAGCAAGAACGCCGCCGCGCACAGCGCGATGGCGGTGACGGCCGCGACCGCCAGCACGGGCTCATGATCGGCAGCAAAATAAAAGGCGATGCCGGTGCCGAACGCGACGGGCACCCAGGGCAGCAAACGCCCGGCCCCCGCCTCCGCGCGCGCCCATGCGCGCAAGGTCTCGATGAACGGCGGCAGGGCGCTGACGCTGATCGGCGCATAGCCGCCCGCCGGCGCCACCGCCTGGCGCGGCGGCCAGGTTCCGGCGTAGCCTCGTCTGCCGCCCGGCGTGCTGCCCTGCTCCGCCATCCCACGCCTTGGAGTATCCCTGTTTTCACAAAGCTACTGGAAGTGGCTATCCGCGGGATAGTGGAACAGATGCGGAATGCGGAGGAAAGAATGTCCGCCGTTGTCGGGCCGATTGAGCCGAAAATCTCAGAAGGTGCCGGCGTGATTGGGGATCAAACTGCCGTCGCGCCTCCGCTGCCACCTTGCACTGACGCGGGCCTTGTTGTCCAGATCATGCTCAAGTCAACGCCCGACGCTCCGACCGCTACCCGATAGTGGTCGGGCCGACGGGGCGACTAACTCCCTCGTCCTCAGCCGGCGCCGTGATGCCAGCGATCGTGCCACCAGGTGCTGAAATCACGATCCGTCATCAGCTCCCAGGCAGCAAACAGGATCACCAGTAGGCCCGACAACACGCTGTTCACCGTAGCTGCGCCCGGCTCGTAGCCGACCGTCCACGGTGCTACCACGAGCGCCAGACCCAGAAGCATCTCTCCCCATTCCTCCAGATAGGACGGAATGATGAAGGCCTCGACGGCAAACAGGATGACGCCCAACCCGAGCGCGATGGTTAGCCAGACGGCTACCCCGGACATACCCAGGGCAAACGGCGAAACGACCAGCCACGCGCCCACCACCAGGCTGGCAACGTCCTGCCAGTGTTGAATACGCATAATGCTCACCTCCCTCTCCCATGGATATGGTGGTGCGGCACTCAAAGCGTATCCGTCCAGCCTGCGTTGTGTTGCCGCTGCTATTGCCCCCGGAGCCACCATCCAATCCCGGCAGCCCACCGCCCGGAAAGCGCTCTTGCAAGTGCGCCGCAGCAGGATGCACACTGGGTGCGCTTGACCAGGTGTCAACGTCTACGGCTCTCAGTTCGACTGGAATTCACGGTTGCGCTCAGAACGAGAGGAGCATGACGCCATGCGAGAAATCGAAATCCGCGACTATGCGCGGCAGTTACTGGAAGCACATGGTGCCAAGGCCATTGCGGAAGCCGCCCAGAACGCCATCGAACTCGAGGCAAAAGGCGAGGTCGAACTGGCCAGAACCTGGCGGCATATCGAAGATGCGATGAAGATCATGCGCGGGCCCCACCAGAGCTGAGGCTACCGGCGCGGCAACGCAGAACGTGGGCCTGGACCGTCGCAAGCCGCTTCGCCGCGGCTGAACGGCAGCGCGATGTCCAAGATGCGGCTCTCCATAACAGGAGCGAAGCCATGTTTCCGAAGTGTGCGACAGCCGAAGATCTCGTGAAGGCGATCAAAGACGAGAAGGTGCAGATGATCGATCTGCGCTTCACCGACTTGCCTGGGGTGTGGCAGCATTTTTCCGTCCCGCCGGGTGCAGCGAGTATCGATGCTCTCAGCGAAGGCATTGGATTCGACGGTTCATCCATTCGCGGCTTCCAGGAGATCCAGGAAAGCGACATGCTGGTCGTGCCGGACCCGACTACGGCCTTCCTCGATCCGTATTCCCCTGCATCGACCCTGGTCCTGATCTGCAACATCCGGGACCCCGTGACCGGTCAATCCTATAGCCGCGACGCCCGCTACATCGCCCAGAAGGCCGAAACCAACCTGAAGGGCGGCGGCCTCGCCGATACGAGCTATTTCGGCCCTGAGGCGGAGTTCTTCGTGTTCGACGACGTGCGCTACGGACAGGGCATCAATTTCGCCTTCCACGAAATCGATTCCAGCGAAGGCAGCTGGAACACGGGCAAGGAGGAAACGCCAAATCTGGGCCACAAGCCGCGCCCCAAGGAGGGATATTTTCCCGTTCCCCCGACCGACAGCATGCAGGCTCTCCGCACCGAAATGGTGCTGACGATGGAACAGCTGGGCATCCGGATCGAAGCCCATCACCATGAAGTCGCGACCGGCGGCCAGAACGAAATCGACATGCGTTTCACCACCCTCACCCGCATGGCGGACAATCTGATGATGTACAAATACGTGGTGAAGAACACCGCCCGCGAGCACGGCATGACCGCAACGTTCATGCCGAAGCCGCTGTTCGAGGACAACGCCTCGGGGATGCACGTTCACCAGTCCCTGTGGAAGGGCGAGACCAATCTGTTCTACGAAAAGGGCGACTATGCCGAGTTGAGCCAGCTCGGCCGCTACTACATTGGCGGTCTGTTGACCCACGCCTGGGCGTTGTGCGGGCTTTGCGCTCCCACCACGAACTCCTATCGGCGCCTGGTGCCGGGCTACGAGGCTCCGATCAACCTGGTCTATTCCCAGCGCAACCGCTCAGCCTGTTGCAGGATTCCGATGTATTCGCCGAACCCGCGGGCAAAGCGCGTCGAGTTTCGCTCGCCGGATCCCTCCTGCAATCCCTATCTGGCCTTTGCCGCGATGCTGATGGCCGGTCTCGACGGCATCAACAACCGGATCGATCCGGGCAGCCCGATCGACAAGAACCTTTATGACCTGCCGCCCGCCGAGGCGAAGGACGTGAAGTCGACACCCGGATCGCTGGATCAGGCGCTTGACGCGCTCGAGCGCGATCACGCCTTCCTGCTCCGCGGCGACGTGTTCACCGGCGACGTGATCGAGACCTGGCTCGACTACAAGCGCAAGAAAGAGATCGATCCGATCCGGCTGCGCCCTCATCCATACGAGTTCCATTTGTATTACGACATCTAGCGATGGAGCGCCGCGGCCTACTGCGCGATCAGCGGCGTCTTCGACGACACATGATGGCTGACGATCTTCCAGTCGCCGTCTTCGCGCACGATCACCCAGGTGATCTTGACCGACAACTTCACGCCGCCTTCATCCGTGTCGAACGATGCGGTGCCCGCGACGTTGACCAGATCGGCGCCGGCGTGCTCGGCCACGACGTCGCTGAATTGAACTGATGATGTCCGCCACCGCGGCAATCCCCTGAAGTAAGCAGTGACGCCGTCCCGTCCGCGATAGAGCTTTGGGTTCGATCCGAAGAACAGCGCATGCCTCGAATAGAGCGACGCCAGCGCGTCGGCGTCCAGTCTGCTGAAAGCCGCGGCCCATTTGCCCATGATGCCGGATGCGATGTCGTCGGCCGCGCTGCCCATCGGTTAGTCCAATCGTCGTGAAAGCGGGCTCAGCCTTCTCAGCCCTTGGCGACTTCCTTGGCAAAGGTATCGCGCAGGCCGATGGTGCGGTTGAACACTGGTTTGTCCGGCGTCGAATCCTTGTCACGCACGAAATAGCCCTGGCGTTCGAACTGCATCACCTCGTTCGAATTGCTTTCGACGACGCTCACTTCGACGCGCGAGTCCGCGAGCACTTCCAGCGACTGTGGATTGATGTCGGCAGCGAAATTGCCGGCGTCGGGGCTCGGCCTGGCGAATAGCTGGTTGTAGACGCGGATTTCCGCGGGCCTCGACTGCGCCGCCGACAGCCAGTGCATGGTGGCCTTGACCTTGCGGCCATCAGGCGCGTTGCCGCCCTTGGTCGCGGGGTCGTAGGTGCAGCGCAGCTCGACCACCTCGCCGGCGTCGTTCTTGATGACGCCGGTGCACTTGATGAAATAAGCGTAGCGCAGTCGCACTTCATTGCCCGGCGACAGCCGGAAGAACTTCTTCGGCGGGTTCTCCATGAAATCGTCCTGCTCGATGTAGAGCTCGCGGCCGAACGCGATGCGGCGGGTGCCGGCGTCAGGATTGTCGGGATGGTTGACGGCCTCGAGCTCCTCGACCTGGCCTTCCGGATAATTCTCGATCACGACCTTGAGCGGCCGCAGCACCGCCATGCGGCGCTCGGCCGTCTTGTTGAGCAATTCGCGGATACAGAATTCCAGCATGCCGACGTCGACGACGCTGTTGGCTTTCGCCACACCGATGCGCTTGACGAATTCGCGCACCGCCGCCGGCGGCACGCCGCGCCGCTTCAGGCCGGCGATGGTCGGCATCCGCGGATCGTCCCAGCCGGCGACATGGCCGTCGCGCACCAGCTGCGTCAGCACCCGCTTCGACAGCAGCGTGTAGGTGATGTTGAGCCGGGCCATTTCATACTGCCGCGGCTTTGACGGCACCGGCAGTTTGTCGAGCAGCCATTCATAGAGCGGCCGGTGATCCTCGAATTCCAGCGTGCAGATCGAATGGGTGATGCCTTCGATGGCGTCCGACTGGCCGTGAGCATAGTCGTAGCTCGGATAGATCGACCATTTAGTGCCGGTGCGCGGATGCTCGGCATGCAGGATCCGATAGAGTACCGGATCGCGCAGATTGATGTTGCCGGAAGCCATGTCGATCTTGGCGCGGAGAACGCGCGTGCCGTTCGGGAATTCGCCGGCCTTCATGCGGCGAAACAGATCGAGGTTCTCGTCCACCGGGCGGTCGCGGAACGGGCTGTTCTTGCCGGGTTCCGTCAGCGTGCCGCGGCTGACGCGGATTTCCTCCTGCGACTGGTCGTCGACATAGGCGTGGCCGGCCTTGATCAGGCCTTCCGCCCACTCGTAGAGCCGCTCGAAATAGTCAGAGGCGTAATAGAGATCGGTTCCCCAGTCATAGCCGAGCCAGTGCACGTCGGCCTGGATGGAATCGATATATTCCTGCTCTTCTTTGGTCGGATTGGTGTCGTCGAAGCGCAGGTGGCATTTGCCGCCGAACTCCTGCGCGATGCCGAAATTAAGGGCAATCGACTTGGCATGGCCGATATGCAGATAGCCGTTCGGCTCCGGCGGAAAACGGGTCACGATCCGGCTGTGCTTGCCGGAGTCGAGGTCGGCCTGCACGATGTCGCGGATGAAATCGCGCCCTGCCTCTGCCGCTGCCGGTTCTGTGGTGGTCATCAATTGTTCCCGCTCTGATAAGCGGCCCTTCTGCCAAATTCGCCCCGGCCCGCCAAGCCTGCTGTGCCCGAAGCGTCACCCATGGCGGGACTTTGATGGCGAGACTTTAGTTATGCACACTCCTGCTATACACCACGGCCGTTCAAGCATAGGCCTGCCCCAATCATGACCGATTCCGTCGTCACCCGCTTTGCCCCCTCGCCGACCGGCTTCCTCCACATCGGGGGCGCCCGGACCGCGCTGTTCAATTGGCTCTACGCCAGGAAGCACGGCGGCAAGATGCTGCTGCGGATCGAGGACACCGACCGCGAGCGGTCGACCGAACCGGCCATTGCCGCGATCCTGGACGGCTTGAAATGGCTCGAACTCGATTGGGATGGCGAGGTCGTCTACCAGTTCACCCGCGCCGCCCGCCACCGCGAAGTCGCGGAATCCCTGCTCGCCAGCGGCCGGGCCTATCGCTGCTACGCGACGGCCGAGGAACTGACGGCGATGCGGGAGAAGGCGCGCGCCGAAGGCCGCACCCGCCTCTATGACGGCCTGTGGCGGGACCGTGACCCGTCGGAGGCCCTGGCCGGCATCAAGCCCACCATCCGCCTCAAGGCGCCCCAGATAGGCGAGACCGTGATCGAGGATCAGGTGCAGGGCCGCGTGGTCTGGCAGAACGAGAACCTCGACGATCTCGTGCTGCTGCGCGGCGACGGCAACCCGACCTATATGCTGGCCGTTGTGGTCGACGACCACGACATGGGCATCACCCATGTGATCCGCGGCGACGACCATCTGATCAACGCCGCGCGCCAGAAGCAGATCTACGACGCGCTGGAATGGGACATTCCGAACATGTCCCATATCCCGCTGATCCACGGGCCTGACGGCGCCAAGCTCTCGAAGCGCCACGGCGCTCTCGGGGTCGAGGCCTATCGCGCGATGGGCTATCTGCCGGAGGCGCTGCGCAACTATCTGGTGCGGCTCGGCTGGGGTCATGGCGACCAGGAGATCTTCTCGACGCAGGAGATGATCGACGCGTTCGATCTGCCCGCCATCGGGCGTTCGGCGGCGCGGTTCGATTTCGCCAAGCTCGAAAGCCTCAACGGCCACTACATCCGCCAGGCCGACGATCAAGCGCTCGTGACCATGTTCGAGCAGTTACTGGATCACATCCCCGACGGGGCTGAACTGAAAGCCAAGCTGAACGACACCACGCGGGCGCAATTGCTGCGGGCGATGCCGAGCCTGAAGGAGCGCGCCAAGACGCTGCTCGAACTGATCGCCGGCTCCTATTTCATCTTTGCCGACCGTCCGCTCGAGCTCGAGCCGAAAGCGGCGGCCATGCTGACGCCGGAAACCCGTGAACTGATCGGCAAGCTGCGAACAGCGCTGGAAGCCGTTACCGATTGGGGCTCGGAGACCACCGAGGCGGCCATGCGGAATTTCGCGGAACAGAATAACCTCAAGCTGGGCGCCGTCGCCCAGCCGCTGCGGGTGGCGCTGACCGGGCGGACGACCTCACCCGGAATCTTTGACGTCCTGGCGGTGCTGGGGCGGGACCAATGCTTGGCCCGGCTCGCCGATCAGGCTGCAGCCTAGCCCCTCCATCCGGCCATCTTGCAGTGCACAGGGCAATAAGCTACGCATTTTGAAGCCGCCTTCTAGACAATCCGGCCTGCCCTGTTATCTGCCAAAGAACGGCATCGGGTCAGCCCGGTTTTCGCAACGATTTCATCGGGGACTTCGCGATGGACGCAAAATCCAGCAACAAAACCGCAACGCTAACCGTAGGTAACAAGACCTACGACTTCCCGATCCTGAGCGGCACGGTGGGGCCCGATGTCATCGACATCGCCAAGCTCTACGGCCAAGCCGGGATGTTCACCTACGACCCCGGCTTCACCTCCACCGGCAGCTGCCAGTCCAAGATCACCTATATCGACGGCGACGCCGGCATCCTTGAATACCGCGGCTATCCGATCGAGCAGCTCGCCGAAAAGGGTGATTTCCTCGAGACCTGCTATCTCCTGCTGTACGGGGAACTTCCCACCAAGGCGCAGAAGGAAGATTTCGACCACCGCGTGATCCATCACACCATGGTTCACGAGCAGATGGCCCGCTTCTTCCAGGGTTTTCGCCGCGACGCCCATCCGATGGCGATCATGGTCGCCGCCGTCGGCGCGCTGGCCGCGTTCTATCACGACTCGACCGACATCAACGATCCGAAGCAGCGCATGATCGCCTCGATGCGCATGATCGCCAAGGTTCCGACGCTGGCCGCGATGGCCTTCAAATACACCGTCGGCCAGCCGTTCGTTTATCCGAAGAACTCGCTCACCTTTGCCGAGAACTTCCTCAACATGTGCTTTGCGGTGCCCTGCGAGGACTACAAGATCAACCCGGTGCTGGCTGACGCACTCGACAAGATCTTCATCCTGCACGCCGACCACGAGCAGAACGCCTCGACCTCGACGGTGCGTATCGCCGGCTCCTCCGGCGCCAATCCGTTCGCCTGTATCGCCGCCGGCATCGCCTGCCTGTGGGGACCGGCGCATGGCGGCGCCAACGAAGCCGCGCTGGCAATGCTGGCCGACATCGGCTCGGTCGACAAGATCCCCGAATTCATCGCCAAGGTGAAGGACAAGAACAGCGAAGTCCGCCTGATGGGCTTTGGCCACCGCGTCTACAAGAACTACGATCCGCGCGCCAAGATCATGCAGAAGATGTGTCACGCGGTGCTGGCCGAGACCGGCCACGGCGATGACCCGATGCTGAAGGTGGCGATGGAGCTGGAAAAGATCGCGCTCAGCGATCCCTACTTCATCGACCGCAAGCTCTACCCGAACGTCGACTTCTATTCGGGCATCACACTGAAGGCGATGGGCTTCCCGACCTCGATGTTCACCGTGCTGTTCGCGGTCGCCCGCACCGTCGGCTGGATCAGCCAGTGGAGCGAGATGATCGAGGACCCGCAGCAAAAGATCGGCCGTCCGCGCCAGCTCTACACCGGCGTCGCCCGCCGCGATTATGTCGACATGGGCAAGCGCAAGTAAGGGCGCCACGCATACGAGACCAGAGAAAGCCGGGTGCGGTCACAGCATCCGGCTTTTTCTTGTAGGGCTACTCCGACCCATCCACGTCATTGCGAGCGAAGCGAAGCAATCCATCGCGCCGCGCAAAGAAGGAATGGATTGCTTCCGCCTTCGCTCATGAGCTACGGCGGGCAAGCCGTCGCTCGCTCCCTTGCGCAAACGCTTCGCGTTTGTCCCAGGCAATGACGCCGGGAGTACGTTGCTCAGACGATGGGTTTCGCAGGAGGCTCTACCCATGCTACAGGCTCTACCGCCGCGCCTTCCGAATCGTCGCGAGCACGATATCGGCGGCGCGGGCGCTCGGCGGCGTGTTGCCGGTCGACATGATCCGGTCGATTTTCGCGAACGCCTCAAGCTGCTTCCGACGCAGCGGGGACTCGCCGAGTATCTCGCGCAGCGCCTGCGACAGCTTTTCCGGCGAGCAATCCTCCTGCAAGAATTCGGGAACGACATTTTCGCCGATCACGAGGTTGGCCAGGATCACCGAGTTCACCTTGATCGCCCGCCGCAATATCCAGGCTTCCATCGAACCGGTCCGGTACGCCGTCACCATCGGCACGCCGGCAAGCGCAAGCTCCAGCGTCACGGTGCCGGATTTCGCCAGCGCTGCATGTGCGATCCGGAACGCGGCCCGCTTCTCCTGCTCGCCGATCACCACGCGGGGCGCGACCTGCCACGTCTTCAACGCTTCCGCGACCGCCTCTTGCAGGTGCGGCATGGTCGGCAGGATCAGCTCGAACGCCACGCGCGCTTCATTGAGCCGTCCCAGCGCCTCGCCGAACACCGCCATGTGGTGGCGGATCTCGCTGCGACGGCTTCCCGGCAGCACCAGCAGCACCGGCGGCGGAGCGTCCCGCCGCTGCCGCTCCGAAAGGTCGGGCCGCAACGAGGCGAGCTGTTCGATGAGGGGATGGCCGACATAGCTGCAGGGCGGCCCGCGCAGCCGTTGATAGGCCTCCGGTTCGAACGGCAGCAGGGCCAGCACGTGATCGACGTAAGTCAGCATCGCGCGGGCACGGCCGGGCCGCCACGCCCAGACCGAGGGCGAGACATAGTCGACGATCGGAATCCCGGGATCGCTGGCGCGGACACGCTTCGCCACGCGGTGGGTGAAATCGGGGCTGTCGACGATGACGAGAATGTCGGGCGCAGCTTCGGTCACCGCGGCGGCGGTCTGCTTGATCAGCCGCAGGATCTTCGGCAACTGCCTGACGACGGCGGCAAGGCCGATGATCGAGAGCTCCTCGATCGGAAACCACGACGTCAGGCCTTCGCGCGCCATCGCGCGGCCGCCGACCCCTTCGAACCGCACCGCGTCACCAAGGCGCTGGCGCAACACTTTCATGAGATTGGCGCCGAGGCGATCGCCGGATTCCTCCGTCGCAATCAGGACGATCTTGCGCACCATCTCGGTGGTCGTACGCGGCGGCATCATGCCGGCAGCCCCCGGATGAAGAGGCCGGCCCGGTCGGCGGCCTCGATCATGGCTTGTGGGTCCGCGGCGATGGTGTGTCCGGCGATGATGGCGATGCCGGCAAGGCCCGCCCTGGCCGCGCCTTCGACGGTCGTGGCTCCCACCGTCGGCAGGTCGAAGCGCAAATCCTGGCTGGTCTTGGGCGCCTTGACCAGCACGCCGCGGCCTGTGCTGGCGCGGATGCGGCCCTCGCTGCGCAAGCGCGCCACGCGCGCCAGCAGCCCGTCGGTGCCTTCGATGTCTTCCACCGCCACCACGTGACCGTCGATCACCACGACGGCCTGGCCGATGTCGAACGGACTGAGCGCCCGCAACACTTGCCGCCCCTTTTCGATGTCGGCGGTGTCGGCCGGATCGGGCGTTGCGCGGCTAATGCATCCCTCGGGCATCAGGACGTCGGGCGCGACATCCCGGATACCGACCATCCGAAAGCCGTCCTGCTCGAGGATGCGGCCGATTCCCGACAGCAGATGGTCGTCGCCGCCGCGAAACGCCCGCCAGATGCGGCCGATGACGCGGACCGTCTCCCAGTCCAGCCTGATCTCCGACAATGCCGGGCGCATCAGCGTGCCGATGAAGATCAAATCGCGGCAGCCTTCGCTGCGAAACAGTTTTTTCGCCCGGCCGATCTGTCCGACTGAAATCCAGTGGTGGCGGAAGCGCTCGACCCGAACCGGATCGCAGGCGCCGCGCAGCGCAAACAGCACCGGCGCGATGCCGCGGGCGGCAAGCGAGTCCGCGACCGCGAATGGCATCGCGCCACCGCCCGCAATCACGCCGACCGGCGAAGTGATTTCCGAGGCCGCTGACATCATGGCTGCGGCGATCCCGTCATCAGGATTTGTGGGCGTCGTCGGCCGGCAGGCACAGCGCGCGGTGTTTTCCTGCACCGATGAAGGCGAGGATTTCCGCGATGGCCGGATCGTTTGCCGCCAGCGGTTGCACTTCGTTGAGCCGTTCGGCAAAGATCCCGGGGCCGAGAAACAGCTTTTGATAGAACGCGCGCACGGTGGTGAGCCGCTCCTTGGTGAATTTGCGCCGCTTCATGCCGATGATGTTGAGGCCTTCGAGGCTGGCATACTGGCCGTTGACGAGACCGAACGGAATGACGTCGCCGCGCACGCCGCAGACGCCGCCGACCATCACCTGCGGCCCGATCCGGGTGAACTGATGCACCGCCGAGAGCCCGCCGATGAAGACGAAATCGCCGATCTCGCAATGGCCGCCGAGCGTGGCTGACGTGGCGAAGATCACGTCATTGCCGACCTGGCAATCATGGCCGACATGGCTGCAGTTCATGAAGTAGCCGCGGTCGCCGACCCGCGTGACGCCGCCACCCGCCACCGTGCCGGCGTTCATGGTGACGGATTCGCGGATGGTGCAGCCGGCCCCGATCTCGAGCTTTGTCAGCTCGCCGCGGTAGCTCAGCGATTGCGGCGGGGTGCCGAGCGAGACGAACGGATAGATCGTGCAGCCGTCGCCGATCCGGGTTTGCGCCGTGATGTGAACATGGCCGATCAGCCTGCAATTGGCGCCGATCACGACGTGGCGGCCGATGATGCAGTAGGGGCCGATAAAGGTGCCCTCGCCGATCTCAGCGCCGTCTTCAATCCGCGCGGTGGGATCGATCGTACTCATCAGGACAGGTCCGGCATTCGTTCACAAGGCAAGCGGCTAAATCGTCGGGTTTTCCGGTGGTTAGCGCGACTTTGCCCGATCTGTCCAGTGACGTATGATCTCGGCATGTTTCAAGCCTTGTGACGCCATGATCCGAGCCGCCGCCGCGATTTTCATGCACCTGCTGGCCACGCCGGTGGTTTCCGAAACGATCGATGTCGCCGGCCGCGGCCGCGTCGATCTGAATGGTTTCGAGTGCCGCGACATCACCCGCAGCAGCATCGTGCAGCGTGTCTGCTACGACCATGCGCAGCGCCACCTGATCGCCGCGGTCAAGGGAGCCTACGAGCAGTACTGCGATCTGCCGGCCGAGACGTTCGACGCCTTGATGGTTGCGCCGTCGATGGGGCAGTTCTTCAACCGCAACGTCAGAGCTGGTCCCTATGATTGCGAGACCAAGCCGGTATCCCCGCCGGGCAACTGACCGTCGCATAAAAAAAGCCCCGGACCATGCCGGGGCTTTTTCAACGCGCAATATCGATGTCAGTAACGTGCCACGACCGGGCCGCCGCCAAAGCGATAGTTGATGCCGAATTTGGCGGTGTGAACGTCAGCACCGAAGCTAATTCCGCCCGGCACGAAAGCCGTCACGTAATTTTCGGTGGAATAGCTGGCGTACATATACTCAGCCTTGGCCGACCAGTTCGGCGTGAAGCCGTACTCGATGCCGCCACCGACGGTCCAGCCCGAGTGAAGGCGACTTTCCGAAAAAAGCGTGCCGACGGCCGTGGTGACGGACATGCGATTGTCGGCGAAAGCGTAACCTCCCTTGAGGTAGATCAGCGCAGCATCCGCAGCGAAGCCGACGCGGCCGGTTACACTTCCGAACGCCCTGATCCGGTCTTCAAACGTCACGCCCAGAATCGTCTCGCGATACTTGACATCCGACCAAGCGCCGTCGGCCTCGATACCGAACACGAACTGGCTGCCTGGCGCCTGCCAATTGTAGCCAATCGTGCCACCGCCGAATCCGCCCTTGATCTCGTTCGTGTTGCCCGTAAAGCCCGCAATGGTCACATTTTGCGTCCAGCCGTAGCCGCCCATCGCGCCGACGTAAAAGCCGGTCCAGTTATAGGCGGCCAGCACCGGCGCCTTCGCATACGGTACCGGCGCCGCGCGGGGCAAGTCCGCCGCCATCGCACCCGTCGTCGAAACAAACACCGCAACTGCGGCCAACTTCATTCTCATCTATGTCCCCATTCCCCAAAAAAACCGTCAGCCCTACTGACACGATTTTAGGTTGAGCACAACAGTTTGGGCACAGGATTTTCAGATTTTAGCCACAAACAAAAGTCGCTGTTTCGCGGGCGCGACACCACGCGCCGCGAATCCGTCAATCATCGAATGAGGGCAGATTTCGACCGCGACGGGCCCAAAGCGCGATGGTCGCGCCAGTTCCGAACCGTCATCAATCCGTCAGCATCGCGCCGACATCGGCCTCGGCGACCACGGCGCCATTGACCTTGGCGTCGCCGTGAAACCACCACATCGCCTTGCGGCGGCCGATTGAGCGCATGTGGTACTCGATGGTGTCACCGGGCATCACCGGTTTGCGGAATTTGCACTTGTCGATGGTCAGAAAATAAACCGCGCGCGGCTTCTCGGTGCCTTCGACCGACTTGATGCCGATCACGCCGGCGGTTTGCGCCATGGCCTCGATCATCATCACGCCGGGATAGACCGGCCGTTCCGGAAAATGCCCGAGAAACGGCAGCTCGTTGAAGGTCACGTTCTTGACGCCGATGCCCGAATAATCGGCCCGGATCTTGATCACCCGGTCGATCAGCAGCATCGGAAATCGATGCGGAAGCGTCTTGAGGATCTCGTTGATATCAACGAGTTCAAACCTGACCGCTGCCTCCTCCATCACTCCCGCCCTTCGCTCTTCGGAGCGGCGGTGCCCTGCACCAGTCGCTCCACTGCAAGAATTTCCCTAAACCACTGCTTGGTCGGCTTTGCAAAAAAACCGCCCCAGCGCCCGTTGGGCGGAATATCGTCCTTGACCCCGCTCATGGCGGTGACCTGGGCACCGTCGCCGATCTTGAGGTGGTTGTTGATGCCCACCTTGGCGCCCAGCGCGACATTGTCCCCGATCGTCAGGCTGCCGGCGAGCCCGATCTGGGCCGCCAGCAGGCAGTGCCGGCCGATGATCACATTGTGGCCGATCTGGACCTGATTGTCGATTTTGGTGCCCTCGCCGATCACGGTATCGCGCAGGCTGCCGCGATCGATGGTGGTATTGGCGCCGATCTCGACGTTGTTCTGGATCAGGACGCGGCCGGTCTGCGGCACCTTCAGATGACCCTCGGGACCGAAGAAAATGAAGCCGTAGCCGTCCTGGCCGATGCTGCAGCCGGGATGGATCAGCACATTGTTGCCGATCAGCGAGAACTGGATCGCGGTGCGCGTGCCGACATTGCAGTCCCGGCCGATCCGCACGTCGGCCCCGATCACGGCCCCGGCGCCGATCACCGTTCCAGCGCCGATCTCGACCCGGGGGCCGATCACCGCGAGCGGATCGACGATAACGCCGTCTTCCAGATGGGCCGACGGGTCGATGATGGCCGACGGGGCAATGCCGTCATTGTCGAACCAGGACTGCGGACGCAGCGCGTCTTCGTGCCAGGCGCGCGCGATCTGCACGAAGGCGTGGAACGGCTGCGCGGCCCGCAGCACCGCGACATGAGGCGGGACCTGCGCCTCGAAACGCGGGCTGACCAGGCAGGCACCGGCCTTGGTCACGGCGAGTTGGTCGGCGTATTTGAGGTTGTCGAAGAACGTCAAATGCATCGGGCCGGCCTCGTCGAGCGACGCGAGGCCCCGAATGGCGTGGCCGCCCCTGACGGGATCGACCAATACCGACTTTGTCAGCGCGGCAAGATCAGCCAGCGTCGACGAAGGTGGTTGTTTGAAGAACATCGGCTGCGCCATTCCACCCGTCGCAGTCCGGCCGGTTGCTGGATTTAGAACGTTGTACCGCCGCCGAACTTGAATTCCTGCACACGGTCATTCTTACCCTTGGTGATCGGGATCGCATAGTCGAAGCGCAGCGGACCGAATGGCGACGCCCAGATCAAGCCGACACCGACTGAGGTACGGACCACATTGCCTTCATCATACTGCAATCCGAGGCAGGTGCCCGGCGTGGTCGGATTTGTCGTGGGGCTCACGCAACCAGGAATGTTGACTTCACCCGTCTGCGCCCACGCGGTCGTGCCCCTGTAGTCGAACAGGCCGCCAGCGTCAGCATAGATCGAGCCCTTGAGTCCGACTTCCTTCGGCAGGAACCAGAACGGCATCTGCAATTCCGCCGAGGCGCCCCAGTATTTCGTGCCACCCAGCGCGTCACCCGTACCGTAGGGGTTGATGTCACGCGGTCCGATGCCATTCGGCGCAAATCCGCGCACCAGGTTCGGGCCCATCTGGAAGTGATCGAGCATACGCAGCTGGTTGTTGCCGACCTCGTTGAGCATGCCGCCCTGGAAGCGGAGCAGACCCACGATGTCGGCGACCAGCGGCGTGTAGTATTTCGCATCGATCGCAGACTTGATGTAGGAGACGTCGCCGCCGATGCCGGCGAAGTCCTGCTTCCAGTCGATCAGCAAGCCCGAGGTCGGATTCTTGTTGTTATCCAGCGTGTTGTAGTTCAGCGAATAGCCGACCGACGAGGTCAGGGTCTTGCCACTCTGCAGCTCCTTGCGGACCGGCAGCGAAGCTTCGCCGTCGCCGTAGCACCACAGACCGGCACCAGAGGTGTCGGTAGCGGTTTGACCACCTGCCGTTATGGAGCCCCCCGCGGGAGCGCCGACAATATTCGCAAAAGCCGGCGACGGGTTGAAAGCCAGCAACCCGTTGTTCGGATTGTTGTTACAGTTCGACAACGAGCTCGGCAGCGAGATTTCCTGCTGATAGATCGAATAGCGCAGCTGAAGCGCGAGATCTTCCCGCAGCGTGAAGCCGAGCCGCGGGCTGAAGCCGAGCGTCTTGGTTCCGTACGAGATGTAGCTGTTGGCCAGCTGCTCGCGCTGGAACAAATCGAGGCCGAGCGCGACGCGATAGTCGAGCAGATAGGGTTCGACGAACGACAGCGAGTAGCCGCGCGCGTACTGGCCATAGGTGACCGACGCCTTCGCGTACAGGCCGCGGCCGAGGAAGTTGCGTTCCGAAATACTGACTTCAGCGAGCGCGCCGTCGGTGGTCGAATAGCCGCCCGACACCGAGAAGTCGCCGGTCGATTTCTCTTCCAGATCAACGATCAGGATCACGCGGTCGCTGGACGACCCGGGCTCGGTGATGATCTTCACGGTCTTGAAGAAGTCGAGGTTCTTCAGCCGGCGCTCGGCGCGATCGACCAGCGCGCGATTGTAAGCGTCGCCTTCCGACAGGTCGAATTCGCGGCGGATCACGTAGTCGCGGGTCCTGGTGTTGCCGCGGACATTGATGCGCTCGATATAGGTTCGCGGACCTTCATCGACCGTGAACACGATCGACACGGTGTGCTGTTCGAAATTGCGATCGCCGCGCGGGCGCACGACGGCGAAGGCATAGCCGCGCCGCGAGGCTTCGATCTGCATTTCCTCGACGGACTTTTCGAGCGCCTCGGCGTTGTAGAGCGACCCGACGTTGACGCGCGAGAAGCTGCGCAACGCGTTCACATCGAGCGAACCGATGCTGGTCTGGAAGTCGACGGTGGCGACGCGGTATTGCTGCCCTTCCTCGATCTTGAAGGTCACCAGGAAGCCTTTGCGCTCCGGATCGTATTCGGACAGCGCGGCCACTACTTGCACGTCGGCAAAGCCGTTCTTGAGATAGAAACGACGGATCAGGTCACGGTCGGCCTCGACCCGGTCCGGATCGTAGACGTCGGCGCCGCCGAGGAAGCTCAAGAGGTTGGATTCGCGCGTCTTGATGACGTCCTTCAGCCGGTAGGACGAATAAAACTTGTTGCCGATGAATTCGATGTTCTTGACGCCGGTCTTGCCGCCCTCGCTGATGGTGAAGATCAGGTCGACGCGGTTGTTCGGCTGTTCGATGATTTCCGGGGTGACGCTCACGTCATAGCGGCCCGAGCGGCGATAGATCTCGGAAATACGCTGGGCGTCCGACTGAACCGCCGGGCGCGAGAAAGTGCCGCGCGGCTTCGACTGGATTTCGGCCGAGAGCTGCTCGTCCTTGACCTTCTTGTTGCCTTCGAAGGCAATGCGCCCGATGACCGGGTTTTCGACCACGACCACGATGATCCGGCCGCCGGCCTGATTGATCCGCACGTCCTGGAACAGGCCGGTTTCGATCAGCGCTTTCAGGCCGTCGTCGATTTGGGCCTGCCCGAGGCGGCCGCCGGGTCCCGGCTTGAAATAGGAGCGAATGGTCTCGATTTCGACCCGCCGATTCCCCTCCACGGCGATCGAAGCCACCGTCTGGGCAGCAGCAGGCGCAGAAACAAGCACCGCCCCCAACGCGGCAGCCACCGGCACGGCGAACATGATCGAGGCGGCCAATAGGCCCCCCCGCACTCGCATTCCAAACATCATGCGCAACGCGCCCTTGTCATTCCTATGCCGGCCCGTACCCCTACGAACCGGCAGATTCCCATTTTCTGCATGTCTTGTAGCCAATTTCCCCGGGGCGGCAAACGGAACATCGCCCAGCAATTCCATTTTCATTCCAAGACGTTGCCGATGGGCAACGCCACAAAAAAGCCTCGTCACGATGCCGCCAGATGCAGGATGTCGTTATAGGTCGCAAACACCATCAGCATCAGCACCAGACCGAGCCCGATTCGGAAACCCATCTCTTGGGCCCGGTTCGACAGCGGACGTCCCCGGACCGCCTCGACCGCATAGAACAGAAGGTGACCGCCATCGAGCAGCGGAACCGGAAACAGATTCAACAGGCCGATCGAGATCGACAGCACGGCGGCCAAATGCACCAGGGCGGTAAAGCCGATGGTGGCCACCTGCCCCGAAATCTGGGCAATCCGAATCGGGCCCCCGACCTGGTCGGCGGCTTCCCGGCCGGTGAAAACGCCGCCGATATAGGCCAGCGTACGGTCCACCACGAACCAGGTTTCCTTGACGCCGAGCCACATTGCGGTTGCCGGATCGACGCGTTCGGTCACGACATCGCCGGGCGAGGTCGCGCGGGTAATGCCCAAAACGCCGAGACGGTGGGCGTTGCCGAACGGATCCTTCACTTCGCGCTGTTCCGGCGTGCCCTTCAATTGCAGCGTGGAATCGCCGCGCTTGATGGTGAAGTTCAGTTGAACGCCGGCGTGGACGCCAACGACGCGCTGCATGTCGGAAAAACTGCCGATGGTCTTGCCATCGATCGCGGTGACGATGTCGCCGACCTGAAAGCCCGCCTTCGCAGCGGCGCTGTTGGCTTCGATCTTGTCGACACGCGCGGTCGTGCTCGGCTTGCCGAAGAAGGTGAACAGGCAGGTGAAGATCACGATCGCCAGGATGAAATTCGCGATCGGTCCGGCGGCAACGATCGCCGCCCGCGGACCGACTTTCTTGTGGTGGAAGCTGCCCGCCTGCTCTTCCGCGCTCATGCTGGCGAGCGCCTCGGTCGAGGGTGTCGAGGCTTCGCTGTCGTCGCCGAAGAACTTCACATAGCCGCCGAGCGGGATCGCCGAGATCTTCCAGCGGGTGCCGTGGCGATCGTTGAACCCGGCGAGTTCCGGCCCGAAGCCGAGCGAGAACGTCAACACCCGCACGCCGCACCAGCGGGCGACCAGGAAGTGGCCGAGCTCGTGGAAGAAAACAACGATGGTCAGGACGAACAGGAAGGGAATGATGTAACCGATGAGTCCATGACTCAACGTATTGAAACTATGTAGAAAAAACTCGGTCATTCGATTCCCCTCGACGCCAGCCTAAGGCTGCGCCCCCAACCCTCTAGGATGCCTTTAAGGCAATTTGAGGCAATAGGGAGGCAGCTTTATTTCTCGCATTATGGTCAACGGAAATCGCATCGTCCGCTGAGCCAAGAGGCGCCAGGTTCCCGGTCCGAACCCAGTCGTTCATGGTCGCTTCGACCAGCCGCGCGATCGCGCCGAATCTGATCTGGCCGGCGATGAAGGCCGCCACCGCCACCTCGTTGGCCGCGTTGAACACCGTGGTCAAACCGCCCCCGGCGCGCAGCGCGTCGTAGGCCAGCCGCAACCCCGGGAACCGTTCGAAATCCGGCGCCTCGAAGGTCAGCTGGCCGATTTTGGCCAAATCCAGCCGGGCCGAGGGGCCGACGATTCGATCGGGCCAGCCGAGGCAATGGGCGATCGGAATCCGCATATCCGGCGCGCCGAGCTGGGCAACCACCGAACGGTCGGAGAATTCGACCATGCCGTGGATGATCGACTGCGGGTGCACCAGCACGTCGATCTCGTCGGGGGTCAGCGCGAACAGATAGGACGCCTCGATCACCTCGAGCCCCTTGTTCATCATCGACGCCGAATCGATGGTGATTTTCTGGCCCATGCTCCAGTTCGGGTGCTTCAGCGCCTGTGCCAGCGTCGCCTGCTCGATATCGGTGCTGGCCCAGGTGCGGAACGGCCCGCCGGACGCCGTGATGATCACGCGCACCAGTTCGTCGCGGTTACCGGAGGAGAGCGCCTGAAACAGCGCGTTATGCTCGGAATCCGCAGGCAAAATGCATGCGCCGGCCTTGGCGGCGCGCTGCATGAAGAAGTCGCCGGCGCAGACCAGGCATTCCTTGTTGGCGAGCGCGACCGCCGCCCCGCGGTCGACCGCGGCGAGCGCAGGTTTCAAGCCGGCCGCACCGCTGACGGCGGCCATCACCCAGTCGGCCGGGCGCGCCGCCGCTTCGATGATCGCGCTTTCGCCGGCGCCGCATTCGGTCCGCGTGCCGGCCAGCGCTTCCTTCAATTCGCCGAGCTTGGTCGGATCGGCGACCGCCGCAAACCGCGCGTCGAATTCGCGTGCGAGCTTGGCGAGCCCCTCGACATTGCCATTGGCGGTCAGCGCCTCGACCTGGTAGCGGGCGCGGTCGCCGCGCAGCAAATCCATGGTGCTGTCACCGATCGAACCGGTGGCGCCCAGCACCGTGACGGTGCGCGCGGCAGATGCCGCGGCCTTGTTGTTACGCAATGGAACCGCGCTCATTTTTTCACCAAACCATAAGACCGCGGCCGACGCCATCGGCGCCGCCGCGCAGGAAACCAAAAAGCGCCGCCACGGCGACGGCTGCAACAAATCCATCCAGGCGATCCAGGAGCCCGCCATGCCCCGGAATGATCTGGCTGGAATCCTTTACGCCAAAGCGCCGCTTGACCGCGGATTCGAAGAGATCGCCAAGCTGAGAAACCACCGAAAGAACGCCTGATATCATCAACAGCGGCAGGGCTTTCCCGAGATCCAGCACGGCAAAAACGCCGGCCACGGCAAGGCTGGCGGCAAAACCGCCAATCGCGCCTGCCCAGGTCTTTTTCGGGCTGACCCGTGGCCAGAGTTTTGGCCCGCCGATGCCGCGGCCGGCGAAATAGCCGCCGCTATCGGTGACCCACACGATCAGCAGCACGAATATCAGCGCGACAAAACCCTTCGCGGAATCGAGGCGCAGCAGCACCGACGCGATCTCGGCCACCGCCGCATAGAGAAATCCCGCGGCGCTCCAGTTTCGCTGCGCCGGCGTGATCAAGGCGACCGCCACGAGGCCGATGCCGAGCACCACCAGCGCGGCATCGATCCGCCCGATGGCGAGACAAAGCCCGGCCACCGCGAGCGCGACAACGCCTGATACGACCACGCGTTTGTCAGCCGCGAGGCCCGCTACCATCAGCCATTCGACATAGAGGCCGATCGCCGCCAACGTCACCAGCGCGGCCCAAAGCCAGCCGCCGGCATAGGCGATGGCGACGGCGAGCGGTATCAGCACTGCGGCTGCAACGATGCGCGTCGAGAGATTGCGCGTCTCCCGCTCGGCAGCGGCCGCCGGCGCGGCCTTGTCCTCGGTCACGATCCGGTTTTCGCAGCCAGACCGCCGAAGCGGCGTTCCCGTCTGGCATATTCTGCGATCGCGCTTTCAAGCGCCGCCTTGTCGAAATCCGGCCAGTGGATCGGCACGAAGACGAGTTCGCTGTAAGCTGCCTGCCACATCAGGAAGTTCGACAACCGCTGCTCGCCGCTGGTGCGGATAATCAGGTCGGGATCGGGAATATCGGGCGCGTCGAGATACTGGCCGAGCGTCTCGGTGTCGATCGACGCGGGATCGCGCTTGCCTTCGGCCACTTCGCGCGCCAGCCGTTGCACCGCGTTGGCGATTTCCTGGCGCGATCCGTAGTTGAACGCGACGACGAGATTGAGCTTGGTGTTGGCGCGCGTCAGTTCTTCGGCCTCGTTCAGGAGCGCGCAGATGTCCGGCTCCAGTCCTTCACGCTCGCCGATCACGCGCACCCGCACCCCGTCGCGATGCAGCGTCGCCAGGTCGTTGCGGATGAAGCGGCGCAGCAATCCGAACAGGTCACCGATTTCGGTCGCCGGACGCGACCAGTTTTCGGAGCTGAACGAGAAGATCGTCAGATAGAGAATGCCGAGTTCATGGGCGGCCCGAACGACGCGGCGCAGCGCCTCGACGCCGCGGCGATGGCCTTCCGCGCGCGGCAATCCCCGCGCGGCCGCCCAGCGTCCGTTGCCGTCCATGATGATCGCCACGTGCAGCGGACCGGTTCGATCCGGTGCATCGGTTGCGGGGGCGGCGGCGTTCGGCATCTTTAAAATTCCAGCACCCAAAGTCTTGATCTGAAGTCCAAATCTCAGGTTTCGATCATAAGGCCTTAAACGGTAAGGATTTCCTTTTCCTTTGCCGCCAGCAATTGATCGATCTCGGAGATCATCGCGTCGGTCGCCTTTTGCACGTCATTGGCCAGGCGCTCCTGATCGTCCTCGGAGATTTCGTGGTTCTTCTCGAGCTTCTTGACCGTATCGAGCCCGTCGCGGCGGACGTGCCGCACCGCAACCTTGGCAGCTTCGGCGTATTTATGCGCGACTTTGACCAGTTCCTTGCGGCGTTCCTCGTTGAGTTCCGGAATCCGCAGGCGCAGCACCTGCCCTTCGGTCGCGGGCGAGAGGCCGAGGTTGGAATCGACGATCGCCTTCTCCACCGCCTTGACCATGGATTTGTCCCAAACCTGGACGGAAAGCAGCCGCGGCTCGGGCACGCTGACGGTCGCGAGCTGATTGAGCGGCATGTGGGAGCCGTAGGCCTCCACCTGCACCGGCTCCAGCATGGATGCGGCCGCGCGCCCGGTGCGCAAACCGCCCAGTTCGTGCTTGAGCGACTGGGTGGCGCCCTGCATGCGGCGCTTCAATTCGTTGATGTCAAAACCAGGTGTGGGCATAACGCTCTCCCGTCCTCAGAAAACCATCCGCCGGCATCATCGGGCCCGCGGTTCGATTTGGCGCCGGCTGGTCAGCCGGCGACAACCGTGCCGCGGCCGGTACCGCGCAGGATCGCGCCGATCGAACCCGGCTCGGCGATCGAGAACACGATGATAGGCAGCGACGTCTCGCGGGCAAGCGCGAATGCGGTCGCGTCCATCACCTTGTAGCCTCCTTCGATGGCCTGCGAATGCGTCAGGCGGTCGAAACGCTTGGCGGAAGGGTCTTTTTTGGGATCGGCACTGTAGACGCCGTCGACATTGGTTGCCTTCAGCACCGCCTGCGCGCCGATCTCGGCCGCCCGCAATACCGCGGTGGTGTCGGTGGTGAAAAACGGATTGCCGGTTCCGCCGCCGAGCAGAACGATACGCCCCTCGGCGAGATATTTGTGCGTCACGCTGCGGGTGAACAGCTCGGAAATCTCGGGCATCACGAACGCGGACAGGGTTCGCGCCGGCGTCCCCTTGCGTTCGATCGCCGCCTCGATTGCCAGGCAATTCATGATGGTGGCGAGCATGCCCATGGTGTCGCCGGTCGGGCGCGACACGCCGCGCGAGGAGACTTCGACGCCGCGAACGATGTTGCCGCCGCCGACCACCACCGCCACCTCGACCCCGAGCTGGCGCGCGGCGATCAAATCGTCGGCGATGCGGTCCACGGTAGGCTGGTTGATGCCGAAGGACTGGCTGCCGGCGAGATACTCGCCCGAGAGCTTGATCACCACGCGACGATAAACCGGCTCAGCCATAGCGAATCGCTTCCTTCATTCCGCGCAGGCATCTTCCGGCGCAATGGCGTCGGAAGATTGTTGGCCGCGGTTACTTCTTGCCGCTGGCCGCCGCGACTTCGGCCGCGAAATCGGATTCCTGCTTTTCGATTCCTTCGCCGAGCTGATATCGCACGAATCCGGCGATTTTCACCGGCGCTCCGACCTTGCCTTCGGCTTCCTTCACCGCCTGCGCGACCGACTTGCCGGTGTCATGGATGAACGCCTGCTCCAGCAGACATACTTCCTTGTAATAGGTCTTCAAGCCGGACTCGACGATCTTCTCGATCACGTTCTCCGGCTTGCCCTGCTGACGGTACTTGTCGGCCAGCACGTCCTTTTCCCGCTTCACGGTTTCGGGGTCGAGGCCGGACGGATCGAGCGCCTGCGGATTGGTCGCGGCGACGTGCATAGCGAGCTGGCGGCCGAGCGCTGCGAGTTCATCGGTCTTGCCGGTCGATTCGAGCGCCACCAGCACGCCCATCTTGCCGGCGTTGTCGATGACGGCGCCGTGGATGTAGCTCGACACCACGCCATTGGCGACCTCGATCAAGGCGGCGCGGCGCAGCGACATGTTTTCGCCGATGGTTGCGATCGCTTCCGAAATCGCGGTCTCGACGGTGGAATCGCCGACCTTTGCAGCCTTGATCGTCTCGACGTCGGCGCCGACGCGGAGCGCGACTTGCGCGACCATCTTGACCAGGCCCTGGAACTGCTCGTTGCGGGCAACGAAATCGGTCTCCGAATTGACTTCGACGACCACGCCCTTGCCGCCGGACGTCATCGCGCCGATCAGCCCTTCCGCGGCGACGCGGCCAGCCTTCTTCGCGGCCTTCGACAGGCCCTTCTTGCGCAGCCAATCCTGCGCTTCCTGCATATTGCCGGCGGTCTCGGTGAGCGCAGCCTTGCAGTCCATCATGCCTGCGCCGGTCGACTCGCGCAGTTCCTTGACCATCGCAGCAGAGATCGTTGCCATCGTTGAATGTCCTTCTTGCCTGTAAGGAGCGAGCGCGTCGCGTGTCTTGCGCCGTGCCGCCGTCAGCTACAGGGATTGCCGTATCGGGAAAATCGAACCGGTGGCCGGAAGGCCGGCCACGCGGCGTTGCAATTATTCCGCTTCCGCGGTCATCGCCTTGGCCTGGGCAACCCAGCCATCGGCGCGGCTCGGAAGTCCGACCTCTTCGCCAATCTTGTGCGCGGTGTCGTGGTCGAGTTCGGCAAGCTGCCAGTAGTGGAAGATACCGAGATCGTTGAACTTTTTCTCGATCGCACCCGACACGCCGGTGAGCTTCTTGAGGTTGTCGGCAGTGCCACGGGGGCCTGCCAGACCCTGGAAGCCGACGGGCTGTGCAGCAACCGGGATTTCCTCACGGACCGGCTGCGCGGAAGCGCCGATGTCGATGCCATGGTCACCCTGGGCGCGCGAGATGCCGTCGATGGCGGCGCGTGCGATCAGATCGCAATACAGCGAAATCGCGCGGCCGGCGTCGTCATTGCCCGGCACCACATAGGTGATGCCCTTGGGATCGGAATTGGTATCGACGATCGCGGCGACGGGAATGTTGAGCCGCTGCGCTTCTTGGATCGCGATGTCTTCCTTGTTGGTGTCGATCACGAAGATCATGTCGGGAAGACCACCCATGTCCTTGATGCCGCCGAGCGAACGGTCGAGCTTGTCGCGCTCGCGCTGCAGCGTCAGCCGCTCCTTCTTGGTGTAGGCGTTGGCATCGCCGGAATTGAGCACTTCATCGAGGTGGCGCAGACGCTTGATCGAACCGGAAATCGTCTTCCAGTTGGTCAGCGTGCCGCCGAGCCAGCGCGAATTGACGAAATACTGCGCCGAACGCTTGGCAGCTTCGGCAACGCCGTCCTGCGCCTGCCGCTTGGTGCCGACGAACAGGATACGGCCGCCCTTGGCGACGGTGTCGCTGACCGCCTTCAACGCGGTGTGCAGCAACGGCACGGTCTGCGCGAGGTCGATGATGTGGATGTTGTTGCGGGCACCGAAGATGAAATCCGCCATCTTGGGATTCCAGCGGTGCGATTGGTGGCCAAAGTGAACGCCAGCTTCAAGCAGCTGACGCATAGAAAAATCGGGTAGCGCCATGGTAATACTTCTCCGGTTGGTTCCTCCGGAAGCGTGTGAGCAGACGAGCCTTATGGCCCGGCTGCCACCGGACGGCCTTTGAGAGCCATGCTTCCGTGTGAGATGGCGCGGTATATAGCCGGATTCCAGCCAGAAGCAAGGAAATACGGCCGCTTTTCCGGTCAGCCGGGCCGTTCCGAACCTCAAAATGCGGGCTTTCGGCGCCCAAATCCCCCGAAAACCCCTCGGAGGCCGATCCCGGCCAGGAACGGTGGAGCAGCGATTCGCATTGTCGCGGGCCTCCGGCAGGCGTAACCTTCGATCAATTCGCAATCGCCCGGCATCGTGAGGCGACGACGCGAGTTCCTCCCGATGTCCGGATTGCCCCTGGCAATGGAGGAACCGCCATGACCGTCTCCCCAACCCTGCAGAAATACCTGGACCAGACCGTCACCTACGACCTGATCCCGCATTCCCCCACCATGTCGTCGTCGCGCACGGCCGAGGCTTGCCATGTCCCGGGCGACGCTCTGGCCAAAGCCGTCGTGCTTCGCCGTGACGACGGCTACATGATGGCGATCCTTCCGGCCTCCCGCCATCTCCATCTGTCGGCCCTGAAAACGCAGCTCGGCCACAAGGTCGATCTGGCGAGCGAAGAGGAGGTCGCGAAACTGTTTGGCGACTGCGAGCGTGGGGCGATACCGCCGGTTGGCGAGTGCTACGGGCTCGATGTCATCGTCGACGACAGCATCGACGCGCAGCGCGATATCTACATCGAGGCCGGCGACCACGCCACGCTCATCCGCCTGGACCGCGAACAGTTCGCCCGATTGAATGCAAAGGCCTGGCACGGCCACTTCACCACGCACGATTGAGGCCGCTCGATCCGACGGTCCGGCCGGCACGGTCGAGCGACATCAAGCAGGGCGTGTTCGCGGTTGAACAGCCGCAGTCAGTTGTTTCAAGGCGCCTCGATCGCAAGGCCCGCCGTGTTTCAGTGATGGGCTGAAACGCTCTTCACGCACCCGGCCAGCAAATCACCGGACGCAGAATGGCTGATGTCGCCCAGACTGATCATGCCGACCATCCGTCTGCTCTTGTTGATGACCGGCAGCCTGCGGACCTGCAGGGTCTCCATGTGATGCACCGCCTTGGCGAGGTCATCATCCTCCCGGCAGCAGTGGATGCCGTCGGTCATCACATCACGCGCCTTGGCGCGGCTGGCATCGAAACCGTTGCCAGCAAGCCCTTTGCAGACAATGTCGCGATCGGTCACCATCCCGACCAGCCGGTCGTCCTCGCCGATCGGAATGCAGCCGATATCATGCGCTCGCATCAGCTTTGCAATTTCGGTGACGGGCGTGTCGGGGCTGACCCAGTCGACACCCTTGTGCATCGCATCTTTGACTTTCATGGCGGATCTCCGTTGCTGCGATTTCAGGTGATGCAGAACAGTTCCCCCTTGGCCCGACTATACGACTGATCGGGCAGGACGGCATCAAAAAAGCAATTCCGCCATGCAGGGAAAGCCCTCGCCGGCGTCCATCAATCCAGGATGCCTCGCCATCGTCGGATGGCGGGCCGGCGCACAGGCGCTGGCTTCAGCTCACCATGCGCTGGCGGTCTTCCCAATACGGCTTGCGCAATTCGCGCTTCAGGATCTTGCCGGCGCCGGACAACGGCAGCGGGGTCTGTGTGACCTCGACACTGCGCGGGCATTTGTAACCCGCAATCAGCGTCTTGCAGAAATCCATCAACTCCTCGGACGTTGCCGTCGCGCCGGGCTTTGGAACGACAATGGCGTGAACCTGCTCACCCCAGCGCTCACTGGGTATACCGATCACGGCGCATTGCGCCACCGACGGATGCTGCGCCAGCGCGTTCTCGACCTCGGCCGAATAGACGTTCTCGCCGCCGGAGATGATCATGTCCTTGATGCGGTCGACCACATAAACAAAACCGTCCTCATCCATGTAGCCGCCGTCGCCGGTGTGCATCCAGCCGTCGATGACCGCCCTGGCGGTTTCCTCCGGCCGCTCCCAATAGCCCATCATCACATTGTCGCCGCGCACCGCGATCTCGCCGACGGTGCCTGATGGCACCACCTGGTCGTCGGCGTCCACGATCTTGATCTCGCAACCCAGCGTGGCGCGGCCGGCGCCGCGACGCCGCCCCTTGGCGCGGCCATCGCCGATATGCTCCCTCCAGTGCAGCAGCGTCGCGATCGGCGACAGCTCCGTCATTCCGTATGCTTGCGTGAACTGCACGTTGGGCAATGCCTTCATGGCGCGGCTGAGCACGGCATCGCTGATGACGGAAGCGCCATAGGCGATACCCGTCAGCGACGACAAGTCATACTCGCCGAGTTTCGGATGATCGACGAACATCTGGATCATGGTCGGCACCAGCAGCACGTCAGTGACACGATCGCGCTGTATCGCACCGGCGACGCCGTCGGGCGTGAAGCCCTGGATCACGACGTTGGAGCCGCCGCTCAGCAGCACGGAGTACATGGCCGCACCATTGGCAAGGTGGAACATCGGTGCGGCATGAAGGTAGACCGTGCTGCCTGGCCAGAGCCCTTCGCCGAGCGCATTCAAGGCGTTCATCATCAGATTGCCATGGCTGAGCATGACGCCCTTGGAACGGCCCGTGGTGCCGCCGGTATAGAAGATGCCGGCGAGATCGCCGCTCTCGCGCATGGCGTCCTGCATCGGCGCAGTGCGCGAGATCAACGCCTCATATCCCTCCATGCCGGCGGGCGCCTCGCCATCGTCCGCATAAATCAGCTTGAGGCCAGGGATCGCTCCCGCGAGCGTCGCGCCGACGGCGGCGAAGGCCTTGTCGACGAACAGGATGCCGGCGCGGCAGTCGCGCATCGCGTCCTCGTTCTCCAGCGGGCTCCAGCGAATGTTGAGCGGCACGATCACGGTGCCGGACCAGCCGGCCGCCAGATAGAGCTCGAGATAGCGGTCGGAATTGAGCGACAGGATCGCGACACGGTCGCCGGCTTGCGCGCCATGGGCGCGGATGCCGGCGGCAAGCCGCGCCACGCGGTCGCCGACCTCGCGCCAGCTTTTCTTCCGATCGCCACAGACGATGGCAAGGCCGTTTGGATTGATCTGCAGCGCGCGCCGCAGGCCGTGCGTGACATTCATCGTGATACTCCCCGTTTCCTGCGTTTCCTGACCGGCGGTTTGCCCGCCTTTTTCCGCGTCGATCTGACCGCGAGCCCGTCAGTGAGACGGATCGCGAATTCCTTTGCGATCGCCTCCGCTTCGAGCGCCCCGCCGGGCTGGTACCAGTGGCCGATCCAGTTCAGCGCGCCCGCAATTGCAAAGGCGGAAAGCTTGACGTCGCAAGGCCTGACCGATCCGTCCTCGATCCCCTGCCCGATATAGACGCGAAAAGCCTGGTCGATCTTCCTCTTGGCGAGGCGGACGATTTTGCGGTTGTGCTCGGTGAGGTCGCGGACGTCGAACCGCACCAGGCTCTTGCCGTAGTCGGTGGTCATCGTCTCGGCATAGCTGACGATCAGCTTGCGCAGCTTTTCCAGCCCGGTGCCGCCGATAGCGGCGATTTCATCGATGCTCTCGTCGACGCGCTCGGCGCCGATCGCCCAGCATTCGTACAGGATTTCGTCCTTGCCGCGGAAATAATTGTAGAGCGCAGGCTTGGTGATGTTCAGCCGCTCGGCCACGTCGTTGAGCGTGGTGCCGTGATAGCCTTGCTCGAGGAACAGCGCCACCGCGGTGCGCAGCACGGCCTCGCGCTTCTCGTCGCGGGCGCGACGCCGGCTTTCGAACGGCATCCAGGGCGACTGCCTGGTCGGGGAAGCGGCTGATCCGTCCATCTCTCGACTAATCCCGTCGCGGTTGACTCGGCGGCGAAGCCGTCCGTATATTACCCATGGGTAATAAGAAGTCCATCGGGTAATAAAGGGAGCGCACCATGACCTCCAACGTCTGTGTTGCCGGCGTCGGCATGATCCCGTTCGTCAAACCCGGCGCGAACGCGCCCTACCCGGTGATGGGCGCCGAGGCAACCAGGCTCGCGCTGGCGGACGCCGGCGTCGGCTACGACATGATCCAGCAGGCCTATGCCGGCTACGTCTACGGCGATTCAACCTGCGGGCAGCGCGCGCTCTACCAGGTCGGCATGACCGGCATCGATTTCGCCAAGGCCGCCGGATATCCTGACGTCTTTGCCCACGGCATGCTGGTCATGGGCTACCTCGGCCAGGCGCTGACCGATGCGGTCTCTCCTCCACAGCTGCGCGCGTTCTCGACGCGTTTTGTCGCGATCACGCAGCTCGGCGCACGCCTGACCTGCGAGGGACATGTTTCCGAATTCGTCGACCATGATGGCGAGCGATGCGCGAAGCTGGCGCTGACGACCAAGGACGAAAACGGCGATCTCAAACTATCCGGCGAAGCCGTCATCGCACTCTGATCAGGAAAATCATATGACAAAACTCAAGGGGAAAGTCGCGCTGATCACCGGATCGGGGCGCGGCATTGCCGTGCCATCGCGCTGAAACTTGCCAGCGAAGGCGCGAACGTGGTCGTGAACGACCTCGATGCGGCGCCGGGCGACGCCGTCGCCGCGGAAATCCGCAAGGGCGGCGGCGACGCTGTCGCGATCAACGGCAGCGTTTCCGAGTCGGGTTTCTCCGACCGCTTTGTCGGCGCGGCCATGGAAACCTTCGGCGGCCTCGATATCATCGTCAACAATGCCGGCTACACCTGGGACTCGACGATCCAGAAGATGACCGACGAGCAATTCCAGGCCATGCTCGACGTCCACCTCGTCGCGCCGTTCCGCCTGCTGCGCGCTGCCGCCGAGCCGATCCGGATCATGGCCAAGAATGAGGCCGAAGCCGGCCGCGAGGTATTCCGCAAGGTCGTCAACATCTCCTCGATTGCGGGGTTGTACGGCAATGCCGGACAAGCGAGTTATTCATCGGCCAAGGCGTCGCTGGTCGGGCTGACGCGCACGCTGTGCAAGGAATGGGGACGCTACAAGGTCAACGTCAATTGCGTGGCGTTCGGCCTGATCAAAACCCGCCTGACCCAGCCGATCGAAGCCCAGCAGAAAACGATCGATGTCGCCGGCCATGACATCAAAGTCGGGGTCCAGCCCCAGATGCTCGATGCCATGGCCAGAATGATTCCGCTCGGACGCGGCGGCACGCCGGAGGAGGCAGCCGATGCCGTCTATCTGTTCTGCAGCCCGGAATCGAACTACATCAGTGGGCAAGTCGTCGTCTGCGGTGGCGGCCTCATCATCTAACGCGGAGATCCCATGCAATATCGATCGTCCTGGATGACGGAGGAGCTGGACGCCTTTCGCGATCAATTCCGCAAATTCCTCGCCAAGGATCTGGCGCCGCACGCCGAGACCTGGCGCGATCAGAAGCTGGTCGATCGCTCGGCCTGGCGGGCGCTGGGCGAGATGGGCGCCCTGCTCCCGAGTGTCCCGGAAGCCTATGGTGGGCTGGGCGCCAGTTTCGCCTACGAGGCGGCGGTCATCGAGGATCTCGAGACGGTGGTGCCGGAAGTCACGACCGGCTTCTCGGTACATAGCGCCATCGTGGCGCACTACATCCTGAATTACGGGTCCGAGGAACAGAAGCGGCGCTGGTTGCCGAAAATGGCCAGCGGCGAGTTCGTCGGCGCCATCGCCATGACCGAACCCGGTACCGGCTCCGATTTGCAGGGCGTGCGGACGACAGCCAAAAAGCAGGGCAACAATTACGTCATCAACGGCCAGAAGACCTTCATTACGAACGGCCAGGCTGCCGACCTGATCATCGTGGTCGCGCGCACCGGCGAGCCCGGCGCCAAGGGTATCTCGTTGATCGTCCTGGAAACCGAAGGCAATGACGGTTTCCGCCGCGGCCGCAACCTCGACAAGATCGGCCTGCACGCATCCGACACGTCGGAATTGTTCTTCGACAATGCGGTGGCGCCGCCGGAAAACCTGCTCGGCAACGAGGAAGGCAATGGCTTCGTGCAGCTGATGCAGCAATTGCCGCAGGAGCGCCTTTCGCTTGCCGTCGGCGCCGTGGCGTCGATGGAGCGCGCGATCAAGCTGACCGCCGACTACACCAGGGAACGCAAGGCCTTCGGCAAGCCGATCCTTGAATTCCAGAACACCGCCTTCAAGCTGGCCGAGCGCAAGACCGAAGCCATGATTGCGCGCGTATTCGTCGACTGGTGTGTCGAACGCCTCGTCGCCGGCGAACTCGATACCGTGACCGCCTCCATGGCGAAGTGGTGGTGCTCGCAGAAGCAGGTCGAGACCGCGGATGAATGCCTGCAGCTGCACGGCGGCTACGGCTACATGGAGGAATATCCGATTTCGCGGATGTTCGTGGATGCGCGGATCCAGAAGATCTACGGCGGCACCAACGAGATCATGAAGCTGTTGATCGCGCGATCGCTGTAACAGCGCGCCAAAGATTCGCCGGCGATCGGCGGCGATTCCTTGAAGAGCTGAGGGCTAATCCGCCAATTGCAGGCCGGCGAGCGTCATTCTTGCTGCCGGCTCGTCCAACGGAATGAGGTCGGCCGGTCCCGTATTGTCGCTTCCCGCCGTTGCAACGGACGCAACCAGGGCACCCGCCAATCCCGCAACCATGGTCGTGCCGGTTACCGCGTCATGCCTCGCGCTCGACTTTACCAGAAAGAAATAGGTGCGGCCGGGCGCCGTGGTGAAATCGCGCCTGGACTCGCCGGGAAACATCACTTCAGTCGCGGTGAGCTGGTGTGGACCTGCCGGGAGGTCGGCATAGGCGTAGGTGCCCACTATCACCTTGCCCATCGGACTGCCGTCCAGTTTCACGTCGCAGGCGCAAAGGGACATGGACAGGCCGTCGCGCTTTTGCTGAAGCACCACCACCCGGGACTGCCCGGGTTTTGGCGCACCGACCTTTTGCGATATCGCCGCATAGTCTGTTCCGACTTTGGCGGTCATGCAGCCCGACAACAGCAACGCGCCCGACAGCAACACAATTCCACGCCCCAACATAACGCCCCTCAATACTTGCCCGGGAAAGGGCATAGCCGGGAACATCGTGAGGTTGCAATAGCTGTGCCGCGTTATCCGCGTGATCGGTTAACCGCTCGACGCCCTACAGCGTCTGGACATCCACAACGCCGGACACCGCCTTGATCGCGCCGGCGATCTGCGGCGAGACCTTGAAGCGGCCGGGGAGCTTCATCTCGACCTCGGTTTCGAGATCGAGCATGATCACCAGCGAAACGTCGCCATCGGCGCCGCCGACCGGCGTGGGCGGCGGTTTCACCGGCAGACCCTTTGGCGCGCCCGGCGCTGCCGGCTCCGGCATGTTGAGCCGGCGCGCGATCGAATCCAGCGGCTTGGTGTCGCGAACGAAAATGCGAAGACCCTTTTGAGTTTTGGCCGCCGCGTCGTCCAGTGGCTCGGCATGCAGCACCCTCGCCCGAACGTCCTCGCCCTGCAGCTCGGCGCCGAGTTGCAGTAACACGGCGGCCCCCGGCTCCAGCACGTCGCGATATTGCGCGAGGCCTTCGGAGAACAGCACCGCCTCGAAATGGCCGGTCGGATCGGATAGCCCCATGATACCCATCTTGTTGCCGGTCTTGGTTCGCCGCTCCATACGCGAGACCACGGTGGCCGCGACCTTGCCCGCCGTCGCGCCGGTTTTGACCGCGCGCGAGAATTCCGCCCAGGACTGCACCCGCAGCCGCTTCAGCACCATGGCATAGTCGTCGAGCGGATGGCCGGACAGGAAGAAGCCGATGGCGTCGTATTCGCGCCGCAGCCGCTCGGCCGGCAGCCACGGTTCGATCTGCGGCAGCATGATCGTCGGCGCGTCGGAGGCCCCGCCGAACATGTCGTTCTGCCCGAGCGTCGAGGCCTCGTGGCTGCGCTGACAGGCCGCCAGAATGGCTTCTGCGCCGCCGAACACCCGCGCCCGATTTGAATCGAGCGTGTCAAAGGCGCCGGCCGCAGCCAGGCTTTCGATGACGCGCTTGTTGATCGCGCGCGGATTGACCCGCGCGGCAAAGTCGGCCAGCGAGGTGAACAACCCCTTGCGCCGTTCCTCGACGATCAGTTCAACCGCCTGCGGACCGACGCCCTTCAGCGCGGCCAGCGCGTAGTAGATGGTGTTGTCGCCAACCTCGAAGGTCGCGCCCGAGCGGTTGATATTGGGCGCCTCGACCTTGATGCCGAGCCGCTGCGCCTCGGCGCGAAACTCCGACAGCTTGTCGGTGTTGTTGAGTTCGAGCGTCATCGACGCCGCGATAAACTCGACCGGATAATGCGCCTTCATGTAGGCGGTGTGATAGGACACCAGCGCATAGGCCGCGGCGTGGCTCTTGTTGAAGCCGTAGTCGGCGAACTTCGCCAGCAGTTCGAAGATCGTATCGGCCTGCCCCTTCGGCACGCCGTTCTTGACCGCGCCGGCCACGAAGATCGCGCGCTGCTTCTCCATCTCGGCGCGGATCTTCTTGCCCATCGCGCGGCGCAACAGGTCGGCGTCGCCGAGCGAATAGCCCGCCATCACCTGGGCGATCTGCATCACCTGTTCCTGGTAGATGATGACGCCGAAGGTCTCCTTCAGGATCGGCTCGAGGATCGGATGCAGATATTCCGGCTCCTCGTCGCCGTGCTTGCGCGCGCAATAGGTCGGAATGTTCGCCATCGGACCGGGACGATAGAGCGCCACCAGCGCGATGATGTCCTCGAAACGGTCGGGCCGCATGTCGACCAGCGCCCGCCGCATGCCCTGGCTTTCCACCTGGAACACGCCGACCACATCGCCCCTGGCCAGCATCTGGTAGCTCGGAGCGTCTTCGATCGGCAGCGTCGCCAGATCGATATGGATGTTGCGTTGCCTCAGCAGTTTGACCGCGACGTCGAGCACGGTCAGCGTCTTGAGGCCGAGGAAGTCGAACTTCACGAGACCCGCCGGCTCGACCCACTTCATGTTGAACTGGGTCACCGGCATGTCGGATTTGGGATCGCGGTAGAGCGGCACCAGTTCGCTCAACGGGCGATCACCGATGACGATGCCGGCGGCGTGCGTCGAGGCGTGCCGGGTCAGGCCTTCCAGGCGCTGCGCGATATCGAAGGCGCGCGCCACGACGGGATCCTCGTCGCGGAACGCCTGCAGCTTCGGCTCGCTCTCGATCGCCGCCGCCAACGTCACGGGCGCGGCGGGATTCTGCGGCACCAGCTTGGTCAGCTTGTCGACCTGCCCGTAGGGCATCTGCAGCACACGGCCGACGTCGCGCAGCACGCCCCTCGCCTGCAGGGTTCCGAAGGTAATGATCTGCGCCACCTGATCGCGGCCGTAGCGCTGCTGCACGTAGTCGATCACCTCGCCGCGGCGGTCCTGGCAGAAGTCGATGTCGAAGTCCGGCATCGAGACGCGCTCGGGATTGAGGAAGCGCTCGAACAGCAGGCCAAAGCGAATTGGATCGAGGTCGGTGATGGTCAGCGCGTAGGCGACCAGCGATCCGGCGCCCGAACCACGGCCCGGCCCGACCGGAATGTCGTGGGCCTTGGCCCATTTGATGAAGTCGGAAACGATGAGGAAGTAGCCCGCATAGTTCATGCGGTTGATGACATCGATCTCGAACGCCAGGCGCTTCTGATAAACCTCTTCCGTGGTGCCCTGCGACAAGCCGTGCACCGATAGGCGCCTGGCAAGCCCCTCCTCGGCCTGACGCTTCAGTTCCGCGGCCTCTTCACCTACCGCATCGGATCCCGATCCGGCGCCGACGGTAAAGCGCGGCAAAATCGGCTTGCGCGTCATCGGCCGGAACGAACAACGCTCGGCGATCTCGACGGTGGACGCCAGCGCTTCGGGAATGTCGGCGAACAGAACCGCCATTTCGGCGCGGGTCTTGAAGCGGTGATCGGGCGTCAGCTGTTCGCGGTCGGTCTCGGCGATCAGGCGGCCGCCGGCGATACACAACAGCGCGTCATGCGCTTCGTAATCGTCGGTGCTGGCGAAATAAGGCTCGTTGGTCGCAACCAGCGGCAGGCCCTTGGCATAGGCGAGATCGATCAGGCCCGATTCGACCCGGCGCTCCTTGTCGATGCCGTGGCGCTGCAATTCGACATAGAGGCGGTCGCCGAACAGGTGAGCCAGCCGGTCGCAGCGCGTCGCCGCCAGCGCCGAATGATCGCCATGCAGCGCCAGCGAGATCGGACCCTCCGGCCCGCCGGTCAGCGCGATCAGGTCCTCCGAATCCCCCTCGAGCCATTCCAGCTTGATATGCGGGGATTGATGAATCGGCGTCTCCTGGAACGCCCGCGAGTTCAGCCGCATCAGGCTGCGATAACCGCGCTCGCGCGCCGCCAGCAGCACGATTCGCGACGGCGCTGCGGCCAGCGCGTTGCGCGCGTTGGGATCCTGGTCGCCGAAATCAATCGCGAGTTCCAGGCCGACGATCGGCTGGATACCGTATCCCGCCATCTTGTCGGAGAATTCCAGCGCCCCGAACATGTTGTCGGTGTCGGTGAGCGCCAGCGCCGGCTGGCGGTCGGCCTTGGCGAGTTCGCCGAGCTTGGCGATCTTGATCGAACCCTTCAGCAGCGAATAGGCCGAATGAACGTGGAGATGAACGAATCCGGCGTTGGACATGTCGCGTTGAGGGCTCTTGCATCGTGGATGGGCGCGATCGTCGGGCCGTCAGGAGGCTTTCCCGTGCACCGACTCGCCACTGCAATGGTGATGCCTTGGCAGCGCCGAGTCCACGCGGAACGCTCGCCTTGCGACCGTCATCCGGCTTTTCCCCAGGGGGCATTGAAGCCGGCCCGTGAGGCCCGCGCCCGCGAGGGCCGATTCCCCGTCCCGGCTCATTTCAAAGCTGGGGAATGAGCTGCGCCCAGACCGCAATCATCCCGACAAACAGCGTAATCGAAGCCAAAGCCGCCGCTTCTTCCACAAACATCCTCAACATCGCTCGACTCCCCGATCTAAGAACATATGAGGAACATTGTTCCTTTTTTGTTCTAGGAGTCAAGCGTGGGTAGTGGCACAGTTTGCAGAATGCCGCCTGTGGTTAATTCGTGACCTGAACTCGCTCATCCCTGATCCGACTTGGCGAGCTGGTTGGGGCCTAGGGCGTTTCGGGCGGCGGCTTGTCATGCCCGCTATCTGTCTGTGGGCGTTCGATAAGCTCGTATGTGGGAATGTGCGTGCTGTCCAACCACGACTCCAGCGCAGCGCCGCAGACCGCGCAGATCGCGTCACCCGTATGCGGCACCAAGAATTTCTCTTCAGTGCGTCTGTACTCAGCGCCGCAATTGCATTGAACAATTGTCGACATCCCCGGAGTATGCGCCCGGAACCGCCGGTTTTCCAGTCCGGAAAGCTGCCACAATTAAATTGACTCACTGCCCAAGCGTGCCGAGCGGTTAGGCGTCGTTCGATGCCGTCGTCATTTTGACACCCTCCTTGATGCCCTGCTGACGCCCCTCCGCCATTCCTCGGGCAACCGCAAGTACAACGTGATCGCTCGTTGCTACGGGCTTGCCGTCAACATGCAGTGCGACGATTTCTCGTGCCCGCTTAATATCAGCCTCGGTCATCTGAAATGGCGTCATGCGCCCAGTATGCGATATTGACGATCAAGATTCCAGTCACAGAACCCTGCCCCAAATATGCCCTCGGGATCGCTGCACTTCCAGCCCGCGTGGCTATGCCGTCTTTCGACCAAAGACCGGCGACGTCCGCCTGATCGGTTTCCAGCCGAAGTAGTCATGGGCGCCGGACCAGGCGTGGACTTCGGTCTGGCAAACCGTGCATTCGAACTTACCCGAATGCTTGTGCTGATGCTGCTCCCTCGTCGCGGAGTAATCCATTCCGCAACCGGGGCAGGTAAATTCTTCTGATGTCCAGATGCTGCTTGCCATGGCGCAACTATGCGCCGGCGGCGAAGTGATTCAAGTCCGCAACTGCCCTGTAGTTAAGGACGCGATAAGCGGACTCGCGCTCTCGCGTTAACAAACACTTCCGTGATGTCTGACCATCACCGCCGGACCCAACAAAAAAGCCCCGGGCACTGCCCGGGGCTTCGATGGTCTCGCGGCTAAGTTGCGAGAACAAACCTTGAATCAGTACTTCGCGATCACCGGGCCGCCGAACTTGTAGTTCAGGCGAGCGGTCACGAGATCGACGTCCTGACTGATGCGATCGGTGCCGACGAAGACGCCGGCCGGGCTGGTGAAGGTGTAGGTCTTGTCCTGCATGAACAGGTGGTTGTATTCGACGCCAACCGACCAGTTCGGTGCGAAGCCGAATTCGATGCCGGCACCAACCGCGCCACCCCAACGGGTGTCGTCGCCGGTGGCCGCAAAGGGCACGCCAGCAGCGGTGTTGATGTAGTTGCGATTCGAGGTCACAGCAGCACCGCCCTTGACGTAGAGCAACACGTTGTTGACGGCATAGCCGACCTGACCGGTGAACAGACCGAACGCGTCGATCTTCGAGTGATTGACGAAGCCGGGGCCGAACAGCAGGCTGGCGTTCGAGCCATTGAAGTCAGCCCAGTTGCCCTGCGCTTCCAAGCCGAACACCCAAGGACCGGCCTGCCAGCGATAACCGATCTGACCACCGACCGTGCCGCCCGATGCGTCATGGGAACCTTCGGGGCCGACCAGTACGTTGGGGGCGACCGCGTCCCACTCATTGCGGCTCGAACCCCAACCACCGTTGATGCCGATGTAGAAACCACTCCAGTCATACACAGCAGCGATCATCGGCGGCGCCTTGGTGTAAGGACGCGCGGCAAGATCCGCAGCCACTGCCGGCGCAGCCGCGCCGAGCGCGATCAGACTGGCCGTTACAAGCAAAACCTTCTTCATCTTTTTAATTCCCGTTCCGGTTGGTACAGCCCCCAAGGCCGTCACAGCGTCATACCATTCTTCGTTCGAATTGCTGTAACCTCGCTGCAACAGCGGACACGAAACGACTTCCGTAAAAACGTAAGTTAATATTGTGTTACAGCCACTTTTCGAAACATTGTGCGCGCGCTCGCCGCAAAAAATTCACAATGGAACCGCGCAGCGGTATCAGCGTGTGAGATTGTGTCGAAGAGGTGGCGCGACGGTGCGGCTTGAGTTGTTCTGAGGTGTTCAATGAACCGTGATGGACCGACGAGCGCGCTCCGCCTCAATGAGATTCGAAACGCGTAGAGCGATTCCAGCCAGCGCGCGAACTTGCTCGACGCTGACGCAGGATTTGCAGACCAGTCGCGATCGCCAGTTCGAACAGGAAATTCCAATGCGCATTCTTGCTCTTGCCACACTCGTGATCGGCGCGATTTCGGCCGCCACGCCGGCGCAGGCCCAGACATACGGTGGTTCGAACTATCCGATCTGCCTGCATGTCTTCGGCCAGATCAGCTATTACGACTGCCGCTATACGTCGCTGGCCCAGTGCAATCAGTCGGCCTCGGGTCGGGCCGCGCAATGCGTGACCAATCCCTACGCGGCGACCGCTGCATTTGGCGATGCCCCGGCGCGTAAACGCGCGCGCCGCGCCTACTAGCTTCTATTCCAACTCGACGACCTGGCCGTCCACCAGCGACACCCGCCGATCCATCCGGCCGGCCAGCTCCATATTGTGGGTTGCGATCAGCATCGCGACCCGCGTCGCCTTCACGAGCTGCATCAGGGCGTTGAACACGTGATCGGCGGTGTGCGGATCGAGGTTGCCGGTCGGCTCGTCCGCCAGCAGCACCCGCGGCGCGTTGGCGACCGCGCGTGCGATCGCGACGCGCTGCTGCTCGCCGCCGGACAGTTCCGCCGGTCGATGGGTGATGCGCTCGCCAAGACCGAGATAGGCCAGGATCTCCGTTGCGCGCTTGATCGTCTCGTTGCGCTTGAGGCCGCGGATCATCTGCGGCAGCATGACGTTTTCGAGCGCGGTGAATTCCGGCAGCAGCCGGTGCTGCTGATAGACGAAGCCGATGTCGGTACGCCTGATGTGGGTGCGGTCGATGTCGGATAACTGCGAAGTCGGCGTGCCCGCGACATAGACCTCGCCATCGTCGGGGCTTTCGAGCAGACCGGCGATATGCAGCAGCGTCGATTTGCCGGAGCCCGACGGCGCCACCAGCGCCACCGACTGCCCGGCCCACAGCGCGAGCTTGGCGCCGTCGAGAATCGTCAACGTCGCCTCGCCTTGCGTGTACTGGCGTTTTATCTCGTGGAGATAGACCACCGGTACATCTTCAGCGCCCTCGGCCATTTTGCCCTCACTCATACCGGAGCGCGTCCACGGGATCGAGGCGCGCGGCGCGCCAGGACGGATAGAGCGTGGCCAGGAACGACAGCGTCAACGCCATGATCACGACAGCGGTGGTCTCGCCGAAATCGATCTCGGCCGGCAGCTTGGAGAGGAAGTAGAGCTCCGGCGAGAACAGCTCGGTATTGGTCATCCAGGACAGGAACTGCCGGATCGATTCGATGTTGAGACAAATCAGCATGCCGACGAAAAATCCGGTCAGCGTGCCGACCACGCCGATCGCCGCGCCAGTGATCAGGAATATCCGCATGATCGAGCCCTGCGAGGCGCCCATGGTGCGCAGGATCGCAATGTCCTGGCCCTTGTCCTTTACCAGCATGATCAGGCCGGAGACGATGTTCAGCGCCGCGACCAGCACGATCATGGTCAGGATCAGGAACATCACGTTGCGTTCGACCTGCAGCGCATTGAAGAAGGTCGAGTTGCGCTGCCGCCAGTCGACCAGGAACACCGGCCGCCCGGCCGCCTCCGTCACCAGCCTGCGGAAAGTGTCGATCTTGTCCGGATTGCTCGTGAACACCTCGATCGCGGTGACGTCGTCCTTGCGGTTGAAATAGGCCTGCGATTCCGGCAGCGGCATGAACACAAAACTCGAATCATATTCCGACATGCCGATCTCGAACACGGCGGCGATCTTGTAGGGCTTGATGCGCGGCGTGGTGCCCATCGGCGTCACGGCGCCCTTCGGCGCCACCAGCGTGATGCTGTCGCCGGCATGCAACGACAGCGTATCGGCGAGCCGACGTCCGATCGCGACGCCCTGCCCTTCGTCGAAGCCTTCGAGAGTGCCTTGCTTGATGTTCTTGGAGATCGAGGTGAGATTGTTGAGGTCGTTGGCGCGCATGCCGCGAACCAGCACGCCGGAGGCGTTGAACGCCGAGGATGCCAGGGCCTGCCCATCCACGACCGGTGCAGCCAGCCGGATACCCTGAACCTGGTTGATACGGTCGGCGACGTCCTTCCAGTCCGTCAGCGGCGATTCCAGCGGCTGAACCAAAAGATGCCCGTTGAGGCCGAGGATCTTGTCCAGCAGCTCCTTGCGGAAGCCGTTCATCACGGCCATCACGATGATCAGCGTCGCGACGCCGAGCATGATGCCGAGGAATGAAAAGCCGGCGATGACGGAAATGAAGCCTTCCTTCCGACGCGACCGCAAGTAACGCCCGGACAACAGCCATTCGAATTGCGAAAACGGCGGGGTTCGGACGGTCTCGTTCATGGCTTCGTTCATGATCTCACCCGTACCGCAGCACGTCGACGGGATCGAGGCGCGCGGCGCGCCAGGACGGATAGAGCGTCGCCAGGAACGACAGGGTCAACGCCATGACCACGACCGCGGAGGTCTCGCCGAAGGCGGCCTCGGCCGGAATCTTCGAGAGGTAATACAGCTTCTGCGGAAACAGGTCGGTGTTGGTCATCCACGACAGCAGCTGCTGGATCGATTCGATGTTCAGGCAGATCAGCATGCCGACGAAGAGACCCGTGAGCGTGCCGACGACGCCGATCGCGGCGCCCGTGATCAGGAATATCCGCATCACCGCGCCCTGCGAGGCACCCATGGTGCGCAGGATCGCAATGTCCTGGCCCTTGTCCTTCACCAGCATGATCAGGCCGGAGACGATGTTCAGAGCTGCGACCAGAACGATCATTGTGACAATCACGAACATCACGTTGCGCTGAACCTGGAGCGCGTTGAAGAAGGTCGAATTGCGCTGCCGCCAGTCGACCAGGAATACCGGCCTTGCCGCGGCCTCCATGACGCTCTTGCGGAACGTATCGATCAGCTCGGGGGCATTCGTGAATACCTCGATCGAGGACACGTCATCCTTGCGGTTGAAATAGGCCTGCGCTTCGGGCAGCGGCATCAACACGAGGCTTGCGTCATATTCGGACATGCCGATCTCGAATACGGCGGCGATCCTGTACGGCTTGATGCGCGGCGTGCTGCCCGTCGACGTCGACGCGCCTGGCGTCAGCGCGCCTTGGGACGAGATCAGGGTGATGCGGTCGCCGGCACGCAGCGACAATTGATCGGCGAGCCCGCTTCCGATCGCGACGCCCTGCCCCTCATCGAAGCCTTCGAGGGTGCCCTGTTTGATGTTCTTGGAGATCGAGGTGAGATTGTTCAGGTCGCCGGCCCGCATGCCGCGAATGAACACGCCGGCCGCCTTGGATGGCGAGGATCCCAGCCCCTGGCCGTCGACGACGGGCGCCGCCAGCCGGATCCCCTGAATCTGGCTGATCCGCTCGGCGACGTCCTTCCAGTCCGTCAGCGGCGATTCCAGCGGTTGGACCAATATATGGCCGTTCAGTCCCAGCATCTTGTCCAGCAATTCCTTGCGGAAGCCATTCATCACGGCCATCACGACGATCAGCGTGGCGACGCCGAGCATGATGCCTAGGAACGAAAAGCCGGCGATCACGGAAATGAAGCCTTCCTTGCGACGCGCCCGCAGGTAACGCCCGGACAACAGCCATTCGAACTGCGAAAACGGCGGGGTTCGGACTGTCTCGTTCACGGTCTCATCCATCTGTCGATAATCCCATGATTCGGGGCCGAATGTGGCCCGGAATGGCGAACATACCGCCCGCCGTGGAAAATCTTTCCCGCTATCTTCCGGTTATCGTCCAGATATCCTGGCGACCGCTTCCGCCGGGCTGAGATTCTCGCGCGAGCCGTCGCTGCGCCGCTTGATCTCGAGCTTGCCCTCGGCGAGGCCCTTGGGGCCGACCAGAATCTGCCAGGGAATGCCGATCAGGTCAGCGGCGGCGAATTTTGCCCCCGCACGTTGATCCGTGTCGTCATAGAGGACGTCGACGCCTTTGGCCTCGAGCTCGCGATAAAGCGCCTCGCAGGCGGCATCGGTATCGCTGGAGCCCTGCTTCAGGTTCAGGATCACGGCGGTGAATGGCGCCACCGCCTCGGGCCATTTGATGCCGGCATCGTCATGGCAGGCCTCGATGATGGCGCCGACCAGGCGCGACACGCCGACGCCGTAGGAGCCGCCATGGATCGGCACGTCGACGCCGTCGGCGCCCGCGACCGTCGCCTTCATGGCGTCGGAGTATTTGGTGCCGAAGTAGAAGATCTGGCCGACTTCGATGCCCCTGGTGTTCACCTTCTTCTCGGCGGGCACTTCGCGATCGAAGCGTGCAGCGTCATGTACGTCTTCGGTCGCGGCATAGACCGAAGTCCATTGCTTGATGATCGGCGTCAGATCGCCGTCATAATCGACGTCATCGCCCGGAATCGGCAGGTTGAGCACGTCGCTGTCGCAATAGACCCCAGACTCGCCGGTCTCGGCCAGCACGATGAACTCGTGACTGAGATCGCCGCCGATCGGGCCGGTCTCCGCGCGCATCGGGATCGCCTTCAAGCCCATCCGCGCAAAAGTGCGCAAATAGGCGACGAACATCCGGTTGTAGGAACGCCTGGCTGCGGCCTCGTCGATGTCGAATGTATAGGCGTCCTTCATCAGGAATTCGCGGCCGCGCATCACGCCGAAACGCGGACGCTGCTCGTCGCGGAACTTCCACTGGATGTGGTAGAGATTGAGCGGCAGGCTCCTGTAGGACTTGACGTAGGCGCGGAAGATCTCGGTGATCATTTCCTCGTTGGTCGGCCCGTACAGCAATTCGCGCTTGTGGCGGTCGCTGATGCGCAGCATTTCCGGACCATAGGCGTCGTAGCGGCCGCTCTCGCGCCAGAGATCGGCGAGTTGCAATGTCGGCATCAGCAGTTCGAGCGCCCCGGCCCGGTTCTGCTCCTCGCGGACGATCTGCTCGATCTTCTTCAGCACCCGGAAACCCAGCGGCAGCCAGGCGTAAATGCCGGCCGCCTCCTGCCGCATCATGCCGGCACGCAGCATCAGGCGGTGCGAGACGATCTCCGCCTCTTTCGGGTTCTCCTTCAGGATGGGCAGAAAAAACCGCGACAATCGCATGGGTCAACTCAGGGAATCAGTGGAACAAGGGGAAGAACTGCAGTGAAACCGGATCGGGTGCGAAAATACAAGGCCGGGAGCCTCAAAAGCCATAGGGAATGCGGATTTCCGGCCGTTTTGACCGTTCATCTTGCGCCCATAATTGCGGCGCGATCAGGTCGGGATGGTGTGACATCACATAATGCCGTCGTCACCCGCGAAAGCGGGCGATCCAGTACGCCGCGGCTTTTCGGTTCTATCATCAGCATCTCTGGAATAACGGGTCGCCCGGTCGGGCGATGACGGGTGGATGTACCTTCGCGTTCTCGCGGCGCGATGCGCCCGAGCTATGCCAGAAATTCCTTGCCCTCGAAAACAGAGGGCGCAGGGAAGACCGGGTGCGCGCTGCACCCGCGGTCCCGTGTGCGGTTGGTAGATAGAAAGCTGCACACGAGCATACAGGGCAGCGGGGAACACCCGGCCTTCCCTGCGCAATGGCTTTACGGCTTATAACGAGCTCTCCCCGGAGAACGGCTCTTTTGCCTCCGTAGCGCCCTGGAAGCTATTGCCTCCAGGTGCATTGACGCCAGCACCGCGACGTCAGGACCACACGTCTTTGCCGTACGCTCCAGCACCTTTCGTCAAGGGTACCTTCGCGTCCACCGCAACCCGTCCAACGTCCGTGACGACGGCCGACGCCCTTCTGAGTAGGACGGGATGGCCAAGGGTGTACTTCAATTTGCCATTCTGGAAAAGCGAAATATTTTTTATTTTGGGGCTTGACATGATTTCCATAAATCCGAAGTGATTTGCCCGTCGGGTTGTTTTGTCGCACTTGATCGCGATCGGCGACCCCACGTTGACCTCGTCTGGCCCGGCACGCCCCGGAGGTTAGCTATCACCCCCCCTCACATCTTCGAATGATCGTGCGCCTTGTGTCCTCCAGCGCCACCGGCGGGCGCCTGCGCGCCGACACCCTGCACGTCGAACGACAGAGTGACCTTGCCCGCCTTTTCGAATTCGAGCGTGAACGGCACCTTGTCGCCCTGCTTGAACGGACCCTTGAGGTCCATCAGCATCAAATGGTAACCGCCGGGCGCGAGCTTCACCACTTTGCCCGGCTCGATCGCCAGCCCCTTGTCGAGCGGCCGCATCGTCATCACGCCGTTGTTCATCGCCATCTCGTGGATCTCGACCTTGCCGGCGATTTCGCCGCTGCCGCCCAGCAGACGGTCCGCTGCGGCGCCCTTGTTCTCGATGGTGAGATAGCCACCGGCGATCTTGGCGCCCTTCGGTGTGGCGCGGCTCCAGGCCTGGGTGATGACGAGATCGCCGGCCTTGGCATCGCCAGCCTGCGCGGGAACGGCGAACACGCTTGCGATCAGAGCGGCAAGAGAGAGGATTTGCAGAACAGGCTTCATTTGCAGAACGGGCTTCATTTGATTATCTTTCAGGTTGTGGAGGCAGAATAATTTCGCTGTCATTTCGTCGCGGCGCGCTGCTGCGCTGACCATTTTTCGAGGTCCGGTATTTCGGCCGAGCCTTCGATCGTGGTGATGGTTCCGTCCCGCCCGATCAGCAGCGTGCGGGGGATATCGCCCTGCCATGCCGGGTCGATCTCGAACCGCAGGCGCTCGACAAAGCCATCGCTGAAGATCCAGTTCTCCGCAGGCCCGAGGCCAGACTTTTGCAACATCGCCCGGGTGGCGCCGGGCAAATCGGGAACGAGATCGGCGCTGATCGTCACCACGTCGATTTCGCCGTGGTGCTTCATGAATTGCCCAAGCAGCGGCAGCTCGACCTTGCAGGGGCCGCAGGTCACGCCCCAGAAATGCACCAGCGTCGGGCGACCGGCGTGCGCACGCAACACGTCCTGCCAGCTTCCGCGCACGAACGGCCTGAGCTGAGACGGTTTCTCAGCGCCCGGTGCGGGCGCGAGAAGGGCAGCGAAGAAAATCGCGGCCAGCACATAGCGTCTCATGACTCATCTCCAATCGGCAGCAAGCGATATCCGTCGGCCTTGGTCATCCAGGACAGATAGGTCTTTTGTCCGTCGCTCACCAGCAGCGGGTGATCGGACGTGTCCGATGTCGTGGCAACCGCTGACGGTTTCGACCAGCTTTTGCCGTCGTCACGGGAGACCATCGCGTTGACCGTGGTTCTTTCGCCATCGAATTCCTTCCAGACGATCGTCGCACCGCGTGGCCCCGCCAGCACGTATGGCCGGGTGGGATTGCGATCGGACCTGCCGATCGGGAGCGGATCGGAAAACGTCCGGCCCTCATCCTGCGAGCGAGCATAAAACAGGCCCTTGCGTGCCTTGCCGTTGGTGTACCAGGTCACGTGATAGGTCCCGGCGGTCGAAATCGACAGGCTTGGCCCATGGTGCGGACACGCGGCGATCTGCCAGTCGTCTTTGCTGACGCGGCGCACCTCGCCCGGCGTTGCCGGATCAGCAAAGGTCATGATGGCGTGATCGCGAACGCCTCCTTCGAAGATATTCCTGAAGACAACAACGGGACGGCCGGGACCGGCGAACGCCAGCCCGAGCCGGCAGCACTCGCAGGTATTGTCCGTCGCCAGCCGCGCTTCGGTATAGCTCGCTCCGGCATCTTTCGAGGACGCAAAGAACAGACCCGCGCCGTCGTATTTCTTGCCACTCTGCTTCGCCGGCACGCGGTTGCGCTTGTCGAGCCAGGCGGCAAACACCGAACCGTCAGCGTCAAGGCCCAGCGCTTCGAAGCGCTGGCTGTCGTTGTTCGAGGTGATCGGCCGCAAGGCGGCAAAGCTTCCGCCACCGTCGGTTGATCGCGTGTACAGCACCTGGCCGTTGAACGCCTTGTCCCGGAAGATCGAAAACGCCAGCACGATGCCGCCGTTCTTCTCGACGACAAACTTGGGCCGCGCGTCGGGCCCCCAATCGAGATTGAGTTTCTCCTTCGTCACCTGAACCGGCGTCGAAAAGCTGCGGCCGGCATCCTTTGAGCTTGCAACGGATATCTGGCCACCGGCCATCCAGACGAGCCACAGCGTTCCATCGGCGCCGAAGGCAGGCGTGACTTTCGAAGCGCACCGCAAGATGGTCTCGTTGCACGCCGCCTCCGAGGCGTGCTGGTGGCTCATCTGCGCGGTGGCGGGCATTTGCCATAGCGTGACGCCGAGCGCCAAGGCAATCGACCCGAGCAGGCTGTTTCGAACCATGGCGTTCATCCCTCCGCGAAATCGATCGGTCATCGGAACGCCACCTTCATGCCCGCCACAAACGCGCGCGGTGAACCGGCATAGATCGAACCTGTCGTGTTCGCCAGCACGCTCGCGGGATTTTGAACGCCGGCTGCCGCGACCGTGTTCCCGATGTTGTTGGCGGACGCCACATAGGTCCGGTCGAACACGTTGCGGACTTCGAGATACAAGCTCAATGCCTTGAAATACTCGGACGCCAGATCCGTCTTGTAGTGCACATTGAGATTGACCAGTTCGTAACCGGGCGCCTTCAACAGATTGGCGTTGTCCATGTAGAACGAGTCCTTCCATTGCACCTCTACGAACGCACCGAGGCCGGCCAGCCGTCCCGACATCTCATCATACCCAAGCCGGGCCGTGAGTTCGTTGGGCGAGATGCCGGGAATCTTGTTGCCGACACGGTTGAAACCAAACGTGTTGGCGCCGCTGATAATGTTCTCGGTGTATTCAGTGTAGATTTCGTCGAGATAGGTGTAGGCCGCCGTGAATCGCCAACCCGGATGGAATTTCCAGTCGGCCGCCAATTCGACGCCCCGATGTTCGGAGCGAGGCGCATTGAAGGTGTAGCTCGCATTCGGCGGGGCCACCCCGGCGGCCGTCGTTGACGTCGCCTGCGTCACCAGTTCATCCCTGAAGAACTCATAGAACCCGGTCGCGCTGAACTTCAGCGCATTGTTGGGCGTCCAGTCGAAACCGAGGTCATAGCCGAGGTTCCTCTGGGTCTTGAGCTGGGTGTTGTTGCCGTTCTGGCCGGTGGAGACCACGAAGAGGTTTCCGACCTGCGGCGTGCCATAGCCGGTCGCGACGCGGCCACGGAACAACCACTCGCTGTTCAATTTATAGAGCAGCGCGAACTCAGGCGCGGTGTTTTGGAACTGACGATCCGCGGTCGTCGGGCTGATCGTAGGGGCTGGAAACATCGACGTTCCATAGTTGTAAGCGGTATTGATCCCCCTCAAATGCGTCGTCTCCCATCCAATCCCGGCAATCGCCATGAGCTGCGGCGTCAGCTTCAGTTCTTCCCGCGCACGAACCCCATAGTTCGTCGTGTCGCTGAACGTATTGCTCTGGAGCAAGCCCAGCCGCGCATTGCCGCCCGGCATCACGTTCCGGGTGTCACTGGACGCGACGAGCGTGTTGTAGAAGCCACCGAAAAAGGTCGTGGAATCCATCCCGAGGATTTCGCCGCGCTTGGTGATGTCGCTCGTGTAGTTGTACGACGGAAAGTCGCCGATCGAACTGGTGGAGCCGGTCGGCTGGTTGATGTTGCGGTCGTCGAACACGAACTGGTTGCGCCAGGTCGTCGTGTTGTCGAAGTCGTGCTCCCAGCGGCCGCCGACGATCGTCCGGCGATCGTTGCGCCCGAGCCCGGCCTGCACCGCGGTGACGGAACTCCTCGGCCCATTGAAGCCGTTGTTGAAGAGCGGTACCGATCCGCAGCCCGCGACGCCCGCCGCCTCGCACCCTGCCTGGAACGGATTTTGATAGTACTGGTTGAGCGACAACCGGATCGGCAGCCGCGTGCTCAACTCGTTATTGATGAATTTGACGGTGAAGCGGTCGTCAGGGGTGGCCTGCAAGGTGCCGAGGAAGTTCACGGTCTGGGTATTGAACCAGCTGTTTTGAATGTAGCCGTCGCCGCGCGCGTCGCTGGCAAACAGTGAGCCTTCGAATTTGCCGACCTTCTTGCCGGCCGCCAGATAATTGTTGAGATAGCCGAAACTACCGCCATCGACGCCGTATTCGACGCCGTCGATGGTCCCGCCCGGGCGGGTGCGGAAATTGAGCGCGCCGCCGGTCGCGTAATTGCCATACAGCGCCGATGACGGCCCGCGGATGACATCGATCGCGGCATAGGCTCGCGGATCGATCAGATCGCTGCGGGAAAGTCCGTCCGGCTGCGTGACCGGGAACCCGTCGTCGAAGATCACGAGATTTCGGATGCCAAAGCCGTTACGGGCGTTGGAGCCACGGATCGATATGCCGAAGTCGCGCGGCCCGTTGCCCTGCTTCACCGAGATGCCGGGGCTGTCGCGCAAGACGTCGCCGACCGAAAATGACGGCCGGTTGTCGAACTGGCTGCGATCGATCGTGGTCTCGGTCTGGCCGTTTGGTGCCTGGTAAAGGTTCGCGCGCGCTTCACCCGGCGTCGTGCGCGCGGCCGGCGGCACGGCAGGCGTGGCGATGATGACGCTGGGCCTGGCCCGCGCCGCCCTCGCCGACGAGCGAACGCCCGGCCGCCGCGCCACGGGTTTTGTGGCCGCTGCACGCGGCGCATCCACCGTTACCGGCGGCAATGCGGTTTGGGCGCTTGTGCTCGAAGGCGCGGCGCTAAGCGCGCAGCATAGCACCAGCAGGCTCGCGCTACCGCGAGCACGATGAACGATCATCGAATATTCCTGACACCGGCTCTAAAGGCCGGCTTATTGAACGGCACCGATCAGCGCAGCCAAGGCCGCACCGATCGTTCGAATGTTCGGTTGGTCAGGAAATGGACGGAGGGGCGCGCGCTTGCGCGTGAGAGCCGGCCCAAGAGCCGAATCGGTCTGTTGTGAATTCGACCCAGACCACATCCGCGTGCCGGCGTTCGAATACGATGGCGTCGGCGGTTTGCGGCACATCGACCGACGCCCCGGTCTGGAGCACGCTGCAGACCGAACAGCAGCCATCGTGGGCGCGATGCCCGGTCTGGTCGCTCTGTCCGGTGGCGGCGTTTGCATTGCCATGACAGATAACGGCAGCAGCGATCGGGTCGGAGGCAGCCAGGCTGGCCGCCCAGCACGCGCCGATGGGTGCAAAAATCTGCACCACCAGGGCGATCAGGACGATCGGTAGGAAATTTTTCAGCCGCCTGCGCATCGCAAATCCATCCGCGGCGAACCTAATCACCCCCGGGGTCCGAAGTCGAGATCACGTTCCCGGTTTATTCGCGCCAGTTGCGGAAATAATCGGCCATTCAGGTTGCGCCCCAGCCCCTTGAAACCGGATTACCCGACCAGCCCGACAATATTAAGCGACGGGTATTGCCGCCAAAACACAAGGAATAGTGGTGAAATCCCAATCATTTCGCAGACTGCTGGAATTTTGAACAATCGTTGCTGAAAATGGTGACAAGACGAAAAAGATGGTCTACACGTGCTGGCTCAGGCTGGCCGAAAGGTTGAAGTCTGGTGGTCCAAGTCTCGGGAGGAGCCCTGACGCGCACAAGCAGCGTCGCCTCGTCAATCAAGATCAAACCCAATTTTTTCGAGGTAAAAGGGTCGACACAATTTTCGAGCAGGGCTCCGTGCCCTGCTCTTTTTTTTCGATGATCAGTTTTTTCGACGATCACATCTTCTAAAGTCGTTCGAAGATTTTCCGAACCGCGTACATCGCCATGATCGCGTCTTCCAATCCGATCGAACGAAGCTTTGAGATTGCCGGCGAACGCTGCGCGGACCTGACGCCGCTGGTCTATGATCGCCTGTACCGCGAACACCCCGAAACACAGGCAATGTTCCGGACCGAGGGCAGCGAACTCGTCAAGGGCTCGATGCTGGCGCTGACGATCGAGGCCATCCTGGATTTCGCAGGCCCGCGCACCGGTCATTTTCGCATGATCGAGTGCGAAATTTCCTCGCACGACGCCTACGGCACGCCGCGCGACCTGTTCATCGCATTCTTTGGCATGATCGCCGGGACGCTGCGCGAGATTTTGGGCGCTGAGTGGACGCCGGAGATCGATGCTGCGTGGCAAAAATTGCTGGATGAGATTGAGCAGCTGGTCTTGCAACGCACAAGCTAGAACAAATCCCGATCGTGCCGCTTGACCGGATCGCTATCGCCACTCCCGGCCCGGATGGGTGGCGCGGGCGCGATGAGTGTGAGACACTGATCGCATCCGCGGTGCGTGCAATCGACGCCGACGGTCATAAAAATGAAAACGAGGGAGCAAGCAATGTCAGGGACGGACAAATTCTCTACGACCAGACGTGATCTTCTTCAGTCGGCGGCGCTCGCCGGCGCAGCGACCACCCTGTTCGGCGGTTTGGGCGTGAGCCCGGCACTGGCGGCCGGAGTTGGACGTTCCGAGAAACCGCTGAAGGCGGCGTTCTCCAACGCCGGCCTGCAGGCCACTTGGTGCGCACAGGGCAAGCAGGCCGCGGAATGGTGGGGCAAGCTGTTCAACGTCGAAGTCACCTGGTTCGACGGCCAGCTCGACGCGGTCAAGCAGCGCGCCGCGATCGACAACATGGCCTCGCAGAAATGGGATTTCGTCGCCATCCAGGCGTTCGGTATCGGCACCCTGACCCAGCCGGTGCAGAAGATGATCGCCGCCGGCACCCCCGTCATCGACATGGACACGCTGATCGCGCCGCTCGACCAGATCAACGTCCACTCCTTCCTCGCCCCCGACAATGAGTTCATGGGCGCCTCGGTGACCCAGGCGCTGTGCAACGCCATCGGCGGCAAGGGCAAGATCATCATGACGCAAGGCGCCCTCGGCCACACCGGCGCGCAAGGCCGTGCCAAGGGTTTTGAGTCCGTGGTGAAGCAGTTCCCGAACATCGAGGTGCTCGACACCCAGCCGGCGGATTGGGACGTCTCGAAGGCGGCGCGGCTGTGGGAGACCTATTTGACAAAATACCCGCAGATCGACGCCGCCTTCTTCCACAATGACGACATGGCGCTCGCCGCCGCCAACATCATGAAGGCGCGCAACCGCACCAACATCCTGATCGGCGGGGTCGACGCCATGCCGCCGGCGATCCAGGCGGTGAGCGAAGGCCGGATGTTCGCCACCGTCCGCAATCCCTCGTGCCGCATCCATGGCGGCGCCATCATTGCGGGCGTCGCCGCGGTGACCGCGGGCGAAAAGAGCGGTCAGGGCATTCCCAAGCACGTGATTACGGACGGCCCGGTCGTGACCAAGGCCAATGCGGCGGGCATGCAGTGGATGGAGAATCATTTCCTGATCTGAAGCCTGATGCAGTCGGAACGCTCACCCATCCTCGAATTGCGGGGGATCACCAAGGCCTTCGGCGGCGTCGAGGCGCTACGGGGGGTCGACTTTGCGCTGTTCGCCGGCGAGATCCATGGTCTCGTCGGCGAAAACGGCGCCGGAAAAAGCACGCTGATGAAGATCATCGCCGGCGTGCATCCGGAATTCTCGGGCCGGTTTACACTGGACGGAAAGGACACCCGCTTCCGGTCGACCCGCGACGCGCATGCGGCCGGCATTGCCATGGTGCATCAGGAGCTGAGTGTCGCCCCTGACCTGTCGGTGGCCGAAAATGTCTTTCTCGGCACCCAGCCGACCAACCGCTTCGGCCTCGTGCAGTGGCGGCGCATGGCGCGCGAGGCCGGCGAGCAGCTCGCCAAATTCGGCATCGACGTCGATCCGATGTCGCGGCTCGGCGATCTGCCGATCGGCCTGCAGCAACTGATCGAGATCGCCCGCGTGCTGTTCTCGGGCGCCCGCATCATCATCCTCGACGAGCCGACCTCCGCCCTCTCGCCGCCCGAGGTCGAGCGCCTGTTTACGACGCTGCGGCGGCTGCGCGACGAAGGCGCCAGCATCGTCTTCATCTCGCATTTCATCGAAGACATCCTGCGCGTCTCCGACACCGTCACCGTGTTCCGCAACGGCCGGAAGGTGGCCGAGACCGAAGCTGCCGCGACCAGCAAGGCCGCCTTGATCGAAGCCATGATCGGCAAGGGCAGCGAGGCGCTGGGCGAGACCTATACCGACGACATCATGCTGCCGCCGCCCACCAGCCGTCCGGCTGTGCTCAAGGCAAATGAACTCAGTTTGGCCCGAAGCCTGCAGGACGTCTCGTTCGAGGCCCGTGGCGGCGAAGTGCTGGGTATCTATGGTTTTATGGGATGCGGCCAGCTCGAGCTGGCGCGAATTCTGTTCGGCAAGATCAAGCCCGATAGCGGCACGCTCATTGTGGGTGGCGAGCGCAAGAGCTTCGCCAGCACCGCGGCGGCGCGGCGCGCCGGTGTGGCCTTCGTTCCCGAAAGCCGCCGCGCCATGCTGTTCCACCAGGAGCCGGTCTACAAGAACATCTCGATCAGCGTGCTGGGCCGGATTTCCGCCCTGCTCCTCAAGCCGGCGCGCGAGCGGTCCATCGCCACGCGCCAGGTCGAGCAATTGCAGATCCGGCCCGCGGCGGTCGAACTCGAACTCGGCATGCTGTCCGGCGGCAACCAGCAGAAGGTGGCGCTGGCGAAATGGCTGAGCTATCCGCCGCGCCTGCTGGTGCTGTGCGAGCCGACGCGCGGCATGGATGTGGGCGCCAAGAACGACGTCATCAACATCGTCAGGGACCTGCGCGCCAAGGGATTGGCGGTGATCGTGCTGTCGACCGAACCGGAGACGGTTCTGTCGCTGGCCGACCGCATCATCGTCTTGAAGCGCGGCGCGGTGGTGCGGGAATTTACGCATGAGATGGTCAGCAAGGACCGCCTGCTGGAAGCGGCTTGAGGAGAGATTCGTATGGCGAGCAGTGAAAGCGCGACAGTCCCGGCGGATCGCAAGCGGCCGCGCAACATCGGCAGGTTCCTGCGTTCGCAGATGCGCAACATCGCGCCGTTCCTGACCTTGATCTGCCTCACCGCCTTCTTTGCCGCCGCCAGTCCTTCATTTGCGACGCTCGACAATCTCGGCAACATCCTGACCCAGGTGTCGGTGACCGGCATCATCGCCGTCGGCCTCACCTTCGTGATCCTGTGCGCCGAGATCGACCTGTCGATCGCGAGCATCGCCAACGTCACCGGCATTGCCGTCGCCTATTTCACCCTGCAGGAATCCTACGTGAACATCGCCAACGTCCCGATGCCCGGCTGGGCCGCGGTCATGCTGGCGCTGGCGCTCTGCGCCCTGCTCGGTGTCGTCAACGCGCTCGGGCTCACGGTGATCGGCATTCCCTCCTTCATCATGACGCTGGCGATGATGCAGATCGCGGCCGGCATTTCCGCGCTGCTGGTGCGCGGCCAGATCGCCTACAAGGTGCCCGACGTGATCACGACGCTCGGATCGGGATCGATCGGTGGCATCCCATGGATCGTGATCGTGGCCGCGCTGATGCTGCTCGGCGGCCATCTGGTGCTGACGTATACCCGCTTCGGCCGCTACGTTTACATGGTCGGCGGCAATCGCGAGGCCGCGGAATATTCCGGCCTCAACGTCAAGCTGATCCTTGGCAGCGTGATGGTGATCTCGGCGGTTTGTTCAGGCATCGGCGGCATGCTCGGCGTCGCCCATTTCGGCAGCGCGCAGCAGAACGAGTTCGATACCTATCTGCTCGACTCGATCGCCGCCGTCGTGGTCGGCGGCACCAGCCTGTTCGGCGGCCGCGGCGGCATCGGCAATACCATTGTCGGCCTGTTCGTGCTCGGCGTCCTCAACAACGGCCTCGACCACGTCAATATCGACAGTTTTTTGAAGATTTTGATCCGCGGCCTCATTCTGCTGGCGGCGCTGGTGATCAATGTTTATGCGCAGCAGTTGCGGGAACGAGCTGTCGAATGACGCCGGCGTTTTAGGCCGTGAAGCCATAAATCTGCCGAGGGCAGACATTTTGCCAGAGTCCGCATTGCGTCCCGTGGACGCGACGGGTCTGTCATCTCGCCACGAAATCATCCGCGTCAGAGTCATCGTATTGTCAGCGCAAAAATTCGAGGCGCGCTTCCAATCCGCCGCCATCACGATTGGCGAGCGTGAGCGTCCCGCGAAGCGCGCTGGCAAGTTGCTGGGCGATGGCAAGGCCAAGCCCGGTGCCGCCGGTTTCGCGATTGCGCGAAGCCTCGACCCGATAAAACGGCAAGAATACCGACTTCAGATGCTCGTCGGGAATACCGGGCCCGCGGTCCGATACGGTGATCGTGATGCCGTTCGACCGCTGCGCATCGATGGCGACTTCGACATCCTCGCCGAATTTCAGGCCGTTATCGATCAAGTTGATCATGATGCGGCGCAAGGCCTGCGGGTGTGTGAGAATCGTCACCCCGCGTTCTCCGGAAAAGCGAAGAGATTTTCCGGCGTCGGAATAGTCGCAGACGAGGCTGTCGATAAGGGCATGCAGGTCGGTCTGACACCGCTGCTTGCTGAGCTCGTCGCGTCCGTGGGCCAAGGCAAGACCCTGCTTGACGAGCGTCTGCATTTCCTGCAGGTCGCCCTGCAGCCTTTCCTTGGCGTCGCTGTCACCCAGGAAATCAGCGCGCAGCCGCATGCGCGTGATCGGAGTCTGAAGACGGCGCGCTATCCCCGCCAGAATCTGGATCCGCTCCACAGCCTGCCCGGCAATGCGTCGCTGCATGGCGTTGAATGCGGTAGCGGCGCGCGCCACTTCCTTCGGACCATCCTCCGGGAGCAACTCGCCGCGCAGATCCGAACCCAGGCTGTTGGCCGCGCGCTCGAGGCGCACCAGCGGTTGTGTCGCGAGCTTCACGGCAATCCAGGTGAGGAATGCGAGAGCAAAGAGTTGAACGGCGAACGCCGTCGGCAACCAGGGCGAAATCACCGTCCTCCGTGCGACGAATTCGACCATCAACGGGCTGCCGTCCTTCAGGTGAACGAGCCAGCCCAGCCGCCGTCGATTCAGTGGATCGAGGTAGAAGATAGATTTCGCGTCGTGGCCGGCCCCCAGCATGGCCCTCAAACGCGCCAGGCTCTCTTGTCGTCGTTTGGGTGGCGCCGCTTCTATCTCTCCCCCATCTCCGAGAACGTACCGATATGTAGGTCGACTGAGGCGTTCGAGCCAGGCGGACCGTTCTTCGGGCTTGACCCGGTCGAGGATAGCGACCGCGGTCGCGATGTACCTGATGAAATAGTCATCCCCTATCTCGCGGCTGAGGCCGAAGACATTAAAGGCAACCAGACCAAAGGACAGCACATGTGCAGCCAGGAGACCGCCGAACAGGATGATCGCCAGCCGGCGGAACAGTGAGTCCGGCCAAAGACGCACCGCCGTACGCCGAAAACGGGCGCTCATGACGGCTCCCGCAATGCTTCGACGGCGACATGCGCGGTGGCCCCGGGGCCAATGTCGTCGTACTCCCGCGCCAGGGCAAGACCCTGTTTGACGAGCGTCTGCATTTCCTGCAGGTCGCCCTGCAGCTTTTCCTTGGCGTCGCTGTCACCCAGGAAATCAGCGCGCAGCCGCATGCGCGTGATCGGAGTCTGAAGATCGTGCGAGATCGCCGCCAGAATCTGGATCCGTTCCGCGACCTGCTCGGCAATGCGTCGCTGCATGGCGTTGAACGCGGTAGCGGCGCGCGCCACTTCCTTCGGACCATCCTCCGGGAGCGGCTCACCGCGCAAATCCGAACCCAGGCTGTTGGCCGCGTGCTCCAGGCGCGCCAGCGGTTGCGTCGCGAGCTTTACGGCAAGCCAGACGAAGAATGCGATAATACAGAGTTGAACGGCGAGCGCCGCCGGCAACCATGGCGAAATGGTTGCCCGCTGCCAGAAGATCTCGAGCGTCAGCGGGCTACCGTCCTTCAGATGCATGAGTATGCCCCGTCGCGATCGCGTCGGTGGATCGAAGTAGACAAAATTCGCCTCGTAGGCGGGCCCCAGCAGGGCCCGCAAACGCGCGATGTTCGCTTGCCGTCGTTTGGGTGGCTCCGCTTCCAGCTCTCCCCCATCTCTGAGAACGTATCGATAGTGCAGTCGAGAGAGGCGGTCGAGCCAAGCGGGTCTTTCTTCAGGCTTGACGTAGTCCAGGATAGCGACCGAGTCCGCGATGTCCACGGCAGCAAATTTATTCCCCAGTTCGTCTTCGATAGCCATGTGGTCGAGGACAATCAAAACGAAGGCCAGCACATGTGCAGCTACAAGGCCGGAAAACAGGATCATCGCCAGCCGGCCGAACAGGGAGCCCGGCCAAAGACGCGCCGCCATACGCCGAAAACGGGCGCTCATGACGGCTCCGGCAATGCCTCGACGGAGACTGCAAAGACGTAGCCTTCGCTGCGCACCGTCTTGATGTAGGACGGCTCCCGGGCGTCGTCGCGCAATCGCTGGCGAAGGCGGCTGACAAGAAGGTCGATTGACCGATCGTAGACTTCGGTCTCACGGCCTTGCGTCAGGTCGAGCAGCTGATCGCGATTGAGGACATGTTGAGGGTGATCGAGAAACACGCGCAACAATCGGTATTCGGCGCCACTCAACGAGACCACGGTTTCGTTGGAGTCGACCAGGAAACGCCCGGTCGTATCGAGCTTCCATTCGCCGAAGCGAAAGCGGCGGGCTTTTTCCGATGCCGCAAGGTTGCGGGGCAGCATCTCGGCCCTGCGCAAAACCGAGCGGATTCGTGCGAGCAGCTCGCGCGGGGCAAACGGCTTCGTGAGATAGTCGTCCGCCCCCATCTCAAGGCCGACGATACGGTCTGCTTCATCGCCGCGCGCCGTCAGCATCAGGATCGGAATGTCATAGGGTTGATTTGCGCGCAAGTTGCGACAGAGCGTGAGGCCGTCGTCCCCGGGCAGCATTAGGTCAAGCACGATCAGATCGACCCGGTGGTTTGCGAGAACCTCGCGCATCTGCCGGCCGTTGGCCACCGTAGTGACCCGATAGCCGTTGCCGACAAAATATCGGTCCAGCAGTTCGCGCAAGCCCAGGTCGTCGTCGACGACGAGAATGTGGTCCGAATTGCCCATACACGCCAGAGTACCCAACCGGCGAGGATAGCGACATCCTATTTTGTAACGTAATGTATCGAACCGCCGGCCCGACATGGAAAATTTCAAAACGGGCACAAGCGGAAATTCGCGGGATACATCGGACACTTCCAGTGGTGCTTCTCGTCTTTTTTGGAGGCGATATCGATGAACCTGGACAAGGACATGCTCGCCTTGCCCGCCGAGGCCAAATTGAGCGCGCCCGCGCCGTCTTGGGACGGCATTAATGTCCGATTTGGGAGAACGTCTCATGGGAATGTCGTCAAGCCTTTTTGCACCCTCAGCTATTGCTATCCTGTCAACTGCATTGTTGTGCGGCCCGAGCGGTACGGCCATGTCGCAAACCGCAACAGGCTCCGCCACCGCGCTTCCTACCATCACGGTCGTAGCGCCGAAGCCGGTGGCAAGGCCGCATAGGCCGAGGCAGGTGGCAAACCGTGTTGCATCGCGCCGGATATCGCCAACCGCTCAAACGCCGCCAAGCGTTCGAACGCCATCGGCTGCGCCGGGTCCCGTAATGGCGAAGCTTGCCGCACTTGAGAAGACCTCCAGCAATTACGCCGATGGTCCGCCGACAAGTTTCAAGTACGGCAACCAACCCTGGAATGGATGCTCCGGGTCGGCGGGTGAGTTTATTTATTCGCCAACGTGCAGAAACGTACGCAATTTCAAAACCTATTCTGATTGCAGGGAGACCGGACTGTTTTTGGGTTGGAACGACCGTGCAGTCATGTGGTATTGCAGCAGCTTGCACGCCGGGGGAAAGTTGGCCGGGGAGAAGCATCAGGTCGCCGAACTCAATCGATCAGGACGTCGCTAGTCCATACCGCCCGCTGGCTTCGCAAGTCCGGCCAAGTCCGCAATCCGCCGAAAGGGGAAGTAGATCTCGCCTGCCTAGCCGCTAGCCTTTACGCACCGAAATCCGGATCCCAATCGCGCACTTCCCGTGCCGCGTTGGTCACGGCACCGATCGAAGCAAACGACGCCGCATCCACCAGCATCGCGCGCGCCAGCCTTAGGCTACGCGCCTCGCAGATGGCGCGCCGCTTCGGATCATCGATCAGTTCGAAATCGATATTGTGCGCGAGACCGAGGATGCGGCGGATGATCTTCGCCGCGGCAAACCCGACGGTGTCGCAAAACAGCTGCGCCATATAGGCCTGCCGTTCCGCATCGAGGCGCGCCGCACCGTTAGCGCCGGCAAACAGCGTGGGCGGATAGCCGTCGCCCTTTGCTTCCGTACGCCACAACTCGACGAACTTGCGCGCGAATTCCGTCCAGACGCTTTCGACCGTCTCCAGCAGCCATGCCTCGAAGGTTCGCCTGTCACCAGGCGACGTTTCGTGGCCGCTGGAGGCCAGATAGCCCATGAGGAGGTTGCCGATCACGGCGCCGATATCGAACCCCATCGGCCCATAGAACGCGAATTCGGGATCGATCACCTGCGTCTCGCGCTCCGTCACCATGATCGAGCCGGTATGGAGGTCGCCGTGAATCAGCGCTTCCGGCGCGGCCATGAACTTCAGCTTGAGCCTGGAGACCGCGACATGCAGGTCGAGGTCTCCGCGAAAGCGCGCCGCGGTTGTGTCCAGCCACGGCGAGGTCCAGCGGTTCTGTTCGACGATACGATAGGGATCGGTGAAGATCAGGTCCTCGGTGATCTTGCACAGCGCATGATTGCCGGCAAAGGCGGCGATGCCCTGCTTCTTTTCCGCGGCGGGGACCGCAAGATCGGAGCTGAGGAACAGCGTTCGCGCCAGAAAGGTCGTGATGTCGTCGACGAAGCGCGGATAAGTGGTCCCGCCGACCAGTCCCTTGCGCATGATGATATGCGGCTCGAGAAATTCCATCGCGATCAGGGCCAGCGCCTCGTCGTGGTGGAGAACCGCCGGCACCAGCCCGGGCGCCAGCCGGGCCTGATGGGTGAGCGCCAGATGTTCATAGTGCGAGCGCGACAGCGGCAGCGGCCAGCTCTCGCCAACCAGACGCACATAGGGCAGCGCCTGCTTGACGGCAATGCTGCCAGCCCCGCCGCGCACAATGAATACGAGGTTGAGATTGCCGTCGCCAACCTCGCTGATCGACCAGCTTGCCGGCGCTCCGCCAAGTTGGCACGCGATCGCGGGAAGCTGCGCGAGATAGTCGCGCAAATCCGTCTCGCGCAGAATTCGATATTCGTCCGAGGTCATCCGCAGTCGCCTCCGGCGCCGAAAAACTGAGTTAGGCCCTACTCCCGCTCGAGGAAGTTGGACCCGATATTGGCCTTCTTCTTGATCGGATCGTAGTCGCAATAGACGCTGTCGGCGACCAGCGTGTAACCCGCGATGATGGTATCCTTGTTGAGCTTGACAGAGTTCAGGCCGATTGCGGCGGTTTGTTTGCCGCCGATCCATTTGAACGGCGTCGTGCTCTGCGCATTCTCGCAGGCGGCAACCGCGTCGGGGAAGACCGCCTGCTCGACGAAGGCTTTCACCGTGCGAAGCTGGTTCAGCGTCTTCCAGTTCATGTAGAACGACCCGCCAAGGCCGGCGGCGAGCAGGATCACCAGTGCGATCATGATGCGTTGAAAAGTCATTTCTGGTCTCCCGGCAAGCCAGCGCCTGCCGCGCTGCAAATGTGTAATGTCGTGCCGCTGGCCCTAAAACGGCATCCCCATCAGCTTGGCCAGCCGCTCGATATTCAGAAAACCCTGATGATAGGCCCACATCGCGATGGCGAAAATGACCGCCGAGATGATCGTGGTCCAGATCAGCTTGCGGCCCATCAGCGCCATGACCGGCGCACCGGGATCGGTGCCGGGCGCGCCCTCGCCGTCCTCATGCTGACTGCGGACGCCGAACGGCAGCGTCACGAACAGCACGACCCACCACAGGACGAAGTAGATCGCGAACATCGTTGAGATGTTGTAGGCCATGAGGGTTCAGGCCTGTTCGATTTCGACGAGTGCGCCGGAAAAATCCTTCGGATGAAAAAACAGCACCGGTTTGCCGTGGGCGCCGATCTTCGGCACGCCGTCGCCGAGCACCCGCGCGCCCTCGCTGATCAGCTTGTCGCGCGCCGCGATGATGTCGGGCACGTCGTAGCAGATGTGATGGATGCCGCCGTCGGCATTACGCTCGACGAATTTGGCGATCGGCGAGCCCTCGCCGAGCGGCTGGATGAATTCGATCTTGGTGTTGGGCAGCGTGACGAACACGGTGATGACGCCGTGCTCCGGCAGCGGCACCGCGCCGGAGATTTCCGCGCCGAACGCGCCGCCATAGATTTTTGCTGCTTTCTCGGCGTCCTTGACCGCGATCGCGACATGATTGAGCCGGCCCAGCATCGTTACTCCCTCCCGTACTTTCTTGCGCGTGTTCTAGATCGTCAGCACATGGACGAGGCAAATCGGCTTCTTGCCCCAGTTCTCGTTGATGACCGCCCTGACCGCACGGCGCACCGATTCCGCTGTCGCATCGGCGTCGCGCCGCCGCGCCCGCGGCAGGTTTTCGAACGTCGATACCACCACATCGAACACGATGTCGTCGAGGGGCTCGCCGGCCGTATTCTTCTCGGGGATGCCGACCAGATCAACCTCGGGATCGTCGGCCAGCTCGCCCTTGTCGGTCATGGCGATGGCGACAAAGGCACAGCCGGCAAATCCCATCCGCCGGCGCTCGACCACGGCACGCGACTTGGAATCCTCCAGGATGTTGCCGTCCTTGTAAATCCGGCCTGACGGCAATTCGTCGATGATGCCGGGGTCGCCGGGGCCGAGTTTGACCAGATCGCCGTTGCGGCAAATCAGGACTTTTGGGACGCCGGCGGTGCGCGCCAGCTTGGCATGCTCCGACAAATGCAGGGCTTCGCCATGCACCGGGATCAGCAGCTGCGGACGCACCCAGGAGATCATGTCGCGCAATTCGTCGCGGCGCGGATGGCCGGAGACATGGACGAGGTCAGTGCGGTCGGTGATGACCTCGATGCCTTGCGTGACCAGGCCGTTGATGATGCCGCCAACCGCCTTCTCGTTGCCGGGAATGGTGCGCGAGGAAAAGATCACGCAGTCGCCCTTGTTCAGCGTCACCTGCGGATGGTCGTCATTGGCGATCCGCGCCAGCGCCGCGCGTGGCTCGCCCTGGCTGCCTGTGCACAGCGCCAGCACCTTGTCGGGCGGGAAATGGCCGTAAAGATCAGCGCCGCGGAAATTCTGCACGCCTTCGAGATAGCCGGTTTCGCGGGCAACCTGCACCACGCGTTCCATGGCGCGGCCGACCACGACCACTTCACGGTCGGCGGCCCTGGCGGCGTCCGCGACCGCTTTCAGGCGCGCGACGTTGGAGGCGAAGGTGGTGACGGCGACCCGGCCCTTGGCGGCCTTTACCAGTTTCGTAATGGTGGCGGCGACCTCGGTCTCCGAGGGCGAGCGCCCGTCCCGCACCGCGTTGGTGGAATCGCCGATCAGCGCCAGCACGCCGGCGTCGCCAAGCTCGCGCAGGCGCCGCTCGTCGGTCGGCAAGCCGATAATGGGCGTCGGATCGATCTTCCAGTCGCCGGTGTGCAGCACGGTGCCAACTGAGGTGTGGATCGCCAGCGCGTGCGATTCCGGAATCGAATGCGCGACCGGGATGAATTCGACGTTGAACGGGCCGAGATGGATCCGGCCGCCTGACGGCACCACCGTGACCGGAATCTTGGGCGGATTGCGCTCGGCCGCCAGTTTGGCCTCGAACAGCGCGGCGCTGAACCTGGTCGCGTAGATCTTGCACTGCAGCTTCGGCCAGAGGTCGATGATCGCACCGAAATGGTCCTCATGGGCGTGCGTCAGCACCAGCCCCATCAGGTTGTTGCGCTCCTTCTCCAGGAAGCGGATGTCAGGCATGATCAGGTCGATGCCCGGCAGATGCTCCTCATCGCCAAAGGAGACGCCGAGATCGACCGCGAGCCAGGACCGCTGGTGGCGGTTGCCCAGCCCGTAGATCGACAGGTTCATGCCGATTTCGCCGACGCCACCGAGCGGCGCAAAGGTCAGTTCATCTGGTCTAGCCATCAGGCAGCTCCCACGGAGGCCGCCGAGCCAAAATAAACCTCGCCCGCGGCGATCGGGAGGTGTTTGCCTTCTGCGGTCCGCACAATCAGGCAGCCGGTTTCATCTATCGTGTCGAAGGTGCCCGCGATAGTCGTAGCTCCGGTCTGGATTGCGACCGGCTCACCGAGGCCGGCGGCGCGCGCCAGCCACAGCCGGCGGATTTCGGCAAAGCCGCGGCCGTTGTCCCAGATGCCGCGGAATTCAACCCAGGCGTCCGACAAGGCCGTGAACAGCTCCTCGGCGCCGACATGGACGCCGAGCGCGGCGAGCGAGGTCGCCGGCGTCGGCGTGCCCTCGGGTGCTGCGACCACGTTGGTTCCGATCCCGACCACGACGGCCAGGCGGTTGTCGGCCACGACTTCGGCCTCGAGCAGGATGCCGGCGAGCTTCTGTCGGCCGGCCAGCACGTCGTTCGGCCATTTCAGCAGGAATTTCAACGGGTCAGAACTAGCCCTTCGCATATTGGCTTCAAGGCTGAGCTTCTGCAGCGCGCTTTCGAGCGCGAGGCCGGCGGCAAAGCCCAGCGTCGCCGCGGTCGCGGGCGGCACGTCCATGACTTCCAGGATGCTGCTGGCGAGATTGCCGCGCGGCGCGATCCAGGCGCGCTGGCGGCGTCCCTTTCCTGCCGTCTGCTCTGAGGTAACGAACCACATCGAGCCGCGCTCACCCTCGCGGGCGCGCGCCATGGCCTCGGTATTGGTCGAACCGACCTGATCGAAGGCGGCGAGACGATAGCCCGCCGCTATGGCCCGGGAACCGAGCGCGAATGCCATTTAAAAAAGCGACTTCGCCGCGGCCGCGGCCACGCTGACCAACAGCCCCGGATAGACGAAGAAGAAGATCGTGAAGATGCCCGTGACCGCCAGTACCGCGCGCAATTCGGTGCGCATCGGGTCGAGTTCGCCGGCCGGTTCGTCGAAATACATCACCTTGATGATGGTGAGATAGTAGAACGCGCCGACGACGCTGGCGATCACGCCGACCACGGCCAGCGTGAACAGGCCCGACTTGATCGCGGCGACGAACACGTACCATTTGGCGAAGAAGCCCGCGAGCGGCGGAATGCCGGCCAGCGAGAACAGCAGCATCGCAAAGAAGAAAGCGAGCAGCGGATTGGTGCGCGAAAGCCCTGCAAAGTCGCTGATCTGTTCCATCGGCTGGCCGTTGCGCTTCATGGTCAGGATGACCGAGAAGGTGCCGAGCGTCATCGCGACGTAGATCGCGATATAGACCAGCACGCCCTGCGCACCCTCGACGGTGCCGGACGCCAGCCCGACCAGCGCAAAACCCATGTGGCCGATCGAAGAATAGGCCATCAGGCGCTTGATGTTCTTCTGGCCGATGGCGGCGAACGAGCCCAGCACCATCGAGGCGATCGCGACGAAGACGATGATCTGCTGCCATTGCGAAACGATGCCCGGGAATGCCGTCAGCGCCACGCGCGTAAACACCGCTAACGCCGCGACCTTGGGCGCGGAGGCAAAGAACGCAGTCACCGGCGTCGGCGCGCCCTCGTAAACATCGGGTGTCCACATGTGGAACGGCACCGCGGAGACCTTGAAACAGAGGCCGGCGAGCAGGAACACGAGGCCGAACACGATACCGACGTCGCTGGTCTTCGCAGCCGCCGCGATGCCGGCGAAGCTGACGGTGCCGGTAAAGCCGTAGATCAGCGAGGCGCCGTACAGCAGCATGCCCGAGGACAGCGCGCCGAGCACAAAATACTTCAGGCCGGCTTCGGTGGACTTGGCGTTGTCGCGGTTGCTGGCGGCGACGACGTAGAGCGCGAGGCTCATCAGCTCGAGCCCGAGGTAGAGCATGATCAGATCGCCGGCCGAGATCAGCACCATCATGCCGAGGGTGGAGAGCAACACCAGGATCGAATATTCAAAAATCCGCCGCGACGGATCGGACAGGAATTCCGCCGACAGGATCAGCGTGACGCCCGAGCCGATCAGCGCCAGGATCTTCAGAAAGCGCGCGAAATCGTCGACGATGAAGCTGCCACCGAAGGTCGTGAGCTTGCCGGCCGGCAGCATCAGCTCCAGCGCGCCGGTCACGATCAGCAGGCACACCGCGAGGGTGGTGACAAGCTTCGTCGTGCCCTCGCCGCCACGATAGGCGCCGAGCATCAGCAGCGCCATGGCACCCGCGGCCAGCACCAGCTCCGGCAACACCGGCAGCAACTGATAACCTGCACTTTGGAAGCTCATGGCTCTCTTATCCTTGACGCGTTTTCTTCATGCGAACCGGATCCCACTTCGCTTGAAAACGCTATGTTACTGCAGCAGCGCGGCTGCCTTCACGGCAGTCACGGCGGTGTTGTAATTGTTGACGAGTTGCTGAACCGAGGCCGCCGACATGTCGAGCACCGGCTTCGGGTAGACGCCGAACAGAATGGTGAGGAACACCAGCGGGAACAGCATCAGGCCTTCGCGGAAGGTCAGGTCCTTGATGCTGGCAAGCGACGGCTTGGTCAGCGGGCCGAACACCACCTTGCGGTAGAGCCAGAGCGCGTAGCCCGCCGACAGGATCACGCCGAACGTGGCGAAGATCGCGGTCGGGATCGAGACCTTGAAGGTGCCGACCAGCGTCATGAATTCGCCGACGAAGCCGCTGGTGCCGGGCAGCCCGACATTGGCCATGGTGAACACCATGAACACCAGCGCATAGAGCGGCATCCGGTTTACGAGGCCGCCGTAAGCGGCGATCTCGCGGGTGTGCATGCGGTCGTAGACGATGCCGACGCACAGGAACAGCGCGCCCGAAACGATGCCGTGCGAGACCATCTGGAACACGCCGCCGGCGACGCCCTGCGTGGTGCCGGCGAAGATGCCCATGGTGACGAAGCCCATATGCGCCACCGACGAATAGGCGATCAGCTTCTTGATGTCTTCCTGCATCAAGGCCACCAGCGAGGTGTAGATGATCGCGATCGCCGACAGCGAGAAGATGATCCAGGCGAAATCATGCGACGCCAGCGGGAACATCGGCAGCGAGAAGCGCAGGAAGCCGTAGCCGCCCATCTTCAGCAGGATCGCAGCCAGGATCACCGAGCCGGCGGTCGGCGCCTCGACGTGCGCGTCCGGCAACCAGGTGTGCACCGGCCACATCGGCATCTTGACGGCAAAGGACGCAAAGAACGCCAGCCACGCCCAGGTCTGCAAGCTCCGCGGCACGGCGGTCTGCATCAGCGTCGGAATGTCGGTCGTGCCGGCGTTCCAGTACAGCGCCATGATCGCGAGCAGCATCAGGACCGAGCCAAGCAGCGTATAGAGGAAGAACTTGAAGGACGCGTAGACCCGGCGCGGGCCGCCCCAGACGCCGATGATCAGGAACATCGGGATCAGGCCGCCCTCGAAGAACAAATAGAACAGCACGAGGTCGAGCGCCGAAAACGTGCCGATCATCAGCGTTTCCAGGAGCAGGAACGCCATCATGTATTCGCGCACCCGCATCGTGATCGATTTCCAGCTCGCGATGATGCAGAACGGCATCAGGGCGGTGGTCAGGATCACGAATGGCAGCGAAATGCCGTCGACACCCATGTGGTAGGTGATGCCGCTCGCCAGCCACGACGCCTTTTCGACGAACTGGAAATCCGGGTTCGCCGCATCGAAGCGCCAGACCAGAATCAGCGAGACCGCAAAGGTAACGAGCGTGGTCCACAGCGCGATCCAGCGCGAGTTGCGCTGGGCGGCTTCGTCGTCGCCGCGGCTGACATAAATCACCAGCGCGCCGAACAGCGGCAGGAAGGTGATGACCGAGAGAATGGGCCAGGTTGTCATCACTGGCCTCCCAAGCCGAACATGAACCAGGTGATTAGTCCGGCAACCCCGATCAGCATCGCGAAGGCGTAGTGATAGAGATAGCCGGTCTGGATCTTCACGACGTTGCGGGTGATATCGAGCACCCGCGCGGAAACGCCGTCGGGGCCGAAGCCGTCGATGACGTAGCCATCGCCCTTTTTCCAAAGGGTGTATCCGATCCACTTGGCGGGACGAACGAAGATCAGGTCATACAGCTCGTCGAAGTACCATTTGTTGAGCAGGAAGTGGTAGAGCCCCGGGTGCTGGTTGGCGAGCTCGACCGGCAGATAGGGCCGGCTGACGTAGAAGACGTAGGAGACATAGGCCCCCACCGCCATCATGACGGTCGGCAGATAGGCGATCATCGCCGGGACATGGTGCATCTCGTCGATGATGCCTGGATGCATCTTGAGGGAGTCGCGGAAGAACTCGGCCACGCCGTGCCCGGCGAACAGTTCCTTGAACGGGAAGCCGGCCAGGATCGAGCCGGCGGCGAGGACGCCGATCGGCACCAGCATCCACAGCGGCGCCTCATGGGCGGCTTCATAATGCGCCTGATCGTGCGGCTCGCCATGGAAGGTCTTGAAGATCAGCCGCCACGAATAGAACGCGGTCAGACCGGCTGCGATCACCGTCAAGAGGAAACCGTACATCGCGAACGGGTTGTGCGAGACATAGGCGGATTCGATGATCGCGTCCTTGGAGAAATAACCGGCGGTGAGCGGGAAGCCGGTCAATGCCAGCGTGCCGATCACCATCACGATATAGGTGAAGGGAATCTTGTCCTTCAGCCCGCCCATGTTGCGGATGTCCTGCTCGTGATGCATCGCGTAGATCACCGAGCCGGAGCCCAAAAACAGCAGCGCCTTGAAGAAGGCATGCGTGAACAGATGGAAGATGCCGACCGAATAGGCCCCTGCCCCCATCGCCACGAACATGTAGCCGAGCTGTGAACAGGTCGAATAGGCGACGATGCGCTTGATGTCGTTCTGCACGAGGCCGATGGTCGCCGCAAAGAACGCGGTGGTGGCGCCGAAGAACATCACGACGGCCTGGGCGTTCGGTGCCAGCTCGAACAGCGGCGACAGCCGTGCCACCATGAACACGCCGGCGGTGACCATGGTCGCGGCATGGATCAATGCCGAGACCGGCGTCGGGCCTTCCATCGCATCCGGCAGCCAGGTGTGCAGCAGGAACTGGGCGGACTTGCCCATCGCGCCCATGAACAGCAGCAAACAGGTCAGCGTCAGCGCGTCGGCATGCCAACCGAACACGTCGATGGTCTTGCCTGCCAGCCCCGGCGCGCCGGCGAAGATGGTTTCGAAATCGGTCGACTTGAGCAGCATGAAGATGGCGAAGATGCCGAGCGCGAAGCCGAAATCACCGACGCGGTTGACCACGAAGGCCTTGATTGCCGCCGCGTTCGCCGACGGCTTCTGGTACCAGAAGCCGATCAGGAGATAGCTGGCGAGACCGACGCCTTCCCAGCCGAAGAACATCTGGACCAGATTGTCTGAAGTCACCAGCATCAGCATCGCGAAGGTGAACAGCGACAAATAAGCAAAGAAGCGCGGCCGGTGCGGATCCTCGTCCATGTAGCCGATGGAATAAAGATGCACGAGCGCCGAGACGGTGTTGACCACGACCAGCATGACCGCGGTCAGGGTGTCGACGCGCAGCGACCACGCCACCTGCAGATCGCCTGAATTGATCCAGGGAAACAGCGCGATCCGCGCGTCATGGTGCATGAAGCCGACGTCGACCAGCGTGACCCAGGACAGGGCGGCCGAAACCATCAGCAGACCGGTCGTGATCAGTTCGGCCGCGCGCGAGCCGGCGGCCGGCGGCTCGGACGCGCGATGATCGTCGTGGCCGTGGTCGTCGTGACCAGGGTCGTCATGGGCCGCGGCCGCATGGGCGTCGTGCCCGTGACCATGATCGTGGTGCTCGACCTCATCCCCGCTCGGGTTGCGCGCATGCGCGCCGAAGATGGCGATCAGGCCGGCCAGAATGGCGCCCAGCAGCGGCAGAAAGACGATTGCCTGAACCATAGCTGCGCCTAGCCCTTCATCAAATTAACGTCTTCAACCGCGATCGAACCGCGGTTGCGGTAATACACCACCAGCACGGCCAGGCCGATCGCCGCTTCCGCAGCCGCCACCGTCAACACCAGCAGCGCAAACACCTGGCCGACGATGTCGCCGAGGAAGGTCGAGAACGCCACCAGGTTGATGTTGACCGCGAGCAGGATCAGCTCGATCGACATCAGGATGACGATGATGTTCTTGCGGTTGAGGAAGATGCCGAGGATCCCGAGCGTGAACAGGATCGCGCCGACCGAGAGGTAATGTCCGAGCCCGATCGTCATTTCACCCACTCCGCCGCGTCCGCGTCCTGCAGGCCCTGGCCCGAGGCCACCTTGCGCACGCTCATCGCAAGCTCCGGCGTCCGCGCATTCTGCACATTGATGTCCTGCCGCTTGACCATCACCTTGTGGCGCAGCGTCAGCACGATGGCACCGATCATCGCGACCAAGAGCACCATGCCGGCGAGCTGGAAGTAGTGGATGTACTTCGTATACAGCACGAGCCCGAGCGCTTCGGTGTTGCTGATATTGTTCGGGATCGCCGCCGTGATGTTCTTGGTCACGGACGGATTGATCGCCCAGCCGCCGACCACCAGCAGAAGCTCGAACACGAAGATGCCGCCGATCACGAGCCCGATCGGCAAATACTGCATGAAGCCCTCGCGCAGCTCGACGAAGTCGACATCGAGCATCATGATCACGAACAGGAACAGCACCGCGACCGCGCCGACATAGACCACGATCAGCATCATCCCGAGGAATTCGGCGCCCATCAGGATGAACAGGCCCGAGGCGTTGACGAAGGCCAGGATCAGATACAGCACGGAGTGCACGGGATTGCGCGAGACAATCACCATCACCGCCGACGCCACGCAGACGCCGGCAAACAGATAAAAGAACAGCGCGGCGATCATGCCCTCACCTCACCGGTACGGCGCGTCGAGTTCGATCGATTTCGCAATCTCACGCTCCCAACGGTCGCCATTGGCGAGCAATTTCGCCTTGTCATAATAGAGTTCCTCGCGGGTCTCGGTCGCGAATTCGAAATTCGGTCCCTCGACGATGGCATCGACCGGGCAGGCTTCCTGGCACAGGCCGCAGTAGATGCATTTCACCATGTCGATGTCGTAACGCACGGTACGGCGGGTGCCGTCGTTGCGGCGCGGGCCGGCCTCGATCGTGATCGCTTGCGCCGGGCATATCGCCTCGCACAGCTTGCAGGCGATGCAGCGCTCTTCGCCGTTCGGATAGCGGCGCAGCGCATGTTCGCCGCGGAAGCGCGGTGAGATCGGGCCTTTTTCGAACGGATAGTTCAGCGTCGGCTTCGGCTTGAAGAAATAGCGCATGGCGAGGAAGAACGCCGATACGAACTCGGTCAGGAGAAGCGAGCGGGCGGTTGCGTTGATATTGATACTCATAGCGACCTCATTTCGGCGCGAGCCCCGCGAATTGGAGGACCCCGGCGACGATCACCACCATCGCCAGCGACAGCGGCAGGAACACCTTCCAGCCAAGCCGCATCAGTTGATCGTAGCGGTAGCGCGGCACGATCGCCTTCGCCATCGCGAACATGAAGAACATGAAGAACACTTTCAGCGCGAACCAGATGATCCCGGGCACCCAGGTGAACGGTGCATAGGGAACCGGCGGCAGCCAGCCGCCCAGGAACATGATCGTCGCCAGCGCACACATCGTGGTGATCGCGACATATTCGCCGAGCATGAACAGCAGATACGGCGTCGAGCCGTATTCGGTCATGAAGCCGGCGACCAGTTCGGATTCCGCTTCCACCAGGTCGAACGGCGGGCGGTTGGTCTCGGCCAGCGCCGAAACGTAGAAGATGATGAACATCGGAAACAGCGGCAGCCAGTACCAGCCGAGCAGTCCGAATCTGGTGTTTTGCGCCTGCACTACGTCGGTCAGGTTCAGCGAGCCGACGCACAGCAGCACCGTGATGATCACGAACCCGATCGAGACTTCGTAGGACACCATCTGCGCCGCGGAACGAAGCGCGGCGAGGAACGGATATTTCGAGTTCGACGACCAGCCGGCCATGATGATGCCGTAGATCGACAGCGACGAGATCGCGAAGATGTAGAGCACGCCGACATTGATGTTGGAGATCACCCAGCCGAAATCCATCGGGATCACGGCCCAGGCGGCCAGCGCGAGCACGCAACTGACCAGCGGCGCGAGCAGGAACACGCCCTTGTTGGAGCCGGAGGGAATCACCGGCTCCTTCAGCACGAACTTCAAAAGGTCGGCGAAGGATTGCAGCAGGCCGAACGGGCCGACGACGTTGGGACCCCTGCGGATCTGCACCGCCGCCCAGATCTTGCGGTCGGCGAGCAGGATGTAAGCGATCGCGATCAGCAGCACGACCAGCAGCAGCAGGCTCTGCGCGACCATGATGATCAGCGGCCAGAGGAAACCGGTCCAGAACGCGCTTGCGAAGAATTCAGCCATCAGGTCACGCTCACTCCGCTGCCGTCAGCATTTGCCCGGACGCCAGGCGGGAACATTCCGCCATCACCGCCGACGCGCGCGCGATCGGGTTGGTCAGGTAGAAATCCTCGACCGAAGTCTTGAACGGCGTCTTGTCGACGCTGCCGCCCTTGCCAGCCAGCACCTTGACGTCATCGGCCTTGCCGGGCTCGATCTGGTCGATGCGCATCAGATGCGGCACGGCCTTGAAGAGCGCCTGGCGCAGCGCCTGCAAGGAGTCATACGGCAGCTTCTTGCCCAGCACATCCGACAGCGCGCGGATGATCGCCCAGTCCTCGCGCGCTTCACCCGGCGGGAACGCGGCGCGATTGGCCATCTGCGCCCTGCCCTCGGTGTTGACGTAGATGCCGGATTTTTCGGTATAGGCCGCGCCCGGCAAAATGACGTCGGCGCGATGCGCGCCGCGATCGCCATGGGTGCCGATATAGACCACGAAGGTCCCGTCCGGCACCTTGACGTCATCGGCCCCGAGCAGGAACAGCACATCGAGCGTGCCGAAGGTCGTCATCTGCGCCAGGTTCAAGCTATCTGTGCCGGCCGCAAAGCCGATGTCGAACGCGCCCACGCGCGAAGCCGTGTCGTGCAACACGCCAAAGCCGTTCCAGCCGTCCTTCAGCGCGCCGCAATTCACCGCAAGCTTGGCCGCGAGCGCCAGCACGGCCGCGCCGTCGTGGCGCGCCAGCGCACCGGCGCCGACCAGCACGATCGGGTTCTTGGCACCCTTGAGCACCTCGGCGAACGAATGCTTGCCCGAGGCGACATCGCTCAGCGACTCCGTGCCGGCACCGAGATAGTCGTATTCATAGGTGAGGTCGGCCTTGGCGCCGATCACGCCGACCTTGAGCTTGCCCGTGCGCCAGCGCTTGCGGATGCGCGCGTTGAGGACGGCGGCTTCCTTGCGCGGGTTCGAGCCCACGATCAGCAGCGCGTCGGCCTGCTCGATTCCGGCAATGGTCGGATTGAAGATGTAGGACGCGCGGCCAATCCTGGGATCGAAGGCGCCGCCGCCCTGCACCGCAAGGTTGGCCGAGCCGCACTTCGAAAGCAGCTCCTTCAGCGCGAACATCTCTTCGACCGCGGCAAGATCGCCCGCGATCGCCCCGATCCGTTTGCCGTCGATGCGGCCGGCCTTGGCAGCAATCGCCGCAAACGCCTCAGCCCATGACGCGGCGCGGAGCTGGCCATTCTGGCGAATATAGGGCCGGTCGAGCCGCTGCGTGCGCAGGCCGTCGACGACGTGACGGGTCTTGTCGGAAATCCATTCCTCGTTCACGGCCTCGTTGATGCGCGGCAGAATCCGCATCACCTCGCGGCCGCGGGTATCGACCCGGATCGCCGAGCCGACGCCGTCCATCACGTCGACTGACTGGGTCTTGCCGAGCTCCCAGGGCCGCGCCGCAAAGGCATACGGCTTCGAGGTCAGCGCGCCGACCGGGCAGATGTCGACGAGATTGCCCTGCAGTTCGGAGGTCAGCGCCGATTCGAGATAGGTCGTGATCTCCATGTCCTCGCCGCGGCCGGTCGCGCCCATTTCCGGCGCGCCGCAGACTTCGGCGGAGAAGCGCACGCAACGCGTGCACTGGATGCAGCGGTTCATCGAGGTCTTGACCAGCGCGCCCAGATATTTGTCTTCGACCGCCCGTTTGTTCTCGGCAAAGCGCGAGGTGTCGACGCCGTAGCCCATCGCCTGGTCCTGCAGGTCGCACTCGCCGCCCTGGTCGCAGATCGGGCAATCCAAGGGATGGTTGATCAGCAGGAATTCCATCACGCCTTCGCGCGCCTTCTTCACCATCGGCGAACGCGTCGAGATTTCCGGCGGCTCGCCCTTGGGACCCGGACGGCAATCGCGCACGCCCCAGGCGCAGCTGGCCACCGGCTTGGGGCCACCCTTCACCTCGACGAGGCACATCCGGCAATTGCCCGCGATCGACAGCCGCTCGTGGTAGCAGAAGCGCGGAATTTCGGCGCCCGCGGCCTCGCACGCCTGCAGCAGCGTGTATTCCGCAGGGACATCGATCTCTTTGCCATCGACGATGAGTTTGGTCATAGGCTCAAGTCTTCCTCAACTTGCAGTCCGGAGCGGTGACGCCCGCCTTCTGGAGTTCTGTAGCGATCCACCGCTGCGTTACGCCGCTGTAGGTCGTCAGATACACCGGCTCGGTCGCCATCTTTTCGCACAGAAACGGCAGATGCCCCTTCAGGTCGTAATCGCAGGTCGCCTGCCATTCGCGCTTGTGCTCGAACGATCCGACCGTCTCCTCGCAGGCGTACAGGAAATAGGAAACGAAGGTCTCGTACTGGACCAGGTCGGTGGCCGGTCCCGCCTTGAGGCGATCGAGATCGGGTTTGGCGTATTGCGGATTCCTGAATTCGAGATCGTTATACGCCTGATAAGTCTGCCGCGCGCCCGCTTCGTGGGCGTTCTTGCCGATCACGTTGATCTGAATCAGAATCGCAACAAAGCCGAGCAATGCCACGACCGCCTGCGCGATCTGGCCTGCCGATCCGTATTTCTGCCACCAGAAAACGCTGGCTTGCGACATCGACATCACTCCGCCGCGACCATGTGCGCGGGATCGAGAATGCCGGCGTCATCAACATCAGCTTTGTGCGAATACTGGTCGATGCGTTCCTCGATCTCATGACGGAAATGCGCGATCAGGCCCTGGATCGGCCACGCCGCGGCATCGCCCAGCGCGCAGATGGTGTGGCCTTCTACCTGTTTTGTCACCTCGAGCAGCATGTCGATTTCGCGCTTGTGGGCGCGGCCGTCGGCCATGCGCGTCAACACCCGCCACATCCAGCCCGTGCCTTCGCGGCACGGCGTGCACTGGCCGCAGCTCTCGTGCTTATAGAAATAGGAGATGCGCGCGATCGCCCGGATCAAATCGGTCGATTTGTCCATCACGATCACCGCGGCGGTGCCGAGGCCGGAGCGCAGCTTGCCGAGGCTGTCGAAATCCATCGGCGTATCGATGATCTGTTCGGCCGGCACCATGCGCACCGACGAGCCGCCGGGGATCACCGCCTTGAGATTGTCCCAGCCGCCGCGAATGCCGCCGCAATGGCGATCGATCAGTTCGCGGAACGGAATCCCCATCGCCTCTTCGACGTTGCAGGGCCGCTCGACATGGCCGGAAATACAAAACAGTTTGGTGCCGACATTATTGGGCCGGCCGATCGCGGCGAACCAGGCCGCGCCGCGGCGCAGGATATCGGGCGCCACCGCGATCGACTCGACGTTGTTGACGGTGGTCGGGCAGCCGTAGAGGCCGACATTGGCCGGGAATGGCGGCTTCAGCCGGGGCTGGCCCTTCTTGCCTTCGAGGCTTTCCAGCAGCGCGGTCTCTTCGCCGCAGATATAGGCGCCGGCGCCGTGCGCGACATAGATGTCGAACGGCCAGCCATTGAGATTGTTCTTGCCGACCAGCTTGGCGTCATAGGCCTGATCGATCGCGGCCTGCAGATGCTCGCGCTCCCGGATGAACTCGCCGCGCACATAGATGTAGCAGGCATGCGCGTTCATCGCGAAGCTCGCGAGCAAACAGCCTTCGACCAACAGATGCGGATCGTGCCGCATGATCTCGCGGTCCTTGCAGGTGCCGGGCTCGGACTCGTCGGCATTGACGACGAGATAGCTCGGCCGCCCGTCGGTGGATTCCTTGGGCATGAACGACCATTTCAGCCCGGTCGGAAAACCCGCCCCGCCGCGCCCGCGCAGGCCGGAGGCTTTCATCTCGTTGATGATCCAGTCGCGGCCCTTGTCGATGATCGATTTGGTGCCGTCCCAGGCGCCGCGGCGGCGTGCACCCTCAAGGCCCCAATCGTGCAGGCCGTAAAGATTCTTGAAGATGCGATCCTTGTCGTCGAGCATGATCAAAACTTCCCGGAATCAACGTTTGGACTGGGAGTAAGCGAGCCCCGCGGCGCACCCGCCGAAGGTCAGCGCCCACAACAAGGCGGATTCAAGCGAAGCGTTCAGCCCGTAGCGCTGCAGCAGAAAAATGAACGTGGCCGCGGCCACGGCATGAAGGGCCATCAACTGCCAAGTCTTCAAACCCTTCATCGCAGCGGCCCTCCCCGGCCCGCGCGCCCGCAAGGTGCGATCGTGCGTCATGTGGTTTCCTTCAGCGTCGTCGGGCCGCCCACCGGCGCCGAGAACTGGCGGTCGATCTGCGGGCCCGGCTTCGGCGGGTTGCCGGAGGCAAAGCCGTCCAGCACCTTGCCGAAGCTTTCCTTGTTCAGGTCCTCGTAGGTATCCTTCCAGATCAGCACCATAGGCGCGTTCACGCAGGCGCCGAGGCACTCGACCTCTTCCCAGCTAAAATTGCCGTCCTTGGACAGATGGAAGGGATCGTGATGGATGCGGCTCTGGCACACCTTGATGATGTCTTCCGCGCCGCGCAGGCGGCACGGCGTAGTGCCGCAGACCTGGACATGGGCTTTCTTGCCGACCGGCTGCAGCTGGAACATGGTGTAGAAGGTCGCCACCTCCAGCACGCGGATGTAGGGCATATCCAGGAGATCGGCGACGGCGCGGATCGCGGCTTCCGAAACCCAGCCCTCATGCTGCTCCTGCACGCGCCACAAGATCGCGATCACCGCCGATGCCTGGCGTCCGGGCGGATATTTCTCGATCTGCTTTTTCGCCCAAACGAGATTCTCGTCGGAGAACGTAAAGCTGGCGGGCTGCAGTTCCTTTGGTGCGAGGCGGCGGACGGACATCGTTCAGTCTCTCATTGCGCGCGGGGCTGCGGCTTTCGCATTGAGCGCGTTGATCCGGTCGAGCCAGAATGCGCTTGCGGTGCCGAACACGTTGTAGCCGACGTGGGTTGAAACCTTGATGCGATCGAGAATGGAAAGGTCGGTCACGGTTTCAAGGCGATTGCTGCGCGGATCGAACACGATCAGCTTCAGCGGAGTCTGGTCGAGGATATAGCGCGACACGGTATGCTGGGGATCGTTGCCGTGCTCCTCGCACAGGATCACACTGTCGCCCCGCAGCAGCCGCTCGCCGCCTTTCATGGCTTCGATCTCGACGCCTTCGACGTCGAGCTTGATCAGAAATTTTCCGCCGATCGCGATCTTGCCGTCATCGATCAGATTGTCGAGCGCGATGACCGGCACTTCCTCGCCGCCGGTCTGGTCGCCGGCGATGCTGAACGCTTCATGCTTGGTGCCGGACAGCCGCGCGGTGCCGCGCGCCGCGCCGATCGCGCATTTCATCGCTTCAAAGCGGTTGCCGTTGAGTCTCGCGTTGTTGGCAAGCTTCGGGAAATTCTGGCCCGACGGCTCGATCGCGATCGCCTTGTGCGCGCCGAACGGCTTGCTCGACACCAGCACCGACCAGTAGCCGTAATTGGCGCCGCAATCGAGCAGCGTGTAGTCGACGTCGATGGATTCCCGGAACAGCAGTTCGAGTTCGTCTTCATAGGCGAACGAGCGGTTGAGCAGCTTGCTCCAGTAGCCGTCGCCATAGGGAAACGCGAAGGTCGCGTCCGAATTGAGCCTGATGTCGATGTCGCGCTCGGGCAGCGTCCGGCGCAACAGATTGGCGCACATGTTGTACCCGCGGTGCGAAAAGTTCGACGATATTTTCGACCCCAAGGTCAGCGCAACCGCAGCCAGCCGCTCCCACGGGTTCGCGCCTTCAAGCGCACCCGAAGCCCGGTCAAACTGGATTGGCGGCTGCGCCATCACCGATCGACCTCTCCGAACACGATGTCGAGCGAGCCGAGGATGGCGGAGACGTCGGCGAGCAGATGGCCGCGGCAGATGAAGTCCATCGCCTGCAGATGGGCAAAGCCCGGCGCGCGGATCTTGCACTTGTAGGGCTTGTTCGTGCCGTCGGCGACCAGATAGACGCCGAACTCGCCCTTCGGCGCCTCGACCGCGGCATAGACTTCGCCCGCCGGCACGCGGACGCCTTCGGTGTAGAGCTTGAAGTGATGGATCAGCGCTTCCATCGAACGCTTCATCTCGCTGCGGCGCGGCGGCGCGATCTTGTTGTCCTCGACGACGACCGGCCCCTGCCCATCCGGCGCCCGCAGCTTGGCGATGCACTGCTTCATGATTCGCACCGACTGGCGCATCTCTTCCATGCGGATGCAGTAGCGGTCGTAGCAGTCGCCGTTCTTGCCGATCGGAATGTCGAAATCCATTTCGGCATAACATTCGTAAGGCTGCGACTTGCGCAAATCCCAGGCCGCTCCGGAGCCGCGCACCATCACGCCGGAAAAACCCCACTCCCAGGCCTGCTTCAGGCTGACCACGCCGATATCGACGTTGCGCTGCTTGAAGATGCGGTTGCCCGTAAGCAGCGTTTCGAGGTCGGCGACGACCTGCAGGAACGGATCGCACCAGGCGTCGATATCGTCGATCAGTTTCGGCGGCAAATCCTGATGCACACCGCCGAGGCGGAAATAGGCGGCATGCATGCGCGAGCCCGAAGCGCGCTCGTAGAACACCATCAGCTTCTCGCGCTCTTCAAAACCCCACAGCGGCGGGGTCAGCGCGCCGACGTCCATCGCCTGCGTGGTGACGTTGAGCAGATGCGACAGGATGCGGCCGATCTCGCAATAGAGCACGCGGATCAACTGGCCGCGGCGCGGCACCGTGATGCCGAGCAGCTTTTCCGCCGCCAGACAAAACGCATGCTCCTGGTTCATCGGCGCGACATAATCGAGCCGGTCGAAATACGGGATCGCCTGCAGATAGGTCTTCTGCTCGATCAGCTTTTCGGTGCCGCGATGAAGCAAGCCGATGTGCGGATCGACGCGCGCGACGACTTCGCCGTCGAGCTCGAGCACAAGGCGAAGCACGCCATGGGCTGCGGGGTGTTGCGGTCCAAAGTTGATCGTAAAATTGCGAAGATTTTGCTCGTTCATGGTCAGGCCTTCGGCTCCGCCTTCTCGTCGCCGGGCAGCGGATAGTCAGCGCCTTCCCATGGCGAGAGGAAATCGAACTTGCGGAATTCCTGGTTGAGACGGACGGGCTCGTACAGCACCCGCTTCTCCTGGTCGTCGTAGCGCACCTCGACGAAGCCGGTGAGCGGGAAATCCTTGCGCAGGGGATGGCCGTCGAAGCCGTAATCAGTCAACAGGCGCCGCATGTCCGGATGACCGGTGAAAATTACGCCATAGAGGTCGTAACACTCGCGCTCGAACCAGTCGGCACCGGGAAACTCCTCGATGATCGAAGGCACTTGCGTGGCCTCGTCAGCCTCGGCGCGCACGCGGATGCGCTCGTTCAGCGTCGGGGACAGGAAGTGATAGATCACGTCGAAGCGCTTTTCGCGGCCGGGATAATCCACCGCCGTAACATCGATGATGCTGACGAAACGGCACGAGGGATCGTCGCGCAGGAATTTGACGACCTCGACGATCTTTTCGGCCTTCACCGCGACCGTGAGCTGATTGAACGCGACCGCATGTTCAAGCGCCGCACCGAGAAGCGCGCTAACAATCGTCTGCCCCAAGGCGTCGAGCTTGCCGTCGTCCATGACCTGAAACCTTAGCGTTCGATGGTGCCGATGCGCCGGATCTTCTTCTGCAGCAGCAATATGCCGTAGAGCAGCGCTTCCGCCGTCGGCGGGCAGCCGGGCACGTAGATGTCGATCGGCACGATCCGGTCGCAACCGCGCACGACCGAGTAGGAATAGTGATAGTAGCCGCCGCCATTGGCGCACGAGCCCATCGAGATCACGTAGCGCGGCTCCGGCATCTGGTCGTAGACCTTGCGCAGCGCCGGCGCCATCTTGTTGGTCAGCGTGCCCGCCACGATCATGACGTCGGACTGCCGGGGCGAAGCGCGCGGTGCAAAGCCGAAGCGCTCGACGTCGTAGCGCGGCATCGAGACCTGCATCATCTCGACCGCGCAGCAGGCGAGACCGAACGTCATCCACATCAACGAACCGGTGCGCGCCCAGGTGATCAGATCGTCGGTTGCCGCGACGAAGAAGCCCTTGTCCGAAAGCTCGTGGTTGACCTCGAGGAAGTACGGGTCATTGGCGCCGACCGGTCTGCCGGTGGAGGGATCGATAATGCCGGTCGCGGCCGGTGCGATCACCGGCGAAGACCCGTGCGATACGGCGGTGGGGCTCAATCCCATTCGAGCGCGCCTTTCTTCCATTCGTAAGCAAAACCAACCGTGAGGACCGCGAGGAACACCATCATCGACCAAAAGCCGGTGGCGCCGAGTTTGCCGAACGCCACCGCCCACGGGAACAGGAACGCCACCTCGAGATCGAAGATGATGAAGAGGATCGCCACCAGATAGAAGCGGACGTCGAACTTCATGCGGGCGTCGTCGAAAGCGTTGAATCCGCATTCATAGGCGGAGAGTTTTTCCGGATCCGGCTGCTGGAACGCGACGAGGAACGGGGCGATCAGGAGCGCCAGACCGATCAGGCTTGCCACCCCGATAAACACCACAAGTGGAAGGTAATTCTGCAGGATGCCGTTCATCGGCCGGACCTTTTCCTGCGGTTTCGGACTGCCGCAGATTCGCTGATTGGAATTATTCTTGTGGCTTAGCGCAGCGCAACAGAGGGCGCAAGACAAGCTATTTTTACGGTCTGACCGGCACTATCGCGCCGGGGACAACTAAGGAAAGCAACGCATTCCGACCGCCACCCAACCTGCGTTTGGCCCGCGTTTCGCGGCCGTCCCTCGCGCAATCCGCCCGCTCGAATCCCCGCCCGTTCGCCGCGCATTTGGGCGGCGCCAATCACCAGGAGAAGGTACAGCGTCGCAGGTCTGGCTTCCGCGACTTGCATGCTGAGGCCAGATTCAGAACCACGATCGGTGCTGGCGTGACGGCATCCTGGTCGGCCGGCGCCTCGGGCCGTCTCTGCGATGGCGCAGACCGTCGCCACGAGTGGACGCCGGGCCTCTGCGATCATCCTGTGACCGGGACCAGCTCCGGCGCCGGCGGTGTCGGCACGGCCGTTCCGGCCTGTGTGCCCTACATCACAGAAAACCCGGCGAAAACGGTCCAAAAACCGCCCGAACGAAACCATTTCCCGGAATCGACGAAACCATCCCGAAACAGACCGGGCGTACACCTCTCTCCATCAGATGGCGCATAGACGCCTCGGAGGCATCACATGAACCACTCAATTCACTCAGCGGACCGCAGCACCCACCTGAAGATCGTGGTCGTCGCACTCGTGGCTGGTATCGCGGTGGCTGCTTTCGGTATCTCGGCACGCACCAACTCGGAATTCACCCAGACAGCCCAGACCCAGGTCATGAAGGCCGGCAAGCCGGTGGTCATCACCAGCTCGCAGAGCTCGACGGTCCGCTAAGGGGTTTTGTTCTCAGCACCGGCAAGACGGCCGCCTTCGGGCGGCTTTTTTGTTGCCGGCACGGCAAAGCGCGATCGGGTTCCGGTCGTCTGACGATAGAGAAATGGAAACTGCGCTATGCCATCAAGAAATGGCGCGAGAGACGGGACTCGAACCCGCGGCCTCCGCCGTGACAGGGCGGCGCTCTAACCAACTGAGCTACTCCCGCGGATGCGTAATCACGTCTTGATCCGCGCAGAAGCGAGGACTTAAAGGCCCTCCCGGTTTTAGTCAAGGACGTTGCGAATCTCCCCGTCAAATGGGCGTTTTTGCGATGCCGATGCAAATAACGGCCTATTTGCAGGCAAAACAGCGTAGGCACCCATCGCCCGAATCGTTTAAGGCCTGATACGTCTAGGTTTCCGTAAAGCCATTCACCACCGAGGAGGGCCGAATATGGCGAAGAAAGCAGCGACTCCAGCCACGATCACGCTGAAGCACCTGGCGGCGGCGATCGCCGAGGACCAGGAATTGTCCAAGAAGCAGGCTGAGTCGATTCTGAGCGACATGGTCGCCATGATCACCAAGCACCTCAAGAAGGGCGAGCGCATCCGCATCGTCGGTCTCGGCATCCTGCAGGTCCGCAAGCGCGCCGCCCGCATGGGCCGCAACCCCGCCACCGGCGAAGCGATCCAGATCAAGGCCAGCAAGAAGGTTGCCTTCCGCGCCGCCAAGGAACTCAAGGAAGCCGTCTAAGCAACGCGCCATCCAAACCGAATTCAAGCGCCGTTCCGGGGCCCGGAATGGCGCTTTTGTTTTGGCATCGCCTTCGCCGCGAATTCTGCCGCTTGAGGACGTTCGATGATCCGCTCGGTTGCAGGTTGGTTGTGTGCCGGGCTCGGCTGCCTGTTCGGGCTCGCATTTTATGAGCGCTACTGGCGCTGGCGGGATTGCTTCAACGAGCTTGGCCGCTGCTATGATCCGACATCGCAGCAAGTATTGCTCGAACAAGCCGGCATCGCCTGGGGCAGCCTCACCGTTATTTGTTTCGCCGTTGCGGTGGTCTTGCTGGTGCGGACACGCCGACGCTAGATCGAGATGAATTCGAGCGCTACGATGCAGCCATGACAACAATCCGATTCAGCCACACCGTCACCGAACGCTTCCTGCGCTATGTCGTGATCGACACCCAGTCCGATCCGGCCTCACCAACCTGCCCGTCCACCGAAAAGCAGAAAGACCTCGGCCGCGTGCTCGCCGCCGAACTGAAGGCGATGGGGCTCTCAGACGCCCATCTCGACGAACACGGCTATGTCTACGCCACCATCCCGGCCAACACCGACAAGAAGGTGCCGGTGATCTGCTTCTGCTCGCACATGGACACCTCGCCGGATTGCTCCGGCAAGGACGTCAAGCCGCAGATCGTGCGCCATTACCGCGGCGGCGACATCGTGCTGCCGGCAGATCCAATGCAGGTGATTCGGCCCGCCGATCATCCCGCGCTGGTCGACCAGATCGGCAACGATATCATCACGTCAGACGGCACCACGTTATTGGGCGCCGACAACAAGGCCGGTCTCGCCGAGATCATGGATGCGGCGCAGTTCCTGATCGACAATCCGCAAATCAAGCACGGCGCCATCAAGATCCTGTTCACGCCGGACGAAGAGATCGGCCGCGGCGTCGACAAGGTGGACTTGAAAAAGCTCGGCGCCGACTTCGCCTACACGATGGACGGCGAGACCGCGGGCAATATCGAGGACGAGACGTTCTCCGCCGATGGCGCCACCATCACCATCGAGGGCGTCAGCACCCATCCCGGCTTTGCCAAGGGCAAGATGGAGCACGCGATCAAGATCGCGGCCGCCATCGTCGACCGCCTGCCGAAAGAAACCTGCTCGCCGGAAACCACCGAAGGCAAGCAAGGCTTTTTGCATCCGATCGGGATTTCCGGCGCACTGGAGAAAGCCACCATCGGCTTCATCGTGCGCGATTTCACCGACGACGGCCTGAAAGAAAAGGAAGCGCTGCTGGAGGGCATCGTCAGGGACGTGATGAAGGACTATCCGCGCTCGACCTGGCGGATGGAGGTCAAGCCTCAGTACCGCAACATGAAGCAGGTGATCGACCGCCACCCCGAGATCGTCGACTACGCGATCGAGGCGATCCGCCGCGCCGGCTTGACGCCGGTGCGCTCATCGATCCGCGGCGGCACCGACGGCTCGCGGCTGTCGTTCATGGGGCTGCCCTGCCCCAACATCTTTGCCGGCGAGCACGCATTCCACTCGCGGCTGGAATGGGTCAGCGTTCAGGACATGGAGAAGGCCGTGCAGACCATCGTCCATCTGGCGATGATTTGGGAAGAGAAGGCGTAGGCCCCGCGGGGGGCCGGACACAAAACCGCGAAAACAACCCCATGCAAAGAAAGGAACCTATTGATTCCACTTGCCTTTTTTGACGCCCGAATCGGTATCCCCCGAGCCTAGTGCAAGGGTAGGCTTCGCCGGAAAACGCCCTATCCGGCCTTCGCAGTCACGATCCAGACTGAGCCCGGGAGCAGCACTGAATCACCTTTGGCGAACGGCGTCAGCGCTTCGCGGATCGACTTGGCCGCGGCAACGCGAAGCTCCTCCGGCTGGCCATCCAGCGCGCGGCTCACCGGGCCGATTTCGAAAGCGCCCTGCACCGCGGCATCAACTCCGCGACCCATCGCAGCGTCCAGCAACAGCGGACAGGCTTCCATTTCAATCCCGGTGAAGCCGGCTTCGCCCAGGATGTGCCGCACGCGCGCCTGCGAGGCGAACGCAAACGGGCCAGGATCCTCCGGCCCCTGCTGCGGCAGTTTTGGCACGTGCTTGTAGGCGGCCTGCAGCGGCGCCATGAAGAACGGATTTTCGCGCGGCTCGCGCCAGCAGGCGAACGCCAGCCGGCCGGTGGGCCGCAGCGCTTTGCGCATATTGGCAAACGACGCCACCGGATCGGCAAAGAACATCACGCCGAACCGCGAGGCCAGCAGGTCAAAACTGGCGGGCTCGAACGGATAGACGGTGGCATCCGCCAGCGCGAACTCGATCAGCAAATCCTTTGGCGCAGTGGCCCGCGCCCGCGCCAGCATCGGGCCTGATATGTCGATGCCGAGCACATGGCCGGTCGGCATAACCCGTTGCGCAAACGCGATCGACGTGACGCCGCTGCCGCAGCCGACATCGATGACCCGCTCGCCCGGCTGCGGGCTCGCGCGATCGATCAGAAGATCGGCGACCGGCCCGAGCACCACATCCTGCTCCGCCTGCCGCGCCGCCCAGCGTTCTCCGGCGGGGCCGTTCCAATAGGCGATCTGGTCGGCGTTTTGTTCGTGGCCGGTGGGGATGTTCATGGGGAACACTTTCTTTGTTCGTTGCCTATTGCCGACTATGATCCGGAGAACTTCATCAATTTGCCTTCACTAAAAACACTTCGCCTAACAACGACGAGTTGGACCACGGCACTTGCTTGCTCTTGGTTGCTGCAACCACGTCTGAACGCACTCGCGTGAGCATCTGCTGAACTTCGAGACCCGGCGTTGAAATGTGGCGACCCAAGGCGGTGGAAAATGGACTATTTGTGCCCTCCCCGTCTGACGCGACCTGACCCGGGGCCGTAGCGAAAGCGAGTAAGGTTCCCGCGCCTAATGCAGCGCCAGCACCCAATCCTGACGGGGCCGCCAGACCAGAAACCCGCGAAAACCCACGACCGCCGGCCCCTTTTTGCTCGGAGAGCATGGGATTATTTCTACACGCGTCCAATATGATAATGTTGGTCCGTATCTGATCGTCCAACCCGGAAAGAATAAAATCAACATCGACCATCGACGTTGAAGCATCTTTGTCGTTGTTGATTTCAAAATCGATAGGCACCAAATAGTTCTTTCCGTTCACTTGCATACCATGGCCCGCATAAAACACGACCGCCACATTTGCCGACGGGGCGTCGGCAAGAAACTCGCCGAATATCTTCCTCATCGTTGACTGATCTAGATTGACTCCGTCAGTCACCTCGAAACCGATATCACGCAAGGCTTGTGAAATCTTCGTCGCGTCGTTGGACGGATTCGCTAGGTGGCCCGCGTGTTTATATGCACTATTGCCGATGACCAGTGCGATTCTGCGATTGCGCTTCTGAGGGTCGGCTAACTCGGTTCGCCCGGACGAAGCATCAATAACGTCTAAACGGGCTTGGGCCATTCGCTGATAGCGCTTCAAAAACACGCCGCCTTGCTTTTGGGACAAAGCGGATCGATAGGCTTCAGCGGCCTTGGCTGCATTGCCCTGCGCTTCTAGGACAAGGCCGCGATTAGCAAAGGCATCTATATAGGTTGGATTCAGTCGGATCGCTTCGTCGAAATCTTTCGAGGCACTATCCATATCGCCCTTCACTCTCCAAGCGACACCCCTATTAAGGTAAGCGTTAGGAGCGTTGGGACTTTCAAAAACCACCGAACTTAGAAGAGCGATTGCTTCGTCAATACGGCCCATCTCGCGCAGAATGCTGCTTTTGTTTACCTGATACATGCCGTTCTTCGGATCGAGCGACAGTGCCGCTTCTAAGTCAACGATGGCATGATCGAATTGCTTCATTCCAATATAAGCCAAGGCCCGAGTATTAAGAGCCTTCGCATCTTTCGGATCCTTCTCTAAGAGTAGCTTCGTGCCTTGAACCACCACGTCGTACTCTTCCAAAACGTTGAAAGCACTGAGACGTTCGTAAACCGGCGCAGTATTTTTGGGATCGAGCTTTATGGCCGATCCGTAATCATCAATGGCTTTCCGATACTCGTGCATCGCAAAGTAAGAGCCCGCACGCTGGTAGTATAAATCAGAAACCTGATCGCTATACTTTATTGCGGTAGAAAATTCCTCAATGGCGCGCTGATACTCGGCCTGCTCTTTCCAAATGTAACCTCTGTAGTGGTAGGGAGTGTAACTCTTTGGCATCAATCTTATTGCTGTGCTCGTGTCGGCTAGAGCTCGATCGTACTGTTTGAGACCTTTTAGGCTGTCCGCCCTATTCAAATGATACGGGCCGTTATTCGGCTCTAACCTGATGGCTTCATCCAAGTCGGCTAAGGCGCGCTCATACTCGCGCAAGATCAGCAACTGAGCGGCCCGCTTGTCGTAGAGTTCCGCTTTGGGTGCGATCTTTATCGCCGCAGAATAATCTTCAACGGCTTTCTTTGGGTCTCCCTTCCGCGCCCATACAGACCCGCGCCAGTCGTACGATTGGAACCAGGACTGGCCCGCCGCGATAGCTCGATCAAAATCCTTCAATGCGGCGTCAAGATCACCCTTCCTAGTTAAATGAAGCCCTCGCCAATGATATATATTTCTCGTGTTGATTTTATCGGTCGCGAGCTTGGTAATCCTGTTGCATGCAGCCAGCGCAACATCCACGTCAATATTCGCATTGGAGCAGGTTCGGGCGTCGTTCGCGAATGCTGGGGTGAAGGTGAGGGTCGCGATTCCAATCAAAAAAGCGGCTAGCAGCGCCTTCATTTGTAATCCCTGAACCGAAAATGGAACCAACGAGAACAGACTGACAAATGACCGCCGTCGTTCCGCTGGCGTAATGGCTTGAACGCAAAGTAATGCTTTTATTGGTAGGCGGCGACGGATTCGAACCGCCGACCCTCTCGGTGTAAACGAGATGCTCTAACCAGCTGAGCTAGCCGCCCTTATGCGGCCTGTTTAGCCCTCCGCCCCCCTTCGGTGCAAGGGTCGGGTATCCCCGCACGGAAACCCTAGTCGCCCGGCCGTCCGGGCAATCCCTCCAGGTCGTGGATCCAGGGCGCCGCCGACCGGCACCAGATCTGCCGCGCCGGCTTCAGCTGATCCCGCTGGCGGATGCTGCCCCAGCGGATGCCCCAATCGTCCGGGCCACCGTCGCCGCTGGTGAACAGCTGGGAACCGCATTCCGGACAGAAGTGCTGAAACCGGGTTTGGCCATTGTCGCCGGTCTTGGCGTAGATTTTCGCTGGTTCGCCCGTCACCCGGACATCCTCCGCGGCGCAGATAACGGTGACCCGATATGGTGAGCCGGTCAGGGTCTGGCAGTCGGTGCAGTGACAAACCGACACGTCAGCAGGATCGATCTCGGCCTGATACCTGACCCGCCCGCAATGGCATTGCCCGTCGATTTTCATCGGCGTTCAACGCCGCCCGCCGGGCCGGGTTCACGACGAGTTGCAACGCGCCCACAAAAAACGGCGCCCGAAGGCGCCGTTCTATCATTTCAGGGACGGACAATCAGTGGGCCGTCAGGCCGCCAGCCGCTTCATCCGATGCGTCCGGCTTAACGGCCACCTTGGTGTCCTCTTCCCAGACGATCGGCACCGGCGCGCGCACCAGCGCCCTGGAGACGACGTCGTCGAGCCGGGCGACCGGAATGATGTCCATACCGCCCTTGATCGCATCGGAAATCTCCGTGAGATCCTTGGCGTTGTCCTCGGGGATCAGCACCGTCTTGATGCCGCCGCGGGCCGCGGCCAGCAGCTTCTCCTTCAGGCCGCCGATCGGCAGCACCCTGCCGCGCAGCGTGATCTCGCCGGTCATGGCGACATCGTGCCGGACCGGAATGCCGGTCATGACCGAGATGATGGCGGTCGCCATCGCGACACCCGCCGACGGTCCGTCCTTCGGGGTTGCTCCCTCGGGAACGTGGACGTGGATGTCACGCCGGTCGAACAGCGGCGGCTCGATGCCGTAGACGATCGCCCGCGAGCGGACATAGGACGCCGCAGCCGAGATCGACTCCTTCATGACGTCACGCAGATTGCCCGTCACCGTCATCTTGCCCTTGCCGGGCATCATGACGCCTTCGATGGTGAGCAGTTCGCCGCCGACATCGGTCCAGGCCAGGCCCGTCACGATGCCGACCTGAGGCTCGCTCTCGATCTCGCCGTAGCGGTACTTCGGCACACCCAGGAATTCCTCGAGGGACTTCTCGGTGACCTTGACCGACTTCTTCTTGGACATCATCAGCTCCTTCACCGCCTTGCGGGCGAGTGTGGAGAGCTCACGCTCCAGATTACGTACGCCCGCTTCGCGGGTGTAGCGGCGGATCATCAGGAGCAGCGCATCGTCTTCGATCGACCATTCCTTGGAATCGAGGCCATGCTTGGCGATGGCGTTCGGGATCAGGTGCTTGCGCGCGATCTCGACCTTCTCGTTCTCGGTGTAGCCGGCGATCCGGATGATCTCCATGCGGTCCATCAGCGGGCCCGGAATATTGAGCGTATTCGCGGTCGTGATGAACATCACGTTCGACAGATCGTAGTCGACCTCCAGATAGTGGTCGGCGAAGGTGCCGTTCTGCTCGGGGTCCAGCACCTCGAGCAGCGCCGACGACGGATCGCCGCGGAAATCGGCGCCCATCTTGTCGATCTCGTCCAGCAGGAACAGCGGGTTCGATGTCTTCGCCTTGCGCATCGACTGGATGATCTTGCCGGGCATCGAGCCGATATAGGTGCGGCGGTGACCGCGGATCTCGGCCTCGTCGCGCACGCCGCCGAGCGACACGCGCACGAACTCGCGGCCCGTCGCCCTCGCGATCGACTTGCCGAGCGAGGTCTTGCCGACGCCGGGAGGTCCGACCAGGCACAGGATCGGTCCGGTCAGCTTGTTGGCGCGCGACTGCACGGCGAGATACTCGACGATGCGGTCCTTGACCTTCTCAAGCCCGTAATGGTCGCTGTCCAGCACTTCCTGCGCGGCCACGAGGTCCTTCTTAACCTTGGACTTCTTGTTCCACGGGATCGACAGCAGCCAGTCGAGATAGTTGCGCACGACGGTCGCTTCCGCGGACATCGGCGACATCTGGCGCAGCTTCTTCAATTCGTGCTGCGCCTTCTCGCGCGCTTCCTTGGAAAGCTTGGTCTTGGCAATCTTCTCTTCCAGATCGGCCAGCTCGTCGCGACCTTCGTCGTCGCCGAGCTCCTTCTGGATCGCCTTCATCTGCTCGTTGAGGTAATACTCGCGCTGGGTCTTCTCCATCTGGCGCTTGACGCGCGAGCGGATGCGCTTCTCGACCTGCAGCACCGAGATCTCGCTCTCCATCAGGCCCAGCACCTTCTCCAGGCGCTGCGTGACGGACAACGTCTCCAGGATGCCCTGGCGATCGGCGATCTTGACGGCGAGATGCTGGGCGACCTGATCGCTCAGCTTGGCAAAATCAGTGATCGCCTGGACCACGCCGACGACTTCGGCGGAGATCTTCTTGTTCAGCTTCACATAGCTTTCGAAGTCGGACACCACCGAACGCGCCAGGGCTTCGGCCTCGACGGAGGTCGCATCGGTGTCGGCGAGCGCAACCGCGCTTGCTTCATAATATTCGCTGCGGTCGGAATATTTCTCGACGCGTGCGCGCTCCAAGCCTTCGACCAGCACCTTCACGGTACCGTCGGGCAATTTGAGCAGCTGCAGGACGCTGGCGAGGGTGCCGACTTCGTAGATCGAGTCCGGGCTCGGATCATCGTCGGACGCGTTCTTCTGCGTCGCGAGCAGGATCAGTGCGTCGTTCTTCATGACCTCTTCGAGCGCGCGGATCGATTTCTCGCGGCCGACGAACAGAGGCACGATCATGTGCGGGAATACGACGATGTCGCGGAGCGGCAGCACCGGATAAGAGTGGCTTTCGCCGTGGACGATGGATGGCCGGGGTTTGGCTGACGTCATGGCCTAATTCCTTTTGTTGTGCCCCCTTGCACGCAGTCCGCCTGTTGTGCGCAACCGCCACAAGGTGCCGGGAGGTTCCGGGGCTGCAAGCCACCTGCGCAGCCCGCTCGTCCGGATCGTTTGGCGACGAATCTCAAATGCGATCATCGCCACCGAGAGCATTAGGTGGCTATCGGGTATGGGGGTGTCAAGTCACGAAAAATGCCCGCTAAATCGGGCTAAACGCGAAAGATGAATACGCCGCCACGGCCGCCGGAGTGTCCCGGCAGCCGTCTTGTTCGGGACAGAAATGCATCCCGACCAGAGCCTCGATCAGGCGCTGGCGCTGCTCTCGACGGCGCGGTCGGAACGGTCCGCGTAGATGTAGAGCGGACGGGCGGTTCCTTCGACCACTTCGCGCGAGATCACGACCTCTTCGACACCTTCCAGACCCGGAAGATCGAACATGGTCTCGAGCAGGATGCTTTCGAGGATCGAACGCAGTCCGCGCGCGCCGGTCTTGCGCTCGATCGCCTTGCGGGCGACCGCGCCAAGCGCCTCGTCGGCGAAGGTGAGTTCGATATTCTCCATCTCGAACAGCCGCTGGTACTGCTTGACCAGCGCGTTCTTCGGATCGGTCAGGATCTTCTTCAGCGAAGCTTCGTCGAGATCTTCCAGGGTCGCGACCACAGGCAAGCGGCCGACGAACTCCGGGATCAGGCCGTACTTCAACAGATCTTCCGGCTCGACGTGGCGGAAGATCTCGCCGGTGCGGCGGTCTTCCGGCGCCAGCACCTGCGCTGCGAAACCGATCGAGGTCGAACGGCCGCGCGCGGAGATGATCTTCTCCAGCCCCGAGAAGGCGCCGCCGCAGATGAACAGGATGTTGGTGGTGTCGACCTGCAGGAACTCCTGCTGCGGATGCTTGCGGCCGCCCTGCGGAGGCACGGAGGCAACGGTGCCTTCCATGATCTTCAGCAACGCCTGCTGCACGCCCTCGCCCGACACGTCGCGGGTGATCGACGGGTTGTCGGACTTGCGGCTGATCTTGTCGATTTCGTCGATATAGACGATGCCACGCTGCGCGCGCTCGACGTTGTAGTCGGCCGACTGCAGCAGCTTCAGGATGATGTTCTCGACGTCCTCACCGACATAACCGGCTTCGGTCAGCGTGGTCGCATCCGCCATCGTGAACGGCACGTCGAGAATCCGCGCCAGCGTCTGCGCCAGCAGCGTCTTGCCCGAACCGGTCGGACCGATCAGCAGGATGTTCGACTTCGCAAGCTCGACGTCGTTGTGCTTGGTCTGGTGATTAAGCCGCTTGTAGTGATTGTGGACGGCGACCGAGAGCACCTTCTTGGCGTGGCTCTGGCCGATCACGTAGTCGTCCAGCACCTTGCAGATTTCCTTCGGCGTCGGAATGCCGTCGCGCGACTTCACCAGCGAGGACTTGTTCTCCTCACGGATGATGTCCATGCACAGTTCAACGCATTCGTCGCAGATGAATACGGTGGGTCCCGCGATCAGTTTGCGGACCTCATGCTGGCTCTTGCCACAGAACGAGCAATACAGCGTGTTCTTGGAGTCGCTCGTGCCGACCTTACTCATTCTTCTCTCCGTCCGCCGTTCGATCCAGTCACTCGATCGACCCATTCCGGTACCAAGCCGGACCTGAAAGTAGATAGAGCAAATTCCGTACCAAAAAAGACCTTAACTCAAATACGCGCCATGCGAATCACGGTTTACTCGAATCCCCGCGATCCTGCCCGATCTCTTACAGCCAACCATGCTGACACCCGACTATCAAGAATTCGCTAACCGGGCGCGGAGCGGACACCGTGACAATACCGTGATTTTCGGCTTTCGCACGGGGAGAAGTTGCCGAAATCACCCAAGCGTTGCGCGATTACCACGCCGCCAAACCAGCACGAAAGCGGAACTTTCTGCCTATGCGCGGGCATAGGTAGCCACTTGGGGCCGAATTTGCCGATTGAGCCCGCCTGTCAAGGTCAACGCGTGGGTACCTCCACCCGTTACCTTACGGGATCTTGGTGATCGACGGTTCTTCCGGACGCTTGTCCATCACCTTGTCGACAATACCGAAGTCCCTGGCCATGTCGGCGGTCAGGAACTTGTCGCGCTCCAGCGCTTCCTCGATCGCCTTGTAGGTCTGGCCGGTGTGCTTCACATAGATCTCGTTGAGCCGCTTCTTGAGATTCAGGATCTCCTGCGCGTGCAGCATGATGTCGGTGGCCTGGCCCTGGAAGCCGCCGGAGGGTTGATGCACCATGATGCGCGAATTCGGCAGCGAGAAGCGCATGTCCTTGTGGCCGGCCGCCAGCAAGAGCGATCCCATCGATGCCGCCTGCCCGGTGCACAGCGTCGTCACCGGCGGGCGGATGAACTGCATGGTGTCGTAGATCGCCAGTCCCGATGTCACCACGCCGCCGGGCGAGTTGATGTACATCGAGATTTCCTTTTTCGGATTCTCGGCTTCCAGGAACAGCAGCTGAGCGACGACCAGCGTCGACATACCGTCTTCGACCGGACCGGTCAGGAAGATGATGCGTTCCTTCAGAAGCCGCGAGAAAATGTCGTAGGCGCGTTCACCGCGGTTGGTCTGTTCGACCACCATCGGAACAAGGTTCATGTAGGTTTCAACGGGATCGCGCATTAGTCACCCAAAGGTTAGCGGGGAACATCCATCGGCAACAGGCTGATTTGCCAGGGTGGACGAACGTCCCGTGATGCAGGATTTCAAAGACAACTCACAAAAGACATCTCACAGATATGAGCCAATTTCCCGGCCACAAGGCCCGGCGACTGCGAGCGGCGTTAGACAAGTTCAAACTGATTCGCAGGTGAACTCATAGCGACGGATACCGTCGCCATGTCGCTTTCGCCGTTCATCATTAATGTCAGGTGCCGGGATTAAGCGGCAGTTTTCTCAGCGTCCTCGTCCTTGAACAGCTCCTCGCGCGAAACCTTCTTTTCGGTCACGTTGGCGAGTTCGAGAATGAAATCGACCACCTTGTCTTCATAAATCGGCGCACGAAGCTGGGCCAGCGCATTGGCATTGTTGCGATAGTAGTCCCAGACTTCCTTCTCGCGGCCCGGCATCGAACGCGCCCGCTCGATCACGGCGCGGCTGACCTCGTCGTCGGTGACGCTGATCTTGTTCTTCTCGCCGATCTCCGACAACACGAGGCCGAGCCGGACCCTTCGGTCGGCGATCTTCTGGTACTCTTCCTTGGCGGCGTCCTCGGTGGTGTTCTCGTCGGCAAAGGTCTTGCCGCTCGATTCCATCTCGGCCTTGATCGAGTTCCACATCAGGTTGAACTCTTCCGCGATCAGCGACGGCGGTGCCTCGAATTTGTGGGTCTCGTCGAGACGATCGAGCAGCGCGCGCTTGACGCGCTGGCGCGTCGCACCGGCAAATTCAGTGACCAGCCGTTCGCGCGCGGCTTCCTTCAGCTTGTCGAGCGATTCGAGGCCGAGCGTCTTGGCGAACTCGTCATCAATGGTCGTCTCGCCGGGCGCTTCGACCGCGGTTGCGGTGGTTTCGAACTCGGCCGGCTGGCCGGCGAGCTTTTCGCTGGCGTAGTTCTTCGGGAAGGCGACCTTCAGGTTACGGGTTTCGCCCACGCCGATACCGATCAGCTGCTCTTCGAAGCCCGGAATGAACTGGCCGGTGCCGATCACGACCTGGATGCCCTCGCCGGTGCCGCCCTCGAACGGCACACCGTCGATGCGGCCGGTGAAGTTGATGGTGACGCGATCGCCGTTCTCGGCCTTGGCGCCTTCGCTCTTGGCGTTATAGGGGCGGCTCTGGTCGGCGATGCGCTTGATGGCGTCGTCGACATCGCTGTCGGACACGTCGACGACCGGCTTCTCGACGGTAAAGCTCTTGAAGTCGGCGAGCTGGATCGTCGGCACCACCTCGATCGCTACCGTGTAGGTGAGATCGGTCTTCCCCGCGAGAAGTTCCTCGACCTCTTTTTCCTCGGTCGGCATCGTGATCTTCGGCTCGGTCGCGAGGCGGAAGCCGCGATCGGTGAATATCTGCGTGTTGGTGTCGCGGATGGTCTGGTCGATGGTCTCGGCCATAACCGAACGGCCATAGACCTTCTTCAGATGGCTGACCGGCACCTTGCCGGGACGGAAGCCGTTGAGCTTAACCTTGTCCTTGAGGTCGACCAGCTTGGCGTCCGCCTTGGCATCGAGATCCGATGCGGGAACGCTGATCTTGAACTCGTGCTTCAATCCCTCGACGAGGGTTTCGGTGACCTGCATGGCGTCAATCTTCTTCCGTTTCGTCGGGCCTGATGGCCCTGACATTGTCCATTGGGTCGACGCGCGGCAAGCAAGCCTGCGCCGGTGGTTCGGCTGACCCAACTCCCCAACCGGGGAAACGAGCCCTCCCGTATTCGTCATGCAAACGCTTGAATAGAGCGCTTGGTGCGGGCGGAGGGACTCGAACCCCCACAACTTTCGTCACTGGAACCTAAATCCAGCGCGTCTACCAGTTCCGCCACGCCCGCGTAAAAAGCATCCAGTCCGGCCGCGATGCCGCGAGCGGCGGGCTTATAACATGCGCCCACCGGTCCGCAGCAAAAAAATGGCTGTTTTGAGCCGTCACCCGAGGCAAGGCGTCACAGCTGGACAGGGCGCTCGGAAAATGGTCCGGATCGGTCGCATGGCAAGCCCCAAATCGCCCTTGGACAGACGCACATTGATCGCTGGATTGGGCGCCACGGCCCTCACCACCGGTCTGCCCACAATATCTGTAGGCCAGGGGCCTCCGCCGGCGGTGGTGGCCGTGCCTGACGGCCTCGAACTGCGTCCGGGAAGGCCGAACACCCCAATCTGGATGCTCCAATCACCCCTGCTTCGATTCAAGCGCGGCGATTCAGTAACAATCGCCATTGCCAATGAATTGCCGGTTTCGGCCGTGCTGAATTGGCACGGGATCGACGGTGTCTCATCCATCGAACCTCTAACGGCTCAAGCTCCCTTGCCGGCCGAAGCCAAGGATACGCTACAAATTCCTCTGCGGCATGCTGGTACGTCTCTCGTCGACATCAGGTTGCTTGGCGACGGCCAGGCACGCCCGTCGCGGGCACGAGCCCTCGTGGTTCAGGAAAGAGAGGTCATCCCGGTCGATCGCGACGAGGTGTTTCTGATCGAGGACTGGCGGCTGCGCCCGGATGGAACCGCTATTGCGCCGGGTACCGATCCCAAGGATACATCGCTGGTGTTGACGGCCAACGGCCGGCTTTCGCTCGATATTACAGCGCGACTCAATGAACGGATCAGGATTCGGTTCATCAATGGCTGCCAGCGGTCTGTTATTGCGATCAAAATCGAGAATTTCGACGTCCGCGTGATGGCTATCGATGGCCAGCCCGCGGAGCCCTTCCTGGCGCGCAATGGCGCACTGGTGCTGGCTCCCGGCGGCCGCGTCGACGCCTTCATCGACGTGACGGCGCTGGCGGGGGCTTCGTCATCGATTCTCGTTCACGACGGCAAGGAGGCCCGCCCGGTCGGCAGGCTCACCGTGTCGAGCGAACCGCCGGTCCGCGCCGCGCCGTTAGCGCCGGCGCCGCCGCTACCTTCCAATGGTCTGCCCACGCGGCTCGACCTCAAGGGCGCAACCCGGGCCGAATTGCCCCTTGGTGGACCGCAAGGCGACTGGGTGCAGCCGGCGAACTTCGCCGCGACCGCCGCGCCCGCATTCCGCACCAAAGCAGGACGTACCGTGGTGCTGGCCCTCACCAATCGCGCCGCGATCGCCACCGTGTTCCATTTGCACGGCCATCATTTCCGGCTGCTGGACCGGCTCGATGACGGCTGGAAGCCGTTCTGGCTTGATACGCTCGCGATCGAGCCCGGCCAAACGCAACGCATCGCCTTTGCCGCCGAATATGCCGGACGCTGGCTGATCGAATCCGTCGCCACTGATTGGGCCGCACCCCGGCTGGTGCGATGGTACAGTGTGGATTGAGGAGATCAGCATGAGCGCATCCGTTCCCGCCATCCGCAGCGTCACCGCCCGCGGCCTCGTGGTGCCGGTCGCGCGGCCGGTGAAGAACGCGTTCGGGGTGATCGACGCCGCGCCGATGGTGGTGATCGATGTCGCGACCGATCAAGGCGTTACCGGACGCGCTTACATCTTTGCCTACGCCAAACTGACGCTGAAGCCGCTGGTGCATCTGATCGAGGAGATCGGGCGCGACCTGACCGGCAAGCCGGTTGCGCCGTACGACCTGATGAAGGCGATGGACGCAAAGTTCCGCCTGCTCGGCTGGCAAGGCCTGGTCGGCATGGCGGTGTCCGGCCTCGACATGGCCTATTGGGACGCGCTCGGTCAGATTGCGGGTCGGCCACTGGCCGAGTTGCTCGGCGGCGCGCCGCGGCCGATCAAGGCCTATGACAGCTACGGCGTGGTCGATCCCATCGCGGATGAGAACGCGCTGCGCCGTTCGCTCGACCAGGGATTTCGCGGCATCAAGATCAAGGGCGGCGACGGCGATGCCGCCAACGACGAGCGCGTGGTCAGGGGCGTGCGCGCCCTGCTCGGCCCGGATGTCGCCCTGATGATCGACTTCAACCAGTCGCTCGATCCCGCCGAAGCGACGCGCCGCATCGCCCGCCTTGCGCCCTATGATCTGCACTGGATCGAAGAGCCGGTGCCGCAGGAAAATCTGTTGGGCCACGCCAAGGTGCGCGAGACCTCGCCGACGCCGATTCAGGCCGGCGAGAACTGGTGGTTCCCGCGCGGCTTTGCCGAGGCGATCGCGGCCGGCGCCAGCGACTTCATCATGCCCGATTTGATGAAATGCGGCGGCGTCACCGGCTGGCTGCAAGTCGCGGCCCAGGCGGAAGCGGCCAACATTCCAATGTCGAGCCATCTGTTTGCCGAAGCCAGCGCCCACATGCTGGCGGTGACGCCAACCGCGCACTGGCTGGAATTCCTCGATTTTGCGCGCGTCATCCTCGCGCGTCCCGCCGAGATCATCGATGGCACGCTTACCGCGCGAGGTCCCGGTCTTGGATTGGAATGGAACGAGGCGGCGGTGGCGAAGTATTTAATCGCGTAGAATAGCTGGAGCGCTTGCTGGCCACAGCTCAAAGAGCGAATGCGCAACTCGCCGCGTCGAGACTGATGGATTGTGCCTAAGCTCGTCCATCTTACGCCGCGGAGTCTTCTTTGACGTGTGGCTTTGCAGTGAGTTCAATGCCCAGCGCCTTCATCACGGCGATCGTCGTCTTCAAGGTCGGGTTTCCGTCGGCGCTGAACGAGCGATAGAGCTGTTCGCGTGAGAGTCCGGTTTCGCTGGCAATTTGTGTCATGCCTTTTGCCCGGGCAACAACGCCAAGGGCGTGCGCAATATAGCGTGCATCCTCCGTCTTGAAGGCTTCCTCCATGAACACCGCAATCGCCTCGTCAGACAGCAGATCCTCAGCCGGATCATAAGCCGTTAGCTTCTCGCCCATCTCATTCACTCCATGCCCTGGCAAGATGCTTCGCCGTATTGATGTCTTTCGCCTGGGTACTCTTGTCGCCGCCGCAAAGCAGAACGATGATCGCGCTTCCGCGCTTCTGAAAATAGACTCGGTAGCCGGGGCCATAGTGGATACGCAGCTCGCTGATGCCCTCGCCTACCGGTGCAGCGTCGCCAGCGTGTCCTTGAGCCAGGCGATCCAGTCGCGAAGCGATCATCGCACGGGCGCGGTGATCCTTGAGCCGCTGGCGCCACTTCCGAAACGTCTCTGTTTGCTTCAGCTCAAGCACATGTAGTTTATAAACTACGGAGCGTGGCTAATCAAGCAGCCTTCAATACTCAATCCCGAACTCATCATAGAGCCGCCGGAACACCGCGGGCAGCACTTCCGTCAGATCCTCCGCGATCAGCCCCGGCCCCGCCTCACGCGCCCCCTCGCCGTGCATCCAGACGCCGATGCTGGCGGCTTCGAAGGCCGGCGCGCCCTGCGCCAATAACCCTGCGATGATTCCGGACAGCACATCGCCGGCGCCGGCGGTCGCAAGCCAGGGCGGCGCGTTGGCAGCGATGCTGGCGCGTCCGTCGGGTGAGGCGACCACCGTGTCCGGCCCTTTCAGCAGCACCACCGCGCCGCAGCGCTCGGCGGCGGCGCGCACCCGTTCGAGCTTGGAGCGGCCAGGATTCTTGTTGCTGATGTCGCTGAACAGCCGCGGAAACTCGCCCTCATGCGGGGTTAGAACCACCTGCGGGTCGCTGGACAGCTTGATCGCTTCGAACAGCCGCTCCGGCTCCTGCGCAAAACTCGTCAGCGCGTCGGCGTCGAGCACGAGGTGACGTTTCGCTGACAAAGCGGTGTGGACGAGGTCGCGCGTGCGCGCGCTGATTCCAGCACCCGGTCCGATCACGCAGGCATTGAGCCGCTTGTCGTTCAGCATGTCGGCGAATTCGACCGCGCTATCGACCGCGCGGATCATCACGGCGGTGAGCGCCGCAGCATTGACCGCCAGCGCCTCGCGCGGCGAGGCCAGCGTGACCAATCCGGCGCCGGCCCGCAACGCGGCGCGCGCCGCCAGCCGCGCCGCGCCCGTTGCCGCCATGTCGCCGGAGACGACGACGGCGTGACCGCGCGCATATTTGTGGCCATCGATGCGCGGCACCGGGAAGGATTTCTGCCAGGCCTTCGGATCGTTCTCCGATGTCTGCGGCTGGATTTCGCCCAGCACCTGCGCGTCGATGCCGATATCGGCGACGCGGACGCGGCCGCAATGCATCCGTCCCGGCAGCAACAGATGCGCCGGCTTCTTGCGGAAGAAAGTGACGGTCTCGGCAGCATTGATCGCAACACCCATGATGGCGCCGGTGCTGCCGTTGATTCCGCTCGGCAGATCCACGGCGAGGACCGGCGCGCCGTTGGCGTTGATGGCCTCGATCATGTCAAGCGGATCGCCCTTTACGGGACGATTGAGACCGGCGCCGAACAGCGCATCGATGATCAGCGCGGGCTTGCCGATCGCCTGGGGATTGAACGGCAGCACCGGATATTTCCACCCCTTCGCCGCGAGGGCCGCGTCGCCGGTCAGGCTGTCCCGCTCGCACAACAGGATCACCGAAACCTCGCGGCCGCGCGCGGCAAGTTCGGCCGCCGCGACAAACCCGTCGCCGCCATTGTTGCCACGGCCGGCAACCACCAGGATCGCGCCCTCCTCGAGCAGTTCCATCGCGGCTTCGGCGACGGCCTGGCCCGCGCTCATCATCAGCGCGAAGCCGGGCGTGCCGGCCGCGATGGTCAGCTCGTCGGCGCGCTCCATCTCAGGGGTGGTCAGAACTTCCATGCCGAATCCTCGATCCAACCGCCTTTTCCAGAGGCATTTCCGGTCTCGCGCACAGCCTGTTTTTCCACTGGCTGCATACCAATTGACCGGTTTGCCTATTTGGTAGGCTTGGGTATCATGCACCGTCCGGTTCGACCTCTGCCGATTGCATGTTAAAAGTCTGATAACATTCCGAAATCAGGCGCATTAACAACTTGGCATAGACCCTGCTTTTGGGGAAGCCGGTAAGGAAGCCGGCTCAGGATCGTCGTCATGTTACGGCAATCATGGGCGTTTCGGCTCCTGACTGAAGGATCGACCAGACGGCGCCACGCGCGACATCGAAACTATCTGCACTCTGCAATTTTGAAATGCCCGGGAGGCGCTCAGTGAAAAAAATCGAAGCCATCATCAAGCCGTTCAAGCTCGACGAGGTGAAAGAGGCGCTTCAGGAGGTCGGACTGCAGGGCATCACCGTGACCGAGGCCAAGGGTTTCGGCCGGCAAAAGGGTCACGCCGAACTGTATCGCGGTGCGGAATACATCGTGGACTTCCTGCCCAAGGTCAAAATCGAAATCGTGATCGGGGATGACCTGGTCGAGAAAGCCATCGACGCGATCCGCCGCGCCGCCCAGACCGGCCGCATCGGCGACGGCAAAATCTTCGTCTCCAACATCGAAGAAGCGATCCGGATCAGAACCGGAGAATCCGGGCTGGACGCTATCTGAGCCGGGTGCTATCCCGCATTTTGCGACTGAAAAACAAGAAAAGGGCTGCTTCGGCGGCCTGATTTCGTTTGCGATATCTCACCACCCTCTGTGTGTGCGTGTTGTTTGCGGAATGTCGTTGTCGCAGAGTCCTGGAAACCAAAAGGGGTATTCATGAAGACCGCCAAAGACGTCCTGAAATCGATCAAGGACAACGACGTAAAATACGTCGACCTGCGCTTCACCGACCCGCGCGGCAAGTGGCAGCACGTGACTTTCGACATCGGCATGATCGACGAGGAAATCTTTGCCGAAGGCACTATGTTCGACGGCTCGTCGATCGCCGGCTGGAAGGCGATCAACGAATCCGACATGTGCCTGATGCCTGATCCGGTCACCGCGACGATCGATCCGTTCTTCGCCGAAACCACCATGGTCATCACCTGCGACGTGCTCGAGCCGACCACCGGCGAGCCCTACAACCGCGACCCGCGCGGCATGGCCAAGAAGGCCGAGGCGATGGTCAAGTCGATGGGCGTCGGCGACACCGTGTTCGTCGGACCGGAAGCCGAGTTCTTCGTATTCGACGACGTGCGCTTTTCGTCCATGCCCTACAACACCGGCTTCAAGCTCGACTCCTCGGAATTTCCGACCAATTCGGACACCGAATACGAAGGCGGCAATCTCGGTCACCGCATCCGCACCAAGGGCGGCTACTTCCCGGTGCCGCCGCAGGACTCGGTGCAGGACATGCGCTCGGAAATGCTCGGCGCGATGGCCAAGATGGGCGTCAAGGTCGAAAAGCATCACCATGAAGTCGCTTCCGCCCAGCACGAGCTCGGCATGAAGTTCGACACGCTGACGCTGATGGCCGACCACATGCAGATCTACAAATACTGCATCCATCAGGTCGCGCACATCTACGGCAAGACCGCCACCTTCATGCCGAAGCCGATCTATGGCGACAACGGCTCGGGCATGCATGTCCACCAGTCGATCTGGAAGGACGGCAAGCCGGTGTTCGCCGGCAACAAATACGCCGACCTGTCGGAGACCTGTCTCCACTACATCGGCGGCATCATCAAGCATGCCAAGGCGATCAACGCCTTCACCAACCCGTCGACCAACTCCTACAAGCGTCTGGTCCCGGGCTATGAAGCGCCGGTGCTGCTGGCCTATTCCGCGCGCAATCGTTCGGCCTCCTGCCGTATCCCCTACACCGCCAATCCGAAGGCCAAGCGCGTCGAGGTTCGTTTCCCCGACCCGATGGCCAACCCGTATCTCGGCTTCGCCGCGATGCTGATGGCCGGCCTCGACGGCATCAAGAACAAGCTCGATCCGGGTCCGGCGATGGACAAGGACCTCTACGATTTGCCCAAGGAAGAGCTGAAGCAGATCCCGACGGTGTGCGGCAGCTTGCGCGAGGCGCTGGAAAACCTCGACAAGGACCGCGCGTTCCTCAAGAACGGAGGCGTGTTCGACGACGACTTCATCGACAGCTACATCGAGCTGAAGATGACCGAAGTCGAACGTTTCGAGATGACCCCGCATCCGGTCGAATTCGACATGTACTATTCGCTGTGATTTTTTGCGGCCTCCGCGCCGCTGATATCAGGGTTCACAAATGCGAAAGGCGCTCCCAACGGAGCGCCTTTTGTTTTGCTGGCATCGGCACGTGATGGGGCAAGGCGAACGAGAAATCATGCTTCCTTCGGCGGATACTTGCGCAGGAAACGCTCGAGTTCCGGCTGCACGGAATAAGGCGTCGGTATCGGATCGCCGGCCGGATCGACCGCAATATCAAGACAGCGGCGCAACGTCCGCGCCAGCTCTGCGCGGCGGTATGGCTTGGTCAGCAGCGGAATCCCCTGACCCGCGCGGTTTTTCTGCGGCAGCGCCCCGTCGCTGTATCCGGAAGTGAAGAGCACCCGAAGCGCCGGCCGCCCGTCCATCAGCGTTTCGGCCAGTTGCCTGCCGTTCATGGTTCCGGGCATCACGATATCGGTGAACAGGAGATCGAACGCTGCGCCCTGGCGGACGATCGCGAGGGCCTCGTCGGCGTTGCCGGCCACGATCACCTTGTAACCGAGGTTCTCGAGCTGCAGCGATACGTAGTCGCGGATCTTGCGGTCGTCCTCGACGCACAGGATGGTTTCGTTGCCGCCCTGCGGCGGCGGATCGTCCTGCGCCGGCGGCTGCAGCGCGCTGATGTCGGCTCTGGGCAGATAGATCCGGAACGTGGTGCCGCTTCCCTCATCGCTGCGCACGTCGACGCTGCCGTGCGATTGCTTGGCGAAACCAAACACCATGCTGAGCCCGAGGCCCGTTCCCCGGCCAACCTCCTTGGTGGAGAAGAACGGATCAAATATCCGGTCGAGATCGGCCTGCGGAATGCCGGTGCCGGTATCGCCGACCTCGATGGCTACGTAGTCGCCGGCGCGTTCGACGCCCCGCGCCAGCGCCTCGGGAACGCCGAGTGTGAAATTGCGGGTTCTGATGGTCAGTTTCCCAGCGTTGGACATGGCGTCGCGGGCATTGATCGCAAGGTTGACCAGCGCAGCCGAAAGCTGGCTCCTGTCGACCAACGCCGGCCATGCATCCCCGCTCAGGTCCGTCTCGACTTCGATGTGCCTGCCGAGAACGGGTGACAGCAATCGGACGGCTTCGCCGATGAGTTCGTTGACGTCGGTTTCGGCCGGCTGCAACGGCTGCTTGCGCGCGAATGCCAGCAGGCTTGCGGTGAGACTTGCGCCGCGGTCCGCCGCATCGCCGATCAGCTTCGTGATCGTTGCCAGATGCGGAATATCCTTGACGCCCTCGGCCAGGATCTCGATCGTGCCTGTTATCACAGTGAGCATGTTGTTGAAGTCATGGGCAATGCCGCCGGTCAACTGCCCGAGCGATTCCATCTTTTGCGCCTGGATCAATTGCTCCTCGGCGACGCGCCTCTGGGTGACGTCCCTGACAAAGGCGTTGATGACGTAACCGTCACCGCGACGTAGTGCCGTGAGCGACACTTCGACAAATAATTCGTGACCGTCCCGGTGCAGGGCCGCAGACTCATAGCGCATGCCCATGGCACCGCCGGCGGTCTCCCGCAGGAACTGGGCGATCCGCTGCCGGTGCGCCGCACGAAGCGGTTCCGGAAACACCAGCTCCACCAGCTTGACGCCGACGGCCTCCGCCCGCGTCCACCCGGTCAAGACTTCGGCCTGTGGGCTCCAGTCGAGAACAAAGCCGTTCTCGTCGGTCTGGACGAAGGCGTCGAGGGCCGTGTTGACGATGGCCTGCGCCATCTGTTCGCTGTCGACCAGAGCCTGGAGGGCCCGCTTTTGTTCGGTGACGTCGCGCAGCACGGTGACCGCCCCGCGAAGCCGGCCGCGCTCGTCGCGCAATGGCCGGGCGTTGGCGACGATGCTGGCTCTTGATTCTTGTTTTGACGCGTTTTCTTGACGCGAACCGGACTCCACTTCGCTGGAAAACGCTCTGCCGCCGGATTGTCCGGACTGCACCACGAGTTCGAAATCATCGACGTTTTCGCCGCGCAGCGCCCGCGCCAGCGGCGAATCCGCAATCGGCAGCGGCGTGGTACCGTCGGAAAGGAAGCAGGTGAATTTCCTCGGCCCCGTCATGCTGTCGAAGCCGCGGTCCAAACCGAGCAACCGCCGGGCCGCGGCGTTGGCAACGACGACCACCGCCTTTTCGTCCGCCACGACAACGCAGTCGCGGATGCTTTCGACGGTGTTCTCCAGCAGGTTTTGTTTGGTGCCGAGCTGGCTCGACAATTCGGCGAATGCCGCCGTCAGCGCGGCCATCTCCCGGCCACCCTCGGAAGAGATCGCCACCTGCTCGCCGCGCGACAGGCCTTCGACCGCCCGGGTCATTTGGGTCAGCATCCCGGACAGCGACCTCGCGGTGGTGGCCGCGAGCACGAGCGCCACCAAAATCGCGATCACCGCGACGACAAGTGTCGCCCGGCCAAAGCCTGCAAAGCCATTACCGAACAAGGCAAGCGCGCAAATGGTCCCCACAACCAGGAACACCATCGCCAATGCAAGGCGGCGCCATAAAGTCATAACGACCAACTGCCCAAGAAAATCACCTGGAAAACCACTAAGAAAAAACGGCAGGAAATGCTTCGACAATAAATGCGAGTATCGATGCGCGGCCGGCGTTTAACCGGTGTCGTCCTGGCAGACGTTGTTCGGCGCCCTCAGCTACCCCAATACTTAGCCGAGTTATGTGCCGCGATCCCGATTTTTCGGCCCCGTAGAATTACGGGCAGCATCCCGGAAAAACGGAAAAACGAATCGTTCGAATCAATTATACCCCGAATATTCTGGTGTACCGCGCGTCAGCACGAAGGTCGCGGTTGATGGCGCCGCTGTAACCTGGACAGCCTAGAGCATCGGCGGTCCGGCATCGCGCCCTGCCTATTTGCCACGACCGCTGTTCGGCCGCCTGTTGCTCGAAAACGCTTTGCTAGCTCGCCCGCAGATGCGCCTTGAGCGCTTCGCCGAACGCCTCGAACAGCGCACGGTTGATCGGATTGCGCTGCGGGTCGTACTCCGCATGCCACTGCACGCCGAGCGCAAAGCTCGGTGCATCGGCGATCCGGATCGCTTCGATGGTGCCGTCTTCCGCCACCCCCTCGATGACGACGCGTTCGCCGGGATCAAGGATGCCCTGCCCGTGCAGGGAATTCACCCGAATGGTTTCGCAGCCGAGCAGCCTGGCAAAGGCGCCGTCGGGCGTCAGATGGACGTCATGCCGGTCGGCAAAGATCACCAGGGGATCCGGATGGATTTCGCCGTTCTCCAGCCGCGGCATGCGGTGATTGATGCGGCCGGGGATTTCGCGGATTTCCGGATGCAGCGAGCCGCCAAAGGCGACGTTCATCTCCTGCAAGCCGCGGCAGATGCCGAAGATCGGCACGCCGCGGGCGACGCAGGCTTCCGCCAGCGCAAGGGCGACGTCGTCGCGGTGAATATCGTAGGGCTCGTGCCGCTCATGCGGTTCGGTCTTGAACCGGGTCGGATGAACATTGGCCCGGGCGCCCGTCAGCACCACCCCATCGACGGCGTCGAGCAAGGCGCCGATGTCGGTAATCTCGGGCGATCCAGCAAACATCAGCGGCAGCGCGCCCGAGACGTCGGCGACCGCGCGAAGGTTGCGCTCTCCGACCATCTGGGTATTGAAACGATTCTCGACGCGATGGGCGTTTCCGATCACCCCGACCACAGGCCGTTTCATCGCCAAAATTCTGCTTTCATCGTCCCGCGCAAGGATATTCCAGGTTGAGCCGTGATTTTGGCCGATCATGCCTGCGAGATCGTGCCGGATCAACATGATATGCTGCCCACTTCCGCTTTGCAGTTCCGCGGGAATCCAAGGCCGTGGCGGCAAACCTGGCGTCGATAGCGGCGCAAAGCGCGGGTTTTGCCCCATGGAGCGGCCTGCCCCGCGCCAAAGGCAGCTACTTCCGCGTAAAGGCTTCCCTGGCGTCAACAGCCTCGACACCGGGCAGAGCGGCCGCCCGAAGCGCCGTTGCCGCGGCATTGTCGGCGCCGTTCAGCCACGGCAGTTTCGCCTGAATTCCGCGGGTCACCGGCTCCCCCAGAGTGCCGCCGAAATCGAGCGGCCAGAATCCGTTCGGCACCGCCTCGGCAGATATCCCGTGAAGGCGATATCCCTTCCCCAGCGTCGCAGCCGCGTCGTCAGGCGGCACGTTGCGCGCGGTCGCTGGATTGGCCGGGTCGGCAAACGTCACGAGCACCGGGATTTGCGCGCCCGTTACCGGCACCACGCCGGTCTGACGGTTCATTTCGTTGAACGACACGCGCTTGCCGCCGCCAGCGGCGGCGATATAGGCGCGCAACGCCACGTAACTCATGCCATCGAGTTCAAGATTCTTGTCGGTATGCGCCAGCAGCGCGACGAGGTTCTTGCCGCCACCGAGTTCGACATAAACGGCATCGCCCGCGGTCTTTGTATGTCCGCCGCGGCTGTAACTGCGGTCGGGATGAACCGCCACGACGCCGGAGGCCGATTTGCGTCCATCGGGGGTCTCCACTTCAACGGTCAAGCGATATTTGTGGCCGGGCCGGTTGATCCTGATCTGATCGCCGATATAAATCGCTGCCAACAGCGCAACCGGCCCCAACCATTTGAAATTCATCTCATCCTCGCCGACGCACCGTGTCACATGGCATGCACCGCTTGGCACACACGACGCGCCAGCGTCAAACCGGCGCGTTGCCGCTTGATCCCGGACGAATTTTCGCGAAAGACTGCCGCAGGAATATTCTGCAGGAAGGAATCAACGTGACAGGTCCGGCTGACGATCGTCTTTTGGCCCGCAACGATCTGGCGTGGGCGATATCGGTCGGCGGTATCGGCGTCGTGCTGTTCGCCGCGCTGTTGCTGTTCACCTGGTATTTCGCCGCGACCCTGTTCCTGATCTTCGCCGGCGTGCTGCTCGGCGTCGCGCTGACCGCGATGGCCGATATGCTCGGCCGGGTCGTCAAACTTCCACATTCGCTGCGGCTCACCGTCGTCTGCCTGGTGCTGGCCGGCGTGCTGGCGGGCATTCTTTTCCTCGGCGGCGCCACCATCGCGCAGCAGACCAAAGTGTTGAGCGAGACGATCAAGTCGCAGTTGGTCGACCTCAAAGCCTTCCTGGACAGGAATGGGGTCGATACCAGCTTTTTCGACTTCGGTACCCTCAATGCGGCTCCGGACGCGTCTGCGCCGGCAGCGCCAACAACGCCGCATAGCCTGCCCAGCGCCAGCACCATCGCTTCGAGCGGTGGCGCCATCTTCAGTCAGAGCCTGAAGCTGATTCTGGGCACGGTGAGCGCGGTCGGAAACTTCTTTATCGTGCTGTTTCTGGGCCTCGCCTTTGCCGTGCAGCCGAGCATTTACCGGAACGGGCTGCTGTTCATGGCGCCGGCCAAGCACCGCGCCCGCGCCACCGTCATTATCGACCGCATCGGCTGGACACTGGAGCGCTGGCTGATCGCACAGATCATCACCATGGCCGCGGTATTCTTCGTCACCTGGATAGGACTTGCGATCATCGGCATCCCCAGTTCGTTCATTCTGGGCATCCAGGCCGGGCTGCTCGCCTTCATTCCGACCGTGGGAGCGATCCTTGGCGGCCTGATCGTGGTATTGGCGAGCCTCGCGACCGGATGGGTCGCAGCGTTGAGCGCGTTCATCCTTTTCCTCGGCGTACACGCGCTGGAAAGCTACGTGCTGACGCCGATCATCCAGCGTCAGGCGCTGGATATTCCGCCCGCCACGCTGTTCGCGTTCCAGATCCTGCTCGGCGTCGTGTTCGGCATCTGGGGCCTGGCGCTGGCGCTGCCCCTGATGGCGATCGCCAAGGTCATGATCGACCATTTCAAGGCCGAAACGAAGTTGGCGTAAACCCTGGAGCGTTTTCCAGCGAAGCATGCCCTCGGACTTGATCCGTGGGTGGACACCGCTTCGCGTCAGGAAAACGCGTCAAATCAAGAATCTGGAGCCCCGTTCCGATTCCATCGGAACCGAGAAGGTTCTAGCCCGCCGACGTCAACACCGTCTCGGTGTGCTCGACCTCGGGGGGCGCTGCAAAGTACTGCCCGACCAGGCCGCGCCAGGCCGTGAAATCTTCCGAACCGCGGAAATCGACGGTGTGATTTTCCAGCGTTTCCCATTGCGCCATCAGGCGATAGCGCTGCGGCTTCTCGATCGACTTGTGCAGCTCAAATCCCTTGCCGCCCCTGGCGCGCAGGAACAGCGGACGCGCCTTGGCCACGGCGGCTTCAAAATCCTTTTCGGTGCCGGGCTTGACGTCGATTTGTGCGATTTCGGTGATCATGGCGGTTACGGCCCTCTGCTGGGAATAACCGTGTCTAGCTGAAGGCGCCAAAAAGAAAAAGGCGCCTCGCGGCGCCCCCACATCAGCATCTCCAAGCTCGGCTCAATTGAACAGCAGCACCGTACCCACGACCATCATCGCGCAGCCGATGAACAGGATGGCAGGCCAGCGCGTTCTGCGCCGATCGTAACGTCCCTGCGCACGGCGCTCGCTGATGAGCGCCGTCTCGAATTCTTCCGAGCTTGAGAACATGCAGGCGAAACCACCGCGGGCGGAGACTGCGGCCGCTTCGAGCGACATCAGAGCAGCCTGGGGGTTTCGCGTGCGGATCGAATCCATAAGCAAACAATATGGACGGAATGGTAAACGCGGAGTTACCGCCGCGTTTTCCTGCAAAGCGTTTTCGAGCGAAGCATGCCCTCGGACTTGATCCGTGGGTGGATACCGGTTCGCGTCAAGAAAACGCGTCAAACAAGAGTCTAGAGTTGATCGGTTCTGATTAAATCAGAACCGATCAACTCTCATGTCGCAACCGGCACTGGACGCGCGGCAGCCGGAAGGCCTGCGGTCTTGCGCCGCCAATGTTCCAGCGACAACGGAAGCTCTTCGGCGGCCTCGACCCGGTTGCGGCCGGTGCGCTTGGCTTGATACAGCGCGGTGTCCGCCGCCGCCAGCAGCACCTCGAGTTCGGTGCCGGCCGGCCCGCCGGCGACGCCGATGCTGACGGTGGTATCGACAGGGCCCTCCTCGCAGACGATTCCGGACGCCTCGAACGCCTCACGCACGCGCTCAGCGACCAAAACGCCCTCTTCCAGCGCGCACGGCAACAGCGCGGCGAACTCCTCGCCGCCAATGCGGCCCGAGAGATCGCTGATGCGAAGGTTGTTGACGACGACGGTCGAGAACAGTTTGAGGATTTCATCGCCCGCCGGGTGGCCGAAACGGTCGTTGATGCCCTTGAAATGGTCGATGTCGAAGATCATCACCGTTACCGGCCGGCCGGCCTTGGCCTCGCGCTCGATCACCCGTGAACAGGCTTCGGCGAAGCCGCGGCGGTTGAACATGCCGCTCAGCGGATCGATCGATGCCGCCGTCTTGTGCACGGTCACCGCGCGGTCCGACACCAGCATGAAGATGACGAACACGGTGCCGATCGCATAGAGCACGAGTTCGATCGAAAACGCCGTCACCCAGACGCTGCTGTAGAAGGTTTCATCATGCGGTCGCAGCAGATCGCCGAGCAGGATCGGCAGCATCAGCACGCAACCATGCATTACAGGCACCGCAATGGTCGGCCACCGCTTCTGCATGCTGCGCCGCCGCTCGCTCCACAACTCCGAAGCGGTCAGCGCCGCGTAGATCGCAACGATCGCCGCACCAACGGTCAGGCGCATCGCAGGATCCAGCCACGGCAGCGCCACCGATACGCCGACCCAGGCGATCGCGCCGAACACCAGCCCCGGTAGATTGGGCTTGCGGCCGAGGAAGACGCGCGCGGCATTCCAGACCATGCCGCAGGCGATGAAGCCGACCGCGTTCAGCGCCAGCGTCAGCGGCTCGCCAAACCTGGCGCCGCCGACGGTCCAGATCGCGACAGAGGCCGCACCCAGCAGATAGGCGGTGCCCCACCATTTCAACGCCGGGACATTCTCCTGCCTGCCGAAGAAGATCAGCATGGCCCCGAGCATGCCCGCGACCATGGTGGCAAATAGATAAAGTGTGGACGTATCGAACGACATGAGCCCCACCGTGAAAGTGTGATGCAATGCTGAGGGGCACATAAGGAAATGTGATGCTGCGCCCCCGCAGTCTCGCAAGCTAAAACTCGCGGGTTCCAATTTCGTTTGCACGCATACGCAAGTTTTCGTGAAAATCTGCGTTAATTCATCTCTAAACTGAAAACAAAAAAGGGCGCCTTTCGGCGCCCTCTTCGTTTTCGTCGATGCAGCAAATCGCTGCAAATTCTAGCGGAGCAATTAGCGCTTCGAGAACTGGAACGACTTGCGCGCCTTGGCGCGACCGTACTTCTTGCGCTCCACGGTGCGGGAGTCGCGAGTCAGGAAGCCGCCCTTCTTCAATACGCCGCGCAGATCGGGCTCGAAGCAGGTCAGCGCCTTGGAGATGCCGTGACGCACGGCACCCGCCTGGCCCGACAGACCGCCGCCGGCAACCGTGCAGATGACGTCGTACTGGCCGGCACGGGCCGCTGCGACCAGCGGCTGCTGGATCAGCATCCGCAGCACCGGGCGGGCGAAATAGACTTCGACATCGCGGGTATTGACCACGATCTTGCCGGCGCCGGGTTTGATCCAGACGCGGGCAACCGCGTCCTTGCGCTTGCCGGTGGCGTAAGCACGGTTGAACTTGTCGACCTTCTTGACGTATTTCGGCGCGTCCGGCGTTGCCGGCTTCAGCTGCGACAACTGGTCGAGCGACTGCATGGTGTCGGACATCTTATGCGGCCCTCATGTTCTTGCGGTTCATCGAAGCGATATCAACCGTCTCGGGCTGCTGGGCTTCATGCGGATGTTCGGCACCGGGGTAAACGCGCAGATTGCCCATCTGGACGCGGCCGAGCGGACCACGGGGGATCATGCGCTCGATGGCCTTCTCGACCACGCGCTCGGGGAAGCGACCCTCGAGGATCGATTTCGCGGTGCGTTCCTTGATGCCGCCGATGAAGCCGGTGTGCTTGTAATAGACCTTCTGGTCGCGCTTGCGACCGGTCAGCACGACGTGCGCCGCGTTGATGATGACGACGTGATCGCCGCAATCGACGTGGGGCGTATAGGTAGGAAGATGTTTGCCGCGCAGGCGCATGGCGACCAGGGTAGCGAGCCGTCCGACCACCAGACCTTTGGCGTCGATCAGCACCCACTTCTTCGTCACCTCGGCGGGCTTTGCCGAAAAGGTTTTCATGTGAGAAATCCGTAAAAGGGGACAGCGGCGCAGGCTGCGCCGAACTGCGCGGTTTCTAGAGAACCGCCCGCAGCGCGTCAATGCCAAACTACCATAATTACATAAGTGAAAACAATGACTTATAAATATGGTGTTATAGTACCGTGGAAAACGCTATTTGTTTGGAATGGAATAGGTCGATGTCACGTGCGCGATCGGATCGGGCGATGAGCCCGACAGCAGGTTGACCTCCCCCACCGCAAGCCGCCTGCCGAGCTTCAACAGCCGCGCGGCGGCCAGCACGTCCTGGCCGGGCTGGCCCTTGCGCAGGAAATTGATGTTGAGATTGGTGGTCACCGCCAGCCCGACCGGGCCGATCGCCGACAGCAGCACCACATACATCGCGAAATCGGCCATCGCCATCAGCGTCGGACCGGACACCGTGCCGCCCGGGCGCAGCATGTTCTCGTTGAAGCGCTGGCGCAGCAGGCAGGTCTCGCCATCGGCGCTTTCGATGGTGATATCGCCACCTCTGAACGCCTGCGGGAATTCATCGTGGAGGAACTTCTCCAGTTCAGCCACGCTCATTTTCGCTGCCGCCATGCCGTACCCTGCCCTCGCTTCAGACCGCCTGTTACATTAAGTTGTCTTCGAAGCCCAAAGAAAACCTTCGAGTGGAAATTTATGTCCGCCCAGACCGCCCGCGCGCCCGCGCCTCAATCGCCGATCCTGCTGCGCGAAAATGTCGGCAGCATCGCCGTGCTCACTTTGAACCGGCCGGCGGCGCGCAACAGTCTATCTGAAGGCCTGATCGCCGAACTGCATGCGGCGCTGACGGCCATTCACGACGACAAAAATGTACGCGCGCTCGTGATCGCCGCCAACGGGCCTGCCTTTTCGGCCGGACACGACATGAAGGAACTGACCGCGCGCCGCAGCGATGCCGACCGCGGCCGTGCCTATTTCGCGCAGATCATGAACGCCTGCAGCGCAATGATGCAGGCGATCGTGCAGCTGCCGAAGCCGGTGGTCGCCGCGGTTCAGGGCGTCGCCACCGCCGCCGGCTGCCAGCTGGTCGCGAGTTGCGATCTGGCGGTCGCTTCCGAGGCCGCGAGCTTCGCCACGCCCGGCGTCGATATCGGGCTGTTCTGTTCGACGCCGATGGTGGCGCTGTCACGCAACGTGCCGCGCAAGCAGGCGATGGAAATGCTGCTCACCGGCGAGCCGGTGGATGCCACGACGGCGCAAAGCCTCGGCCTCGTCAACCGCGTGGTCCCGCCCGGCACCGAACGCGATGCGGCAATTGCGCTGGCGCAGAAGGTCGCGCTGAAATCCGCCTACACCATCAAGCTTGGCAAGCAAGCCTTCTATCGCCAGGCCGAAATGAACCTTGCCGACGCCTACCGCTACGCGGCAGAGGTGATGACGGAAAACATGATGGCGCGCGACGCCGAGGAAGGCATCGGCGCCTTCATCGAGAAGCGCGAGCCGAAATGGCAGGATAAATAGTGTTTCCGTCGTTGCGAGCGCAGCGAAGCAATCCATCGATTCCAAGCAAAGAAAGTATGGATTGCTTCGTCGCGGAGTTTATCATCGGGCCGGCCGAAGGCCGGACCCGTTGGCTCCTCGCAATGACGACTGAAATGATCGGTCGCTCAAAATGAACCACGACGCCTATGACGACAACTACATCCGCGGAATCCTCAACAGCGTGAAATCGATCGCGATGGTCGGCGCCTCGCCGGTCAACGTGCGGCCGAGCTACTTTGCGTTCAAATATCTGGCGCAGCGCGGCTACGACATGATTCCGGTCAATCCGGGCCATGTCGGCAAGAGCCTGCTCGGCAAGCCCTTTGTCGCCTCTCTGGCGGATATCGACCGCCCGATCGACATGATCGACATCTTCCGCAATTCCAGCCACATCATGCCGGTGGTCGATGAAGCCCTGAATTTGTCGCCGCAGCCGAAAGTGATCTGGATGCAGCTCGGCGCCCGCAACGATGCCGCGGCCGAAAAAGCCGAGGCCGCCGGCATCAAGGTCGTGATGAACCGCTGTCCGAAGATCGAATATGGCCGGCTGTCGTCGGAGATTTCCTGGATGGGCGTCAATTCACGGACCCTGAGTTCGAAACGCGCGCCAATCCCGACGCAAGGCATGCGGCTGTCGCTGAACCGGATGAGCGTCGGCGGCGGCGAAACCGCGGCATCCGATCGCGCCGCGAAAAACAAGAGCGAGCCATAGCGTTTTCAAGCGAAGCATGCCCTCGGACTTGATCCGTGGGTGGATACCGGTTCGCGCCAGGAAAACGCGTCAAACAAAAAAGCAGAGCCTGCGAGGCTCTGCCGTACCGCAATTGCGAAACGATTGTTTCGAAAACGCTGTATCGCAAAGCACGTCGTTCTCTAACCCTCGAGATGTGAACCGGTCGCCTTGACGGCGGGCGCGGCTTGCGATCAGCATGCCGCGCAATTTTCGACGAACCAAAGCAGGACGCACAGAATGACCGATCGCCTTCCGGGATTTTCGACCCTCGCCGTGCATGCGGGCGCGCAGCCTGATCCGACCACCGGCGCGCGGGCGACGCCGATCTATCAAACCACGTCCTTCGTTTTCAACGACGCCGATCACGCCGCTTCGCTGTTCGGCCTGCAGGCCTTCGGCAACATCTATACCCGCATCGGCAATCCGACCAACGCGGTGCTGGAAGAACGCATCGCCGCACTCGAAGGCGGCACCGCCGCGCTTGCGGTCGCCTCCGGACACGCCGCCCAGGTGGTGGTGTTCCAGCAATTGCTGATGCCCGGCGACGAAATCATCGCCGCGCGAAAACTCTATGGCGGGTCGATCAACCAGTTCACCCACGCGTTCAAGAGCTTTGGCTGGAACGTCGCATGGGCCGATCCCGATGATGTCGAAAGTTTCGAGCGCGCGGTAACGCCGCACACCAAGGCGATCTTCATCGAGTCGATCGCCAATCCCTCCGGCAGCATCACCGATATCGAGGCGATCGCCGCCGTCGCCCGCAAGGCCGGCGTGCCCCTGATCGTCGACAACACGCTGGCGACCCCCTATCTGATCCGCCCGATCGATCACGGCGCCGACATCGTCGTGCATTCGCTGACGAAATTCCTGGGCGGTCACGGCAATTCGCTCGGTGGCATCATCGTCGATGCCGGCACCTTCGACTGGTCGAAGGACAACAAATACCCGATGCTGAGCGAACCGCGTCCCGAATATCACGGCATCAGGCTGCAGGAGACTTTTGGCAATTTCGCCTTCGCGATCGCCTGCCGCGTGCTCGGCCTGCGCGACCTCGGCCCGGCGCTGTCGCCGTTCAACGCCTTCATGATCCTCACCGGCATCGAGACGCTGCCGCTGCGGATGCAGAAGCATTGCGAGAACGCCAAGGCGGTCGCCGAATTCCTCTCCGGCCATCCCAAGGTGGCCGCGGTGAACTATGCGGGTCTCGGCAGCGACAAGTACAACAACCTCGCGCGCAAATACGCACCCAAAGGTGCCGGCGCGGTGTTCACCTTCAGCCTGAAGGATGGTTATGACGCCGGCGTCAACCTGGTGTCGAACCTGAAACTGTTCTCGCATCTGGCCAATGTCGGCGACACCCGTTCGCTGGTGATCCACCCGGCCTCGACCACCCACAGCCAGCTCGACGACGCCGCCAAGGTAAAGTCGGGCGCCGCCCCCGACGTGGTCCGGCTGTCGATCGGCATCGAGGACAAGGAAGATTTGATCGCGGATCTGGAGCAGGCCCTGACGGCCTGAGGACCATAGCACGTCGCATCACCAAAACTGGTCATACCCCGCGAATGCGGGGTATCCAGTACGCTACGGCCTATCGATTCATCAGTGCTGTTTCTGGAATACTGGGTCACCCGCCTTCGCGGGTGACGACAGCTGGTGACCGCCGCGTCAGAGGCCGCCATCCGGCCTGAAATCACAAGCCTCTCGTTAACGGTCATTCCGGCATAAAGTGGCCTTCGGTTGCCCATTGATGATTCGGAGCAAAATGATGTTGCGCTGGATAATGCCAGGTCTCATTGCGGCGTTCGCGATTGGAACCGCTGCCGATGCCGCCGATGGCCCCAAAGCCGGCAAAAGCGCCGCGGTTCGCGCCACCAAGAAATTGCCGCCGGGCCTGCCCCGCGCGCACTACAATTACCGCACCACGGTCGCCCCCGCTGCGGCGCCGCTTTACGCGCGGCGCGGCCGACAATTGGTGGTCGTCGAGGAAGAAGATCCCGACGTGCTGTTCACGCCGGTCGGCGTCGTCCCCTATGCTCCGCGTGTGTACGGCGTGCCCTTGCTGCCGGGCTCCTCGACCCTGCCGGGCTATTATGGGACCAGCCATTCCTACAGCTACGACGGTCCCTATTACGGGGGTCCCTACACGCCCTACTGGAGCCGCCTGCCTTATGCCGGCGGCGTCTACGGCTATCGCTAGCCGGCAACAGAAACGGACTTTCCGACGTGGCAGGGCCACCGCGAAAAACCAGGACACCCAGCGAGCCATTGGATTCCGCGCGCGCAATCACCGCCGACCTGGTCGCCGTGCTGGTCGCCGTGACCGACGGCGAGCCCAAGATCATGACGATCGCCAATGCAAGCGCGCTGCCGAGCGGCCCGTTCGAGTTCAAGCACCGTTCGCTGCAATCGGGCTTGCGGGCGTGGGTCGAAGAACAAACCGGCCATCCGCTGGGCTATGTCGAGCAGTTGTACACTTTCGCCGATCGCGGACGGACCGGCGAATTGCAATCGCCGCATAGTGTCTCGATCAGCTATTTGGGATTGACTCGCGAGGACCAGGTTGGCGAAGGAGCGGAAGCGCATTGGTCCGGCTGGTACGAATATTTCCCGTGGGAGGATCACCGCTCCGGACCACCCCCTCTGCTGGCGAAACTGCTGGCGCCGCGATTGCGCGCATGGGCGAAATCCGCGCCCTCGGCGGCGTTGCAGCGAGAGCGCTGGCAGCGCGTCGCGATCACGTTCGGTTTTGAAGATCGCGAGTGGAATGAGGAATTGATCCTGCAACGCTACGAGTTGCTGTTTGAGGCCGCGTTGATCCCGGAGGCGGTTCGTGAAAGCGGCAACGCAGCCCCTGTCTTGCCCGGCCGGCCGATGACGGCCGATCATCGCCGCATTCTCGCAACCGGAATCGCGAGGCTGCGGGCCAAGATCAAATACCGCCCCGTCGTATTCGAACTGATGCCGGCCGAATTCACCCTGCTGCAACTGCAACGCAGCGTTGAAGCGCTTGCAGGCCGGCTGCTCCACAAACAGAACTTCCGCCGCCTGATGGAACAGCAGCAACTCGTTGAGGAAACGGGCGCAATCGCCGCCGACACCGTCGGCCGCCCGGCCAAACTATTCCGATTCCGCCACGCCGTTCTGGCCGAACGGGCCATCGCCGGAACCAAGCTGCCGCTTTCGCGCACTTGACATAGGTTATGCTCAGGATAAGTATAAGCCATGATATGCTCATGGAGAGTATAAATGGCCAGCTTCGATTCTGACGCCCTCGCCCGCGTTTCACCGCTCTATGACAGGGTGAAACGCGTCATCCCACCGCCCGAATGGGCAACTTTCGCGGACGATGTCGATGCTATCCTCGACCTCAAGCGCCAGCGCAACGCGGTTATCCTGGCGCACAACTACCAGACGCCGGAGATCTTCCACGGCGTCGCCGACATCGTCGGCGACAGCCTGCTCCTGGCGCGCGAAGCCACCAAGGTCGACGCCGATATCATCGTGCTGGCCGGCGTGCACTTCATGGCCGAGACGGCCAAGCTGCTCAATCCGGAAAAGACCGTGCTGATCCCTGACCTCAGGGCCGGCTGTTCGCTGGCGGACTCCATCACCGCCGACGACGTGCGGCTGATGCGCCAGCGCTATCCCGGTGCGCCTGTCGTCGCCTATGTCAACACGTCGACCGCGGTGAAGGCGGAATCCGATGTCTGCTGCACCTCGGGCAACGCGCTCAAGGTCGTGGAGTCGCTTGGCGCTGAGCGCGTCATTATGTTGCCGGACGAATATCTGGCGCAGAACATCGCCAAGCAAACCGACGTGAAGATCATCGCGTGGAAGGGGCACTGCGAGGTGCATGAGCTCTTTACGCCCGATGACATCAGGCAGATCCGCGACAACCATCCCGGCGTGACCGTACTCGCGCATCCGGAGTGCCCGCCCGAGGTGGTGGCGGAGGCGGATTTCTCCGGCTCTACCGCAGCGATGTCCGGCTATGTCGAGAAGCAACGCCCGCCCCGCGTCGTGCTGTTGACCGAATGCTCGATGAGCGACAACGTCGCGGTGTTGCATCCCGATGTCGAGTTCATCCGGCCCTGCAATCTGTGCCCGCACATGAAGCGGATTACGCTGAAAAACATCCGCCATGCGCTGGAGACCAATCAGCACGAGGTAACGATCGATCCCGCGATCGCCGCATCCGCGCGGCGCGCCGTCGAGCGGATGCTGGCGCTATGAGCACGGACGTTTCAGCGCTGGCCAACCATCCCGTGATCATCGGCGGCGGCGCCGCCGGATTGATGACGGCGCTGCAACTGGCGCCGGAGCCGGTGCTGGTGGTGTCGAAGGCCCCGTTGGGGGCGGAAGCCTCCAGCCTGTGGGCGCAAGGCGGCCTCGCGGCCGCGATGGGCGCGGACGACGATCCTGCGCTGCATCTCGCTGACACCATAGCGGCCGGCGCCGGCCTTTGCGACGACACCACCGCACGCCGGATCGTCCACGCCGCACCGGCGGCGGTCGAGCATCTGGCGCAGCTCGGCGTCGCCTTCGACCGGCGGCCGGATGGACGCTGGCGGCTCGGCCTCGAAGCCGCCCACAGCCGCAACCGGATCGTTCATGCCACCGGCGACGGCACCGGCCGCGAGATCATGCGGGCGCTGATCGCGGCGGTGCGCCGATGCCCCTCGGTGACGCTGCTGGAGGGGGTCGAGGCACGCCGGCTGATCGTCGAGGACAACGCGGTCGAGGGCGTGCTCGCCGTCAACGCGCACGGCCCGCTGCTGATTAACACCGGCCGCGTCGTCATCGCAACCGGCGGCATCGGCGGGCTGTTTCTCGACAGCACCAATCCGTCCGGCTGCTTCGGCCAGGGCCTGGCGCTGGCGGCGCGCGCGGGCGCGACGCTTTCGGATCTCGAGTTCGTCCAGTTTCATCCGACCGCGTTCGATGGACCGTCGCGACCGATGCCGCTGCTCACCGAGGCTATCAGAGGCGACGGCGCAACCCTGATCGACGAGACCGGCGAGCGCTTCATGGCGAATGAGCCCGGCGCCGAGCTCGCAGCCCGCGACATCGTCGCCCGGGCGGTCTGGCGCCGCCGCGCCGAGGGTCATCGGGTATTCCTCGATGCACGGACGCATCCGGGCAAGGATTTTGCCCAGCGTTATCCCGTCATCTCCGCGTTCTGCAAAATGGCCGGGATCGATCCCGCGACCGATCCGATTCCGGTGCGGCCGGCGGTGCACTACCACATGGGCGGCATTGCCGTTGATCTCGAAGGCCGCAGCACGGTTGGCGGCCTCTGGGCCTGCGGCGAAGTCGCCCGCACCGGCCTGCACGGCGCCAATCGCCTCGCCAGTAATTCGCTGATGGAAGCCATCGTGTGCGCAGAGTGGGTTGCGGGGAGCGTCAGCAGAGCGGGCCGCGGGTCGTTGAAGGCGCGGACAACCGCAACACCGCTGCCTGCGTCCGATCCCTCGATCATACGGCCGATGATGTCGCACGGCCTCGGCGTGCTCCGCGACCGCAACGCGATAGGACGGCTGGTCCGCAGCCTGTTGCCGATCGCGACCAGAGATGGCGCGGCCTCCGATCCGGCGCTGGTCGGACTGATGATCGCTGTTGCCGCCCATCGGCGCGAGGAGAGCCGCGGCGGGCACTTTCGCACCGATTATCCCGACACGCTGCCGTCGGCGACGCCGTCAATGATCTCGCATTCCGAGGCGCTGGAAGCCGCCCGCGAGATCATGGAATCCGAAGCCTTGTCCATTGGGAGTGCCCGATCATGACGCTCAATCCCCTGCTGCCCATCATGTACGAGCCGATCGTGCGAACCGCCCTGCTCGAGGACCTCGGCCGCGCCGGCGATATCACGGCGGATGCGATCGTTGCCGCCGACCAGCGGGCCTCGCTGGTGCTGCGCGCGCGGCAGCCCGGCGTCGTGGCCGGACTGGACATCGCGCGCTGCGCCTTTCAGTTCGTGTCGCCAGCGATCACGCTCCGGGCGGAACGGCCCGACGGCAGCGTCGTCGCGCCGGGTGAGGTGATCGCGACCATCGAGGGACCCGCGCGCGGCCTGTTGACCGGTGAGCGGACGGCATTGAATTTTCTGTGTCACCTCAGCGGCGTTGCGACAGCGACCGCCTCGCTGGTATCGGCTGCGCAGGGCACCAGGGCGCAGATCGTTTGCACGCGCAAGACGACGCCGGGGCTGCGGGCGCTGGAAAAATACGCGGTGCGCGCCGGCGGCGGCCGCAATCATCGGTTCGGCCTCGACGACGCGATCCTGATCAAGGACAACCATATCGCGCTGGCCGGCGATGTCAGCACCGCGATCGCGCGCGCCAAGGCGCATGCCGGGCACCTCGTCAAGATCGAGGTCGAGGTCGACACGCTGGCGCAGCTCGAACAGGTGCTGGCGCTCGGTGTCGATGCGGTGCTGCTCGATAACATGACGGTCGAGGAATTGAAGCAGGCCGTGGCCATGACCGCGGGCCGAGCCATCACCGAGGCGTCCGGCCGCATCACCGCCGCCACCGCGAAGGCGATCGCGGCGACCGGCGTCGATTTGATTTCAGCCGGCTGGATTACCCACAGTTCCGCCGCACTCGATATCGGACTCGACTATCTCGATCTCAAGCGGCAGGCCGCTTGAGCCTTTTTGTTTTGACGCGTTTTCTACCGCAGATAAGTCTACGCAATCGGCGCAAGCTTGATTGCTATGCGAACCGGCGGCCACTTCGCTCGAAAACGCTACGTTATTCCGCCGCGCGCATCGCCTTGTCTTTGCGCGTCAGGCGGCTGTTGCGCTGAAACACCGAATAGGTCGCGAGCGCGAACAGAATGACCAGCAGCTGGATCGACAGCGCTTCCATGCTCGGATTGAGCCCGATCGCGGTGAGGAACGCGCTGCCCTTGACCTCGGTGACCGTGATGATCGCCTGCTCCTGGAATTCCTGCACGGCTTCACCGATGAACTTGATCGCCATCACGAACAGGAAGGCGGAGGTGATGACGAACAGCGGCCGCAATGGAATCTTCTGTGCCACCAGATTGATGAAATAGAACAGCACCGCAAGGCCAACGGTCGCGACCGCGAGCCCGCCGAACAAGCCCGCGCTCCAGCCGCCTTCGGTGCTCGCCAGCGCATTGATGAACAGCACGGTTTCCGCGCCCTCGCGGAACACGGCGAGGAAGGCGAGCGCGCCGACCGCCCACACCGTGTCCTGCGCCAGCGCGCTGTCGGCCTTGTGCGCCAGATAATCCTGCCAGCCGCGCGGGTCCTGCTTCACCATCAGCCAGCCGCTGACATAGAGCATCAGGGCGGCGGCGAGGAGGATGATGACGCCTTCGAGGACGTCGCTGTGGTCGCCGGAATTGAACACCGCGAACGCCCAGGCCGCGATGAAGCTGGCGCCGACCGCCACCAGCGCGCCGCCGTACAGCGCGCCGACACGGTGCGCAGAGCCGACTTTTCTCAGATAACCCGCCAGCGCCGCGATCACCAGGATGGCTTCAAGCCCCTCGCGGAGCAGGATGATGGCGGCCTGGATGAATGCTGAGGACATAACGAACCCTTTTATTTTCGGCTCGTTTTATCGCCCGGAATTTTCAAGTAAAGCGGCCCCGCCCGACACGGACACGCTGGCCTGGTCATCCCACTGCGAAAGCCCTGCAAACCGGGCGCTTCCCGCAACGACGACACATTAGAATAGTTCAATTTCAACCGGCTTGCCCCACCGGTTGAACCAATCTCTCCGGGCCCGGCTCGGCGCGCCGCGCGACCAGACGTTCGGTTTGGAGGACCGCGAGCGTCAGGACCACGATCGCCATGGCCTGATGGGCCAAAGCCAGATCGATCGGCACCTGATGCAGCAGCGTGAGGATGCCAAGGATCGCCTGCACGGCGATCGCGGCCACCAGCCACCAGGCGCCGCGGACCACAGCCGTCCCAGCGCGCGAGGCGACCGCGTCGAAGGCGTGCAGCACCGCCAGCGCCAGCAGCGCATAGGCGGTCATGCGATGCTCGAACTGCACGGTAAGCGTATTGTCGAACAGATTGCGCCACCATGGATCTTCGAAGAACAGCCGCGCCGCGGATGGAATGAAGGCGCCGTCGATCTGCGGCCAGGTGTTGTACACCCTGCCCGCGCGCAGGCCCGCGACCAGCGCGCCGAAATAAAGCTGCACGAAGGTCAGCGCCAGCATCGCCACGCCTGACATCTTCAGCCTTGAGGACGCGGCGGCTTGCGGCCGGTCCGCCAGCCGCAGCAGCGTCCAGACGATCGCCGCATAAATCACCAGCGCCAGTATCAGATGCGCCGCCAGCCGATATTGCGAGACCTCAACCCGCTGCGTCAGACCCGAAGCCACCATCCACCAGCCGACCGCACCCTGCAACGCGCCGAGGCCGAAGATCAGCCACAACCGCCGCTTCAGCTCGGTGCCGAGCATGCCGCGCCAGAGGAAGAACAGGAACGGCAGCAGGTAGACCGCGCCGATCACGCGGCCGAGCAGCCGGTGGCTCCATTCCCACCAGAAGATGGTCTTGAACTCGGCCAGACTCATGCCGGCGTTGAGCTCGCGGTATTGCGGAATGGTCTTGTAGCCCTCGAACGCCTGCGCCCATTGCGCATCCGTCAGCGGCGGCAACGTGCCGGTGACGGGCTTCCACTCGACGATCGACAATCCGGATTCGGTGAGCCGCGTGGCGCCGCCGACCAGCACCATGATCGCGATCAGGGCGGCGACCACCAACAGCCACCATTTGACGGCGCGGTTTGGCGGCCCCTCGGTGGCAGAAATACTGGTCATTGAACCCTTTTGATGCCCATGCTTGATTGAATTACCGTGCCCCTTATAGTCCGCCCCTTCCCGCGCGCAACTGGTCCCAAGGCTCTCTAAAAGGCTCCGTAAAGGCTTCACATATCCACCATGACAATCCGTACCCGCAAATTCGTCGGAACCATCTTTTTGCTGGTCCTTGTCGTGGTCTGGTCGCTGCTCGGCATGACCATCGCGCAGACACCGTGGCTGGCCAATTCGGGGCTGCTGCAATCGATCTTCTATGTCGTGGCCGGCCTCGGATGGGTGTTGCCGGCGATGCCGATCATCAGCTGGATGTCGCGGCCCGACGTTTAATCTTAATCTGATCTCATTTCCAATTGGTCCTTGGCGGCCGAACTGACGCAAAAAATACTCCCGAAAGCATCACGCGCATCATACGCAACGAGCGCTGCCGCCCGTCCCAGGCGACGCGCGGCAGCTCGTGCAGATTGGTGTATCCCTTCGCTTCGACGACAGCTGGCAGCGCGGTTGCGGCACTGGCGAGGCCGATCTCCCGCGCCATCGCCACATGCAGCCGGCGAAAGGCGTCGCGATCGCCGAACGGATAGGCGAAATGTCTGACCGCGCGCTGGAAGGCCGCCTCCGCCACCGCCTTGCCCATCGCCATCTCGCGCTGGGCATCGGCGTCTTTCAGGTTCGACAGAACCGGATAATTCACCGTGGCGCTGCCGATCGTCACCTTCGGGTCGGCGGCGAGCCTTGTCAGATCGTCCCAGTTCATCGACGCGCCGCGCGACAGGCCCGCTAGGTCGACCGAATAGCGCCTGCAGAGATCGTTGATGGCGAATGAAAGATCCGGCGGCGACAGCGCCCGCATCCAGCTCGCGAGAAATTCGTAAGCCTGATATTTTTCCGTCGTGCTTCGGGTCGCAAAATGCCGTTCCCTGCGGTCGATCACCAGGCTGATGCGGTTTTCGCGCGCGACCAAGTCCTCCAGCGCCAGCCACCATGCTTCGCCAAGCCCGTCCGGAAACGCGGTCGGAAGATAGACGGTGAAGGGAACGCCGTGCCGGGACAATACCGGATAGGCGGAGGTCATCACGTCCTTGTAGCCGCCGTCGAAGGTCAGCGCGACAAACCGGTTGGCCGTCGGCAACATCACCGCGCGCCGGCATACCTCGTCCATCGAGACGATGTCATATTTCCAGCGCTTCAGGGCCCGGATCATCCGGTCGAGGAATTGCGGCGTGATCTCGCTGGATTTGAGCGGTTGGAACCGCCTGACCTGCGGCGCCCGCACGCGTTCAAACCGCAGCACGACGCCGGCGCCGCCGCTTCGGCGCTGCTTCAGCCGCGCATAGCCGCTGAAATAAGCGAGCTCCATTTGGGCCCGCTTCAAAAACCCGACGTCCTGACCCAACGTCCCGCCCCCAAATACGGCCGCGCGGTGCCCCGCCGCGACCGTATTGTCATTACTCTTTGTTGACATTTCCCTGCGAAGGTCGGCCAAAGCCGAAAATTGTAAACAATTTCCTACACAGGTTTTGCGATGACCATGGCTGCCGCGATTGAAAACGGAACGGCGGATACGAAATCGTGGTCGAAACCGGACCGCGTCGCCAGCATCGATGTCATCAGCGATCTGGCCGGCGCCGAGTCGGTCTGGCGCGCCATGGAAACTGCTCAGCAGTTCTGCACGCCGTTTCAGCGTTTCGACTTCGTCAGCGCCTGGCAGCGCAACGTCGGCGCGCGCGATGGTCTCAGCCCCTTCATCGTGATCGCGTACGATGCGGAACGCCGGCCGCTGCTGCTGCTGCCGCTCGCGGTGAGGCACGTCTACGGCGCACGTTGCGCCAGCTTCATGGGCGGCAAGCATTCGACCTTCAACATGGCATTGTGGGACAGGGATTTTGCCGCGACTGCGACGCAAGCCGATCTCGCAGGCCTGATCGCGGCGATATCGCAACGCGCCGAGGCCGACGTGCTCGCGCTGCATCAACAGCCCCTGCGCTGGCGCGACCTGCAAAACCCCCTCGCCATGCTGCCACATCAACGCTCGGCCAACGACTGCCCGGTCCTGAAGATGGAGCCCGGTGCAGCGCCCACGGCGCTGGTCAGCAAATCGTTCCGGCAGCGCCTCAAGGGCAAGGAGCGCAAATTGCTGGCCCTGCCCGGCTATCGCTATTACGTCGCCACGTCGGATGCCGACGTCACGCGGCTGCTCGACTGGTTCTTCCGCATCAAGCCGCAGCGGATGGCCGAACAAAAACTGCCTGACGTATTCGCCGAGCCCGGCATCGAGGATTTCATCCGCGGCGCCTGCGCAGCACCGGTGGCCGGCGGCAACCGTGTCATCGACATCCACGCGCTCGAATGCGATGAGGAAGTGATCGCGATCTACACCGGCGTCGCCGACGGCCATCGTTTCTCGATGATGTTCAACACCTACACGATGTCGGCCAATTCGAAATACAGCCCCGGCCTGATCCTGATGCGCAACATCATCGATCACTACGCCGCACAGGATTATCGCGCGCTCGATCTCGGCATCGGGTCGGACGATTACAAGCGGATGTTCTGCAAGGACGACGAGCCGATCTTCGACAGTTTTACGGCGCTGAGCCAGCGCGGCAAACTCGCCGCCGGCCTCATGTCGGGCTTGAACCGCACCAAGCGCATGGTGAAGCATAATCCGGCGCTGCTGGAGATGGCGCAAAAGCTGCGCAACGCGTTTAGCTGAGGGTGGGAACGACGGCGCCTCCCTTTGTCGTCCCTGCGAACGCAGGGACCCATAACCCCGGTCATCTGTTGTTGAAAGAAGCTATCGACCATCGTGCTCAATAACTTCCGCCGCGGCGTATGGGTCCCTGCGTTCGCAGGGACGACGTGAGGCGAATTGCGGCTTCATGTCTAGGAAGCCGTGGGGATGTGAGTTCGCGATCTCGCGGCGCATCGCACCCGAGCTTTGCCAGATGGTATTTCCCCACCCAACGCTGTCATCCCGCGCAGGCGGGGATCCAGTACGCCGCGGCTTCTCGGTTCAATCATTGGCGTCTCTGGAATACTGGATCGTCCGCCCCCCGTGCGCAATTGCGCACTCGGGCGGACGATGACAGGGGAATGTGTTTGCATTCTCGCGACGCATTGCGCCCGAGTCTTGCTGGAAACTTCCCGCCCTCTCATAAGAGGGCGCAGGGAAGACCGGGTGCGCGCTGCACCCGCGGTCTCGTGTGCGATTGTGCAAAACAAAAATGCACACGAGCATACAGGGCAGCGGTGAACACCCGGCCTTCCCTGCGCAATGGCTTTACGGCTTATAACGAGCTCTCCCCGGAGAACGGCTCTTTTGCCTCCATTGCGCCCTGGAAGCAGTTGCCTCCAGGTGCATTGACGCCAGCACCGCGGCGTCAGGACCACACGTCTTCGCCGTACGCCTCTGCCGCGACCGTCCATCGCAACATCAGCGTCCACCGCAACCCGTCCAACGTCCGTGACGACGGCCGACGCCCTTCTGAGTAGGACGGGATGGCCGATATATGCCCTGATTTACCATTCTGTAAAAGCGAAATATTTTTGCTTCTTGGGCTTGACATGATTTCTCATAATCCGAAGTGATTTGCCCGTCGGGTTGATTTGTCGCACGCGGCTCGCGAGATTTCGCTTGCGCGCGACCCGACGCAGCGCGCATTCGGATGGGTAGGGCGCAGTTCTCTCCCCGTCATTGCGAGCGAAGCGAAGCAATCCATCGAGCGCCAAAGAAAGTATGGATTGCTTCGTCGCAAGTGCTCCTCGCAATGACGAGAGTGTGTCGTGCCTTTACGCCGCCACGACGCGCGGGCTGCGCTCGGCCGGATCCGACGGCTGGCACGGCTTGCGCAGCATCGTGACGTCGGCGAAACCGACGGCGCGGAGCTGGTCGCACATGATGCTGCGGGCGTCCGAATCCATCGCGGCGTCGGGAACCACGACCGCGCGGGCATGCGCGGTCAGGAGTTCGGCCGGCAGGTCGGAGGCCGCGCCGGCATCGAGCAACACGTGGTCGTAGACCCGCAGCAGCGCGTCGATCGCGAGCGTCAGCCGCGGCGATTGCAGTTGGAAGCGATCAAAACCCGGACGACCGGCGCTGACGAGGTGGACGCGGGACAGCCGGTCCCTGGTGATGATCTGCGCAAAGGTCGCCTCGCCCTGCATCAATTCGGCGAGGCCGGGGACCGTCGGATCGACCGACACCGCCATCATCGTCGGCGAGGATGCGGTCAGATCGACCACCACGATTTTTGCTTGCCTCGCCATCAGACGCGCCAGCGTCAAAGCGGTCAGCGTGATGCCCTCGCTTGATGCCGTGCCGAGAACGGTCACCTTGCGCGCAGCACCGCCGGCCTGGGCCAGCCGGTCGGCCAGTTGCTCGATTTCATCGATTCCTGCCGCGAGATCGGCGCGGGATTCGCTGATGGCAGGCTTGATACCTTCAGGCTTGGTGTTTTCAGACCTGAGCTCTTCATGAGGCTCGAAATAGGGCGCGGTCGGAGGCGCGGAGACGCGAACCGGCTCTGCGGCTGAAGAAGCGATCGCTGACGTCACGGCGACGGCCATGCGCGGCGCGGTCATGCGCAGCAGCTCGCCAGTCGCGATCGCGCCTGAGGTCAACAACAGCGTCGCCAGCGTCGCGATCAGCACGATCGGGAGCTTCTTCGGATAGGCCGGCGTGTTGGAAACGGTGGCGCGCGAGATGATGCGGCCGTCGGCCGGCGCGGCGTCGATGTTTTCGCGGGCAGCGGCTTCGCGGTATTTCGCCAGGTAGGATTCCAGCAGATCGCGCTGCGCCTTGGCTTCGCGCTCCAGTGCGCGCAGTTGCACGTCATGGCCGTTGGTCGCGGACGCCTGCTTCTTCGACTGCTCAAGTTCATTCCTGAGGCTGTCGACCCGCCCGCCAGCGCCGCGCGCGTCATTCTCCAGCGAGCGCGAGATCTTGCCTGCCTCCTCGCGCAACTGGCGACCGAGATCGGCGAGCTGGGCCTTCAATTCCTTGATACGGGGATGGCCGTCGAGCAGGGTCGACGATTGCTCGGCGAGCTGTGCGCGCAGCGTCACCTGCTGTTCGGACAGCCGGCGGATCAATTCGGAATTAAGCACTTCGGAAGCCTCGATCGGCTTGCCGGTCTGGAGCATTTCCTTGATCATCCGCGCCTTGGTCTCGGCATCCGATTTGAGCGCGCGCGCATTGTTGAGTTGGGTGTTGATCTCGCCCATCTGCTGGTTGGACAGCGAGGTGTTGTTGGTGCCGATGAACAGGCTCGACTTGGAGCGGAAGTCTTCCACGCGCGATTCAGCTTCTGCGACCTTCTTGCGCAGATTCTCGATCTCGACCGACAACCAGCCGCTGGCGGATTTCGCCTGGTCCTGGCGCGCGCCCTGCTGCAGGGCCAGATATCCATCGGCGATCGAGTTGGTGACGCGCGCGGCCAGTTCAGGATCGCGCGACTGGAATTCGATGACAATGACGCGCGATTTATCCACCGCGTAGGCGGTGAAACGCTCGAAATAGGCGTCCAGCACGCGCTCCTCCGGCGTCAGCGACAGCGGATCGCGTCCGATTCCGAACAGCGCCAGCAACGACTTCAGCGGCGAAAAGCCCTGCAGCACCGGATCGAATTCCGGGCGCTCGGCCAATTTGTTCTTCTTGATGATTTCGCGCGCCAGATCGCGCGACAGCAGCAGCTGCACCTGGCTGGTCACCGCCTCGGCGTCGACCGTATTGCGCTCGTCATTGCGCTCGCCAGTCGGCCGCAGGAATACGTTCTCGCGGCCATCGACCAGGATGCGCGCTTCGGATTTATATCGTGGAGTGATCATGTTGACGGCGGCGAGCGACAGCACCAGCGCCAGCACCGTCGGGACGATGATCCAGGTGCGCTTGCGCATCAGGGCATGGCCGAGCGCTTGCAGATCCAGATCGCCGGTTTCGGGCGGTGCGACCGGCTTCGACACGGCGGGCGTTGCGACGACAGGCTTTACGACGGCCGGCGCTGGCTTTGGAAGCGCCCGCTTTACCACGGCCTTGTCCTTGCCCGTACGCCAAAACGCAAAACGCATCACACTCTCCCGCGGACGCCACTCAAAGTCGTGACGCGTTTTCTACGCAGAAGTTTGCGCAACCTGCGCAAGCCTGCCTGCTATGCGAACCGGTAGCCGCTTCGCTCGAAAACGCCCTGACTCTACCTCAGCCGCGCCGATTACACTCCATTAAGGTTGCCGCTGGGTTAATCCGCACGATTTGCGGGCTGCAATGCCCCCGCCCCGCAGGCCCGTGGTCATGTTTTGTTAACCATGAAAGCCGCTTAATCGGGCGGATAGCTTTTCAGGATTCTCCCCATGCGAGGCGCGCTCGCCCCGATCCCATGTCTGGTTGCTGCGCTGGCGCTCGCTGGCTGCATGGGCCGGACCGCGCCGGTTGCCGTGGCGCCCTATGCGGGCCCTGCGCCGACGGCGGTCGCCTATGCCGAGCCGGCGCCGGTGCGCTACGACGCCGCCTACCACCTGGATGCCGGCGACAGGCTGCGCGTCGTGGTCTATGGCCAGGAAGGCCTCACCAATACCTATGCCATCGATGCCGGCGGCTCGATCACCATGCCGCTGATCGGCGCGGTTCCGGCACGCGGCCGAACACCTGCGGGGCTGGCAGCCGAGATCGGTGCCCGGCTGCGCCGCGGCTTCATCCGCGATCCCTCGGTCGCCGTCGAGATCGAAGCCTATCGGCCGTTCTTCATCCTCGGCGAAGTGGCGGCGCCCGGCCAATATCCCTATGTGCCCAACATGACCGTCGAGAGTGCGGTCGCCATTGCCGGCGGGTTCTCGCCGCGCGCTCTGCGCGACCGGGTGACGGTCACGCACACCGACGCATCGGGAACGGCGCGCTACGTGGTCCCCCCCGGCACTTCCATCAGCCCGGGCGATACGGTGCTCGTCGGCGAACGCTGGTTCTGAACATGCCTGTCGTCGACGCTCAGCCCCTTCGTATCCTGCACGCGACGCGCGCGCCGGTGGGCGGCATTTTTCGTCATATCCTGGATCTCGCCAACGGCCAGGCCGACCGCGGCCATCATGTCGGCATCATCGCCGACAGCCTCACCGGCGGCGAGCGCGCCGAGAAGGCCCTGGCGGAAATCGCGCCCCGCCTCAAGCTCGGCGTTCACCGCGTTGCCATTCATCGCGAGCCGCGGCCCAACGACGCCCTGGCATGGGTGCGGTTCCTGCGCCTGGCCCGGAACCTGAAACCGGACGTGCTGCACGGCCACGGCGCCAAGGCCGGTGTCTTCATTCGCTCCAGGATCGCCGCCAGGGAAACCATCCGGGTCTATACGCCGCACGGCGGTTCGCTGCATTACCCGCTGTCGACGCTCAAGGGCAACCTCTATGCCCGCCTCGAGCGCGCGCTGATGGACTCGACGGATCTGTTCCTGTTCGAAAGCGCGTTTGCGCGCGACACCTATCAGCGCACCATCGGCACGCCGAAGGGACTGGTACGCTGCGTGTTCAACGGCGTCACCGCCAATGAATTCGATCCGGTCGTCAAGGCCGAGGACGCCACCGACGTGCTCTATGTCGGCGAGTTCCGGCACATCAAGGGCGCCGACCTCCTGATCGACGCGGTGGCACGGCTGCGCGCCGACGGCCGGCCGGTGACGCTGACGCTGGCCGGCGACGGCGAGGAAAGCGCGACCTTGAAGGCGCAGGTGCAGCGGCTCGGCCTCGGCGAGGCCATCCGCTTCATCGGCCATGTCAAGGCGCGCTACGGCTTCTCCAAGGGCTCGCTGCTGGTGGTTCCTTCTCGCGGCGATTCGATGCCCTACGTCGTGATCGAGGCCGCGGCCGCGGGAATTCCGATGGTGGCCGCCAATGTCGGCGGCATCCCGGAGATTTTCGGCTCCCACACCGACGCGTTGTTCGCCCCCAACCTCGCCGCCGCCATGGCGGACGCGATCGAGATCGCGCTGGAGAATCCGGCGGCGACGCAGGAACGGGCAAAATCCATGCGCGAGCGCATCTTCCTGCATTTCTCGCAAAAGGCGATGGTCGAGGGCGTATTGACCGGCTACCGCGACGCGTTTGCCAATCGTTAACCGTTCTTTACCAACGTAACTGTTTCTTCCGATTTCTCCTTTAAGCCGGATGACGGGGAATTCCGCATCGGCAGGCGCATTCCTATGTGCCGCTTAAGAACGGATTTGAGATCGGACTTGGACACGTGGAACCGATTAACGCTCGCTCGTTGTTAGATGCCGCGGCGACGGCCGCGATGACCGCCACCGCCGACCGCCCGCCGATCGAACGGCGCCGCCGGCTGACGCCGGCAGCCCTTGCGGTCACCAACCAGAAAGTCAGCCGCGCCTATTCGCCGATCGTGATTGCGGGTGCGGTCCGCCTTGTCGATTTCGCCGTGCTCAGCCTGATCGGCATTGCGCTCTATTTCGCCTATGTCGTGCGCCTCAAGGGATTCCATTGGGAATATATCGCGGCGATCTTCGGCATGACGGCGACCGCCGTGATCTGCTTTCAGGCCGCCGACATCTACCAAGTCCAGGCATTCCGCGGCCAGATCCGGCAGATGACCCGGATGATCTCGTCCTGGGCCTTCGTGTTCCTGCTGTTCATCGGCGCCTCCTTTGTCGTCAAGCTCGGCAGCGAGATCTCGCGGATCTGGCTGTCATCGTTCTTCGTCGTCGGCCTTGCAGCCCTGATCATCGAACGCGCGCTACTGCGCGCGCTGGTGCGCAGCTGGGCGCGACATGGCCGGCTCGACCGCCGCACCATTGTGGTCGGCTCGGACCAGAATGGCGAGCAGCTGATCGAAGCGCTCAAGACCCAGCACGATTCGGATATTGACGTGCTCGGCGTGTTCGACGACCGCAACGACAGCCGCGCGCTGGAGACCTGCGCCGGCAGCCCGAAGCTCGGCAAGGTCGACGACATCGTCGAATTCGCCCGCCGCACCCGCGTCGATCTCGTGCTGTTCGCGCTGCCGATCTCGGCCGAGACGCGGATCCTCGAAATGCTGAAGAAGCTATGGGTGCTTCCGGTCGACATCCGCCTGTCGGCCCACACCAACAAGCTGCGCTTCCGTCCCCGCTCCTATTCCTATCTCGGCGAGGTGCCGACGCTCGACGTGTTCGAGGCGCCGATCACCGACTGGGACCTGGTGATGAAGTGGCTGTTCGACCACATCGTCGGCTTCGTGATCCTGCTGCTGGCGCTGCCGGTGATGGGCCTCGTCGCGCTCGCCATCAAGCTGGACAGCCCCGGGCCGGTGATCTTCCGCCAGAAGCGGTTCGGCTTCAACAACGAGCGCATCGACGTCTTCAAGTTCCGCTCGATGTACCATCATCTTGCCGATCCCACCGCCTCCAAGGTCGTGACCAAGAACGACAGCCGCGTCACCCGCGTCGGGCGCTTCATCCGCAAGACCAGCCTCGACGAACTGCCGCAGCTGTTCAACGTCGTATTCAAGAGCAACCTGTCGCTGGTCGGCCCTCGCCCGCACGCGGTGCAGGGCAAATTGCAGAGCCGGCTGTTCGACGAGGCCGTCGACGGCTATTTCGCGCGTCACCGCGTCAAGCCCGGGATCACCGGCTGGGCCCAGATCAACGGCTGGCGCGGCGAGGTCGACACCGACGAGAAGATCCAGAAGCGTGTCGAGTTCGATCTCTATTACATCGAGAACTGGTCGGTGCTGTTCGACCTGTTCATCCTGCTGCGGACGCCGCTCGCGCTGATGACAAAGAACGAGAACGCGTATTGAGTTTTGAGGACTATCCGCCGTCATTGCGAGCGCAGCGAAGCAATCCATAGCGCGGCATTGCGGATGGATGGATTGCTTCGTCGCTTCGCTCCCTTGCGCAAACGCTTCGCGTTTGTCGCAGGCAATGACGGAAGTAACAGTTGTTGCGTATTGTAGTGTTCTAGTGTGTTGCGTGAGTATCGAATGGCGTATGCGGCGACAGCCGAGGGGTATCTTGCATCGACGACGGCCGCGCCGGGCGTGCTCGCGGTGCAGCGCGCGATGGTCTGGCTGGTCGGTGCGTCCGGGGCCATCGTGTTCATCGAGCCCAGCCCCTATGAGATCGCAACGCTGCTCGCTTCGCTGATCTTCTTCGCCACCGGCGCCTTGCGGATGCGGCTGGTGTTCATCCCGCTGCTGCTGGCCCTGTTCCTGGTCAATACCGGCTACACCATCAGCGCCATTGCCGTGATCGACCGGCCCGGTGTCGGCAACTGGATCGCGACCTCCTGGTACATGGCGGTTACCGTGATGCTGTTCGCGATGGTGGCGGCCGAAGATACCGCTGCAAGGCTCGACATGCTCCGGCGCGGCCTCGTTGCCGGCGCGGTCATCGCGGCGAGCCTGGGCATCGCCGGCTATTTCAACCTCGTCCCGGGCGGACGCGATCTGCTGACGCTGTACGATCGCGCGCGCGGCACCTTCAAGGATCCGAACGTGCTCGGTGCGTTCCTGATCCTGCCGGCGCTGTTCGCCCTGCAAAGCGTGGTTACGGACAAACTCGCCAAATCGCTGCGCAACACCGTCGCCTTCGGCATCATATCGCTGGCGATCCTGCTGGCGTTTTCCCGCGCGGCCTGGGGCGGGCTGATGCTGTGCTCGATGTTCATGCTGACGCTGATGGTGCTGACCAGCCGCTCGCAGGCGCAACGTTCGCGCATCATCCTGATTGCGCTTGTCGCTGTGATCCTCGCGGCGGCGCTGGTGGCGGTGCTGCTGTCATTCGACTCGATCGCGCAGATGTTCAAGCAGCGCGCCAGTCTGGATCAAAGCTACGACTCCGGCCGCTTCGGCCGGTTCGGGCGCTATATCCTCGGCGCCAACATGGCGCTCGATCTGCCGCTCGGAATAGGTCCGCTGCAATTCACCCGCTATTTTCCCGAGGACACCCACAATTCCTACCTGAACGCGTTCATGTCCGGCGGCTGGCTGTCCGGCGTCTGCTATCCGGCGCTGGTGTTCATCACGGCGCTGAACGGATTCCGCTACATCTTCGTCCGCGCACCCTGGCAGCGCGCCTATCTCGCCATCTTCGCCGCCTATCTCGGCACCGTCGGCGAGAGTTTCATCATCGACTCCGACCATTGGCGGCACTTCTGGATGATGCTGGGGCTGATGTGGGGCATGTTCGTCGCCGCCGAGCACTACAAGGCCCGCGCCGGTCAGGCGTTCAGCGCCGCGCCCGCTTCCTAGGCGCCTTCTGGCAAGCCTAGTTCTCCACGCCAAACGTCAGTCCGTGGGCAAAGGCGCATAGCGCCGTGCCCACCATCACTAGCTCGCTCTGAAGGGTGGGCACGCTGCGCTTTGCCCACCCTACGATCCGAAGCTACTTCTCCACGCGAAACGACAATCCGGCATGATCCTCAAGCCGCTTGATCAGCTTGTGACCCATCGCCGCCCCAGGCGTCCAGATGCCGGCGGGCACATCCGGCCTGTCGCGCAACAGGCAGATCGCGCATTCGGCGATCATCTTGGACGTCGAGCCGTAGCCGGGATCGCGGTCGCCCTTGACGACGGCGCGGGCCCGCTTGCCGTCGGGCGCAATCGCCATGAACAACAAATCATAGCTGCCGTTCTCGCGCTCCTCCTTCGAGGGACCCTCGCCCGGCTTCGGCACATCGGTGCCGGAGAGCTTGTTGTTGGCCGCCATCACCTTCTTCGCCATCGCCTCGCCCTGCTCACCCGGACCCGTCACGACCATCTCGTCGTAGACGAAATCACGGCCGTAAGGAAAACCCAGCAGCATGTTCGAGCGATGAACGTTGCGCGTGTTGATGTTCGCCATCACAAACGGCGCTGTCCACGCGTTGAGGTCTTCATCGAAGACCGGCCTGTTGCCCGGCGGCTGCTTCGGTCCGTCGAAACCCGGGGTCAGCACGAAGGGATCGCGCAGCATGCTGACAAGGCTCAAATCCTTCATAGTCGCCTCGATGATCGCCCGCATGCTCGCAGCCGTACCGCCGGACACCGTACCCGTCATCTCGCGCACGCGACCCTTGACCCGCGCGGCCGGCGCCCCAAAGGTCTTCCTTGCTTCCTCCTGGGCACAGAAAACACCGAGCTCGAACGGAAGCGAGTCATAGCCGCAGGAGAACACGATCCGCGCGCCGCTTTTCCTGGCCTCCGCCTCATGTTGTTCGATCTTCTGCCGCATCCAGATCGGCTCGCCGCAGAGATCGAAATAATCGACGCCGGCGGCCACGCAGGCGGACAGCAACTCGTTGCCGTAGAGCAAATACGGACCAACCGTTGATATCACGGATTTCGTCTGCGCCACCATCGCCTGCAAGGACGCGGGATCGCCGGCATCGGCCACGATCAGCGGCGTATCCGACGGCGCACCGATCGCGTCGCGGACTGACGCGAGCTTGTCCTTGCTGCGCCCGGCTATCGCCCATTTCAGGCTGCTGTCGCCCTTGTAGTGCGCGGCGAGATATTCGGCGACGAGCTGGCCGGTGAAGCCGGTGGCGCCGTAAACAACGATGTCGAATTTCGACGATGACATGTTTTTAGTTCCTTGAAGTGACTGCCGGTTCTTCTGTCATTGCGAGCGAAGCGAAGCAATCCATGTCGCCGCGAAAAAGGATGGATTGCTTCGCCGCGGAGTTTATCATCGGGCGCGCATTCGCGCGACCCGTTGGCTCCTCGCAATGACGGTCTATTCCGTTTGGGCCTATTTCTTGGCGTAGGAAACGCCCATGCCGGCGCGGACGTCGGCTTGAATGCCATAGGGCGCGATCGGATAGCGCAGGCCGTTTTTCGCCAGCTGCTTCATGCCGACAATGGCCTTGGCCAGATGCGCGGGCTGCAGCGCCATCAGCATTTCCTCGTCGGGCACGCCGCCGTAGCGGCGTTCCGCAAAACACGGCAGCGAGAGCGAGGGCTCACCAGTCTTGAGCGCCCGCCCCCAGGAATCCGCGCATGCGGTCTCGCCGACCACGCCCCATTCGAACTTCTTGTAGCCGGTATATTGCAGCCCGTTGATCAGGATGATCATCTGGCCGGGCGTCGCATAGACCAGGCAAATATCCGGCGGATTGAGCCGTCCGCTGGTGAGCGGGCTCACCGCCATCGCCTGGTACTGGCCGTACGGCACGACATCGAGCGCTTCCTGGCGCTTGCGCGCGTCCTCTTCGGTGCCATGCCAGACGCCGACATAGTTTTTCCCCTCGAGAAATTTGTCGTCTTTTGGCGCGAGGCCGATCACGGCGCGGCATTGCGCGCCGACGAGATCCTCGCCGGTGATGCCGACGGTCCACCCCAGGCGCGAAGCCATGCTGACGATCTGGTCGGTGGTATGCACCGCACTGGGGCGCCGGATTTTCGGGATCGCCGCCATCTCCTCGACGGTGGCGAACATCTTGATGCCGATCACGGTGGTCCGCAGCCGCAACAGGCTGATCAGATCGGCAGCCATGCCGTTCAAATCGAACGCTTCCGGCGGCGTTTGCTGTTGCATGGCGTGAACTCCCAATTCGCTGGTGCGCCCCTTGGCGTCACCCCCGGTGCGCCTGTTGGCGTCACCTTGTGGCTGCTGGCCTCAATTCTAGCCCGGCAGGCCGCGTGTTGCGACCTCTACTTCGGCACCGGTCCCGGCAGCAAATCGTCGATCCTGCCGGTGGCCCGGTACGCCACCAGGCCCAGCCATTCGCGCGCCGCGGTTTCGGTTCGCCCCAATCCGTCCAGGATGGCGTTGGAGAACGTCATGAGGTCGCCGCGGCCGCCGACCCGCCAATCGACCGGATAGGCCTCGACCGCAAAGCCGGCCTTGCGGAACAGGCCGACCGACCGCGGCATGTGAAAGGCCGAGGTCACCAGCAACCAGCGCTCGCCGTCCTTCGGCGCCACCAGTGCTTTCGAAAATTGGGCGTTCTCCACCGTGTTGCGCGACGCCCGTTCCATGATCAAACGCGATTTGGCGATGCCAAGGCTTTCAAAAACGGCGCCGGCAAAATCGGCTTCCCGCGCGTCGTTCGAAATCAGGTTGGCGCTGCCGCCGGTGAACAGAATGCGTGCATTCGGATAGCGATGCGCCAGCGCCGCCGCCGCGATGATGCGGTCGGGTGCGCTGCGCACCACCGGCGTGCCATGTGCGGCTGACAGATCGGCCTCGATCGATGCGCCGAGCACGACGATGCCGTCCGGCGGCGGACCTGCTCCGGCCTCCCATCGCGGAAAGCGCTGCTCGAGCGGATAGAGCATCAGGTTTCCGAGCGGCGACAATCCGCAGATCACCAGCAGCAGCACCGACGCCATCACGAGCTTGCGCCCGAGCGATGCGAAGCGCGTCACCAGCAGGATGGCGCCAACGAAGCCGACGCCGATCAGCAGGTTCGTCGGCATCAGCATGTAGCCGAGCGTTTTGGAGAGGACGAAGAACAAAGGGTGACTACCTTACAGACCGGCGTTTGTGCCAACAGTCTCATACGCGGGCTTGACCCGCGTCCATCTACCTTCACAAAATGGATTACTCGAGAATGATGGATTGCCGGGAGCGCAGACAAGTTTACGTAGTCTGCGCAAGCAGACTACTACGCCCGGCAATGACAGCAAAATCAAAAGGCAAACTTCAAGAAAGCCCGTCATGACCCACCATCATCTGCATTCCAGCCCGAAAACCTGCCACTGGGGCTTTTTCGAAGCGAAACTGCCGCCGGTCATGACCATCGTCAGCGGCGATGAAGTCACGGTCGATACCATCTCTGGCGGCCCCGATGTGGTGCCGGACCGCAGCCAATTCCACGTGCCGCCCGAACTTGCCGAGGTTCACGCCCAGAACGAGCGGATGGTACCGGGCCATATCCTGACCGGCCCGATCGCGGTTGAAGGCGCCGTGCCGGGCGACGTGCTCGAGGTCGATATACTCGACGTCCAGCTCCGGCAGGACTGGGGCTACAATCTGATCAAGCCGCTGTCCGGCACCCTGCCCGACGATTTTCCGCAGGCGCGCCTGCTCAACATTCCGCTCGACCGCGAGCAGATGGTGGGCCGGATGCCGTGGGGGCTCGACCTGCCGCTAAAACCGTTCTTCGGCGTGATGGGCGTGGCGCCGCCGCCGGCGTGGGGCCGCATCACCTCGCTGATCCCGCGCGCCATGGGCGGCAACCTCGACAACAAGGAGCTCGGGGCCGGCGCCAAACTCTATCTGCCGGTGTTCGTGCCGGGCGCGCTGTTTTCCTGCGGCGACGGCCATGGCGTGCAGGGCGACGGCGAAGTCTGCGTCACCGCGATCGAGACCGCGCTGCAGGGCCGCTTCCGGCTGACGCTGCGCAAGGATCTGCGGCTGGACTATCCGCGCGCGGAGACGCCGGAGCATTACATGACGATGGCGATGGACCCCGACCTCGACCAATGCGTGGTGCGCGCGCTGCGCGACATGATCGTGCTGCTCGGCGAGAAGCGCAGTCTGTCGCGCGAGGACGCCTACACGCTGTGCAGCCTGGCCGCCGATCTGCGGGTGACGCAAACGGTCAACGGCTCCAAGGGCATTCACTGCATGATCGCAAAGAGCGTCGTGCACGGCTGATCTCAGCGCGCTGCGCCGTCACAGCGGCGAAAGCAGTTCCAGTCTGGAATGAATCCTGACGCTGGTCTTGCCAACCAGCGCTGCTCCCTGCACGTCAGCGCTATCGGCGGTAAAGGTGCCGCTGAAGCCAGTGGTGACCTCGCGCCCGCCAAACAGCGGCAGCACGCCAGCCGATTTGGTGTGCTGCCTGGTGGTCAGTTCGCCGCGCCATTTGCCGCGATCGGCGGTGTAGGAGCCCGTGTAGTAAAAATGCGAGTCGCCGCCGGCGATCCTGCCATCCAGCAGCACGATGACGCCACTGGCGTGGCCATGCCCGCCGTCGATCATTTCGGTCACGATCGAGTAGAGACCGTTGGTCATCGTCATCGCGCGTCGCCCTTTGCCGGACCAGCATCGTCCGTGCAAACACCCGGACGCAATCGGGAAATGGGCTGACAACTGGGATCGTTTCGCCGCGGCGGCGATGGCAAGACCCGCCCCTATCCCGTGGTCGCGCTGCGCCATTCAACCGCAAGCCTGAACAGCAACACCGATTTTTCGACGCGTTTACAGAGAGATAAGCCGCGACCTCCGAACCATTTGACTTATCCCCATGAAACTTAATAGAGTCTAAATAGATACTTTTCAGTACAGTGATTAGAAGTTAGCGTTCTTGCATGGCTACAGAAAAAGCCGAAACCGACCGCATTCCCGTTACGTTGGCGCTCTCGACCATCAGCTATCTCGAAAAACTGGTGAGACAGGGCACCCACGGCACTAGCGTTCCCGGCGTTGCGAAGACCCTGATCGAGGAAGGCATCCGGCTCGCCATCAAGGACGGGCTGCTGTCGATCCGTGACAATGGCAGGCCCTCTTGAGCAGAGGATTTGCCTGACGGGAAGACGCGTCGACGGGAAGCGGGAGCGTGGCGTTTCCCAAGAATTGGAACCGCAAGCATGTTCGCGAACATCCCCACCTGGACCACCGAGCGCGTCGAACTCCTCAAGCAACATTTCGAAGCCGGCCTCTCCTGCCGTGACATCGCCGCCCATATCGGCGTCAGCCGCAACGCCGTGATCGGCAAACTGACACGTCTCGGCTTGACCCGCGGCCCGGCCAATATCGAACAGCGTTTGCAAGCGGCCACGAAGGAACGCGGCCCGAAATCCGTTCCGCGCGCCCAATACCGGATGCTGCAAGTGGTCTACGCCAACGGGCAACCGGCTCCCGACGCGCCGATTGCCAGCGAGCATCCCTGCTCGCTGCTCGAACTCAGCCAGGAGCACTGCCGCTGGCCGATCAGCACGCCCGGCGCGGAAGACTTCTGCTTTTGCGGCAACACCCCGCTCAAGGGTTTACCCTATTGCGCCGGCCACACCCGCCTCGCCTACAAGCCCGGCTCGCGGCAGCGCGTGGCGCGGGCGTGATGTGTTTGAGGCGTTTAGACTGTTTCCCTTTTTGTCATGGCCGGGCTTGTCCCGGCCATCCACGTCTTGCTTGCTGTCACAGACTAAAAAAACGTGGATGCCCGGCACAAGGCCGGGCATGACGAGTCAGATTTAGCCGAGCTTCCAGCCGACCTCGTCCCGATAGCTCTCGAAGAACTCGGGCGTGTAGGCCTCTTCCGGCGTCTTGCGCACGCGCGCGTCGAGCTTGTGGGCGTCGTCGCCGACCAGAATGCGCCAGCGATCGGCCTTGACGCCGTCGAGGATGATTTTCGCGGCAGCGGCCGCCGTGGTCGGCGCCTCGTCGCGGAACGAGCGCGCGCGGTCGAGTGCGAGCTTCTGGATGTCCTCGTCTGACATCGCTGTGGTGTCGGTACCCATGCCTTTCAGCCGCGCGCGGGTCACGCCGATCTCGACGTCGCTCAGGCGTTCGGTCTCGCTGCCGCTCTGGATCTTGCGCGAGTTCGACACGATCGAGGTACCGATATGGCCGGGCATCACCACCGAACATTTGATGTGCGGCGCGTTGAGCTTGAGGTCGGTCATCAGCGCCTCGGAAAATCCCTTCACCGCGAACTTAGCGGCGGCGTAGGCGGTGTGCGACACGCCGGGGCCGACCGATGCCCAGAACCCGTTGACGCTCGACGTGTTGATGATATGGCCCTCGTCGGCCTTCATCAGCAGTGGGAGGAAGGTGCGGACGCCGAGATAGACGCCGCCCCAGCAGATGTTGAAGGTACGCTCCCACTGCTCGCGCGTGTTGGTGAACAGGCTGCCGCCGCCGCCGATGCCGGCATTGTTGAACAGCAGATGGATCTTGTCGGTCGCCTGTTGCTCGATCAGTTCGTCACGAAAGCGCTTGAGCTGATCCTCGATCGCGACGTCGGCGATGTGCGTGGTGATGCGCAGGCCCTGCGGCAGCCCCCCGGCTTCGCACAGCTGCCCGGTCTCGGCCATCGCTTGGGCGGAGATGTCGCACATCGCGACATTGCAGCCCTCGGCAACGAGCTGGCGCGCCAGTTCGCGGCCCATGCCCGTACCGCCCCCGGTGATGACGGCGAATTTTCCGGCGAAGTCCTTCATGAGACCGTTCCTCTGTTATTTTTTTCTTGGCCTTCACGAGCGACGCACGGGGGCCCTTGGCGAAGTGTAGCAGTTACACTTCGCGGGTAAAGCTTGGCTGGATCGCGTGACAACGCGATGTTCGCGGCGCGGAAAAACCGCGGGGCGATCTACTCCGCCGCCTCGACGCGCCGGCCGGACGATGCGCCGAGCCCATCCAGCGCCTGCTTGATCGCAGCCTGCTGCGCAGGCGACGCTTCCGGCATCGGCGCGCGCGAGAAGGTTTTCGGCAAGCCCTGCAGCGACTGCGCGTAACGCGTGCAAGCCGGCAGATTGTCGGACACCACAGCGTTCCACAACGTCAGCAATTTCTTGTGCAAGTCGAGCGCGCGGACGTGATCGCCGGCCTTGACCGCATCCCAGAGTTCGACCGAGGAATGCGGCGCCGCGGAAAGGATCGCGGCGATCGAGCCATACGCGCCGAGCGCGTAGGACGGATACATCAGCGCGTCGACCGCGCTGTAGATCAACTTGTCCGGCGCCATCATCATGAGATCGGCGAACAGCTTCAGATCGCCGGCGCTCTGCTTGACGCCGACCACCAGCGGCACTTCGTTCATGATCCGCGTCAGCAGCGCCGGCGAGAGGTACGACCACGGCACCACATTGTAGATGATGATAGGCATGCCGGTCTCGTCGGCCATGCGGCGGAAGTGATCGACCATCGCCTGGTCGTCCGGCTTGAACAGATAATGCACCGGCGTCACCTGCAAGGCGGCGACATCCATGTCGCGCACCAGTTTGCCGCGCCGGATTGCGTCCCTCGTCGAGTCGACGATGATGCCGGCGATCACAGGCGCGCGGCCCCCAGCGGCTTCCACCGTTGCCGCCACCAGGTCGCGATACTCTTCATGATCGAGCGTGTGCCCCTCACCGGTCGAGCCGCCCGCCGCCATGCCGTGGCTGCCGGCGCCGATCAGCCAGTCGACTTGCGGGGCAACCTGCTTGAAATCAATCTCGCCGTCTTTGCGGAACGGCGTTGTCATCGGCGGTATCACACCGGTCGGGCGGATTTTCATGTTCGACCCCTTGCGTTTCCGTTTCCCAATCCGACTCCGCTCTTTGGCGGTCTATCGATCGGCGGGTGAAGCCTAACCGCTGCTGTTGAGGCAATCCAGTTCCGCCATTCGAGCGCGCGAAAAGCTTGCACGAAGCGTCCAAATTTCGCGCGAGTCCGGTTGGAACTTTCGCAACTGCCGAGCGTCGTATCTCCGCTTCCGGTCCCAGCCCCCCAGGCCCACCGGAAGAAAACCTCCCACAAGGTTGGCGGTCCCAGCGCACCTATCCCGCGCTGGGGCCGTTTGCCGGCCTGCGGTGAATCCCTGCACAGGAACCCGAGCCGAGGCGCGACATTATCGTTAGCTTCGTGAAGGAGGCTTCGATGGGACAAGCAATCTACGAAATCGTCGGCACGGCCGGCGAATGGCGGGTACAGCATGACGGAGAGGCCAAGAACGTCTACGAAACCAAGGAATCGGCTTTTGAGGCCGCGGTAGCCGCGGCGTCGCTTGCACTTCGGCAGGGTCATGAGGTCCGTGTGTCGGCTCCCGGCGCCGAAAGTGCGACCGGCGCGGCAAACCCAAGCTAGCTCCTGGCGCCGCAAGTAACATCGCCACGGTCGAGCTTTAGCGCGTCCGGATACGGTCAAGCGCAACGTCCGCTAGCGAGCGCTCCAAACGGCCGCAAGCTCGTTCGAATTAATGAGTTCGATCTGCTCCTGCATGCGCGTGCGGTACATCGTCATCAGCGCCTCGTGGCCGGTGTCCGAGGAGCTGCAGAGCGCATCTTCGACAAGCACGACCCGAAAGCCGCGGTCGACCGCAGCGAGCACCGTGGAAAGAACGCAGATGTCGGTCTCGGCCCCGGTCACGATCAGGCATCGCACGCCTTTATCCGTCAGGAGTGCGTCCAGCTCCGACAAGTAGAACGCCGAATAGGCCGGCTTGTCGACGACGTGCGCCGGCGGCACGAAGCGCGCGAGCTCAGGGACGAGTTCGAGCTGATCAGACTGCAGGTGCTCGCGGGTCGCGGCCTTCCAGCGTTGAAAGTATCGTTGCCATTGTCCAGGACGTTGATCCCAGCTTTGCGGCGTGATGAAGCGGGTGAAAATCGTGCGCTCGTCGTATCGCGCCGCGATCTCGGTCACGACCGGCAACACCCGCTCCATCCATGGCGTTTCCCAGACGCCGCCCTTGCTGAAAATGCGCTGCATGTCGACGCAAAGATGGACCGCGTCTTTCAACGGGATCATCGCGAAAACAACCTCCTCGTCTTGCACGGGGCGGCAACCGAAGCCTTGTTGAAAGGTTCCAGCGGGGCGCGTCTCTGCCTGGCACCGTTCGGCGTCGGCTGCTCGGCCTCTCTGTGATGACAATCACAGTTTCGAACACCGGACAATCCCGGGACGCGACCAACTGCGCCATCGAAATTTCATGCATCGGCCGGGAACCATCGGCGACGCCGCGAATTATGAGCTGCGTATTGGGATGCACACAATTTCCTTGCGGCCTCAGCAAGCCTCCCTGAGAGCGCTGGGGCCGTTTTTCTGTGACCGAGGAGCTCGCCGACAATGGATGGTGCCGAAGTTCCAGTGAGTTTTGACGCTCCTGCCGCCGTCCGCAAATGGCCCTCGCTCCGCAACGCCCGCCGCACCGACAGCACCGGCCCCTATCTGGTGATCGAGGGCACACTCGATGAGTGCATCAGGGAATTCATGGCCAAGCCTGCATCGACCCGCCACCTGTACGAGATTGTGACAGCGCCGCAGCCGCCATTGATCACCGAGCTGCTGTCTGCCGAGCATGTCGCCGAGCTGGCGCGGCTGCGCGAGTTTCTGTAGCGGCCCGATCCGGACCGCAAGCAGAGTTCCTTAACCGTCTCCCCGCTATGTTTGGCGCAATCGCGGGTAGCCCTGAGGGCGTGCTTCGCGAGACGTAAATGCGTAGGGAAACCCACCGCCTCAACCCGGTGGGTTTTTCCGTGGGAAGGGCCACGTCGCCAATGTCATTATCATCCGCCAAAAATTATGCGCTGCGCGCCGAACGATGTCAGGACGCCAAGGAAGCCACCGAGCTGCTGGCGAAGGCGATCCTGGAATTGGCGGCATCGATCGAAGCCACCGACGCCAAGGTCAAGAAGATGAACAAGTCGGGCTGAGGTTCGACCTCCTGACCTCGGCCGAGGGCTGCCAAATCGGCACGGGATCGGCTCATATCGCCAATCCGAGCCGCATTCGCAGACGCGCCCGGGTTCGCGGAAGTTCCCCGTTAGCCTTAAGATCACATCATCGACCAAGCCGAACGGCCCCGGTGCTAAATGATTTCTTAAGGAGGGGATCATGATCAACGGACGCAAAAATGCAGTCATCGGACTGACCGCGATCTTCACTTTCGCGCTGGTCGAACTCGCCGCCGTCGTCGCAACGGTCGCCCTGGTGCTTCAGTTCGCCTTCGACGTGGACCTGCCGATTTTCGCTTCCCGCCAGGAGTGAGGCGAAACATCTGCCCCGGTCTGAGCGGCCCGACGGCGAGAGAGGATTTGAACCCCGCCCCCTAGTCTCCAGACGCGGGCCGGATGGCGTTCCTCCGCCGCGGCAACGATATGCAGGCCGACGCAGTTCAAGCAGCGCGGGGCCTGGCAAAGCGCGTAAAGTGCTTAGAAGCAAACGCAATTGCCCCTCAGCAGACATCCACTTGGAAAAAAGGCCCGCAGTGTTTGAGCACTGCGGGCCTTTCGATGGGCTGGCTGGTTTTCAGATGCGCTGCCTAGCGCATTTGGCCACGTTGCGACTCCCAGTACGTCGGTGTCCCGTAGTACTGGTGGGTGCGCGTTTCCCAGTCTCGATCCTGCCATGAGTCATCGCTGAACTGGGGCGCGTCCCTCAGCTGTTGCTCGGTGATGTTTGTTCGGAAACCACCCAGCGACGTATCATATGTCAGAGCGCCCCAAGGTATCGGATAATGGCTGTGGCCTAACCCGACAAAACCGCCAAAGCTCATGACCGCATAGGCCACGCGACCCGATACCTTGTCGATAATGAGGTGATCGATTTCACCGATGTTCTTTCCGCCCGCGCCATAAACCTCGGTTCCTTGGATGTCTTCGCTAGAGATGCATTGATGATCCGGATGGGCTGTTGCACGTGCCATGGCTTCCTCCTTCGCTAGTGAGTTTGTCGTCGTAACTCGGCCGCTACGGTCTCGTTCCTAGGATCGGCCGAGAATATTTCGCGGCAAGACACGGCCCGAGAGGCGGGCCGTGTGTTCCTGTCCATCGATGACCTCTGCGCTGTTTGTTCGATACCAGGCATAAAACCTAAAGACCTTTGCATGGAATAGCGCGGCCTTGAATTTACCGTCGTCCAGACGGCCAATCCCACGGGCTGGAGATGGACGGTTGAAATGCCAGGGCGGAAGCCAAAGAGCGGCGCTGTGGATGATCGTTCGGGTAATGCCAAGCGCGCCATCGATGCTGCGCTGAGGGTCCAGCCCGTGAATCCTGCGAACGATGATTCCGAGCTCCGCTGACAGCGAACATCAGGAACAAGTGGCAATCACCGACGTTGAGGGCCGTGTCTGTTATAGACGCACGGACACGAACAACTTAAGCGGCCTCAGTGCACGTCCCTAGGCGCTGGGGCCGTTCTTTGGGCGATCGAGAAGCTTGAGGACGACCGGGACAAAGGCCGTACATTGAGGCGCCTCAGTAGCGCGGGACGGCGGCCGTATTTCTACGGAGCGATTCCCTTCAACTGTTCAAGCTGTATTCATCAGGTACGGCCTATCAGGGCGCCTGGGGCGGCAGGCTGTTTATAACGGACCTATTTTGCCGCTGCGCCCCGAGGATTTTGATCCGCTGGCCATTGTGGTCGACTGGCTCGATGCGTGTCGATCAGGCGACATCAACGCTTTGCTCGATCTATACGACGAGCAAGCGGTCCTTGAATGCACTTGCGAAGGCGCGAGCCTAACTGGTCGAGATTCTCTGTCCTCCTACTGGGCCGGGAAACGTAGAGACCAACCCGCAGACGCCTTCACCCTCGATGATATGACGGTCACAGAAGATGGCGTCTGGGTCGATTATCGTAACGACAGGGGCAACCCGGTTCGGGCGCACTTTCGGTTTAGCTCGTCAGGCAAAATAAAAAGTACCAGCTGCAAGCCCCTCTGATCGGCAGCATTTGGATGGCTCGGCCCGTTCCGCCACAAATTTCGACGCCTGCATCTAGCCCCCGAAATTAGGGTGCGCCCTCTCAAAAAAGGACGGGGCCCCGGACGAGGCTCCGCCTTTCGATTCTAGTTGTAATCCGAATATTTGAACTGCGGCATAGCCTTGAGCTGGTCCTTGGTACCGCTCATCACCGCGTGATCGGGTACCCAATCATTGGCATCCGCCGTGCGTGCCGGGCTCGTCGAGGTCGCCGTGCCCGCCGGGGCTGTTGCCGCGCCGGTAGTGCTATCGCGAGTCGTGGCCGGAGCGGTTGAGCTGGTCCGGACGGGCTCTTCGACGAATTTCAACTTGTCCATCGAAACGGCTATGTCGTGCTCGCCCATTCCGAGGAAGCCGCCGACGCCGATAACTACGGCGCTGACCTTGCCGTTCTTGTCCAGGATGATCTCGTTGACATCACCCAGCTTCTCATTTGCTTCATTGTAGACGTCGAGACCCATGAGCTTCGACGCACGCCAATTTCCCTTGAGCATCATCTTAGCGTCGGAAGCCGCCGGACCAGCGGTCGCGGCCGGGCGATCAGCTGGCTGGGCAGTCTGGGCATTGGCCGGAGCGCTTATTACAGCAACGCTCAAGAGAGCGGCAGTGAGGAGAGTCTTCATTGTATCCTCCAGGCTTGAAACGGTTTCTGAAGAACAGAACAGAAGATCAAACGTTCCCTGTGGCTCGCCAGAACTCTGCGCTGCTATTTTGATTTCCGCTTCTGCCCCAGACATTTTTGCGTCGCGAAATATCCTAGCGACAGCCTAAGCTCTATTGTTGTCAGGCGCGGTCGCCGCATTCACCATTTCCTCGGCGCATGCTCAAACCACCGAATACTATGTGGTAAGGGACACGACGACGAAGAAGTGTACCATCGTTGACAAGAAGCCAACGACCACAACCATCACAGTGGTTGACAACGGTACGTTCAAGACCAGGACAGAAGCCGAGACCGGTATGAAAACCATGAAGGTCTGTACCGAGAACTAGTCATCGATCAGCATCGCGCAGACCCTCGACGGGTCACCAAGCCCCCCTCTTGCCGCCCGTCGACTTCTCTGCGTGACCCTGCCGAGCACCCTCGGCAGGGTTTTTCATTGGGCGCCGTTTTTCATTGGGCGCCTTGGATTGCATAGCCGCGCCGGCAACGTCAGTTAGTCAGGCAAGTCTCGCGTAATGCGGAACGTTTGATAAGGGCACAACGGCCCGTCTCGGCGTCAGCTACTATTTTCTTCGTGTAGTGCAATAGCGGATGGCCTTTAGCCATTTCCGGTGATGCCTGCGCCGATTGCTAAATCCAGTCCGCCGCCGTGGCGTGCTGGCGGCGAACGTGATCAAAATTGGAGGGCTACCGCAACCAGGCCGCAAACTGAGGCGGCCTCACCTCTGTCGCAACGTCACGCCCAGTACAGGGTCAGAGCAATCCACCCTAAGCAGGCGGTCGCGAACGATGAAAAAAATCGCGTTGTTGTCCAGATATTCCAGGCGAGATAGCGCCACCCAATCACAGGCACCGGGATTAGCGGAGTCGGCCCCGAGCCCAAGCGGCTTGGCCAGGTTCATTCCCCAATTGAACAGCATGAACCTGCCAACGATCCAGGCCAGAACGCGAGCGGCTAACGAAAACGCGACGATGTTCGACCTGGAGACCATTTCGAACTGAAAGCTGTCAGAGACGGGCAGGAATTCAAATCGGGCCATCGGTGATGCAAGAACGGCCCGGAACCAAAACTGTAAACCGCCTGTAACGAGCGATTGCTTGTGAACCGCGCCAGTTAAAACGACTTTGAAATTGTTGAATAAAAATGGTCGGAGCGAGAGGATTTGAACCTCCGACCCCTAGTCTCCCAGACTAGTGCGCTAACCGGGCTGCGCCACGCTCCGATGCCGTTCCATTAGCTGCGATCAGGGCCCGGCGCAAGCCGCGCGATCCGATCCGCAAACGAGGCGGAATCGGCCCCGAAACCACCCACCTCGCGCCGGTTCCGGTCCTTGCCCTCAGCCGTCCTTCAGCGCGGTATCCAGCAATTGCCGGCAGGCCACCAGGTCCTGCAGCACGCGTTCGAGGCGTTCGCGGTCGGGCCCGCCGATCGGGCCGGCGGCCGCCTTGCCCTTGCCAAAGGGGGCGATAATTCCGTCCTCGTCGGTATCGACGAAGCGGTAGTCGATTTCCGTGGCTTCGCCCTCGTAATCGTCGTCATCGGATCCGGCGATCGCGCCGGCGCCCTCGTCCGGCTCCTGCAGGCTGAGCCCAATCGCCTCCTCGACCGCGCCAAACGAGACGGCGGAGTTCTGGTCGCTCAGACCCTGCACCGATTTGATGCCGTGTTCTTTCAGGATCCGCTGCACGCCACGGATGGTGTAGCCCTCGCCGTACAGCAGGCGGCGGATTCCCTTGAGCAGATCGACGTCGTCGGGGCGGTAGTACCGCCGCCCGCCGCTTCGCTTCATCGGCTTGATCTGGGTGAATCGCGTTTCCCAGAATCGAAGCACGTGCTGGGGAATATCGAGATCGTCCGCGACCTCGCTGATGGTACGGAACGCATCCGGCGCCTTGTCCAAACGCTCGCTCCTCTCAGCTCAAGAGAATGAAGAGAAACTCTAAACGCTCAACCTGACGATCTTGACGCATCTTGTTGACGCGAACCGGTATTCACTTCGACCGCAAACGCTCTAATCGTCCGCTCTAATCGTCCTTGGCATCACCGTTCGTCACCGCGTGACCATTGATGCGCTGCTTCAGGATGGCCGACGGCTTGAACACCATCACGCGTCGCGGAGAGATCGGCACCTCGGTGCCGGTCTTTGGGTTACGTCCGATCCGTTGACCCTTCTTGCGCACCATGAACGAGCCGAACGAGGACAGCTTCACCGTCTCGCCCTTTTCAAGACAATCGGTGATCTCTTTCAAAACGAGTTCGACAAACGCAGACGACTCCGTTCGCGACAAGCCCACCTTCTGGTAGACCGCCTCGCACAAATCGACACGTGTGACTGTTTTCCCGGTCCCTGTCATCGCCTGCCCCGCACTCTCGGCGAACAATTTATTCTCTGAAATTATGAGGTTAGCACGCAATGGTCAACAGCGACCATCATGCAGACGCATGGAAACAACGCGACAAATGTGTCGGGTATTTTACTTAAGGCTCACCAGCGCAGCAGCGCGGAACCCCAGGTGAAGCCGCCACCCATCGCTTCCAGCAGCACCAGATCGCCCTTCTTCACGCGTCCGTCCTTGACGGCGACGTTGAGGGCCAGCGGGATCGACGCCGCCGAGGTGTTGCCATGCAGATCGACGGTCAGCACCACCTTCTGCGGCGCAATATGCAGCTTGTGTGCTGAGGCATCGATGATTCGCTTGTTGGCCTGATGCGGGACGAACCAGTCGATGTCCTCGGCGGTCGCGCCGGTGGCGTTGAAGGCATCGACGATCACGTCGGTGATCATGCCGACCGCGTGCTTGAAGACTTCGCGGCCCTCCATCCGGAGCTGGCCGACGGTCTGGGTCGAGGACGGACCGCCGTCGACAAAGAGCTTTGCCTTGTGGCGGCCGTCGGAACGCAGATGCGTCGTCAGGATGCCGCGGTCGGTCGGCTTGCCCGGCTGGTCCTGGGCCTCCAGCACGACGGCGCCGGCGCCATCGCCGAACAGCACGCAGGTGCCGCGGTCGGTCCAGTCGAGAATGCGCGAGAACGTCTCCGCACCGATCACCAGCGCCCGCTTGTGCGAACCGGAGCGCAGGAAATTGTCGGCGGTCGCCAGCGCAAAGACGAAGCCGGAGCACACCGCCTGCAGATCGAAGGCGACGCCATGGTTGATGCCCAGCGCGTGCTGGACCGCAACCGCCGTCGCCGGGAAGGTGTTGTCCGGCGTCGAGGTCGCCAACACGATCAGATCGATCTGCTGCGCGTCGATGCCGGCGTGGTCGAGGGCGGCACGCGCCGCATTGATCGCCAGATGCGAGGTGAATTCGCCGTCTGCGGCGATGTGGCGCTGCCGGATGCCGGTGCGCTGCACGATCCACTCGTCCGAGGTGTCGATACGATCGGCCAGTTCAGCATTGGTCAAAACCTTCTGCGGCAGATAGGCGCCGCAGCCAAGCACGACCGAACGTTTCGCAGTCACGAGACAGCCTCCTGCGCGGTCTGCGCTTGAGCCAGCGCACTGCCGTCGCGATTAAGCATCTGATTGATCTTGGTGAGGAGATCGCAGCGGACCATCTCATAGCCAACATCGACCGCGTAAGCAAAGCCTTCGGCGTTGGTTCCGCCATGGCTTTTGACCACGACGCCCTTGAGGCCGAGCAGCACGCCGCCGTTGGATTTGTTGGGGTCCAGCTTGTGCCGCAGGGCCGTGAAGGCGTTGCGGGCGAATAAATAGCCGATCCGGGATCGCCAGCTCGACGCCATGGCGCTGCGCAGGAACTCCGACATCTGGCGCGCGGTTCCCTCGGCGGCCTTCAGCGCGATGTTGCCGGAAAAGCCTTCGGTCACGATCACGTCGGCAGCGCCCTTGCCGATTCCGTCACCCTCGACGAAGCCGATATAGTCGAGCTCCGGCAGGTTCATCGCGCGCAGCTGTTCGGAGGCCGCGCGAATCTCCTCGCCGCCCTTCACTTCCTCGGTCCCGATATTGAGCAGGCCGACGGTCGGACGCGGCTTGCCGAACAGCACGCTCGCCATCGCGCCGCCCATCACCGCCAGCGCCACCAGATGATGATGGTCGCCGCCAATGCTGGCGCCGAGGTCGAGCACCACCGAATCGCCGCGCATGGTCGGCCAAACGCCGGCAATGGCGGGCCGGTCGATCCCCGGCATGGTGTGCAGATGAAAGCGGGCCATCGCCATCAGCGCGCCGGTATTGCCGGCGGACACCGCGACGTCGGCCTTGCCCTCCTTGACGGCGTCGATCGCAAACCACATCGACGACTTCTTGCGGCCGCGGCGCAGGGCCTGGCTCGGCTTGTCGTGCATGTTGACGGTGACGTCGGTATGGACCACGCGCGAGGCCTTCTTCATGGCCGGGTGCTTGGCGAGCTGGGCGTCAATCAGCGCGCTGTCGCCGTACAGCAGAAACTCGATGTCGGGATGCCGGGCCAATGCGCTTGCAGCGCCGGGAATGACGACCGATGCGCCGACATCGCCACCCATGGCGTCAAGCGCGATTCGAACCTTTTGAGGCATGAACGTCCCGGAAACCTGATCTCTTGCAGCCCTGTTAGAGCCCGGCCGCGCGCTGGAAGCATCCGCCGATGGCGGTGCTCGGCGGAGCGCATCGCTTATCGCCCCCGCCGGGCCGCGACAATAGCGTGTCCCCGTTCTGACACAACCTCTTGACCACGCACTTTGCGGGAATGAGCCCCGCGCCGCCCAGCATCCAAAATATACCACAATATTAGTAAAATCAATATCTTATGCAAGACTCCTGGTGAAGAATCGCTGCCGCATCAGGTGAAATCCTGCTTCACCGGGCACTTTAACTGCCGCTTACTTGCCTTTGGGCTTCTTGGCGCCCGCCTTTTTCGGCGTGACCTTCAGGGCCTTGAGCGCCGCAAACGGATGATCCTCGGGATCAGGTGCTTCGACCAACGGTTCAAAAACCGCGTCCGGCTTGCGCGGATAAGGATTGACGCCGAGATACAGCGCGTCGGTCGCCAGCCTGCCGAGATCGATGATGCCGTTTTCGATCGGCTCCGGCGGATCGGGCGTGTCCTCGTCGGTTTCCTCAGCCTCGTCGACCAGCGCGGCCATCTCGGGAATCTGGTCCGGCGGCGCGAAGATCAGATCGATCGCCTCGTCGATGTCGCTCTCCATCGGATCCAACGTCACCACGCAGGTCTGTCCGATCCGGGCCCGCACATGGCCCGCGACATGAAAGCGGCCGCCCCGCATCGGCATCACATCGAGCGATGCCCGCACCGACAGAACCTCGCGCAGGCCCCCGACGTCGGCCACCGCATCGCGCGTGGCCTGATCGGCCTCGAGGTCGCGATGCAGGCCGGTGTCGGGGATTTTCTCCACCGCAACAGGGACGCGCCACGGGTCCGGCTTCTCGAACATGCCACTCTTGGTCATCGCCGCTTGCTCACGCTTGTGCGCCGGCTTGCTCTGGCGCGGGAAACTTGAACGTACCACCAACCAGCGCCGCCTCGTCCTGCCGGTCGAGCGCCGCCATCGCCGCCTCGGCATAGGCTGCGAGCTGGCGCGCCTTTTCGATGTTCTCGCCGTTGAGGACGTTCTTGCACAGCGCCTGCGCCAGGGCCTCGCGGCCCTCGGTCAGCGCCAGATCGTAGGCCGTGGTGCGGCCATAGAAGGCCTCGCCGAAGGCTTGCATTTTTTTGGGCACTTTGAGGTCGCTGACGCCCAATTCGCGCAGATTGTGATCCATATCGTTGCAAAAATGGTCGAACAGCGCCTGCGACAGGCCCTGCCCCGCCGCGATCGATTTCAGCCGCCGCAAGACCATCCACAAATGCATCAGAAGCAGGTCAAAACGGCCGTTAACCGTATCCGGGACCCCCAAGTCCCGATAAAACAACGGTTCTCGCGCCTGCGTCACGATCATGCCATAGATGGCTTCAATGGTGCCGCGCGGGGCGGAGCGGGGTTTCCTGAAGTGATTGAACGGCCAAAGCATTGTGGGTTCCGCATGCGAGCCCCAAAGGTTTCCGCCATGAAGGTTTCGGCCTTCAGGGCTTCAGCTTTGGGCGCCCGCGCATGTTGCAATCCTGCGTGCTGCCCGGTACGTCAACGCCTCGCGCGATGCAAGGGGACGGGATCGATTCCGGAATGACCGAGACGGGCCACTCAAGCTCATGCGCGCCCTCGCCGCGCCGCCTGACGGCGCGCTGGCGCGGTTTTGCGGCCGCGGCCCTGCTCTGTGCCGTTCTCGGCGGCTGTACCGGCGAGCAGTTCCAGAAGGGCTATATCCTGCCGCCCGGGGCGCTCGAACAGATCCCGATCGGCGCCAGCCAGGACCAGGTGCTGATCGTGATGGGCACGCCCTCCACCGTCGCGACCCTGAACGGCGAGGTGTTCTACTACATTTCGCAGCGCTCCGAGCGCAAGGTCGCCTTCATGAACCAGCAGGTCGTCGACCAGCGGGTGATCGCGATCTATTTCGACAGGAATCGCCAGGTGCAGCGGCTCGCCAATTACGGGCTGCAGGACGGCAAGATCTTCGACTTCATCAGCCGCACCACGCCGACATCGGGCCAGGAGCTCAGCTACCTGACGCCGCTGTTCAAGCTGCTCAGCTTTAACTGAGGCCTCCGCTCCGGTGTCCCGGACGCGGTGCAGCACCCTCGTGCTGCTCCGCAGAGCCGGGACCTATACGGTGGGTGCTTGGACCCCGGATCAGCAGCGCACCACGCCACAAGGGTGGCGCGCTGCGCAGCATCCGGGGAACGATATCGACATCTCCTTCGCCTGCGCCAAGTCGCCCGCTTGCCCTCCAAGCCCGCGCTGCCTACGGTCGGCTGCAAAACAAACAGCCCCGCAGGGAGTGACCTAGTGACCAGCCGACTTTTTTCCCGCCGCCATATTCTGACCGGAGCCGCCGCGCTCTCCACCGCGGCCATTCTGCCGCGCTCCAGCTTGGGCGCCGACTGGCGGCCCAGCGAAACCGTCCGCCTGATCGTGCCGGCCGCGCCCGGAGGCACCACGGACGTGATGGGACGGCTGCTGGCGGCCCATTTGCAGAAGGCCTGGGGCCAGAACGCGGTGGTGGAGAACCGCTCCGGCGGCGGCGGCACCATCGGCACCGCCGAAGTCGTGCGGCAGAAGGGCGACGGGCACACCATCCTGGTCGGCAATCCCGGCCCCAACGCCATCGCCTACAGCATCTTCCGCAACATGACCTACAAGGCCGACCAGTTGCAGCCGGTCTCCAACCTGATCCGGATTCCCAACATCATCTCGGCGCACCCCTCGGTGCCGATCAAGTCGATCGGCGACCTGATTGCCTACATCAAGGCCAATCCGGACAAGCTGACCTATGGCTCGTCCGGTATCGGGCAGAGTCCTCACCTCACCGGCGCCTGGTTCCTGCAATTGACGAAGTTGAAAATGGTGCATGTGCCGTTCCGCGGCGCCGGGCCGGCGCTGCAGGCGGCGCTCGCCGGCGACATCCAGGTGTTGTTCGACAATCTCTATCCGACGCTGCCGCAGGTGCAGGATGGCAAGCTCAACGCGCTGGCGGTGACCACCACCGAGCGCAGCGCGCTGGCGCCCAATATTCCGACCATGCGCGAGAGCGCACCGGAGCTGGCCAAGTTCGACGTTTCGTCGTGGTTCGGCATTTTCCTGCCGAAGGCCGCGCCCGCCCCCGTCCTCGATGCCCTCAACCGGGAGATCAAGGTGTTCGTGGAGCGCGAGGACATCAAGGAAAACATGGCCAAGATCGGCGCGCGCACCGATTACGGCACACCGCAGCAGTTTTCCGAGTTCATCCAGGCGGAGACGGACAAGTTCGGCGCCATCATCAAGCAGGAAGGCCTGCAGATGGACGCGGGCTGATTTTGTGTCCCGGACGCAGTGCAGCGCTCTTCGCGCTGCTTCGCAGAGCCGGGGCCCAAGCGCACAGCGATAGACCCGGATCAGCAGCGCACTACGCCACAAGGTGGCGCACTGCGCAGCATCAAGGGAACGCAGGTTGATTGATCGCAGAAAAAGGAAAACCCCGCGGCTCGCACCGCGGGGCTTACTTTTCCATCAAGCTTTCGCCGCTCAGTGCGCCAAAATCACAGCGGCTTACGGCACGTGTGCGTCCATCTCCGGCCGAAGCACCACACTCTCCTGCGCTGTCGCCTCATTGCGCGCTCCCATGAAGATCGACGGTATAGCGCCGCGATTAACCGCAACGTGCAGGACGCCCGCCGGAATGTAGATGTAATCGCCGGGGTGCACCGTTTCGCAGTGCTGGAGCTGATCGCCGGTCCACAACTCCAGCTCGTCCCCGCTCATCATGTAAAGCGCAGTCTCGTGATGCTCGTGGACATGGGCCTTGGTGCGCCGGCCGGCCGGCAACGTAATGATGCCGAGCCAGATCGCCTTCGAGCCGACAGTCTCTGCGCTGATCCCCGGCTGATAGTCGGAACCCTGCTCGGCGCGGTAGCCAGCACTTGCCGTCACGACGGTCCCCTTGCCGCCATTGCATGATTCCACTGCATGCCGTTCCCGTGTGATCACGCTGCTCATTTGCTGTCTCCGTGGTTCGTTTGGTTTCACTCGACACACGTATGATTGCTTTCCAGACGCCCGAAGTCTCAAAGGCGGTCCGAAAAGTTCCAAATTCTTCCAAAGCCCGTTAAGCTTTCAGCATGCCCCACGTCACGTTTGGCCCGTTCACGCTCGAAATAGATCGCGGAATGCTCTTGCGAGACGGCCAGCCCGTTGCAGTCGGCCAAAAAGGCCTCCTGCTGCTGCAGATATTCCTGCAATCGCCCGGCAAAATTCTGAGCAAGGCGAGCCTGATGGACGCTGCCTGGCCTGGCGTCGCGGTGGAGGAAAGCAATCTGTCGGTTCAAATCGCGGCGCTGCGCAAGCTGCTCGGTACTGCGCACGACGGCTCTGGATGGATTACGACCGTTCCGCGAGTCGGCTACCGGTTTGCCGGACCGCTCGCTCCTCGGGCGCAGCCCGCTGGGCCGGAGCGCGCCGAAGTCAATGCGAAGTCGCGCCCCTCTATCGCGGTTCTGCCTTTTGGCATCATTGGTCAAGCCGGCAAGGAGTATCTTGCCGATGGGCTCACCGAAGATATCATCACGGCGCTGTCGCGGTTTCGCTGGTTTCGGGTGACTGGTCGCAGTTCTGCCTTTACGTTCAAGGGCAAACAGATGGATGCGATGCAGGCTGCTGAGGAGCTTGGCGCGCGTTACCTGCTGCAGGGAAGCATCCGCCAGTCCGCGCTTCGGCTGCGCATTTCGGCGCAATTCATTGACGTGAGCGACGGCAGCAATCTCTGGGCAGAGCGCTACGATCTTGAGATGGCGGATGTCTTTGCGATCCAGGACGAGATCGCCGAGCGGGTCGCCGGTGCCATCGAGCCCGAGCTTCTGAAAACCCAATCCCATCATGCGATCATGCGGCATACCGGCAACATGACCGCCTGGGATCTGGTGCGTCAGGGAATGTGGCATTTCCACAAAGTCACCCGCGAAGGCCACATGGCGGCGCGGACGTTGTTTCGCCGCGCATGCGCGATCGACCCGGACCTGCCGGAATCACACATTTGGCTTGGGCGCGTCAGCGCGGGCATAGTCGCTTATGGCTGGAGCGATGCGCCCACCGCGGACAGCAAGGAAGCCGTAGATGCCGCGGCGCATGCGATCACCCTCGATCCGAGAGACCCCTACGCACACTATGCCTTCGCCATCGCGAACGCATACAGCAGCGCACCGCTCGTCGCTATATCGGCAGCTGAGAAAACGATCGCATTGAGCTCAAGCTTCGCACTGGGGCAATTGGTTCTCGGCCTGGCCCGTCTGTTCGCCGGCCTGTCACGAGAGGCAATCGATCCCTTCGAACATGGCTTGGCATTAAATCCAAATGATCCGCAGAATCTCGTTTGGTACAATCTGCTCGCCTATGCCCAGCTTCTCGCCGGAGACGCCGAGCGCGCCCTTGCAGCCGCCAACACGGCGCTCGCCATCCGCCCGACATTCCGTCCGACATTGGAAACGCTTGCATGCTGTCATGTCGCCCTCGGCCAGTTCACCGATGCAGCCCGCTGCGCAAGCCGCATGAACGAAGTTGCAGGGCCCGAGAGTCATTTCCTCGCGCCGCTAAAGCAGTTGCATCCGGAATGGGGCGGACGGATATCGCAGATGCTCGATCGGGCTCGCACATGAAAAACCCCGCGGCTCGCACCGCGGGGTTTTTGTTTTGATCAGGCCTTATTGCAGACTTCTCGTTGCTTAGTGCGCCAGGATCGCCAGCAGCAACAGCGCCACGATGTTGGTGATCTTGATCATCGGGTTGACGGCGGGACCCGCCGTATCCTTGTAGGGATCGCCGACGGTGTCGCCGGTCACCGCCGCCTTGTGCGCGTCGGAGCCCTTGCCGCCGTAATGGCCGTCCTCGATGTACTTCTTGGCGTTGTCCCAGGCGCCGCCGCCCGAGGTCATCGAAATCGCGACGAACAGACCGGTCACGATCACGCCGAGCAGCATGGCGCCGACGGCGGAGAACGCCGCCGACTTGCCGGCCGCACCGCCGCCCGCGATGGTGAAGATCACGAAGTAGACGAAGATCGGCGACAGCACCGGCAGCAGCGACGGAATGATCATTTCCTTGATCGCCGCCTTGGTCAATAGGTCGACCGCGCGGCCGTAGTCCGGCTTGTCGGTGCCCTGCATGATACCAGGCTTTTCGCGGAACTGACGCCGCACTTCCTCGACGATCGCGCTGGCCGCACGGCCCACGGCCGTCATGCCCATCGCGCCGAACAGATACGGCAGCAGGCCGCCGAACAGCAGGCCGACCACGACGTAGGGGTTGTTGAGCGAGAAGTCGGGCAGCACGCCCTGGAAGTACGGATACTTCGCGGCGTTGGCGATGAAGAACTTGAGGTCTTCATTGTAGGCCGCGAACAGCACCAGGGCGCCGAGACCGGCCGAGCCGATCGCGTAGCCCTTGGTGACCGCCTTGGTGGTGTTGCCGACCGCGTCGAGCGCGTCGGTCGACTTGCGCACTTCCTTCGGCAGACCCGCCATTTCAGCAATGCCGCCGGCGTTGTCGGTGACCGGACCGAAGGCGTCGAGCGCCACGATCATGCCGGCCAGCGCAAGCATCGTGGCGGTTGCAATCGCAATGCCGAACAGACCGGCAAGGCTGTAGGTGACGAGAATGCCGGCGATGATCACCAGCGCCGGACCGGCGGTGGATTCCATCGAGATCGCGAGGCCCTGGATCACGTTGGTGCCGTGACCGGTGACCGATGACGAGGCGATCGACTTGACCGGGCGATAATCCGTGCCGGTGTAGTATTCCGTGATCACGATGATCAGCCCGGTCACGACCAGACCGACGACGCCGCATTGGAACAGCGCCATGCCGGTATATTTCACGCCCGCCAGCGGACCGAAACCGATCAGCCAGTAGATGACGCCGGCAACACCAACGAGCGAGAGGACGCCGGTTGCGATCAGGCCCTTGTAGAGCGCACCCATGATCGACTGGCTGGCGCCGAGCTTGACGAAGAAGGTGCCGATGATCGAAGTGATGATGCAGACGCCGCCAATGGCGAGCGGCAGCGTCATCATGTTCACCAGCAGCGGCGAGGTCGCAAAGAAGATCGCGGCCAGCACCATGGTCGCGACGGCGGTCACCGCATAGGTCTCGAACAGGTCGGCGGCCATGCCGGCGCAGTCACCGACGTTGTCGCCGACGTTGTCGGCGATGGTGGCGGGGTTGCGCGGATCATCCTCGGGAATGCCGGCTTCAACCTTGCCGACGAGATCGCCGCCGACATCCGCACCCTTGGTGAAGATGCCGCCGCCGAGACGGGCGAAGATCGAGATCAGCGAAGCGCCGAACCCGAGCGCCACCAGCGCGTCGATCACGACGCGGTCGTTGGCCTTCAGGCCCAGCATCTGGGTCAGATAGGCGAAGTAGATGGTGACGCCGAGCAGCGCCAGACCGGCCACCAGCATGCCGGTGATCGCGCCGGCCTTGAAGGCGAGTTCAAGTCCGCCGGCCAGTGAGGTGGTCGCCGCCTGCGCGGTGCGCACGTTGGCGCGGACCGAGACGTTCATGCCAATGAAGCCGGCGGCGCCCGACAGCACGGCGCCGATCAGGAAGCCGATCCCGACCTTCATGCCGAGGAACCAGACCAGCAGCGCGAAGATCACGACACCGACCATGCCGATCGTCATGTACTGGCGCTTCAAATAGGCCTGCGCGCCCTCGGCCACCGCGGCTGCGATCTCCTGCATGCGCGGATTGCCGGCGTCCGCCTTCATCACGGAAGCCGTCGCCCAGATAGCGTAAACAATCGAAAGCGCTCCGCAGAGCACAATCACCCATAATGCTGTCATTGAATTTGCCTCAGACCTTGATTTTCCCCCGCCCCACCGCGGGCGCGGCAGGCGCATAAAATGGAGGCCTTATCCCTGCCCAAAAGGGTGGCCTCAAATCGCCGGGACCTTGCCAAAATCGTTTCCCCGGCGCAACGCCGCGGAGGGCAGAAAACGTCAATTCCTGAAAGGAATCCCCGGAAACGACGGCTGGCGCCGAGACTTGGCGGGCGGCTGGACCGCCCTGCGGAAAATCCGAGGCCTGTCAGACGCCCGCGGCGCGGACCTTCGAATCGTCGGCCGGCAGCGATCCTGTGGTGCAGCGGCCCAAAAATATTAGCGCCCAAAAATACATGGGCCCGCCCAATCCCCGAAGGGGTCGAGCGGGCCCGCGATCCATTTCAGTACATCCGTGAAACGACCGTTTCGAAGCCTTTAGGCCAGCGAGAGATTCTCTGCGCTTACCTTGCCCCGCATCTTGTCGGTCTTGAGTTCGAACTCGACCTTCTGGCCTTCAGCCAGACCGGTCAGACCGGCGCGCTCAACGGCGCTGATGTGAACGAACACATCCTTGCTGCCGTCGGTCGGCTGAATGAATCCAAAACCCTTTTGACCGTTGAACCACTTCACTGTTCCCGTAGCCATTTTCTATTCTCCAAAGCACGTAGGCTCTCATTCCGCACGGCGATCGCACGGATTCAACCCAATCTCGTCGATGTCTCTGGAAGATGCCCTAACAGGCGCGTTCAAAAAGGCACGGCGGAATTCGAGTGGCGCGACAACTATAGATTTCCCGGAGAAATTGCAATGGCCGGTTGCAAATAAAGGCCGCAGAGGTTGCTGCATCGCTCAAAAATGGCTGTAAGAGCGCCGTTTCAGCACGATTTCGCCGCCCTGCTCATTCAGGAACTTCGGCGCAGCACTTCCCGCGAAGATTGTTCCGATGGAACTTGTCGCTACGCCGGCACGCTGCGCAGCTTGCACGAACGCATCGACGCGATCTTCTGCGACCGTGCACAGGATCTCGTAATCGTCGCCACCGGCAATCAATGTTTCGATTCCAACAATGCCACGCGACACCAGATCGCGCGCTGCATCCGACAGCGGAACCTTCTCCAGATCGATCACGGCGGAAACACCGGACGCGCCGCAGAGCTTGGTGAGGTCGCCGGCGAGCCCATCGGACACATCCATTGCCGCGCTGGCGTGGGCGCGAACGATCGCCGCAAGCGCCACCCGCGGCTGCGGTACGCGATAACGCCCGATCAGCAGATCGCGCGCGCTGCCATTGCTTAGCGCGGCATGGACCTTCCCGCCGCCAAGCACGGCAAGCCCGAGCGCGGCGTCGCCGATCGTGCCCGTCACCAGGACGCGGTCGCCGGGTTTGGCGCCGCTGCGATGAACCATCTTGCCTGGTGGCACGCGTCCGAACGCCGTGACCGAAATCATCAGCGGACCTGGTGTCGACACCGTATCGCCGCCGAGCAGCGGACAGCCGTAATGCCTGGCGTCCTCGCCGACCGCGGTCGCGAACGGCGTGAGCCAGCCGTCGTCGGCGCTGCGCAGCGCCAGCGTCAGCACAAAACCGGCCGGCACCGCGCCCTTGGCTGCGAGATCGCTGAGATTCACCCGCAATGCCTTTCGCGCAACCGTGTCGGGCGGGTCGTCGGCCAGGAAATGCACGCCTTCGACGATGGCGTCCGTCGTCACCACGATGTCGTCGCCATCAGGTTTTAGAGCCGCCGCGTCGTCATCGAGATTGAAGGCGCCCGGGTCGGTCGCGATCGGCCGGAAATAGCGCGCGATGAGGGAGTCTTCCCCGGATTGATTGCTTTGGCGATCTACCACGAGGCGTCATCCCCACAGCTGTCATCGCCCGGCATAGCCGTTCGAAGAACGGCGTCGCTTGCGCTCGCCTGTGCCGGGCGATCCAGTATTCCGTGGCGATCGTGATCAAGCATGAATGTCCCGGCGTACTGGATCACCCGCCTTCGCGGGTGATGACAGCGGAGGCCGTGCCTACCCACGCGTGAACTCGTCGGCGCGGAACTGGCGCGCGATCTGGTCGAGCACCGCGTTCACCATGCCGGTCTCGTCCTTTTCGACGAAGGCGTGCGCGACGTCGACATATTCGGACACGACGACGCGGCCGGGCACGTCCTTGCGATGCTCGAGCTCATAGGACCCTGCCCGCAGCACCGCGCGCAAAATCGCGTCGATCCGCTTCAGCGGCCAGCCCTTCGACAGCGCATCGTCGATCAAGGGATCGAGCTTGGCCTGATCCCGCACCACGCCCGAGACGACGTCGCGGAAGAACGCGGCCTCGGCCGGCAGGTATTTATCGCCCTCGACCTCGCCTCCGAGCCAGTGGCTCTCGAACTCCGCAAAGATGTCATTGATCCCGGCGCCGCCGATGTCCATCTGGTACAGCGCCTGCACCGCGGCCAGCCGCGCCGCACCGCGCCGGTTGGCCTTCTTGTCCGGACTTTTGGGAGCAGGATTCTTGCTGTCTGCCATCATCAGACCTTTGCCAGCCGGCGTTTGATCCGCAGCATCGCCAATGCCGCACGTGCGGCGTCGCCGCCCTTGTTGAGTTCGCTGGCGCGCGCCCTCGCCCAGGCCTGCGCCTCGGTATTGACCGTAATGATGCCGTTGCCGAGCGGGAACTTTCTCGCCACCGCAAGGTCCATCAGCGCGCGCGAGGATTCCATCGAGACGATTTCGAAGTGGATGGTGTCGCCCCGCACCACGCAGCCGAGCGCAATCGCAGCGTCATAGGGTTTTCCGCTTTTCTCGGCCGCATCGATCGCGATCGCAATCGCGGCCGGGATTTCCAGCGCGCCGGGTACGGTGATGACATCGTGCGTCACGCCGGCAGCCTTGAGTTCAGTCACCGCGCCTTCCAGCAGCGCATCCTGGATATCGTCGTAGAAGCGTGCCTCGACGATCAGGGCGCGCGCGCCGCCGATGTCGGTCTGGTCTTTCAGCGGTGCGCGCCGCGCGTCTGCCATTACATCTCTTCCGTCTTGATCGGTGCCCTCATCCTGAGGAGCGGCCGCTTGGCCGCGTCTCGAAGGGCCGGGATATTTCGGGCCTGATGGCTCGAGACGGCGCAAGCGCCTCCTCACCATGAGGGTTTGGCTGGCGTTTTAGGCGCAGCGGCGGCCAAAGCCAAGCTACGCCGTCACTTCATTTCCGACAGCCGCGCCGCATAGCGGGCCATCAGATCGACCTCGATATTGACCTCGCTGCCCGCGTTCCAGCTGCTGAGCGTCGTGACGCTGAGCGTATGGGGGATGATCAGCACCGAAAATACGACGTCTTCGACCGTATTTACGGTCAGCGACACGCCATCCAGCGTGATCGAGCCCTTGACGGCGATGAAGCGCGCAAGTTCCCGCGTAGTGCGCAGTTCGAACCTGATCATATCGGGCAGATCGTCGCGCTTGACGATGGTGGCGATGCCGTCGGCATGGCCGGCCACGATGTGGCCGCCAAGTTCGTCTCCGATCTTCAGCGCACGCTCGAGATTGAGTTTTGTGCCTTTGCCCCAGTGCTTAGCTGTGGTCATGCCGAGCGTCTCGGCTGCGGCGTCGACGTCAAACCAGGTCTTGCCGCCCTCGACGCCGGAGGCGACCACGGTGAGGCAGACGCCGTTGCAAGCGATCGAGGCGCCATCGGCGATGGTTGAGCGATCATATCGGCAGGCAATGCGCAAGCGATGCAACTGCCCCTGCGCCGTCGGCGTCAGGCTGGCGATCTCGCCGATGTCGGTGACTATCCCGGTGAACATTTTAGGCGCGCTCGTAAATGGTGAGGGTGTCCTTGCCGAGGCTTTCGCTAGCACGGACCTTTAGCGCGGGCGACCCGGTGAGAGCCGACAGCGGCAATGCGTCCAGCGCGGGAACACCGTCGGCGCCGACCGTATCAGGCCCGCGCAGCAGCCAGACTTCGTCGACCAGCCCCGCCGATACAAAGGAGGCCGCGACGCGGGCGCCACCCTCGACCATGAGGCGCGAAATGCCCTTGTCGGACAGCGCGTGCAGCACCGCCGGCAAATCCAGCCCCGGCGGCGCGCTGGTGGCGGCGACGCGGATTACCTGCGCACCGGCAGCGCCGAGCTTCATGGCAGCCGGCGCCTCGGCAAAGTCCGATGTCATCACCCACAGCGGCGTCTCGCGCGCGGAATGCACCAGGCGGCTGGTGCCCGGGATCCGCAAGGCGCGGTCCAGCACCACCCGCACCGGCGACTGCGCCTCCATCCCCGGCAGACGGCATGTCAGTTCCGGATCGTCGGCGAGCACGGTGCCGATCCCGACCAGGATGGCGTCGCACTGCGCGCGCAGCAGATGCACGCGTGTCCTTGCGGCCTCTCCGGTGATGGCGACCGGTTTGTGGCCGGCGGCGCCGATCTTGTCATCGGCGGAGACCGCGAGTTTCAGGATCAGATGCGGGCGCTTGTCGCGGATGCGGCGGAAATGCCCGGCATGGTCATACGCGGCTTCCGCGGCATTGAGACCGACGTCCACCACGATCCCGGCGGCGCGCAGTTTGGCATGGCCCTGCCCCGCCACTTCCGGATTGGGATCCTCGATCGCCGACACCACGCGGGCAATGCCCGATGCGATGACGGCGTCCACACAAGGCGGCGATTTGCCGACATGCGAGCACGGCTCCAGCGTCACGTAGAGCGTGGCACCACGCGCCGCTTCGCCGGCGCGCTTGAGCGCATCCGGCTCGGCATGCGGCCGGCCGCCCGGCTGGGTCCAGCCGCGGCCGACAATGACACCGTCCTTGACGATGACGGCGCCGACGGCCGGGTTCGGCCAGGTGCGCCCCTGCCCGCGCCGGCCGAGCGCCAGCGCGAGCTGCATGAAGCGCGCGTCAGCCGCCTTGGCCTCCCTGGATTTCTGCGCGTACTGGTCTTCCAGAATGCGGAAGATCATTTGCGTAACGCGGTGACCCGTGCGTCTTCCTCGCCGGACAGCTCGCCGAGCACGGCTTCAAAGTCCTTGGCCTCGCGAAAATTGCGATAGACCGAGGCGAAACGCACATAGGCGACGTCGTCGAGCTGGCGCAGATGCTCCATCACGATCTCGCCGATCGCCTCCGAGGAAACCTCCGCCTCGCCGCCGCTTTCCAGCTCGCGCACGATCGCGGAAACCATCTTCTCGACGCGCTCTGGATCGACCGGGCGCTTGCGCAAGGAGATCTGCAGCGAGCGCACCAGCTTGTCGCGGTCGAACGGCACGCGGCGGCCGTTGCGCTTGATCACGGTGAGTTCGCGCAGCTGCACCCGCTCAAAAGTGGTGAAGCGGAAATTGCAGGCGATGCACACGCGGCGCCGCCGGATCACGGCGGAGTCCTCGGTGGGGCGCGAATCCTTCACCTGCGTATCGAGACTGTTGCAGCTGGGGCAGCGCATCCCAAAAATTCCTTACTGGTGACCCTTACTGATAGATCGGGAAGCGGTCGGTGAGTGCCTTGACGCGTTCCTTGATCGCGGCTTCGACCAGCGGCGCCTTGCCGTCGGGCGATTGCGCCAGCGCGTTGAGCACTTCGGCAATCATGCCGGCGACCTGCTGGAATTCGGCAACGCCGAAACCGCGCGTGGTCGCCGCCGGCGTCCCGAGACGAAGGCCGGAGGTGACGAACGGCGTCTCGGGATCGAACGGAATGCCGTTCTTGTTGCAGGTGATCGCGGCGCGAACCAGCGCCTTCTCCGAGACGTTGCCCTTCAGGCCCTTGGGCCTGAGATCGACCAGCATCAGATGGTTGTCGGTACCGCCGGAGACGATGTCGAGGCCCTGCGCGCGCAGCGCTTCCGCCAGTGCCTTGGCGTTCTCGACCACGTTCTTCGCGTAGATCTTGAAGTCCGGACGCAGCGCCTCGGAAAAGGCCACCGCCTTGGCGGCGATGATGTGCATCAGGGGGCCGCCCTGCAGGCCCGGGAAGATCGCCGAGTTGAATTTCTTGGTCAGCGTCTCGTCGTTCCACAGCATCAAGCCGCCGCGCGGGCCGCGCAGCGATTTGTGCGTGGTGGTGGTGGTGATGTGGGCGTGCGGCACCGGCGAGGCATGGACGCCACCGGCGACGAGGCCGGCGAAATGCGCCATATCCACCAGCAGGTAGGCCCCGACGCTGTCGGCAATCTCGCGAAACCGCTTGAAGTCCCAGGCGCGCGAATAGGCCGAGCCGCCGGCGATGATCAGCTTCGGCTTCACTTCCTCGGCGCGGCGCGCGACATCGTCCATATCGATGATCTGGTCGTCGCGGCGCACGGTGTAGTGCTGCGCCTTGAACCATTTGCCGGACATGTTGACGGGCGCGCCGTGGGTAAGGTGGCCGCCGGCGGCGAGATCGAGGCCCATGAAGGTATCGCCGGGCTGCAGCAGCGCCAGGAACGCCGCCTGGTTCATCTGGCTGCCGGAGTTCGGCTGCACGTTGGCAAACTGCGCGCCGAACAGTTTCTTGGCGCGCTCGATCGCCAGCGTCTCGGCGACATCGACCCATTCGCAACCGCCATAGTAGCGCGCGCCCGGATACCCTTCGGCGTATTTGTTGGTCATCACCGAGCCCTGCGCTTCCAGCACGGCGCGGCTGACGATGTTTTCCGAGGCGATCAGCTCGACCTCGTGGCGCTGCCGGCCGAGTTCGCCCTTGATGGCGGCGGCGATTTCCGGATCGGCCTCGGCGAGGGTTGCCGTGAAGAACGAGTCGGGCGCGGAAGCGGTCTTGGTGCTGGAGGTCTTTGAGCTGGAGGTCATGGGTAGGAATATCTCCACCGCCGCAAGCCCTTAGGGGCAAAACGGTCGGATACGTGTGGCGGTCGAAAGAAGCGTCTGCGAGATACCACATCGGCCCGGGCCGGCCAAGCACTTGCGGTATCCATCTGATAATTATGCAAGATATGGTGGGGATGACGGGGATTCCAGTCCGGGGCAAATACCCCGCCGTCGCCCCGGCCTTGAGCCGGGGCCCATACGCCGCGGCGGCAGTGATAAAAAGAAGGTCTCGGACGCCTTGCCTTTATCGATGGGCCGCGGCGTATGGGTTCCGGCGTTCGCCGGAACGACGGTCTACTTCGCAAACCGGTACGCCCCGCCCTTCTCGACCGAACGCTGGAACGCCGGCCGCGCATGCATCCGCGTCAGCCACGCCGCGAGGTTCGGATATGGCGCGAGCTTGTCGAACACCTTTGCCATCTCGCCGACAAAGCTCATCTGGATGTCGGCACCCGACAGCGACGGGCCGACGAAGAAGTCGCGATCCTTCAGCGCGCGGTCGACATAGCCGAGATGATTGGCCAGCTCGCTGTCGATGCGCGGATGCAGCGGCGCGCCCGCTTCCTTCAGCCGGCTGACATAGAGGTTGAGCATCAGCGGCAACATCGCCGAGCCTTCCGAATAATGCAGCCATTCGTTGTAGGCTTCGTATTCCGCGCTGCCGGGCGCCGGCATCATCGCGCCTTTGCCGTATTTGCGGATGATGTAATCGACGATTGCGCCGGACTCCGCGATCGTGATGTCGCCATCGGTGATGACGGGCGACTTGCCGAGCGGATGGATCGCCGCGAGTTCCGGCGGCGCCAGCCGCGTCGCGGCATCGCGCTGATAGCGCTTCATCTCATAGGGCGTGCCCAGCTCCTCCAGCAGCCACAGGATCCGCTGCGAGCGGGAATCGTTGAGATGATGAAGCGTGAGCATGGGAGCGTCCTCGGGGGTTTGTTCAGAGAGGCACGTTAGCATCGTCATTGCGAGGAGCGAAGCGACGAAGCAATCCATGCATCCGTTATGCTGCGAGATGGATTGCTTCGCTTCGCTCGCAATGACGGGGCTGGCACCGAACATGAATTCACGATCTCGCGGCGCTGATCGCCCGAGCTTTGCTGGAAATCTTCGCCCTCGAAAACAGAGGGCGCAGGGAAGACCGGGTGCGCGCTGCACCCGCGGTCCCGTGTGCGGTTGGTAGATAGAAAGCTGCACACGAGCATACAGGGCAGCGGTGAACACCCGGCCTTCCCTGCGCAATGGCTTTACGGCTTATAACGAGCTCTCCCCGGAGAACGGCTCTTTTGCCTCCGTAGCGCCCTGGAAGCTATTGCCTCCAGGTGCATTGACGCCAGCACCGCGACGTCAGGACCACACGTCTTCGCCGTACGCTTCGGCGCCTTTGGTCAAGGGCACCGTCACGTCCACCGCAACCCCGTCCAACGTCCGTGACCACGGCCGACGCCCTTCTGAGTAGGACGGGATGGCGAACATGTACCCCTGATTTGGCTTCTGTAAAAGCGAAATATTTTTTATTTCGGGACTTGACACGATTTCCGCAAAGCCGAAGTGATTTGCCCGTCGGGCTATTTTGTCGCAGTTCCCTCCGTCATTCCCGATGCGCAATTGCGCATCTGAGGGCTCGCGAAGCGAGAGTCCGGAATCCATCGTACGACAGCGCATGCGGCATGATGGATTCCGGGCTCGCGCTGCGCGCGCCCTCAGATGCGCAATTGCGCATCGGGGAATGACGGAGGAGATACGCCGGCGCAATCGGCGCGCCATGCCCCCTCGACGCGACACGTGATCGCGGTCACTGAGCCTGCGCCTCGCCGCAACTACGCTGCATCACGTTTGGCATCTTCGAGCCAATCGCAAACAGTGGAGAACAGCTATGAGCGAACGCAAACCTGCGCAGCAAATCAATGGCGAGTTGTCACTCGATCAACTCGATGCAGCCGCAGGCGGCCTCACGGTCGGCCCGATCACCTATGAAGACGGCATTCTCGCGATCGGCATCAAAGGCGTCATCGGCATTTTCGTCGGCGCGGGCTGCATTGGCGGCTGGGTTGGCGGAACCGGGATCGCTTACTGCCCGGGCTGAGCAATCGCCGAATGCCAGGGAAGATCCGGATTCGTTGAGTCCGGTTCTTCCGGTCGCAGGCGTTGCCGAAAGTTTTATCCTCGCTCACCGTCCGCCTGCGGTGCTAGGCTTTCCGCCGCGAGGAGAGAACGATGCGTATTGCAATTGTCGGCGCCGGCGGCGTCGGAGCGGGTTATGGGGCGGCGCTGGCGAGGGCCGGCGCGGATGTCACGTTTATCGCGCGCGGCGCGCATCTGGCGGCCATGCAGCGTGACGGATTGAAGGTGCAAAGCCCGCGCGGCGATATCCATCTGGTGCCGACACAGGCGACCGATAATCCCGCCGGGATCGGCAAGGTCGATTTCGTGCTGTTCTGCGTCAAACTGTGGGACGTCGAAAGCGCGGGGCTCAGCATCAAGCCGCTGATCGGCCCCGACACGGCCGTCATCCCGCTGCAGAACGGCGTCGACGCCGCCGAGCGGCTGATTCCGATCCTGGGCGAAAACGCCGTGATGGGCGGCGTCGCGCAGATCAGCGCGAAAATCATCGAGCCGGGCGTGATCGAGCAGGTCGGCAGCTTCATGCGCATCGTGTTCGGCGAACTCGACGGGCGAAGCAGCCCGCGCGGCGAAGCATTTCTCGCGCTGTGCCTGAAGGCCGGCTTCGAAGCCAAGCTGAGCGATCAGATCCTCACCGAACTCTGGATGAAGTTCATCCTGCTCGCCGCCAACGCCAGCGCGGTGGCGCTGGCGCGCCAGCCGATCGGCGTGTTGCGCGACGATCCTGATATTCGCGCCGTGCTGATGTCGGCCTACCGCGAGGTGATGGATGTCGGCCGCGCCCGCGGCGTCGCGCTGCCGGACAACGCGGTCGAGACGATATCCGGATATTCCGACAACCTGCCCGCGCACCAAAAGCCGTCGATGGCGCTCGACCTCGAGCGCGGCAACCGGCTCGAGCTGCCCTGGCTCGGCGGCAAGGTCGTCGAGCTCGGCAAAAAGCTCGGCGTGCCGACGCCGACGCACAGCCTGATGTACGCGATGCTGAAGCCTTACATCATGGGGAAGCCGGAAGGCTGAGGCGCGAGACAACGCGTAGCCCGCATGAGCGAAGCGATATGCGGGAGCCAACAAAAACCCGGATGTGGCGGAGCCTGTCATCGGGCGCGCATTCGCCCGACCCGTTGGCTCATCCGGGCTACGTCTGAGGCAGCCCCCTCGCCGCTACATCCCCGTATAGCCCGCCTTTACCGGATCGGTGGAGCCGTCGAGCTGGCGCAGATAGGTCAGGCCGCACACGGTCAGGCGGTGAGTGTCCCTTTCGCCGGCCTCGAACAGCGTCTTCACATAGTCGGTCACCTTCTCGCGTGCTTCATCATTCGCGGCGGCGCTGCGGTTCACCAGCAGGTCGTAGGTGTGCATGATGCGATCGATGGCGGCTTCCATGAAGTTCTCCGGTGGGGTCAGGCGATGTAGGTTTCGGCTTCGAATTTGGCGATCGCCTTGTTGGCGAGGCGGATCTTGTTGAACTCGCCGCGCTGAAACATCTGCACGATGATGTCGAGCAGCCGCTCGTCGGTGGCGAAAGTATCGGGAAGCGCGCCGGTCCTGCGGAGATAGTTCGACGCAATGGCGTAGGCCTCGCCGACCACTTCGGCATTCATCACCCGCAATCCGCGCTCGACGAGCATGTTCTTCGGTCTCCGTGTCAGGCCCGATAATGCGCAAGCCCGGCAGAAGTTCCATCTCCGGAAACCGGCTTTTGCTGGGGCCAGCATCAATGCCTGCGCGGCCTTAGAATTCAGACGTAGCTTGTTATTTTGATGCGCTTTGTTCGGTGAATCTGTGTCCGCCATCGCGCGAAGGCGCTATCGTACCGTCCATTGCATCATTTGAATTATAACATGGGGGAAGCCGGACGGATCGTCTGACGCCCGCACTGTGCGCCGATCGTTCCAGGGCATCATGGTTCGAGACGCGCGAAGACGCGCCCCTCTCCATGAGGAGTTGGCACTGCTGTCGCCCTCGTCCCCGGATGAGCGCCATGCGCTCACCGAGGGAGCATCGCAAAAGCGATGCGCCTCGAAGGATGAAGCCACCGGACTGACTGCCCCAAAAAGCAAAACGCACCGGACCCGGTAACCCGGAGCCGATGCGTCTTGGGCAGGGCTTACTGCCTTGCCAGTTCATGATCCGCTGTTGGCTGCCGGTCTTTTGAGTGGCCGGCTTGGCCGCGGATGCGAAATTCTCAGAGCCGATACAGGATCTGGTCGGTCCAGAACCGCTCGAGCCGGTGCAACGACTTGTTCAGCGTCGCGAACTCCTCGTTCGAAATGCCGCCGACCTGTTCCACGGTCTTGACGTGCTTCTGATAGAGCGCGTCGACGATCTTGCGGATCTCCTGGCCCTGCGAGGTCAAACGGATGCGGACCGAGCGGCGATCGACGCGCGAACGCTGATGATCGAGGAAGCCGAGTTCGACCAGCTTCTTCAGATTGTAGGAGACGTTGGAGCCGAGGTAGTAGCCGCGCGTGCGCAGTTCGCCTGCGGTCAACTCCTTGTCGCCGATGTTGTAGAGCAGCAAGGCCTGCACCGAATTGATATCGGCGCGGCCGCGGCGATCGAATTCGTCCTTGATCACATCAAGCAGCCGGCGATGCAGCCGCTCCACCAAAGTCAATGCTTCAAGATAGAGCGGCTGCACCGGAGCTTGACCGGCAGAGCGTTCAGCGGTTTCCACCGCCGTTGCAACGGCTTTCATCATGACATTCCCCTGTTGTCGTTTTTATCGACTTATTTCGACGAAACTTTTGTCCCGCCTGATAGGTTCAACTTAAGGGGGCCGTTTGAAGATCCGCTTAAATAAGACAATAAAGAGATCATGAATTTAAGACAGTGAATCACGGATTAAGCCCATGGATAAAGGGCTTTTCGCAAGGTTTCATTGACGGTGGCAGCCCCCCGTTCACGCTTCGTCTGGCGCAGGTGTCGCATTCCAAAACAGGTTCGTGTGAATTCGAAACGCCTCGGTAAGGGGTGTGAGGGAACCCTTTACGGTGACTGAAAAGTTACCGGCAAAATAAGTGAAAATTGTACGGAACGGCGTCGGGGAGTTTGCACGCGGCGCGCCTGTGCGGTTAACAGTGCGGGCTTCATCCTTCGAGACGCGCGCAAGAGCGCTCCTCCAGCGATGAGCTTGAGCTCACGCGGGGATGAGGTCAAGCAGCGCAGGATGCAATCTAAGACCCTCATGGTGAGGAGCACGGCAACGCCGTGCGTCTCCGGACGATGCTGCATCGCCGGGCGAACCATGCGGCCATTGTTTACGCAAGCCGACGTACAGCTCTGCTATGGCGGCCGTTCGCGCGCGGCCATCCAGGCCAGCGCCAGATAAGCCGCCAGCATCACGGCCTCGACGCCGACCACCGTCAGGCTGCCGCCGTAGATTCCGGGAAACATCAGCTCGATGACCGCCATCGACACCACGGTGGTGAGCCACACCACCGCGCCCCAGGGCGTCGCGAGCCAGAGACCGACCGCCGCGACGAGTTCGATCACGGCGAAATAGATCGTCGCGGTCTGCCAGGCCATCGACTGGTTTTCGAACGCCTCTTCCTCGCCGCCGATAAAACCGGTCACCTGTGCCCAATGGTAAAGGCCCTTGGCGATCGAGATCACCGCCATGATGCGCAGGAACAAGACCAGCCGCCGGGTCCACGCGTTATCGTCCGGCTCGATCCGCTCGGACGAGATCGCCGCCACCGACATCGCATTGTCTCGGGCATTGTCCCTGTTATCCCGCGACGGGTCGCGCGCGGAGGTGTCAGACATGAGAATCGGTGCTCACAGGCGAAAACGGGTCCTTATCGGCGGAGTCTTGGCCCGCCGGGCCGGCAAAATCAATTGCCTGGTAGAAATCAAGCCGCTCGGTGACGCGGCCGCTCGGGAATGCTAGAATTAGACCAGATCCAAATCAGGCCAAATCAGCCTTCCGCTGCGGGAGTACCATCAGATGGCGATCAAATTCGGGCGTCCGATCGAAATGCGCGACGCGCCGCGCCACCCGAGCGCCCTCACCTCGGCCCCGCTCGATCTGGCGATCCGCCCCCGGCGCAACCGCAAGGCCGAATGGGCGCGGCGGATGGTGCGGGAAAACGTGCTGACGACAGACGATCTGATCTGGCCGCTGTTCGTGGTCGGCGGCCACAATACGCGCACCGCCGTCGCCTCGATGCCCGGCATCGACCGCATCACGGTCGACCAGGCGGTCCGCGATGCCGAGCGCGCGGCCAAGCTCAGCATCCCCTGCATCGCGCTGTTCCCCTATACCGATCCGTCGCTGCGCGACGAACAGGGTTCCGAGGCGCTGAACCCGGACAACCTCGTCTGCCAAGCGGTGCGCGCGATCAAGAAGGAATTCCCTGATCTCGGCGTGCTCTGCGACGTCGCGCTCGATCCCTTCACCAGCCACGGCCATGACGGGTTGATCGACAACGGCAAAATCCTCAACGACGAAACGGTGGCGGTGCTGGTGCGGCAGGCGCTGGTGCAGGCCGAAGCCGGCTGCGATGTGATCGCGCCCTCGGACATGATGGACGGCCGCGTCGGCGCGATCCGCGAGGCGCTGGACGATTCAGGTTTTGTCGACGTGCAAATTATGTCGTACGCGGCGAAATACGCCTCCGCCTTCTACGGCCCGTTCCGCGACGCCATCGGTTCGGCGAAGACCCTGACCGGCGACAAGCGCACCTATCAGATGGACAGCGCCAATTCCGACGAAGCGCTGCGCGAGGTCGAACTCGACATCGCCGAGGGCGCCGACATGGTGATGGTGAAACCCGGCATGCCCTATCTCGACATCGTGCGGCGGGTAAAGGACACCTTTGCGATGCCGACCTTCGTGTACCAGGTGTCGGGCGAGTATGCGATGATCGCGGCCGCCGCCGGCCATGGCTGGATCGACGGCGAACGCGCCATGATGGAAAGCCTGCTCGCCTTCAAGCGCGCCGGCGCCGACGGCATCCTGACGTACTTTGCACCGAAGGCGGCGGAGAAGATCAGGGCGGAGAGCTGATCGGCGTTACACCTGGGGATGCGGCCCGCCATGCTGGCGGAGCGCCTCCCGCCGCGCAGGCGACAGCACGCTCACCGGATAGACCGGCTCGCGCGCCTTCGGCTTGAAGAAGGGATGCGGCCAGGTCCGGCCTCGCAGGCGCCAGCCAAGTACCTTGGCGATCGCCCGCAGCAATAGCGGCAGGTTCAATCCTGTGGAGCCCGCCGGCGGCTCGCCAATGGCATATTTTCCCATGATCGCGCCCACCGGCGCGCCGAACAGCTGATCCGCGCGCTGCGTGCCTGTGTCGAATGCCTGCGCGACAATTCCAACGAACGGAATCGCCGGCCCCATCGTGTTGCCGACGGGTGTGTTGCAACACGTTGTGTGCCACCGGTACAAACCCTTTGGGGTGAGCCGCAGGCCTGCGATGCGACCCTGCCCTTTTGCAAAGCTCAATGATGCGGGAGCGACCTGCACGATATCGGAGCCGCCGTGAGCATCGAGCAGGTCAGCACGACCGAGTTGATGCGCAAATGCCTGGCAGTCATCACAATAGCAAACAATGCGATTTACCGTCTGGCGCGAGGCGTCGGTGACCACCCCGACCACCTCTCCGCACCGGCACCGCAACTCAGCCTGTATCCCCATCGATCCCTCCGCAACGCTGCGACGAACTGTAAGCGGCGATCAGCGATCTCTGCAGTCCATCCCAACTCACCTATCGCTTGGCAAGGCCCCGGCCCCCGAATCGCCTGAATATTGCCGTTCCGTAACCGCCGCAGGGCTTGCGCGCGCGGGCGCGGTTCCCATGTTTCGACTGAATGTGCTGCAATATGCACGGTCTGGAGGACTGATCATGTCGCATAGCGATTCCGGTAACACCGGCAGCAATTGGCGCAACGAGGGTGGCATGCAGCCGCATGCGTTCGACCCCGATTTGCAGCCGGAACTGTTTCGCGGCCTGCTGACGCGGCGGGTTTTCGCGTTCCTGATCGACCTCGTCGTGCTGTCGGTCCCGGTGATCCTCGGTTACCTCTTCATCGCGGTGTTCGGGCTGATCACGCTTGGGCTCGGCTGGGCGCTGTTCTGGCTGGCGTGGCCGGCCTCGGTCGTCTGGGCCATCGTCTATTATGGCTCCTCCATCGGCGGGCCGCATTCGGCGACCGTGGGCATGCGCGTAATGGATCTGGAACTGCGCACCTGGTACGGCGCGCCGGGTTATTTCGTGCTCGGCGCCACCCATGCCGTGCTGTTCTGGGTATCGATCTCGTTCCTGACGCCGCTGGTGCTGCTGGTCGGCTTATTCAACGGCCGCCGACGGCTGCTGCATGACATCATCCTGGGAACCGTCGTCATCAACAGCTCGGTTCGCACACAGGTTGTACCTCCGGTGCGCGCTTACTGACGGGATGTCACACGCCAAAGCGATTGACCGTCAGCCTCCGCGGCGCGATGCTGGATGCCGTCCGGCCTTGATTTGGATCAGGGCCGGGCGCTCCGGTATCCAATTGTTCACCGGAAAGAACTATCGTTCGAGTTTCACTATCGTTCGAGTTTCGGAGGCCTGACGACCCGACGTGACCCAGCATTCGCGTGATACTCCGCAGTTTTACCTGACGGCGCCCTCGCCCTGCCCCTATCTGCCGGGCCGGCACGAGCGCAAGGTTTTCACGCACCTGGTCGGCGACAAGGCCGGCGACCTCAACGACCTCCTGACCCATGGCGGCTTCCGCCGCAGCCAGTCGATCGCCTACCGGCCGGCCTGCGACCAGTGCCGCGCCTGCGTGTCGGTCCGCGTCATCGCCAACGAGTTCCGCCCCTCGCGCAACTTCCGCAAAATTCTGGCGCGCAATGCCGACATCATTGGCGAGCAGCGCAGCGCGGTGCCGACCTCGGAGCAATATTCGGTGTTCCGCGCCTATCTCGACCGGCGCCACCGCCATGGCGGCATGGCCGACATGACCGTGCTCGACTACGCCATGATGGTGGAAGACAGCCATGTCGAAACCCGCATCATCGAATACCGCAAGCGCAGCGTCGATTCCGGCATCACCGGCCGCGGCGATGAGCTGATCGCGGTCGCCCTGACCGACGTGCTCAGCGATGGGCTGTCGATGGTCTACTCGTTCTTCGAACCGTCGGAGGAGAGCCGCTCGCTCGGCACCTTCATGATCCTCGACCACATCACGCGCGCGAGAAGGCTCGGGCTGCCTTACGTCTATCTCGGCTACTGGATCGAAGGCTCCAAGAAGATGGACTACAAGGGCCGCTTCCTGCCGCAGCAGCGGCTGGCGCCTTCCGGCTGGCTGCGCATCGACGCGTCAGGCGAAGTGCCGTCCGAGCCGCAGGATTAGAGCTTCTGATTGTAGTCCGGATGCAGCGCAGCGAAATCCGCCGCGCGATCCACTGAGCAGCCTCATATCCGAGCGAACCCCCTATCGCGCCGAATCGCTGTAGCGTGCGATACGCTGCTCGTTGCCGTCGAGCCCGCAATGGGCATTCGCGGCGTTCACCTGCGCAACGCTGGAGCCACTAGCCCACATGGACGAGCCGGCCCCTTCCGCCGCCACGATGCCTCCACAGGCATCGTACGACTGGCTACAGCGCCGGATCGTCATCGCAGCGGTCGCGTTCGCTCTGGCCCTTCTCGTCGTGCAGGCGTTTCAGGCCTGGCATGGCTATCGCACGGTCCGTAGCGAAGCGGAACGACGGGTGAGCAACCTGGTCTACCTTCTGAGCGCCCACATGCAGGAGGCGGCGGCAACCCTTGATGCCTCGCTGGCGCAGCTCGCAGCCGCCAGCGCGCGACTGGGCGGCCCGTCCGGCAACGCAGGCGACTGGAACGCCGTCCTGACGGGCGCGATCGCCGGCCTGCCAAATACCGGATCGCTCACCGTCACCGACGGCGAAGGCGTCATCCGGCACTCGACAGTCACGAATCTTTTGGGCCAGTCGCGGCGGGACCTCTATCTGTTCCAGACGCTCCGCCAACAAACGAATACCGGGATGGTGGCGGACCGGCCGTTCAAGAGCCTCGTGACCGGCGAAATGCTGATTCCGCTCGGGCGACGGCTTGAAGGCCATGGCGGCACGTTTCAAGGCGTCGCGGTGGCCACCTGGCGCCTGCCCCAACTGCGGGCGTTCTATCATTCGATCGATGTCGGTCCCGGCGGGCTGATCCGCATCCTGCATCCCGACGGGCAGGTTCTGTTCCGTGAGCCGTCGTCGAAGGACCCGATCGGCGAACCGGCCCTGCAGGACCCCGTCTACCTGGCTCACCGGGCGGGAAAGGCCGAAGCCCTGCTGGACGAGGAGTCCGGCCCCGATGGACGTCCCCTCATTACTGCCTTCCGCACGCTGCCATCGCCCGGAATCCTGCTTGCGGTTTCGTTCGATCGCAGGGCGGCGTTCGCGGAGTGGCGCAACAACCTCGCCATCGACGGCGCGCTGCTGGCTGCGGAATTACTGGTTCTCGCGATCGCGACCATGACCATCCTGCAGCTGTTGCGGGCACGCCACGCCGCGACATTGCGCCTCGCAAGCCGGGAGCGACAGCTGCTGCTGGCCCAGTCGATCGCCAACATGGGAGCCGTCACCTTCGACGTCGCGACCAAAACGGCGCGGCCGTCGCCGCAGATCGCGACCATTTTCGGCTGGCCGCAAGCGGTCGAGGAAATTCCGCTCCAGGAATTCCTTGCCGCCGTGCCCGAAGCGGATCGCCAGCCACTCGAACAGGCGATCGAGCGCTGTGCCGCGAACAATGGACCGTACGCCCAGGAATTTCGTATCACGCGTCCGGATGGCGGCACGCGCGTCATCTGGTCCGAGGGATTCAGGGACGATGGCGGATCGACCGCCACGGCCGGCGTCGTCGCCATTTGCCAGGATGTGACCGATCGCCGGATGGCGGAACGCCAACTGGCGCAGTCCCAGAAGATGGAAGGCGTCGGCCAATTGACCGGCGGCGTCGCCCACGACTTCAACAACCTCCTGACCGTCATTATCGGCAATCTGGACATGCTGGCCGAATGGCCCGGCGCGGACGCACGTGCCCGCGAGACCGCCGACATCGCGCTGCGGGCGGCCGATCGCGGCGCCGGCCTGGTGCGCAGCCTGCTGGCCTTCTCGCGAAAACAACCGCTGCAGCCACGCGTGGTCAATCTGAACGAGATCGTGCTGGAGACCGATCATCTGCTGCGGCGCACGCTTGGCGAACAGGTGGAACTGGAAACCAGCCCGGAACGACAGATCTGGCTGACCATGGTCGATCCAGCGCAACTGCAGGCCGCCTTGATCAATTTGGCGGTGAACGCGCGCGACGCCATGGGGCAAGGCGGCAAGTTGACGATCGAGACCGGCAACGTCGTGCTGGATGAGGACTACGCGCTGCAGAATGCGGACGCCAGGCCCGGCCCCTATGTCCTGCTGGCCGTCAGCGATACCGGCTCCGGCATTCCTGCCGCCATACTGGACCGCGTGTTCGAGCCGTTTTTCACGACCAAGGAAACCGGCAAAGGAACCGGCCTTGGCCTCAGCATGGTCTACGGCTTCATCAAGCAATCCAATGGTCACATCAAGATCTACAGCGAAGTCGGGCATGGCACGACAGTGAAGCTCTATCTGCCGCGAAGCGAGGCCTCGGCCGTTGTGGAAGCTCCTGCCACGGCGCTGGCGCTGGACTCGCCCGGCAACGAGACCGTGCTTGTCGTCGAAGACGACGCGATGGTGCGCGATTTTGTCGTGCAGCAGTTGCGGCAGCTTGGTTACCGGACGCTAGTGGCCGAGAACGGCAAGGAAGCCCTGGCGGCGCTGTTCGGTGACGCCGAGATCGAGCTGTTGCTGACCGACGTGATCCTTTCAGGAACGCTGACGGGCAAGCAGGTCGCCGACGCAGCCGCGCAGCGGCGACCCGGCCTCAAGGTGCTGTTCATGTCCGGCTATACCGAAAATGCGATCGTGCATCACGGCAGGCTCGATCCCGGCGTCATGCTGCTATCGAAACCGTTCCGCGCCACCGAACTCGCGCGGATGGTTCGCAGGGCGATCGCCGGCAACCATGCCAAGGATGCGTGATACGGCGGCGATAGCGCTCGTTGTCGTCACCCGGCTTGACCGGGTGACCCAGTACGCCGCGGCCTCTCGATTGATAACTAACGCCTCTGGAATACTGGGTCGCCCGGTCACAGGCGAGCGGAAGCGACGCCGTTCTTCGAACAGCTATGCCGGGCGATGACAGCTGTGCTGAATTACCCGCCGAACAGCGTGTCGTAGAGCAGCTTCACGTTCAGCGTCACGATGATGCCGGCAACGATCCACGCCAGCGTGGCGACCGAACGGGAAATCGCAAAATCGCCCATCTTGCGCCGGTCGGAAACGAACCGCACCAGCGGGATCACCGCGAACGGCAATTGCATCGACAGGATGACCTGGCTGAACACCAGCAGTTGTGACGTCCCGCGCTCGCCGTAGAGCGCGGTGACGATCACGACGGGGACGATGGCGACGCCGCGGGTGACCAAGCGCCGCGCCCAGTTCGGCAGGCGCAGGTGCAAAAAGCCTTCCATCACGATCTGGCCGGCCAGCGTCGCCGTTACCGTCGAGTTGAGGCCGGAGGCCAGCAGCGCCACGGCAAACAGTGTCGAGGCGATCCCGAGGCCCAACAGCGGCGACAACAGTTCGTACGCCTGCCCGATCTCGGCCACATCGGTACGGCCGCTGGAATGAAAGGTCGAGGCGGCGACGATCAGGATCGCGGCGTTGATGAACAGCGCCAGCATCAGCGCGATGGTGGAATCCGTCGTCGCCCATTTGATCGCGTCGCGGCGGCCTTCGTCGGTGCGCGGATAGGCGCGGGTCTGCACGATCGAGGAGTGCAGATAGAGGTTATGCGGCATCACGGTGGCGCCGATGATGCCGATCGCGATGTAGAGCATTTCCGGATTGGTGAAGATTTCGGTCGACGGCATGAAGCCGCGCAGCATCGCGGCAACCGGCGGCGCGGCGGCGAAGATCTGGATCGCAAAGCAGACCGCGATGACGATCAAGAGCGAGATGACAAAGGCTTCGAGGAAGCGAAAACCCTTGTTCATCAAAAGCAGCAGCAGGAAGGCGTCGAGCGCGGTGATCAGCGCGCCGCCGATCAGGGGGATGCCGAACAGAAGTTTCAGCGCAATCGCGGTGCCGATCACTTCCGCCAGGTCGCAGGCGATGATCGCAGCTTCGCAGGCGATCCACAGCAGGAAATTGACGGGGCGCGAAAAGCTGGCGCGACAGGCCTGCGCGAGATCGCGGTCGGTGACGATGCCGAGCCGTGCGGCGAGCGCCTGCAGCAGGATCGCCATCAGGTTCGACAGCAGGATTACCGACAGCAGCGTGTAGCCGAACTTCGAACCACCCGCGAGGTCGGTCGCCCAGTTGCCGGGGTCCATATAGCCGACCGAGACGAGATAACCGGGCCCGAGAAACGCCAGCAGCCGGCGCGCCCAATGGCCGCCGAAGGGGACGGAGATGGTGGCGTTGACCTCGGGCAAACTGCGCTGCCTGCCCGCGGCGGCGTCGGCACGCCAGCCGGCAGCAGTGTCTTGCAAGGCCACAGTTCGTATCTCCGAATTAGCTTTCCGGCCCAATTCGGGCGTTCGCGCATCCATCTCAACAGATTGGTCGATATTCGCCCTTATTGCAACTCATTTGCAACTGCATCTAGTGAACCAATAAAATAATACCGGTATTCGTATCAGGCCGAACCTGCCCTGCCCTGCTATGCGGCCGGGACGGTGAACCGCCGTATTCCCCTCGACGACAAATTGTGTGCGATCGAGGGGCCGACAACCCCAGGCATCAGCACCGTCGGAGGGCGTGTCTTGGTTTCATTCGAAGTCCCGGGCTATCTTGCCGGTTGGGAGGGTCCCTTCCCGGCTCATCGGATCCCCATCGCCGTCCAATCCCAACCGGAGCACGAGGCCATAATCCACGAAAAGGCGATCGCCGAACGTCCCGCGCGGATCAAGTCCTCGCCATGAGTGCCGTGCTCGATCTCCTGCTGGCGGCGGACGTCCGGCCCTTCACGATCGCCGCGGCGATCGTGGTCGTGCTGGCCATCATCGAACTGCTGTCGACCATGGTCGGGTTTTCGCTCAGCCACATCGTTGGCAAGGACATCGAAATCGAGGCCGATGGCCACAGCGCCATCTCCGGCCTGTTCCTCTGGATCAATGCGGGGCGCGTCCCGCTTCTGATCCTCTTGCTGCTGACGCTTGGTCTCTTTTCGATCGCGGGATTTTCCATCCAGGCCATCGCGCACAGTGTCGGAATTTCCATCCCGGCCTCGATCGCCGCCGTCGCCGCCATCTTCGGCACCATCCCGGCCGTCAGAGTCACCAGCCGCGCCATCGCACGCCTCATCCCGCGCGACGAGACCTATGCGGTTGACGATGCCGACTTCGTCGGCCGGATCGCCGAGGTTTCGGTCGGTCCGCTCGATCAGGGATTGCCCGGCCGCGTCCGTCTCAAGGATGTCTTCGGCAACTGGCACTCTGTACCGGCGCGCGCCGGCCCCGATTCCAAGGCGCTCGCGGTTGGCAGCAGCGTGTTGCTGGTCGACCGCGACGCCAGGAGCTTTATCGCCATTGCCACCGCACCAACCGACCTCATTGCACAACGTTAGTCATCAGACAGGGCATCAACATGTGGGAACTTGCAGTACCGATTGCTATCGGCGTCCTTCTTTTTGTCATTATCGGCTTCATGTTCGCGACGCTGTATCGGCGTTCGACCCGCGATGAGGCCTATGTCCGGACCGGCCTCGGCGGGCAGAAAGTCGTGCTCGACGGCGGCTCGGTGGTGCTTCCGGTTTTCCATTCCACGGCAGCCGTCAATCTGAAGACGTTGCGGCTGGAAGTCGCCCGCGGCGGTCCGGACTCGCTGATCACCAAGGACCGCATGCGCGTCGACATCGGCGCCGAATTCTATGTCCGCGTCAAACCCGACATGTCGTCGATCGCACTGGCCGCGCAGACGCTCGGCAACCGCACCAACGACGCCGCTGAACTGCGCGAACTGATCGAGGCGAAATTCGTCGACGGCCTGCGTTCGGTCGCCGCCACCATGCATCTCGAGGAATTGCAGGAACAGCGCGCCACCTTCGTCAAATCGGTGCAGGACGCGGTTGGCGCCGACATCCAGAACAACGGCCTCGAGCTTGAATCGGTCTCGCTGACCCGGCTCGACCAGAGCGACATCAAGCATTTCAACCCGAGCAATTTCTTCGACGCGCACGGCCTCACCACGCTGACCAAGATCACCAAGGAGCGCGAGCAGGAGCGCAACCAGATCGTCCGCACCACCGAGGTCAACATCGCGCAACAGGATCTGGTCGCTCGCCAGACCACGCTGACGATCGAAAGCACCAAGCGCGAGGCGGAACTGGCGCAGCAGCGCGACATCGCCAACAAGACCGCCGCGATGCGCGCGCAGACCGCGCAGGTCGAGCAGACGGCGTTGCAGAACGAGGCCGAATACCGCATCCAGCAGGAACTGGCCGTCGCCAACGTCCAGACCGAGGCCAACCAGGCCCGCGACACCAAGAAGATCGAGGCCGATCTGGCGGTAAAGCGCCGTACCACCGAAATGGAGCGTGATCTCCAGATCGTGGCGCAGGAAGCAGCGATCGTCGTCGCCACCAAGAACAAGGAACAATCCGAAGCGCAGACCATCGCCGAGACGGCGCGCGCGCTGGCGATCGCGGCCGAGGAAAAGGTCACGACGGCGCGGGCCACGGAAATCGCCGAGCGCGACAAGATCATCAACGTGATCGCGGCGCGCAAGGTGGCGGAAACCGAGGCGATGCCGATCACCGTGATGGCGGAAGCCGAACGCCAGGCCGCCGCGGCCAAGGCGGAAGCGATCAACGTGCTGGCCCAGGCGGACGCTGCCGCCGCAACCACGCGCGCGACCGGCGTCAAGGCGCTCGGCGAGGCCGAGGCCGAGGTGGCGGCGCTGAAAGCCGAGGCCCGCAACAAGCTCGGCGGCGAGATGATCGAGTACGACCTCAACCTCGCCCGCATCAACATCATCCCGAGCGCGCTGGCCGAAGCCGTCAAGCCGATCGAGAAGATTTCCGACATCCGGATCTTCGACACCGGAAGCCTGATGGGCCGCGGCAGCAATGGCATGAACGGCAACGGCATGAACGGCGGTGGCGGCGGCAATCTCGGTCTTGGCGACGGGCTTGCCAGCCAGTTGCTGTCGGTCTCGGCGTTCAAGCCGATCATCGACCAGATCCTCACCGAGGCCGGCTTCGCCACCGGACCGGACGCAATCACCAGCCTGACCAATGCGCTGGCCGCCAAACAACCAGACCATCCGGTCCATCCGCATGCGTCAGCCGTTGTCCCCGTAGATGCCGCACCCGGCACCATCTCGGGCACGGGGAAGGCAACGCTCGGACCGAAATCGTAATCGTCATGGCGGTCTGATCCGCCGTTTGATCTCAAATTGAGAAAGCCCGCCGCAGTCCATGCGGCGGGCTTTCTTGCGGAACCGAGACATGACGGTTTCGTCGCCTCGCCACGCTCCTATTGCAAATGCCTCTCATTAGTGGCAGTAGTTGCGAATAATTCTCAATTGCAAGTTGGGAGGATCGGAATGCGTCAGTTCAATCGGACTTGGGGAAACAAGGACGCAGACCAGGACGATTTCCAGTTCGACAATTTCTCCCAGCATTTTTTCTTGCCGCCCCAGCCCCACGGCTCACATGGCTCGCACAATTCCCACAACCCGCACGGCTCCCATCACTCGCACGGTGGCCATCACGGCCCGCATGGCGGCCCGTCGTGCCCGCCGGGTCCGCAGCCAGTAAAAATCGAGTACCGCAGCTTCGACGGCTCGCAGAACAACCCTTCCGATTCCACCCTCAACGCCGCCGGCACCGAGTTCTCGCGCATCGGCACGGCGCATTTCGCCGACGGCATTTCGGTCCCGCTCGGCGGCAACAATCCGCGCACCATCAGCAATCTCGTGGTCGGCGCCGGCGATCCTGACGTGGCGAACCCGGAAGGTGTTTCCGCTTTCATGTACGCCTGGGGCCAATTCATCGATCACGACCTGACGCTGACCCGTACCGACGGCGTCAACGACATCAGCGTCGTGGTTCCCGCGGGCGATCCGGTATTCCCTGCCGGCACCATCATCCCGATCACCCGCGCCGTGATCGATCCCGCGACCGGCGCGGGCACATCCAATCCGGCGATGGCGGTCAATTCCAATAGCGCCTGGCTCGACGGCTCGGTGGTCTATGGCTCGAACGCGGCAATCGCCGCCAGCCTGCGCACCGCCGACGGCCACATGAAGACATCAGCGGATGACAACCTGCCGATCATCAACGGCATGGTCGTGGCCGGCGACGTCCGCGCCGGGGAAAATCCGGCGCTGACCGCGCTGCAGACGCTGTTCGTGCGCGAGCATAATTATCAGGTCGACAGGTTGCACGACGAACATCCGAACTGGAGCGGCGACCAGCTTTACAATTACGCCCGCGCCATCGTGTCGGCCGAAATCGCCAACATCACCTATTCGGAGTTCCTGTCGAACCTCGTCGGCAAGGACGCGCTTACGCCCTATGACGGCTACGATCCCAATGTCGATCCGCATTTGTCGCTGGAGTTCGTCGCGGCGGCGTTCCGCTTCGGGCATTCGATCGTGTCCGGCGAAACCGAAGGCCTGGCCGAGAACGGCGAAGTCATCGCCGGTTCCGAGGAGGACCTCAAGGACGTGTTCTTCCAGCCGGCGGCAAACTTCATCGACAATGGCGGCGCCGACGGACAATTGCGCCATCTGGCCGCCGATCCGTCGCAGGCGCTCGATGCGCGCATCGTCGACGATCTGCGTAATTTTCTGGTCGACCCGCCGGTGTCGCTGGATCTCGCCGCGATCAATATCCAGCGCGCGCGTGACCTTGGCCTCGGCACGCTCAACCAGACCCGAGAAGCCCTCGGCCTCGACCCCTACACGGATTTCAGCCAGATCACGAGCGACCCGGAAACGCTGGCCGGACTGCAGGCGGCCTACGGCAACGTAAACAATGTCGGGCTGTGGACCGGCGGCCTGTCCGAAAACCACGTCGCCGGCGCGCTGGTCGGCGAGACCTTCCAGGCCATCCTGACGATGCAGTTCGAGGCGCTGCGCGATGGTGACCGGCTCTGGTTCGAGAATCAGGGCTTTGACGCCAGGACGCTGTCCGAAATCAAAGGCACCACGCTGGCCGACATCATCCTGCGCAATACCGACACCCAGCACATCCAGGACGACGTCTTCGTCACCTATGTGCGCCACACCGGCCTTGCCGGCGGCGTGGAATCCGAAGATCCGCAAGCCCGCCAGATCGTCATCGGCTCCGATGGCACCGACACCTTGATCGGCGGTCCGCAGGGCGATTATCTGTTCGCCGGAACCGGCAAGCAGACGATGACGGGCGATGCCGGCGCGGATCGTTTCGTCTTCGACTTCGGCGCCACCAAGGCCAAAATCACCGACTTCGATCCCGGCGTCGACATGCTGGTGTTCGAACATGCCGGCCGCCTGGACTTTCGCGACCTGAAAATCTGGGGCGACCATGGCAACACGATCGTGCAGGCCGGCGACGACTGGATCGAACTGACCGGCGTGCGGCCGTACGAACTCACCAGGCACGATTTTCTGTTCGACGTTTGATGTGAGTTAGTCGTTCCCCTCGTCGTCATGCCCGGCCATAGCGGTCTGCCTTGCGCAGACCGCGTAAACTTGTCTGCGCTGCCGGGCATCCACGTCTTCGCCTCAGCTAGGAAAGAAAGACGTGGATGGCCGGGGATAGGCGAGCGGAAGCGACGCCGTCCTTCAGACGGCTGTGCCCGGCCATGACGGAAGTGAAAATGCCTCCACACGTTCCCGCGTGTGGGGGCTTTTTCTTTGCCGCACGCCTTGTCGGGAAACGGGTGGGTTCAGCCGTTTAGTAGCCCGACAATGAGAGCCGTCGAATGGGAACCATGCCGAGGAATCACGCCATGTCCGCCGCCGAGACGTCGCATCTGCCGCCGACCTTCAACCGCCTCGCCTGGTCCAACCTTGCCGCACAATCGGCCGAGCAGATCGCCTTGGCCGCCGCTCCCATCGTCGCGGTGCTGCTGCTCGGCGTCGGCGAAGGCCAGACCGGCCTGTTGCAGACCGCATTGACGCTGCCCTTCATCCTGTTTGCGATACCGGCCGGCCTGCTCGCCGACCGCATCTCGCGGCGCCGGCTGATGGCGGGCGCCGAAGCGTTGCGCGCGGCGGCGCTTGGCGCAATCCTGCTGCTGATCTGGCTCGGCTGGATGACCCTGCCCCTGCTGGCTCTGCTCGGCTTCATCGCGGTGTGCGGCACGGTCGCCTATAGCGTCGCGGCGCCCGCACTGGTGCCGTCGCTGGTGGACCCGCAGCAACTGCCCGCGGCCAACGCGCGCATTGAGCTGGCGCGCACCGTCGCCTTCGCCAGCGGCCCCGCGCTTGGCGGCGTGCTGGTCGGATGGGTCGGCGCGGCGCCCGCCTTCGGCTTTGCCGCGGCGCTGTCGGTCATCGCGGTGGTGCTGCTGTCCGGCATCTATGAGCCCGCCCGCGCGCCCGCGCCGCGCCGCCATCCGATGCAGGATATCAGGGAAGGCGCGGCCTTCGTGCTGCATCACCCGTTGCTGCGACCGGTGTTCATCACCCAGTTCATCTTCAACACGGCGTCGTTCCTGCTGCTCGCGGTGTTCGTGCCCTATGCGGTGCGACGCCTCGGCCTCTCCGCCACCGGCGTCGGGACTACGCTGGCGATGTACGGCGTCGGCATGGTGGTCGGCGCGCTGCTGGCGACGCGGGTGATGAAGCGCCTCGCCTTCGGCACCGTGATCGGGCTCGGACCCGTGACCGGTTTTGTTGCCGCCGCCGTGATGGCGCTCACCACGATCGTTCCAACGCCCTTGCTGGCCGCCTTAAGCTTCTTCCTGCTCGGCGTCGGTCCGATCCTGTGGGTGATCTCGACAACCACCTTGCGCCAATCAGTGACGCCGCCCGCGCTGCTCGGACGCGTCTCCGCCATCAACATCATGAGCTATGGCGCGCGCCCGCTCGGCTCGGCGCTCGGCGCGGTCGTCGGCGGGCTCTACAGCGCCGAAGCCTGCCTCTATCTGGCGGCCGCGATCTTCGCCGCGCAGGCGATGGTGATCCTGCTGTCGCCGGCGGTCTCGCTGACGCGGCAGCCCGACATGGTGGGCGACGGACCTGTGCTGCGGGCGTGCTGAGCGATCGCCCTTTCGTCATTGCCTGCGACAAACGCAAAGCGTTTGCGCAAGGGAGCGAAGCGCCAAGTGTATGGATTGGGACGCGCCTCAGCTCGCCAGATAGCGCTCGTACTTTCCGGCCACCACTTCATCCGACGCAATATCGGGATCGAGCGTATAGAGATCCTGCGCACGGCCGATGCCACGCAATGCATAGCGGCCGGTGGAAACAAGGTAGTTCCGCCCCGCCGCGTCGAGCCCGGTGCGGAATGCCTCCGACGTCAGCAACTCGCGGTCGACCGAACGGCACATCGAGGCGATGCGGCTGACTTCGTTGACCGCGGGCCCTACCACGGTGAAGTCAAGCCGGTCCTCGCTGCCGATATTGCCGTAGAAGACTTCGCCGACATGCAGACCGACATGCGCCGTCGTTACCGCAACCCCGTCCGCGGTGCGGCGGGCGTTGACATCAGCCATGTTGCGCCGGAAACGGTGCTCGGCGCGCAGTGCGGCGCGTTTTGCAACGGCCATGTTGTCGTGGGTAAACATACCAAGCACGCCGTCTCCGATCAGTTTCAGCACCTCGCCGCCGGCGTCGTGGATGGCATCGATCGAAGCCTGCGCATAATCGTTCAGGAACGGGATGATCTGGCCGGGCTCGATGCTCTCGCTGATCGCGGTCGAGCCGCGCAAATCCGAAAACCACAGCACCGCGTTGATGCGTTCGGTGACGCCGCGCGCGATGCGCCCGCGCAGCACCTGCTCGGAGGCGTCGCGGCCGAGATAAACCCGCCCCAGCGTCCGCGCGACTTCAGCCTGCGCGGCGGATTTGACCGCAAGGCCGAGCACCGGCACCAGCTCGCGCAAGGCGGCGAGCCCCTGCTCGCCAAAACCTTCGTCGCGCCGCGTCACCCATGTCGAGTAGAAGCAATCCATCTGGCCCATGGTGCCGGCCTCGCCAAAGCGGTGCACGAAGCTGAGGAAATGCTTGTGACCCTTGGCGGTCAGGTCCTCGATCATGGTAAAATCCATCCCGGCGGAATTGGACAGATCGATCAGCAATTCGTCACCGCCGGTTTGAAGCAAATGGTAGAATGTCGAGCGCCGCCAGTTTTCCGCGACGGCGCCCTCGCTGCTCGAACCATATTCAAACCTGTCGCTCTCGTTGGTCTGGGAATCGCTCCAGCGAAATCCGCGGCCCTCGAACACCGGGTGCAGCGTATCGATGATGACCATCGCGCGCGACAGCTCCAGGCCATGCGCGCGGCAGTGCTCGCAAAAACCACGCAGCAGATCGTTTTCGGGCAGGCCTGTCAGGCTCTGGTGGGCGATCCAGTTCATCAGGCGCAGGCGGGGCGTCAGTTCCATGCCGCCATTATGCCGCGCAATCGTGACGGACGAAAGCCTGCCGCCGCGACCTACGATTTTGCGCTCACGAACGAGTTTCGTTCTCGACCACCGCCGTGACGCCGGCGTCCGCCTCGTACCAGCCGCGCGAAATCTTCACCAGATGGACCACCGAGAGCATCACGGGCACCTCGACCAGCACGCCGACCACGGTGGCCAAAGCCGCGCCCGAGTTGAGGCCGAACAGGCTGATGGCGGCGGCGACGGCGAGTTCGAAAAAGTTGCTGGCGCCAATCAATGCCGCCGGCCCGGCGACGCACCAGGCCACGCCAAGGCGCCGGCTCAGCCAATAGGCTAGTCCGGCGTTGAAATAGACCTGGATCAGTATCGGCACGGCCAGCAGTACAATGACCAGCGGCTGCGCGATGATCTGTTCGCCCTGAAAGCCGAACAGCATGACCAGCGTCGTCAGCAGTGCGACCAGCGATACTGGCTGCAGGACATGCAGGGTTCGCTGCAACGCCGCGGCTCCTGTGCTCAACAGCCAGCGGCGCCACAGCTGCGCGACGATCACCGGCACCACGATATAGAGCACCACCGAAATCAGCAGGGTTGCCCAGGGCACCGCGATCGAAGCAACGCCGAGCAGCAAGCCGACCAGCGGCGCGAACGCAAACACCATGATGACGTCGTTAAGCGCGACCTGACTGAGCGTATAGTGAGGCTCGCCCTCGCACAGGTTGGACCACACGAACACCATGGCGGTGCAAGGCGCCGCGGCCAGCAGAATGAGTCCCGCGATATAGGACGGGATCTGTTCGGGCGGCAGCCACGGCGCGAACAAATGTCCGATAAACAGCGAGCCCAGCAGCGCCATCGAGAACGGCTTGACCGCCCAGTTGATGAACAGCGTGACGCCGACGCCGCGCCAGTGCTCGCGCACCTGGCCAAGCGCACCGAAATCGATTTTCAGCAGCATCGGGATGATCATCAGCCAGACCAGCCCGGCCACCGGCAGGTTGACCCGGGCGATCTCGGCGCTGGCGATGGTTGCGAACAACCCGGGAAGCAGATGACCGAGCGCGACACCCGCGACGATGCACAGCGCGACCCACAGCGAGAGATAACGTTCGAACAGGCTCATGGTGGATTCATCCTGGCACGCATGGGCGACACTCTCGTTACGTCGGATTGTTTATCGGCCGGCCGCCACTCGATTTGAAGCCATAGGCAATACATATGTCTTGATTTCTCGACTTATAGAACTAATAATTGGCCGAATATCGATCAGAATTGATCGATTCTAGTGAAAATGTCATCTTTGCGTCGCACATTATGTCGATACTTGCGGACATATTAGTGGCGACCCGGACTCTTTGAAAGTCAAAAATGAACGAAAGCAGCCGGGAATCGAGTGCCATTGAGGGGTTTGGATCGCTTGCGCAGCCGACCCGCCTCGCCGCGGTCCGTCACCTGCTCGCCGTCCATCCGCAAAGCCTGCCCGCCGGCGAGATCGCCCGGCTTTGCGAGGTGCCGCACAATACGATGTCGACGCATCTCGGCATCTTGAGCCGGGCTGGCTTGATCTCCGCAGAAAGGGACGGCCGCGCGATGAACTATCGGGCTGATGTGACAGGCTTTCGAAGCTTGCTCGATTTTCTTTCTCGGGACTGCTGCAACGGCCGCCCCGAACTCTGCGGAACCGCTTTCGATCTGCCATTCGAAGCCATCGCAATCGAACCAACGGAGAAGTTCATGACGCCGGCGTTCAATGTGCTTTTCTTGTGCACCCAAAACTCCGCCCGCTCGATCATCGCCGAAGCCTTGCTCGAGAAGATCGGCCGCGGCCGCTTCCGGGCCTATTCCGCCGGGGCTGAGCCGGCCCGCGAACCGGTTCCGGAAGTCATCGAACGACTGCAAGCCCTCGGACACGATGTATCGCGTTTGCGTTCCAAGTCGTGGGACGAGTTCAAAGGGCCGGACGCGCCGCGGATGGATTTCATCATCGCGCTGTGCGACGCCCCCAATGGTCAATTTTGTCCGGATCTCGGCGGCCAATTCGTCACCGGCGCATGGCCTCTGCCCGACCCCATGCAATTCACGGGGTCGGCGGCCGAGCGGACCACACTCCTGAATGAACTTTACGCGATGATCCGGCGGCGCATCGAGATCTTCACCAGCCTGCCGTTCGATTCCCTCGACCGCATGGCGGTCAAGGCTCGCCTCGACGAGATCGGCGACACCACGCGCGTATCACCTTAAGAGGAATTTCCATGAAGGTTGGCATCAATGGCATGGGTCGCATCGGCAGGCTCGCGCTACGTTCGGCACTCGGCGGCACACGGCGCCCCGAGAGCGATCCCCGCGCCGGCAACCGGCTGGAGGTCGTACATGTCAACGAGCTGAAAGGCGGCATTGCGGCCACAGCGCATCTCATCGAGTTCGACAGCATCCACGGACGCTGGCACGAATCCATCGGCGTCGAGGCCGATAAATTGATTGCAATCGGAAAAAGCCGGATCGGTTTTACCGAGCACGCATCGCCCGCTGACATTGCCTGGGGCGATCTCGGTTGCGATGTCGTGTTGGAGTGCACGGGGAAATTCCTCAAGCCGGATCAGCTTCAGGCTTATTTCGACCGCGGCGTCAAACGGGTGATCGTTGCTGCGCCGGTCAAGGACGAGGCGGCACTCAACATCGTGGTCGGCGTCAATGACCACCTCTACGACCCGGCCAGCCACCGGCTGCTGACGGCGGCTTCGTGCACGACGAACTGCCTCGCGCCCGTCGTCAAGGTCATCCACGAATCCATCGGCATACGGCATGGGCAGATCACCACCATCCACGATCCGACCAACACCAACGTCGTGGTCGACGCGCCCCACAAGGATCTGCGCCGCGCACGATCGGCCATGCTGTCGATGCAGCCGACGACCACCGGCAGCGCAACCGCAATCTCGCTGATCTATCCGGAACTCAAGGGCAAGCTGAACGGCCACGCCGTACGCGTCCCTGTTCTGAACGCCAGCCTGACCGATTGCGTATTCGAGCTGCAGCGCCCGACCACCGCGCAGGAGGTCAACGAACTCTTCAAATCCGCATCGGAAACCGTGTTGGCCGGTATCCTCGGCTTTGAGACCCGGCCGCTGGTCTCGGCCGACTATAACAACGATCCGCGCAGTTCGATCGTGGATGCCTTGAGCACGATGGTCACCGACGGAACGCTGCTGAAGGTCTATGCCTGGTACGACAATGAGGTAGGCTACGCTTGCCGGATGGTCGACCTCGCCAACATTGTTCAACGCGCAGGCGTCTAGCGCCATGGTTCGAAACTACCTCATCGTGACAGCATCGTACTGGGGCTTCACCCTGGTCGATGGCGCGCTGCGGATGCTGGTGCTGTTTCATTTTTTCCGGCTGGGATACACGCCCTTCGCGTTGGCATTCCTGTTCCTGCTGTATGAAGCCGCCGGAATTGCCGCCAACCTGGCGGGTGGATATTTCGTGTCGCGCTTCGGCATCCCCAGGATGCTCGCGATCGGACAAGCGTTTCAGATCGCCGGCTTGCTGATGTTGTCGGCGCTTGATCCGGGATGGGGAGCGGCCGTTTCGGTCGCCTGGGTGGTCATCGCGCAAGGCATCGCTGGCGTAGCCAAGGACCTGACGAAGACGGCCTCAAAGTCGGCGATCAAGGCGACCTCGGCGGAGGGCAGCGGTCAACTGTTCCGCTGGGTCGCCTGGTTCACGGGTTCGAAGAACGCCATGAAGGGCATCGGTTTCTTCCTGGGTGGCCTGTTGCTGGACCTCGTCGGCTTCACGCATTCCCTTTGGCTGATGGCCGCACTGCTCGGCGTGATTTTTGTCGCAGGACTGCTTCTGCTGCCACGCCAGTTGGGCAAGGCGAAATCCTCGAAGACGATCCGCGAACTGTTCGGCAAGTCGCGCGGCGTGAATCTGCTTGCCGCCGCCCGTATCTTCATGTTTGGCGCACGCGATGTCTGGTTCGTCGTCGGTCTACCCGTCTTTCTGTACGCTTATGGATGGAAATTCCTGCAGGTAGGTGCCTTTCTGGCGGCCTGGACGATCGCGTATGGCGCGATACAGGCCATTGCGCCGGCGCTGGTGACGCGCAGCGAGGACGGCCTGAGCCGCGAAGTCCCGTCTGCCAGATTTTGGGCTGCGATCCTCGCGGCGGTGCCGATTGCGCTCGCGTTCCTGATGTATTCAACCGATGTCGCGCGCCCGGATATCATTCTGGTCGCCGGCTTGGCCCTTTTCGGCCTGCCCTTCGCCATCAATTCCTCGCTGCATTCATATCTCATTCTGGCCTACGCCGGCTCCGAGAAAGCCGCTGAGGACGTCGGCTTCTATTATGCAGCCAATGCGGCGGGCCGTTTGCTCGGCATTGCGCTTTCAGGCCTGCTCTATCAGGTCGGCGGCATTACAGGCTGCCTGGTCGGCTCGGCCGTCATGCTGTTGCTCTGTTGCCTCATTACGCTTTTGCTTCCCCATGACGCCGTCGCCTCGAGAGCCGAACAAGCGCCGGTTTGAAGACAGCGTGACGTCTAGATCAGCGGACCGCTGGTCACCGGCCGCAAGCCCTTCCGGTTCCTCACCAACAAATCCAAACACATCGAGCCGGGTCGGCTGGGTCAATGCCGCGAGCGCGAGTTGTTAATCGGCCAAGCGCGGCGCTTGCCCGCTGCCGATAAAGAAACTATAAAACTAGTATTATAGTTTCTTCATCGGGCTATTGATGACTATGAACCGCAAACTCGCCGCACGATGCTTGGCTGAACTGGGCAACCTCACACGCCTCGACATTTACCGACTGCTCGTCCGTGCCGGACCAAGCGGCCTGAATGTCGGCGACATTCAAACGCGTCTTGGTGTGCCGGCTTCAACACTGGCCTTTCATCTACGGGGGCTCATCAACGTCGGCCTGCTATCGCAGGAGAAAATCGGCCGCGAAGTAATTTGCCGCGTGAAACACCGTCAACTCACGACCGTGATCGAATTTCTGCTCGAGGAATGTTGCAAGGGGTTTGACGAGGAGCCCGTCTCGCTGACGCGCCGGGCCGGCTAGCGTCGTAAAGGCTGTTGAGGCCGAGATGCCATGAACAAGAGCGGACAGTCGCTGGGTTGGATCGTACTCGCCGCCGGCGCGATCGGCGTCTTCATGACCACACCCGGACAGACCGTCGGCGTTTCCGCTTTCGTCGACCACATTGCGGTCGATCTCGGTATTCCCCGCGAACAGGTGGTGATGCTCTACAGCGCAGGCACCCTGCTCGGCATTCTCCCCGCTCCGCTGATCGGACGACTGGTGGATCGCTATGGTCCACGGCGCGCCATTGCATTCATCGCGCCGGCATTGGGCTTCGCCTGCGCGGCGGTAGCCTGGGCGCACGGTCCCTGGAGCCTCGCGTTCGGATTCACGCTGCTGCGCGGCAGTGCCATCGGCGGGCTTTATCTGGTGAGCCTGAATCTCGTGAATCTCTGGTTCGACCGGCTGCGCGGTCGGGCAACGGCGATTGCCATGTTAGGGCTGGCCCTCGGAGGCCTCGTGATTCCCGGCACCGCCGAACAGGTCACCGCCGCATATGGCTGGCGGGTCGCCTATCTGATGCTCGGCGTGACGGTGGTCGCAATCATGCTGCCGGTCGGCCTGCTGTGTTTCCGCAACCGGCCGCAGACCTACGGCCTGACGCCCGACTTCGGCAAGGCACTCCCCGCCAGCGCGACACACAATCGCGAAGACCTGACGCTTGGTGAGGCAGCTCGCACGCAGATGTTCTGGTACCTGCTTTCAATCTCCGTTCTGGCCAATGCGATAGGGACAGCGCTTCTGCTCGATCACGTCCGGGCGCTGCAATCGGCTGGTCTGGGGCGCGCTGCGGCGATCGGGCTTCTTGGCGTCGTAACGGTGACACAGGCTGTCTGCGTCCTGGGCGGGGGCGTACTGGTCGACAAATACGGCACCCGCCGCGTTGGCGTGTTTGGCTTGATGCTGTTGGCACTGGCGGTGGCCAGCGTGATGGCCGCGCCCGCATTCATTGCAGGTTCGATCTACGCCGCTGCACTTGGTGCCGGCCTTGGCATCTTGCACGTCGTACAGGGCGCCGGATTAGCGGAGCATTTCGGCACGCGGCACTTGGGCGCTCTACGCGGCACGACTTCGGTGTTCGGAATCAGCGGCGCGGCGGCCGGCCCATTATTGTTCGCATTGTGGTCTCCCGAAACCGGTTACATGGTCTTTCTGGCTTACACCGCAATTGCTCTGGCGCTTGGTAGCGCGGCCACGCCTCGCCTACTAATTCGCTCGGAGGCAGTGAAGCCGTGAGCTAGCAGCATTGCCTGTTCTCTTGTACCGGCGGACAAGGAACCGAACCATAGGAGCAAAACACGCAACAGTCGCCCGGGAGAGGTTTAAGGCGGTCGGCGCACCCCTTGCAGTCGTAAAAGAACTGACAGGCGTTGGTGGGCATGGCCTCGACGGATTGATGGCTGCATTTCGGGCAAGTAAGCGTTGATTCCAACTGCATCAGAGATTTGCTCCCACCAACTACCGCCGCACGGTCTCGACGTGGCTGCAAGGATAGCTTATCGCCCGGTCATGGCCAAATCACGTTGATTTGGGACTTCCGAATATCTAACCGGATAAAGCGGTGCAGACCTTACCGGCGACAATCCGCGAATTGATGCCCGACGGGTAAATCAGTTCTGGTTCTCGGAAATCGTGTCAAGCCCTGAAATAAAATATTTCGCTTTTACAGAAATAAAAAACAGTTTATATCTTCGCCCATCCCGTCCCGCCAGAGGGGCGTATCATGATCGTCACGATCGTTGGGACGGGTCGCGGTGGACGCTAGTAGGGCCGATAACGAGCGGCACGAGAGCGTACGGCAAAGGCGTGTGGTCCCGACGTCGCGGTGCTGGCGCTTGCGGCGCGATGGATTGCTTCGCTGCGCTCGCAATGACGGGGGGTGGGCCGCGGCGTACTGGATCCCCCGCGTTCGCGGGGGGACGACGGCGTCGTGCGGAGCGGCTCTATACAGAACTCGCATCTATTTCCATGATTCTAGAAATACAGTTGACGACGATCGATTCCGCTGTCATGATATCATCATGAAACTCGACGACGCCGCCGCACATTTGGAAGCACTGGGCAATCCGACCCGGCTCAAGATCTATCGCGCGCTGGTTCGGGCCGGCGACGCCGGAATGGCGGTCGGCCGGCTGCAGGACAAACTGAAGATCGCGCCGTCCACCCTCTCCCATCATATCAAGACGCTGATGGTGGTCGGCCTGATCAATCAGGTGCGCGACGCCACCACGCTGGTGTGCCATGCCAATTACGACGTGATGCGCGGACTGGTGGAGTTTCTGGTGGCGGAATGCTGCAGCGGAAACGCCGACGACAAGGATACGAAGTCAGCGGCGTGACAATGCGCCGATCTTAATTTCGATAGTTCTAGTACAATCGGAGAATAGCATGAACGAGACAAAATCGGTTGCGATCATCGGCGCCGGCCCGGTCGGGCTTGCTGCCGCCGCCCATGTGCTGGAGCGCGGTCTCCGGCCGATTGTATTGGAAGCGGGCGACGGTATCGCGCATTCCGTGCGCCAATGGGGCCATGTCCAGCTGTTCTCGCCCTGGGAATACAACATCGACCGCGCGGCGGAGCGCCTGTTGGCCGAAACGGGATGGAATTCGCCGGAGCCGCAGCAATATCCGACCGGCGCCGAACTGATCGAGCGCTACCTTGAACCGCTCGCGACCAAAACCACCCTCGCCGACCATATCCAGACGTCCAGCAGGGTTACCGACATCAGCCGCGCTGGCTTCGACAAGCTCAAGACCAAAGGACGCGAGTCCGCGCCGTTCGAGATCAGGTATCAGAACGGCCAGGGTCCGAAGGTCGTGAAGGCTGACACCGTGATCGACACGTCGGGCACCTGGCATTCGCCCAATCCGGCGGGCGCCAACGGCCTGCCCGCCATCGGCGAGACGCAGGCGGCCGAAAAAATTGCGCACGGCATGCCCGATATGTTGGGAAAGGATCGCGCGCGCTACGCCGGCAAGACGGTCGCCGTGCTGGGCGCCGGTCATTCGGCAATCGGCACACTGACCGATCTCGCGCGGCTCGCCGCCGAGGTGCCGGAAACGCGTCCGGTCTGGCTGTTGCGGGGCAATGATCCCGCCAGGGCCTTTGGCGGCGGCGCGAACGACAAGCTGGCCGCACGCGGCGAGCTTGGCGCCGCCTTTGCCGCGCTGGTCGCGGCAGGCCGCATCAAGGTCGAGAGCCAATTTCGTGTTTCGCATCTCAGCCGTGACGGCTCCCGCCTCGTCGTTGCGACCGGCGCGGGCAGTTGCTGCCGTCAGATCGTTGTCGATGAACTGATTGTTGCCACCGGCTTCCGGCCGGATCTGAATTTCGTGCGCGAGCTTCGCATCCAGCTGGATCCGGCGATCGAATGCCCGGTGGCGCTGGCGCCGCTGATCGATCCGAACGAGCATAGCTGCGGCACCGTGCGGCCGCACGGCGCGCGCGAGCTGGCGCAGGCCGAGCCCGGCTTCTATTTCGCCGGCATGAAGTCCTACGGCCGTGCGCCGACTTTCCTGATGCTGACGGGTTACGAACAGGTCCGCTCGATTGCCGCCGAGATCGCCGGCGATCACGACGCCGCACGGCGTGTCGAACTGGTGCTGCCCGAAACCGGCGTTTGCAGCCGCTCGGACGCGCCCGGCGCAAGCCAGTGCTGCGGCGGACCGGCACCATCGGATGTTGACGCCTGCTGCGTGGCGGATGCAAATGCCAAGCAACAAGGCAAAACCGGATGCGGCTGCGCGTCCTGAACCAACCGGGGTGAAACGCATTTCCCTAAGTGGCCGATCCGTCATCGTCGCGATGTGCGTGGGGCAGCTCGGCAGCCTGCTCCCCCATGTCGTGGTGCCTTCCATTCTGGCGGCGTTCCTGATTCCGGAATGGCAGCTGAGCGGCGCACAAGCCGGACTGCTCGCAAGCTCGGGCGCCGCCGGCTACATGCTGACCGTGCCGCTGCTGGCGACGCTGACCGACCGGATCGACGCGCGCAAGATTCTGATCGCGGGCTCGGCGGTCAGTGCAATCGGTACAGTGCTGTTTGGTCTGTTTGCCACCGGTCTCTGGTCCGGGGCGTTGTTCAACGCCATCGCGGGCATCGGTTTTGCCGGCGCCTATATGCCGGGACTGAAGGCGCTGACCGACCGGCTCGCGCCCGGCGATTCATCGCGCGCGGTCACGCTGTACACCTCGAGCTTTTCGTTCGGCGTCGGGCTGTCGTTTCTGGTCTCGCAACTCGTCGCGGAAGCCTGTGGCTGGCGCGCCGGCTTCCTGGTGACGGCGCTGGGCCCACTGATCATGCTTTCGGTGTGCTTCCTGCTGCGGCCGGTGACGCCAAAACCAGCGCAGGGCCGCCTGCTGGATTTCGCGCCGGTGTTTCGCAACACCAACGCCATGGGGTTCGTGCTCGGCTACGGCGCGCACTGCTTTGAGCTTTACGGCATCCGAACCTGGCTGGTCGCGTTCTGGACCTTCGTGACCCTGAAAAATTCAGACGGCTCGATCCTGACGCCCGTCGTCGTCAGCGTGCTGTTCTCCGTGCTGGCAATGCCCGCCAGCATCCTCGGCAATGAATGCGCGATCCGGTTCGGCCGCCATCGCGCCATCACCGCAGTGATGCTGAGTTCGGCTTTCGTGGCGCTGCTGATCGGTGCGTTCGCCGACAAATCGCCGTGGCTGTTGTTGCCGCTGGTCCTGGCTTACGCGATCACCGTCCCCGCCGATTCCGGCGCGCTGACCTCGGGGATGACGATGGCGGCGGACCCAAAATTCCGCGGGGCGACGATGGCCGTGCATTCGACCGTCGGCTTCAGCCTCTCGGCCTTGGGTGCCTGGGCGCTCGGCGTCGCGCTGGATGCGGCCGGCGGACCCACGAGCGCCTCGGCGTGGACGGCGGCGTTTGCCGTGCTGGCGGCCGGTATTCTGCTCGGCCCCGTGGCGCTCTATTGGTCGCGACGGACGACGGTGCAGGCGTGAGCGCTGTTGCCACCAACTCCATGGCGCTTTAGAGTTGTCTATTATCATAGACAACTTGATTCCGACAAGGCCGCTATGACGGCAACGAGAACGACAAGCAAGCGCAATGAAAAAGATTCGAGAACGGATGACACCGGCACGAAATCAAATGGCAGATAGGCCATGAGCGCGCGCACGCTTCCCATCATCATTGCGCTCGGCACCACACAGACGCTGGCCTGGGCCTCGAGCTACTACCTGCCGGCGATCCTGGCCGATCCGATCGCGCGCGATCTCGGCGTGTCCCCGAACTGGATCTTTGCCGCCTTCTCCGCCGCGCTGGTGCTCTCAGCCTTGCTCGGTCCGCGCATCGGCCGGCAGATCGATCTGGTCGGCGGCCGGCCCGTGCTGTCGATGTCGAATGTGGTATTCGCGGCGGGACTGACGCTGCTGGGGTTCAGCTATTCCATTCCAGTGATGGTTCTCGCCTGGCTGCTGCTTGGCATCGGCATGACCGGCGGACTGTACGATGCGGCATTCGCGGCCCTCGGGCGCATCTACGGCACCGAGGCGCGGCGCTCGATCACCGGCATCACCCTGCTGGCGGGGTTTGCATCGACGGTCGGATGGCCGCTTTCGGCTCTCGGGCTGGAGACCATTGGCTGGCGCAACACCTGCTTTGCCTGGGCGGCCGCGCATATCCTGATCGGCCTGCCGATCAATCTGCTGATGCTGCCGGCGGTCAAGGGCGCGAAGGCGGCGGTGGCGAACGCCGTCAAACCGCACATCCCGCTCGACCGCACCATGCTCCTGCTGGCCTTCGTGTTCGCCGCCGCCTGGACCGTCACCGGTGCGATGGCCGCGCACCTGCCGCGCATCATGGAGGCCGCGGGGGCGACCACTGCGCAGGCCGTGTTCGCCGGCGCCCTGCTCGGCCCGGCGCAGGTGGCGGCGCGTGTTTTCGAGGCCGGATTCCTCAGCCGCTTTCATCCGTTGGTCTCGACCAAGCTCGCATGTGTCACGAATCCGATTGGCGCGGCGATCCTCGGCCTGGCCGGCGGCGGCGCGGCCGGTGTGTTCGCGATCTTCTACGGCGCCGGCAACGGCATCCTCACCATCGCGCGCGGCACGCTGCCGCTGGCGATCTTCGGCCCCCAGAATTACGGCTATCGCCTCGGCATCATCGGCGCGCCGGCGCGGATGGCACAGGCCGCCGCGCCATTGCTGTTCAGCCTCTTGATCGACATCATGGGCAGCCGCGTTCTCATCGTCTCCTCCGCGCTCAGCCTCTCGGCGCTGCTGGCGCTGTTCCTGGTGCGCGGCCATCCCGCCACGACGACGCCAACGTGAGGACTCCCCAATGGCCGATGACTCAACACCATCGATCCGCCGCATCAATCCGCCCGAACTCGGTACCCCGCCCGGCTATTCGCAGATCGTCGAGATCAGCCCCGGCCGCGTCATCTTCATTGCCGGCCAGACCGCGCTCGACCGCGACGGCAACGTAGTCGGCAAGAACGATTTCATGACGCAAGCGGATCAGGTATTTGCGAATCTCACCATCGCGCTGCGGGCGGCCGGATGCACCGCCGCCAACCTGATCAAGCTCACCGTGTTCCTCACCGACATGGACAATCTCGGCCGCTACCGCGAGGCACGGAACCGTTTCTTTGCGTCCGTCACCCCGCCGGCCGCGCCCGCGGTGACGCTGGTCGAGGTTTCGAAACTGTATGGGCCGGATTTCCTGATCGAGATCGAGGCGATCGCCGCGGCGTGAGCGTTATGCCGGGGCGGCTCAATCCCTGAGCCGCGCCATGATGACCTCGTCGTGAAAGACGCCGTCGATCAGGATCGCGCGACGCTTGACGCCCTCTTCGATAAAGCCCGCCTTGCGGTACAGCGCTGCGGCGCGCGTGTTGCCCGCGAACACGCCGAGCTCGATGCGCAGATATCCAAACGCATCAGCTGCCGCGAGGGATTCCCGCAGCAGGCGCTCACCCAGCCCCTGTCCGCGCCACTGCGGCAGCAGTCCCATAAAGAGATCGCCGACATGCGCCATCACCTCGCGTGAAGCCGGCGGGATATTGCACCAGCCGACAACCTCCCGATCGGCGATGGCGACGAACTGTGGGTATCCCTTCTCGATGTTGCGCAGGACGAAGCTCCGCGCGCGTTCGATCGGCGGCGCCTCGAGAAGCGCAAGATACGTGCGTTCGCGAGCCACCACGCCGACGGCGGCGTGAAAGCTCTCAATATCCTCCTCGCGAATTGGACGGACCTCGATCGTCATAACGCGGCTCCCAACCAGCTCCAGCCAGCGACACCGGACGATACACGGCCGAGCAAATCAGGGTAACCCCTTCGCCGCCGACGTCGCGATCCAGATCCCGGCGAACACCGCGACCAGCCCGAGCACGAGATTGGCCGTGATCGGCTCGCCCACCAACTGAGTGGCCAGCAGGCCTGCCGCCAGCGGATTGACGGTCATGGTGTTGGCCACGCGGGTCGGCGACGCCCGCTCCAGCGCCAGCACCCACAGGATGAACGCGAGCGCGCCGCCGGCGATGCCGAGATAGAGGCCCGCGATCCATTGCGACATGCCGAAATGGCTCAAGACGGCAATGCTTCCAGTCAGCGAACCAACGAGGATCAGCGCCGCCGCACCCGTGCCCATGCCGACGGTGAGGAAGCCGAGCGCGCTCGATCGCTGGATGAACGGACGGGACCACACGTTGTAGAACGCCATGCAGAGGACGGCCGCCGTCATGATCAGCTCGCCACGCCACGCACCCGGCGGTGCGCTCGAAAGTCCCGATGCCAGGGCGGCAAAGACGCCGAGCACGGCCACGCCGACGCCGATCGACTTTCGTTTCGTCAACGGCTCGATGCCGAGCAAGGCGCCGACCACCATGGTGTGCAGCGGCAGCGTTGCCAGCGCGAGGCTGGCGCGCGCCGCTGTCGTATAGGACATTGCGATGTTGTAGAGCACAAAGAACACGCCGAAGAAGCAGAAGCCCAATGCGGCGACGGCAGGCCAGTCCCGGCGCTGCGGCCAGCGTGCCTTCAGCAACAGCGCGACCGGCAACACGCAACAAAAGCCGATCCCCCAGCGCAGGATCGCCATCGTGACCGGATCGGTATTCCCGGCGAGATAGCGCGTGATCGCCGCCGCGGTCCCCCCGAGGCAACTCGATACCAATGCGATCGCGACCCCAACCCATTCGCCGCCCAATGCCGTCTCCCATGTCTTGTTAACATGTCCTGTCAAGCTTGCTTGTGGCATGTTGCCGGTCGGCAGGCTTTCGGCAACTACCTGGCAGGTACTCATGGCGCTTCAACACGATTTCGCAGCAAGCCTCCGCTGGTGGCGGGGAAAGCGCGGCTTGTCACAACTCGAACTCGCCGGACGGACCAACATCTCGCAACGACATTTGAGTTTCCTGGAACTCGGCCGCGCATCGCCAAGCCGGGACATGGTGATACGGCTTGCCATCGCCCTCGACGTTCCGCTGCGCCAGCACAATTCACTGCTGATCGCGGCCGGCTTCGCACCGGTGTGGCGGCAGACCAACCTCGCCGCGCCCGAGCTCGGCCAAATCCGCACCGCGCTCGATTTCATGCTGGCCCAGCAGGAGCCGTTTCCGGCCGTGGCGGTGGATCGGCACTGGAATCTGCTGCAGAGCAATTCCGGCGCTGTGCGTCTGGTCGAATTCCTGGTCGGGCCATTGGCGCCGGACACCCCGATCAATCTGGCCGATGCACTGGTTGCCCCGGACGTGCTGCGGCCGCACCTTGTCAACTGGGTCGAGGTGATCGGCTATTTCATCCGGAGCGTGGAAGCGGATGCTGCCGCTGACGGATCAACGGAGACCGCCACCCTTCTGAAACGATTGCTCGCCTATGAAGGCGTGCAGGCTGCGCTCAACGCGCCGCCGGCCGAACTCGCGACCATGCCGGTACTACCCATGCATTTTCGCAAAGGCGCGATTGATCTGCGCCTGTTCACGACCATCGCGACGCTGGGAATCCCCCAGGACATCACGTTGCAGGAACTTCGAATCGAAAGCTTCTTCCCCATGGACGACACGACGGCCCGCGTGCTGCGCGGGTGGACCGAAAATACGGCCAGCGCGCGATCCGTCGTGGGATAACGCCGCCATCCGCGAGGCCTTCTACCTGATGGCGGCATGCATCAGCAGCGGAAATCAATGCGAACGGCATGGTCTTACTGCTTGCGTCCGCAGCCCTGACGGGCATAGCCTGCGCGCGGGGACGTCGCAGCCTCCCCATGAAATGGCGATCCCATTCAAGCGCTGCTCGCTTTTGATTGGAGCGAGCACATGGACGGACTCAGCCTCGAACTTTCGCTGTTTCTACTCGCGACCTTTGCCGGCGCGCTGGTCGCAGGCCTCTCCGGTTTTGCGTTTGGGTTGGTCGTTTCCTCGATCTGGCTCTACATCCTGACTCCGCTGCAAACGGCTTCGCTCATCATCGCATTCGGGCTGATCGTGCAGGGCTATTCGGTCTGGAAGCTGCGACGTGCGCTGGACTGGCGCAAGCTCGCGCCGTTCGTGCTGGGCGCAGCGTTCGGCGTGCCCGTCGGCGTCAGCATCCTGACCTGGGCCAACCCCTCCCATGTGCGCATCGGCATCGGCGCCTTCCTCGTGCTCTACAGCCTCTATGCGTGGTTCCGTCCCGCCATCGCCCCCGTGAAATCGGCCGGTACTGCGGCCGATGCAGGCGTCGGATTCCTCAACGGCGTGCTCGGCGGCATCACCGGGCTTGCCGGAATCCTGGTCACGATCTGGTGCGGGCTGCGCGGCTGGCCCAAGGATGTGCAACGCACGGTGTTTCAGCCGGTGGCGGTTGCGAGCTTCCTGATGAGCGCGCTGTGGATCGGCGCCAAGGGTGCGGTTACACCGGACACGATCAAGCTGTTCCTGATCGGATTGCCCGCTTTGCTCGCCGGCACCTGGCTCGGCCTAAGACTGTTCGGACGGATCGACGAGGCGACGTTCCGCAAGATCGTGCTGGCACTGCTGCTGATCTCCGGGCTTGTCTTGATGATCTAGCGGCGCAGCGACCGCAGCGCGGGTTGTTTCACTTCGCACCAGCGTATAAAGCCTTGCAATTATCAGACTCTCGCGAGGGTGAACCATGTCCGGCGATCTGCTCATTCGTGCCGTCGAGCAAGCCGACCTTCCGCCGCTGCTGGAATTGTATCGCGATTTGAACCCGTCCGATCCGCCTCTCGCGCTGGCGGATGCGACATCCATCTGGCGGCAGCTCTCAGGCTACGCGGGAAGTGCCGTTTTCGTCGGGGTCCGGCAGGACATGCTCGTGGCTTCCTGCACGCTAGTCATCGTGCCGAACCTGACGCGGGGCGGCCTGCCTTATGCGCTGATCGAGAACGTGGTCACCGGCGCAAACCATCGAAAACAAGGATATGGCGGCGCCGTTCTCAAACACGCGATCGCCGCGGCCTGGAAACACAACTGTTACAAAGTCATGCTGTTGACGGGATCGAAAAGCCCGGCGACGCTGAAATTCTATTCTGGCCTCGGCTTTGAACAGAACAAGACCGGATTCCAGATTCGGCAATTGCCGGTGCGTGAGGACTGATACGTGCGCCTCTCCGGCCGCGTCAGGACGATTCCTCAGGCGGCTTGATGTGGCGAAATGAAAACAGCAGCGCGATATCGTAGCCGATCTTCAACGCGCCGCAGACGACCAGCGGCAGGCCGGAAAATGCCGTCATCAGCAGCGCGCCTGAGATCGCCGGGCTGATGGCGGATGCGAGGCTGCGCGGCACCGCGGTGACGCTGGCGGCGGCGGGCCGCTCCGCCGGCGTCACCACCGCCATGACGTACGATGTGCGGGTCGGCACATCCATTTGCGACAGCGCCGAACGCAGCAACAACAATCCCAGGGCCAGATAAAGATTCGGCGAGAACGCGGCCAGGATGAGGAACACGCTGGAGGGAATGTGCGTGAATACCATGGTGTTGACGAGGCCGATGCGCCTCGCGAGCCAGGCGGCGACGGGATAGGAGAAGGCGCTCAGCGTGCTCGACCAGAAGAAGAACAATCCCGCCGCAGAGAGCGAAAGATCGAAGCGCTCGAACAGCCAGAGCACCAGCAGCGATTGGGCGACGAAGCCGCCGGCGAAAGCATCGATGCTGAACAGCGCGGCGAGCTTGTAGACCGTGCCGCGCGAGGGCCCGAGCGGCGTCTGCGGCGCCCGCTCCTCGCCGCGGGTATGCGGAACACGGCGATAAAGTGCTGCGCACAAGATGCCGAGCGCGGCGTAGGCATAGAACATCAGGCGGAACGCGCCGAGCTGGGTGCTGCCGCCGGCGGCGAGAAAATCAGGCAACGACGCCGCCAGCGATCCCGCCGCGGTGGCGAGCGCGCCAATCAGGCTGTAGCGGGCAAATATCTGCGTGCGGCGTTCGTCGCTCGAGCTGTGCGCCAGCACGGCGTGCTCGAGCGGCACCAGCACGCCGAGATCGCCGCCGGAGGGATTGATGGTGCCGATAAAGGCGACCAGCACGATCAGGAAGAAGTGCTCGACGCCTGGGAATGCGACGCCTGTTGCCGCCATCAGGCCGGCACCGAACATCAGTAGCGGACGCAAATCATGGCGGGGAGCGATCCAGCCGACGATCAAGGTCAGCAGCGCGGTTCCCAATAGCGAGGCCGTAGCGACGATGCCGACCGCTATAGCGTCGTAACCCAGCAGCGTCATGTAGGCCGGCAGGATAATGATCGCAAAGCCGTCGCCGAACCCGCGCAGGCCGCGCGCGACATAGAGCAGCCGGATCAACGAGGTGGCGGCTAGAGCTTGCGATTCCGTGGGGATGTTGGCCATCGATCCATGCTTTCATGCGCAACTCGACACGTCGAGCGGTGCGCAGAGCTTGGACGGCGGACCGTCTGACGGGGAGCCTGCATTGTCCCCGATGCGAAGCAGGCTAGGTCGGAATTCGCGCGGGAGCAAGGTTGACAGCCGGACCGGCAAGCGGTTAATTCGCCCCATGGGGACTTTGCGATCTCCCCACGAGGCGACATGCCCAAGTATCGCGCCCGTTTTCTCTTAACGAGGGCGCAACCATGTCATCCTACACCACGATATCTCCTGATAAACTTGCACGCTTGATCGGCACGGCGAACATGCCTGTCCTGATCGACGTCCGTACCGACGAGGATTTCGCCGCCGACCCGCGGCTGATTCCCGGCGCCATCAGGCGCCGCCATGAGGACGCCGCCAGCTGGGGCGAGGAGTTCTCCGGCCGTCCGGCCATCGTGGCCTGCCTGCGCGGTCAAAAACTGGCGCAAGGCACCGCCGCCTGGCTGCGGCATCTCGACGTGTCAGCCGAAACACTCGAAGGCGGCTTTGAAGCCTGGAAGGCCGCCAAGCTGCCGCTGGTGCCGGCCGAAAAGCTGCCCGCGCGCGATGCGCAGGGCCGCACTGTCTGGGTCACCCGGGCGCGGCCGAAGATCGACCGTATCGCCTGCCCCTGGCTGATCCGCAGGTTTGTCGATCCGAACGCGGTGTTCCTGTTCGTGCCGCCGCCGGAGGTGACCGCAGTCGGTGAACGCTTCAACGCTGCGCCCTTCGACATCGAGAACGTATTCTGGAGTCACCGCGGGGAACTCTGTACTTTCGATGTGATGATCGAGGAGTTTGGTCTGGCGACGCCAGCCTTGCTGCGGCTGGCGACGATGGTGCGCGCCGCCGATACCGGACGGCTGGATCTGTCGCCGGAAGCGCCCGGACTGCTGGCGGCCTCGCTCGGCCTGTCGCGGATGTTCGACGACGATCTCGAACAATTGGAGGCCGGCATATTGCTGTATGACGCCTTCTATCGCTGGTGCCGCGATGCGACCGGCGAAACCCACAACTGGCCGACCAACAAGGCCAAACCGTAATGGAAGCCACGGTCGACAAATCAGCCGAAGCCGGCGCCAGCAGCGAATACGCTCACGGCATCAGCTTCGGCGAGGCATTCCGGGTCTGGCTGCGGGTGGCGCTTTTGAGTTTCGGCGGCCCCGCAGGCCAGATCGCGGTGATGCATCGCATCCTGGTCGAGGAGAAGAACTGGATCTCCGAGAGCCGGTTTCTGCATGCGCTGAACTACTGCATGCTGCTGCCGGGACCGGAGGCGCAACAACTCGCCACCTATATCGGCTGGCTGCTGCACCGGACCGCCGGCGGCATCATGGCCGGCGGGCTGTTCATCCTGCCCGGCATCGTCGCCATCATGGGGCTGAGCTACATCTACGCCGCCTACGGCAATGTCGGCGTCGTCGAGGCGCTGTTCTTCGGGCTAAAATGCGCGGTGCTCGCCATCGTCGTGCAGGCCGTGGTGCGCGTCGGCAAGCGCGCGTTGCGCAACCGGATCATGATCGCGCTGGCCGGCATCGCCTTTGTCGCGATCTTCTTTTTCAACGTCCCCTTCCCGATCATCATCATCGCCGCCGGGGTGATCGGCTATCTCGGCGCCCGCAGCGGACGGCCAGAATTCGCGGCGGTCGAACATGGCGGCGGCGGCAAGAAGACAGCCATTGTCGACAGCCTGCTCGGTGAGGAATTGCCCGAGCATGTCCGTCCGAGTATCGGCAAGGCGCTGAAAGTCAGTTCGATCTGGCTGCTGCTGTGGCTGGTGCCGGTGGCCGCGCTGTTGATCGGGCTGGGACCGGAAAACGTGTTCAGCCAGATTGCGCTGTTCTTCTCGAAGATGGCGATGGTGACGTTCGGCGGCGCCTATGCCGTACTGGCCTATGTCGCGCAGCAGGCAGTCGAGCATTATCACTGGCTGCAACCGCGCGAGATGCTCGACGGTCTCGGCATGGCCGAGACCACGCCAGGCCCGCTGATCATGGTGCTGCAGTTCGTCGGCTTCATGGCCGCCTTTCGCGATCCCGGCACGCTGTCGCCGATGATGGCGGCGACGCTCGGCGGACTCTTGGCGACCTGGGTTACCTTCATGCCCTGCTTTCTCTGGATTTTTCTGGGCGCGCCGTTCGTCGAGACCCTGCGCGGCAACAAGGGACTTGCGGGGGCGCTGACCGCGATCACCGCCGCGGTGGTCGGCGTGATCCTCAATCTGTCGATCTGGTTCGCGCTGCACACGCTGTTCCGGCAGACCGATCCGGTTCGATCGTTCGGGCTGTCATTCGACATGCCCGTGCTGTCGAGCATCGATATCGCCGCGTTCGTACTGGCGGCGGCCGCCGCCACCGCGATCTTCCGGCTCAACGTCGGCATGCTATGGGTGCTGGCGGGATCCTGCGTGGCGGGCGTGGCGTTGCGGCTGGCGGGATTGATTTGATCGATCGTAGGGTGGGTTAGCGGAGCGTGACCCGCCGAGCCGCACGACGAGACGGTGGGTTACTGCTCCTAACCCACCCTACACTTTCTCCGCCGGCGCCAGCTTGCACACCTCGCCGCTGGACTCGATCTGCAGCGTCGCGTGGTGAATGTTGAAACGGTGCGAAAGCTCCGCGCTGACCCGATGCAGGAATGCGTCGTCGCTGCCGTCACGCCGCACCAGATGTGCGGTCAGTGCGGTCTCGTTGGTGCTCATGGCCCAGACGTGGAGGTCATGCACCTCGGAGACGCCATCAAGCGTACCGAGATAGTCCCTGACATCAGACAAATCGATGCCGCGCGGCACGCCGTCGAGCGCGAGATTGACGCTGTCGCGCGCCAGGCCCCACCCGCTCACCAGCACCACGGAGGCGATGGCGAGGCTGATCGCGGGGTCGACCCACAGCCATCCCGTGAGCATGATCACCAGGGCCGCGACCACCACGCCGAACGACACGCCGGCATCGGCGACCATGTGCAGATAGGCGCCGCGAACATTGAGATCACCGTGGCGGCCGCGCATGAACAACAGGGCCGTGCCGCCATTGATGGCGATGCCAAGCGTTGCGACCACCACGACGGTCCAGCCGGCCACGGGCGCTGGATCCTGCAGGCGGTTGATTGCCTCGACGATGATGCCGCCGACGGCGACCAGCAGAAGCCCGGCATTGAACAGCGCCGCGAGGATCGAAGCCCGCCGGTAGCCGTAGGTATGCCGCTGCGTTGGTTGCTGTTGCGCGAGCCACGCCCCGCCCCAGGCCAGCAGCAGCGCGATCACATCGGAGAGATTGTGGACGGCGTCCGAAATCAGCGCCAGCGAATTGGCGGCGTAGCCGAAGATCAGCTCGGCTGCGACGAACGCCGCATTGAGCGACGCGCCGATCGCAAACGCCCATCCGAAATTGTCGGGCGCATGGCTGTGCCCGGCGTGGTCATGTGCGCGGGAGTGATGGTGATGATGATCGTGCGCCATGCGGCCGTTATATAGCGCAGGGAAATGCGAATACTATCACAGCAACTTATCGTCGTCCCGGCGTTCGCCGGGACGACGCTCGAGTATTACTCCACACCCCGCAGGAACTTGTTCGACTTCGGCAATCCGTGCGCGAGGCGGCCGGCGTCGGCGCGGTTGCCGCGCCAATCGGCCAGTTCCTTCCAGCTCATGCTTTGGTCGCGGCCGGCGGAATCCTTCCAGGTCAGTCCCGCCTTGGATTCGAATACCGCGACATCGGACAGTTTGGCGCTGGTGTATTTCTGCAGCCGCACGCCGCGGCCGCGCGCCATCTCCGGCACCTGGTCGAGCGGGAACAGCACCATCTTGTGGTTGGTGCCGATCACGGCGACGGTGTCGCCGGCAACGGTCGTGATCGCGCAGGCCTCGTTCGGCATTTCGACGTTGAGCACCTGCTTGCCCTTGCGGGTGTTGCTGACGCAATCGTCCTCGTTGACGACGAAGCCCTGCCCCTCCAGACTCGCGATCAGGAACTTGCGGCCGCCCTTGTTGACGAACAGCGACACGATCGCGGTTTCCGGCTCCATGTCGATGAACATGCGGATCGCTTCGCCATGACCGCGGCCGCCCGGCAGCTTTGCGACATCGAGCGAATAGAATTTGCCGTTGGTCGCGAACACCATCAGCTTCGAGGTGGTCTCGGCAAAGAAGGCATGGTCGAGCTTGTCGTCGGTCTTGAAGGTAAGCCCGGAAATATCCTCGACATGGCCCTTGAGCGTGCGCACCCAGCCCTTTTCGGAGATCACCACCGTCACCGGCTCGCGCTCGACGAAGGCCTCCTCGATCGCGGCCAGATCGTGCTCGGGCGCATCCGCGAACGTGGTGCGGCGCTTGCCGAGCGGCGTCTTGGGCCCGAAGATGTCGCGGACCTTGCGGACCTGGTCGCCGATCTTGGACCATTGCTCGGCTTCGGAGCCGAGCAGCGACTTGATGCCCTTCAATTCGCTGCGAAGATTCTTGTCCTCGGCGCGGATCTCGAATTCCTCGAGCTTGCGCAAACGGCGCAGCCGCATGTCGAGGATGGCGTCGGCCTGGACCTCCGTCAGCTTGAACGCCTTCATCAACTCCGGCTTCGGTTCATCCTCGGTGCGGATGATCTTGATCACCTTGTCGATGTTCAAGTACGCGATCAGATAGCCGCCGAGCACTTCCAGCCGGTTCTCGATCTGCGTCTTGCGGTAGTTGGAACGTCGCAGCAGCACGTCCCGCAGATGGTCGAGCCATTCGCGCAGACATTCGGCTAGCCCCACCACCTTGGGGATCTTGCCCTTGATCAGCACGTTGAGGTTCAGCGAAATATTGCTTTCGAGCTCGGTCAGCCGGAACAGCGATTCCATCATCAGCGCCGGATCGACCGCGCGGGATTTCGGCTCGATCACGAGGCGGATGTCTTCGGCCGACTCATCCCTGACGTCGCCGACCAGCGGCAGCTTCTTGTCGTTCAGCAAGTCGGCGATCTTCGCCACCAAGCCGGACTTTCGCACCAGCCACGGAATCTCGGTGACGACCACCACCCAGGTGCCGCGTGCGCCCTCTTCCTGGGTCCATCGCGCACGGGTGCGGAACGAGCCGCGTCCCGTCAAGTAGGCTTCGGCGATCGCTTCCTTGGAATCGATGATGATGCCGCCGGTCGGGAAATCCGGCCCTTTGACCCATTTCAGCAGCGACTTCGATTTGGCGTCCGGCTTGTCGATCAGATGCAGCGCGGCGTCACACAGCTCGGCCGCGTTGTGCGGCGGGATCGACGTCGCCATGCCGACCGCGATGCCTTGCGCACCGTTGGCCAGCAGGTTCGGGAAGCCGCCCGGCATCACCACCGGCTCTTTGGTTTGGCCGTCGTAATTGGGGCGGAACTCGACGCCGTCCTCGTCGATGCCATCCAGCAGCAGCTGCGCGACCGCGGTCATGCGCGCTTCGGTGTAACGATAGGCAGCCGGATTATCGCCGTCGATATTGCCGAAATTGCCCTGGCCGTCGACCAGCGGGTAGCGCGAGGAGAAATCCTGCGCCAGCCGCACCATGGCGTCGTAGATCGCCTGGTCGCCATGCGGATGGAACGAGCCCATCACGTCGCCGACGATCTTGGCGGATTTCTTGAACGCCGTGCCCGGGTCGAGCCGCAGCAGCCGCATGCCGTAAAGGATGCGCCGATGCACCGGCTTCAGGCCGTCGCGGGCGTCCGGCAACGCGCGGTGCATGATGGTCGAAAGCGCATAGGCGAGATAGCGCTCTTCCAGCGCATCCCGCAGCATGACTTCATGGATCTCGGCCGGCTCTTCCGGCGGTAGCTGTCGTTTTCCCATGGGGAGGAGTTAAACTTTCGGGGTGAATCGGGCAAGCCGCGAATCGGAGCATCCGTCGTCCCTGCGAACGCAGGGACCCATAAACACAGGTGTTTTTGGCAAAAAATGGCTGGCGCCACAGCTCCTAACGATAAGCCGCGGCGTATGGGTCCCTGCGTTCGCAGGGACGACGGTGAGAGCGCCCCGTCAAACCGCGGAACTGATTCGCGCCCGGTTTTTGGTCACCGCATTGATAAATCCATCGCGGGCATCGGAATGCCCTTGCCCGCGCGGCTCCAGCACGTGGCGGAGCAGGAACATGCCGGTCAGGCGAAAGCCGTCCTGCAGGTCCTGGTCCGACCAGTCATTCGCGCCGCCCTCGCCTTGACGTTCCCCTTGGCGCAAAAATGCCGGCAGCGGCAACAGCCGGTCGCGGTAAGGCTCGCCGGCCCGCCGCGACACCGCGCCGCCGGATTTCGGCGACACGTAGATCAGCTCGGTGGTCGCGCCGGTCGCGGCACAGTTTTCCAGGTCGAGCCCAAAACCGAGTTCGGCGAGCATCGCCAGCTCAAACCGGATCAGATGCGCCGCGGCGCCGCCGGCATCGTCGAAATCGTCCAGCGTGCGGTCGAGCATCTCGTAGATGTCCTCGTGCGGGTCGCGCTCCGGCAGCAACCGCACCAGCGAGGCCAGATGAGTGACGCCATAGGTCGCATGCGCCGTCGCCAGCAGGGTCGCCGCGCGCAGGCGCGTGCCCTCAACGGCATAGTATCCAAGATGCTCGTCGAGCCGCGCCCGCCACACCGTGGTGACGCTGTTGCCGGGCTGCAGCAGCGGCCGCATCCGCTTGCCCGCGCCGCCGCGCACCAGGCCGAGGTGCCGGCCATGGCTGCGCGTCAGGAGCTCGACAATGGCGGAAGATTCGCCATGCCGCCGTACCCCCAGCACGATGCCTTCGTCGGTCCATTCCATGGGAGAAATTGTAACATGTAGGGTGGGCAAAGCCACCGGGTCTCGCGAATGCGAGCCCGATGATAAACTCCGCGTGCCCACCACCGATCAACAAACAGTGTCGCACCGGGTTGGTGGGCACGGCGCGAAGAGCGCGCCTTTGCCCACCCTACGCAGCAGTCGAGAAATCAAGCGTTGAACCAGCCCACGGCGTCGCCGGTGAAGGAAAAATATAGTCCCATTGCCGTCAGCGCGCAGGACACCACCTCGATGGCGCTGTCGAATTGCAGGCCGTTGGCGCCGATCACCTGCGTCAGCGAGATCACCGACAAGACCAGCGCCGCGGCCAGCACCCAGCGCGGCCAGTTCTTGCGTCCCCGCGCCGCGAGGCGGACGAAATAGACCAGCAGCAGGATCAGGCCGGCCGCCATCACGGTCGACACCATGATCATCTGCTCGGTCATGTCAGCCTTCGGCGTGCGGTCCTGGAACGCGATCGACACCGCATCCAGCGTCAGCGACAGATAGAGCAGCACTTCAAACCACACTACGTTCCTGGGCAAGGTCATCGAAACGCCGGTTATCCCTGTTATTGTTTCTCGATTATTCCTTGGGAAACTCCAGTCCCATCTCACGATAGCGGTCGGGGTCGTCGCCCCAGTTCTCGCGCACTTTGACGAACAGGAACAGATGCACGGGAACGCCGACGATCTCGGCGATTTCCTTGCGCGAGTCCGCGCCGATCGACTTGATCGTGGCGCCGCCCTTGCCGAGCACGATTTTGCGCTGGCTTTCGCGCTCCACAAAGATGGTCTGCTCGATCCGGATCGATTTGTCCTTGCGTTCGATCCAGCTGTCGGTCTCGACGGTGGATTGATACGGCAGCTCCTGGTGCAGCTGCCGGTAGATCTTCTCCCGCGTGATCTCGGCCGCCAGATGCCGCATCGGCGCATCCGACATCTGGTCTTCGGGATAGTGGAATGGGCCGGCCGGCACCATTTTGGCGAGTTCGGCGCGCAGATCGTCAACACCATCGCCCGACAGCGCCGAGATCATGAAGGTGTGGTCGAACTTCATGCGGTCGTTGGCGGCCTGGGCCAGCGCCAGCAATTTTTCGCGCGGGATCAGATCGATCTTGTTCAGCACCAGGATTTTTGGATGCTTGACGCTCGCAAGCTTTTTGAAGATCGCGTCGGCCTCCTCGTCGATCCCGGCCTTGGCATCGAGCAGCACGCAGACCAGATCGGCGTCATGCGCGCCGCTCCAGGCCGTCGACACCATGGCCCGGTCGAGCCGCCGCTTGGGCGAGAAAATACCGGGCGTATCGACCAGAATGATCTGCGCGTTGTTCTCGATCACGATGCCGCGGATCAGCGCCCTCGTGGTCTGCACCTTGCGCGAGACGATCGTGACCTTGGAGCCGACCAAGGCGTTGACGAGGGTCGACTTGCCGACATTGGGCGCGCCGATCAGCGCGACGAAGCCGCACGCGGTCTGGGCTGAAGGTTCAACTGTCATTGCTGCCGCCGACGCCTTCGCGCGCGATCATCACGGACGCCGCTTCCTTTTCGGCCGCGCGCTTGCTGCCGCCGACGCCTTCGGCCGGCGCCAGGCCCGGCAAATCCACGGAGACGCGGAACTGCGGATCGTGATGCGGCCCGGTGCGCTCGACCTCGCGATAGACCGGCGTCGGCATCCCCTTGCTCTGCGCCCATTCCTGCAGCACCGTCTTGGGATCGCGCAGCGGCCGGCGCGGCTTGCGCATCCGCTCGGTCCAGTTGCGCTCGACGAACTGGGCGGCAGCACTGTAACCGCCGTCGAGAAAGATCGCGCCGATCACGGCTTCGCAGATGTCGCCGAGCACCGATTTGCGCAACCGGGCACTGGCGCTGGCGCCGACCTGGCCGAGCTTGATGTCGTCGACCAGGCCGAGCGACTTTGCGACGTCGGCGCAGCTTTCCTTGCGCACGAGATCGGCAAGACGTTTCGACAACTCGCCCTCGTCGGCATTCGGAAAGGCGCGATACAGCATGTCGGAGACGATCAGTCCGAGCACATGATCGCCGAGAAATTCGAGGCGCTGGTAGCTTTCGGCGCGACTGCGCGCGGGCTTGAGCGCGGACACATGCGTGAACGCGGTGGTCAACAGGTTGGGATCGGCGAACTTGTGGCCGATGCGCGCTTCGATCGCGGCAGCCGCGGCCTTCGCCGATTCCTTGGCCGAGACCTTGCCGCGCTTCTTCTTGGCCACGGTTTCGCGGCCGGCCTCAGGCGGCAGGCTCTCGCCTTGTGTCGGGGAAACCTGGATGACGGGCGTTTCGTCGTTCATCGCACGATTGAAAAAATACGATTCCAGCGCACCGCGGTCGGCCAGCGCCAGAACATCCAGGCGTGCTCGCCCTCGGCAATGGAGAAGAAGATCATTTGCGCCCGGCCGACGATGTTTTCGAACGGCACATAGCCCACCGCCGACAACACCCGGCTGTCGGTCGAATTGTCCCGGTTGTCGCCCATCATGAAGAAGTGGCCGGCCGGCACGGTATAGATGGTAGTGTTGTCGTAGAAGCCGTTGTCGACGCAATCCAGCGACTCATAGGAGACTCCGTTCGGCAGGGTTTCCCTCCAGCGCTTGACGCGCGCGGTGGCGTCGGAGCCGCACGGATCCTCGCCGATGAAATCGGTCAACCGCTCGCGCTTGACCGGCGCGTCGTTGATGTAGAGCAGCCCTTCGCGCATCTGGATGCGGTCGCCCGGCAGGCCGATCACGCGCTTGATGTAATCGGTGGAATCGTCCTTCGGCAGGCGGAACACCACGATATCGCCGCGCGACGGCTCCGAACCGAAAATGCGGCCCGAGAACAACGGCGGCGACAGCGGGATCGAGTAGTGGCTGTAGCCGTAGGAATATTTCGAGACGAACAGATAGTCGCCGACCAGCAGCGTCGCCTTCATCGATCCCGACGGGATGTTGAAGGGCTGGAACAGGAAGGTGCGGATCACGAGCGCGATCAGGAGGGCGTGGATGACGACGCGGATGGTTTCGCCCAAGCCGCTTTCAGTTTTTGTCCCGGATGTCACGCTCATCGCTTTCCCAATTCCCGCAAGGCTTCGCAACCCAGGCTAGTTTTTAGACAGAGGCTTGGCCTGCATGGTGGCAGAACGTTTTCCTCACGCGAATCGAGAGTTCCGTTCGCGTCAAGAAAATGGTCTTCGATACTGATGTTGAAGGCAAATTCCGGCGCAAAACCCGAATTCGCCCTGGCTCGGTAGTGTCGCTGCGGCGTTTTAGACGGTTGTTCGCGGCCGTGCAATCAAGCGCCTCGATAAAACTACGCAATCCATTGATAAATCAATGTTTTTTAGTTTTACTGGGGTTCCTCGGGCGCGGCCGGCCACCTGCCCTATGATTTGCCCGGAACGACCGCCGAAATTATGACGAAGGCCTGCGCCAGCGGCCAGTCGTCGGTGATGGAAAGGTCGATCCGGGCCTCAAAGCCTTCCGGCGTCAGCTTCTCGAGCCGGGCCAGCGCCCCGCCGGTCAGCTTCATCGTGGGACGGCCGCCCGGCAGATTCACCACCCCCATATCCCGCCACCACACGCCTTGCCGGATGCCGGTACCGAGCGCCTTGGAACAGGCTTCCTTGGCCGCGAATCGCTTGGCGTAGGTCGCGACCACCATCTTCTCGCTGTTGGCGCGGCGCGCAGCCTTGGCGCGCTCGGTGTCGGTGAAGATGCGGTCGAGAAAGCGGTCGCCATGGCGCTCGATCACCTTGGCAACCCGGGTGATGTCGATCAGGTCGGAGCCAATGCCGATGATCATGCCTTCGCTTTCCTAACCCGCGGTCCGCTGGCGCCCGCGGTCCATCGCCGCGCGCATGCTGCGGACGGTTTCGCCGAGACCGACGAACAGTGCCTCCCCCATCATGAAGTAGCCGATGTTCAGTTCGGCGAGTTCGGGCAGCGCTGCAATCGTCTCGGCCGTGTCATAGTCGAGGCCGTGGCCGGCATGAACCTCAAGCCCCGCCGAGCGCGCCAGCCGCGCGCCCGCGACGATGCGCTGCCATTCCGCCTCGGCCTTGGCGGCAAGGCCATCGACCACGGCGTCGCACCAGCCGCCGGTATGGATTTCGATCACCGGCGCGCGAAGTCTTGCGGCCATCTCGATCTGGGCGGGATCGGCGGCGATGAACAGCGACACCCGAATGCCGGCATCGTTCAGGCGCGCGATGAACGGCGCCAGCGCATTGTGCTGGCCGACCACGTCGAGCCCGCCTTCGGTGGTGAGTTCTTCGCGGCGCTCGGGAACCAGACAGACCGCATGCGGCTTGGTCGAAAGCGAAATCCGCAACATGTCCTCGGTCGCCGCCATCTCGAAATTCAGGGGCTTTGAGATCTCCGCCTTCAGGCGGGCCATGTCGCTGTCGCGGATATGGCGGCGGTCTTCGCGCAGATGCGCGGTGATGCCGTCGGCGCCCGCCTCGATCGCGGTTAGTGCCGCGCGGACCGGATCCGGCCGCGCGCCGCCGCGTGCATTACGCAGGGTGGCGACGTGATCGACATTGAGTCCAAGGCGCAGCGGAGGAGGCATAACCATGATCGGCTTCCGACAAACGTTGCAGCGACAAAGGTCCTCGTCCTGAGGAGCGGCCGCTTGGCCGCGTCTCGAAGGATGAGAGCCGGTGGTCTCATGGTTCGAGACGCGCGCAAGAGCGCGCTCCTCACCATGAGGGAGAGTCTTTTTCACCCATTGACACGCTCGACGCGTGCGACGACGGCCTTGGCGCGCAACTGGGCGATAATAGCGCTGAGATGCTTCAAGTCATAGACCTCGAGATCGATGGTCAGCTCGGTGAAATCGGGAGAGCGACGCGACATGCTGATATTGTCGATATTGCCGTCATGTTCGGCGATCACGGTGGCGACCTGGGCAAGACTGCCGGGCTCGTTGACGTTGTGCACGAGAATCCGCGCCGGGAAGCGCTGCGGCATGGTCTCGTCGATGTCCCAGCGCACGTCGAGCCAGCGCTCCGGCTCTTCCTCGAAATCCTTCAGCGCCGGCGACTGGATCGGATAGATCGTGATCCCCTCGCCCGGCGAGACGATGCCGACGATGCGGTCGCCCGGCACCGCGCCGCCGTTCGGGGCGAACTTGACCGGCAGGTCGGAACTGAGGCCGCGCACCGGGATCACCGACGCGCTGCGCGCCGGATGCGGCGGCGATTTCAGCTTCAGCTTGTCGGCGAGGCTTTTCTTGGCCCCGTAGCGCACCATCCGCTCTTCCTTGTAGTCCGGAAACATCGCGCGCGCGACGTCGGACGCCTTCAGCTCGCCGCGCCCGACCGACGCCATCACGTCCTCGATCGAGGCGCGCGCCAGCCGGGGCAGCGCGCCCTTCAGCTTGTCGTCGGCATATTCGATCTTGGCGCGGGCAAACAGGCGGTCGACGATACGGCGGCCGAGCCCCGCATATTGATCGCGCACCGCAGTACGGGTGGCGCGGCGGATCGCGGCGCGCGCCTTGCCGGTGACCGCGAGCGACTCCCAGGCCGATGGCGGCGCCGACTGCGCCTGCGAGGTCAAGACCTCGACCTCGTCGCCGTTTTGCAATTCGGACGACAACGGCGCGAATTTGCCGTTGATCTTGCAGCCGACCGCGCTGTTGCCGACATCGGTATGCACCGCATAAGCGAAGTCGATCACATTAGCCTGGCGTGGCAGCGCGATCAGCTTGCCCTTCGGGGTGAAGCAGAACACCTGGTCGTGGAACAGTTCGAGCTTGGTGTGCTCCAGGAACTCTTCCGGATTGGCACTTTCGGACAGAATGCCGACCGTGTGGCGCAGCCAGGCAAAGGCGTTGGATTCGTGCTTGAGCCGTTCGGTCGGCGAGCCCGCCCCCTCCTTGTAGAAAGCATGCGCGGCGATGCCGAATTCCGCGATCTGGTTCATCTCCTCGGTGCGGATCTGCAGTTCGACGCGCTGCTGGCCGGGACCGATCACGGTGGTGTGGAGCGAACGGTAGTCGTTCTGCTTCGGCGTCGAGATGTAGTCCTTGAAGCGCCCGGGCACCACCGGCCAGGTGGTGTGGACGACGCCGAGCGCGCGGTAACAGGATTCGACGTCAGCCATCACGACGCGGAAGCCGTAGATGTCGGACAATTGTTCGAAGCCGACGGACTTGCGCTCCATCTTGGTCCAGATCGAAAACGGCTGCTTGCGGCGGCCACAGACCCGCGCGGTGATGCCGTTCTTCTGCAAGTTCGTCGACAGCTGGCTTTCGATTTCGCCGATCAGATTGCGGTTGCGGTCGGCCAGCGCGTCTAGCCGCTGCATCACTACCGCATAGGCCTCGGGATCGAGCGTGTGGAAGGACAGATCTTCGAGTTCCTCCCGCATCTCCTGCATACCCATGCGGCCGGCGAGCGGCGCATAGATGTCGAGGGTCTCCTCGGCGATCCGGCGGCGCGAGGCGTGCGGCACGAATTCCAGGGTCCGCATGTTGTGCAGGCGGTCGGCAAGCTTGATCAGGAGCACGCGGACGTCGTCGGCGATCGCCAGCAGCAGCTTGCGCAGATTCTCGGCCTGCTTGGCTTCGCGCGAAACCAGCTCCAGCCGCTTCAGTTTGGTGAGGCCTTCCACCAGCGCGCCGATCTCGTGGCCGAACACGTTGTCGATCTCGGCGCGGGTCGCCTCGGTGTCCTCGATGGTATCGTGCAGCAGCGCGGCGACGATGGTGGCATCGTCGAGCTTGAGGCCGGTGAGGATCCCCGCGACCTCGAGCGGATGCGAGAAATACGGATCGCCGGAGGCGCGGGTTTGGGTGCCGTGCGCCTTCATGGCGTAGACATAGGCGCGATTGAGCAGGTCTTCGTTGGTGTCCGGATTGTACGACCGCACACGCTCGACCAGATCGTATTGCCGCATCATGCGCGAGCGAGGGGATTTGGCCCGCTCTGCCACAGGCGAGGCCGGCGCCACCGCGACCGAATCGGTCGCAGCCTGCATCTGCCGGGATATGCGGCGCCAGAACGCCATCGAATCACTGCCTCATCCGCGCGGCCTGCTTGGCGCGCTGCAAAAATTGCCTCAAGAACATCTAATGCGATTTCGAGCGAAGCTGCACCCCGTCGGGGGTCGGCAAACGATCAATTTCGCATGGCTCGGGCCGATGATATGCCGCACCCGGCCAGCCTGCGGTCCGGCCGGTTCAGGCGATCTCGCACCCGTCCACCAGCACGCCTTGAAACCGAAAAAATGTCAATAAAAGCAAAGGCCCGGACAGCTGTCCGGGCCTTTGTCAGATCAGGGTGTTCAGATCGGGGGGCTCGGGACGCCCGGTGCCAGGATTACTCGTCCTCTTCGGGCTGCTCTTCCGGCGGCGCCAGGCCCTCGAGGCCCTTCAGGAGCTCTTCCTCGGTCATCCGCTCGACCGCGACCTCGGTGTCGTCGGCATCGACGCTGGCGCCGGCCGAGCCGATCAAAGGCACGGTATCGGGCTCAGGCTCATCGACTTCGACGAATTTCTGCAGGGAATGGACCAGTTCCTCGCGCAGATCCTCCGGCGAGATCGAGGAGTCGGCGATTTCCCGCAGCGAAACGACCGGATTCTTGTCGTTATCACGATCAACCGTAAGTTGCGATCCGGACGAGATCATCCGGGCGCGATGTGCGGCCAGCAGAACCAGGTCGAACCGGTTGTCGACCTTATCAATGCAATCTTCCACGGTGACGCGCGCCATAGACTGTCGCTCCGTTAAATGGGGCCCAATATGTCGGTTATAGGGGCTAGTTATAGGGGCGGATGGCGTTTCGCAAGACTAAATTTGTGATTTGCCTTCTTAATGGGCTCTGGTAACTCAAATCCCGGGGCCAGAAGGCCGGAGCGTCCAGAGACGGCGGGACACCGTCCAGGACAAGTATTCTCTCCTTGCATCGTCAAAAGTCTAGGTTTTTCGCCCTCGCCTCACCATAATTGCAGTGGTGACTGTCGTGGGGAAAGATTCACCGAACTTTGGACAGCTGAACTGGAAAGTGCGCGCGGTCGATTCCCGCTGCGCCAAAAACGTTAACAACAACGCGAGAACCCTTTGATGTCACCCGTTTCCAACAAGATCGCGCTCTTCATCGATGGCGCCAACCTCTATGCTACTGCAAAGACCCTCGGCTTCGACATCGACTACAAGCGCCTTCTCAAGGAATTTCAGAGTCGCGGCACGCTGTTACGGGCGTTCTACTACACGGCGATTATCGAGGATCAGGAATATTCCTCGATCCGTCCGCTGATCGACTGGCTCGACTACAACGGCTACACCGTCGTTACCAAGGCGACCAAGGAATTCATCGACGCCAGCGGCCGCCGCAAGGTGAAAGGCAATATGGACATCGAGCTCGCCGTCGATGCCATGGAACTCGCCGAGCATGTCGATCAGATCGTGCTGTTCTCCGGCGACGGCGATTTTCGCTCGCTGGTTGAAGCGGTGCAGCGGCGCGGCGTTCGCGTCACGGTCGTCTCGACGATCTCCAGCCAGCCGCCGATGATCGCCGACGAACTGCGACGCCAGGCCGACGTCTTCACCGACCTGGTCGAGCTGCAATCCAAGCTCGGCCGCGATCCCTCCGAGCGCCCCGCTCCGCGCGAGCCGCGTCACCACGCGCCGCAATTCCTGCAGCGCGCGACCACCATGGCGCCGCGGGCCGCCGGCGACGACGAATTCGACGATTGAAAATGATCCGGTACGTAGCCAAAGCCCGGTTCTGGAATCAGGACCGGGCTTTTGTTTTTGACGCTTTTTCCCGACGCGAACCGGTATCCGCTCCGCTTGAAAACGCGATGGTCGTAGATGGCTAGCGTCGCCGCCCTTCCCGCCACCGAACCCGACCGCAATTGCCCGCTCTGCCCGCGGCTCGCTGAATTTCGCGGCCAGGCGCGCGCACGCGAGCCGAGCTGGCACAATTCGCCGGTGGCCTCGTTCGGCGATTCCAAAGCCCGGCTGCTGATCGTGGGACTCGCGCCCGGCCTGCAGGGCGCCAATCGGACCGGACGCCCGTTCACCGGCGACTTCGCGGGCGACCTGCTCTATGCCACCTTGCTGGCATATGGCTTTGCCAAGGGCGTCTATCACGCGCGCCCAGATGACGGATTACGGCTGGTCGACTGCCGAATCGCCAACGCGGTGCGCTGCGTGCCGCCGCAGAACAAGCCGCTGCCGGTCGAGATCAACACCTGCCGGCAATTCCTGATCGCGACCATCGCCACCATGCCAAGGCTTCGCGCCATCGTGACGCTCGGCAGGATCGCCCATGAATCGACGTTGAAAGCCCTCGGCCTGCGCAGCGCGGCGGCGCCCTTTGCGCACGGCGCGGTGCATATGGCGGGCCCGATCAGGCTCTACGACAGCTATCACTGCTCGCGTTACAACACCAATACGCGCGTCCTGACGCCCGAAATGTTTCGCAATGTGTTTGCGAAAGTGCGCACGGATCTGGATAAGAGCTAGACGGGATTCTGCTTCAGCCACGCCAGCACGTCGCCGGCATTCCGGTCCGGCGGAAACACCGGATAGAACACGTGGCTGATGCGCCCGTTGTCGATGATCAGCGCCAGCCGCTTGATCAGCGTCAGCCCTGCCACCTCCATGGTTGGCAACTTCAGGCCGCGAGTCAGCGCCAGCTTCTCATCCGACAGCACCGGGAACGGCAGATGCAGCCGCGACGCCATTTCGGTCTGATAGACATTGCTTTGCGTCGACAGTCCGAACACGTGCCTGGCGCCGGCGGACTTCAGATCGGCGAACAGATCGCGGAACGCGCAGGTTTGCGGCGTGCAGCCGCGCGCGCCCGGAATCATGTCCCAGTCGTCGACCAGGCTGATCTTGCCGGGCTCGCCGGTGCGGGGATAGGCGAACACCACCGTGCGGCCCGGCAGCGCCGACAGCGTGACCGAATTGTCGTCGGTGGCGATCAGGCTGAGCGGCGGGATCGCCAGGCCGGTGAGATGGGCGGCCGCGCCATCGTCCGGCGGCGCAGGAATTTTGCTCCAGTCGACTTCGTGCAAATTTTTTTGATTCATTGTTGCCTCAGCCTTCCGCATGTCCCGACCTCATGGTGAGGAGGCGCTCTTGCGCCGTCTCGAACCATGAAGCCCCACAGCCTCATCCTTCGAGATGCGCGCAAGAGCGCGTTTCTCCAGCGATGAACTTACGCTCACGCGGGGATAAGGAAATCCGGCTACCCCCGCGCCCGCAGCAGGCGGCCCTTTTCGCGGCCCCAGTCGCGTTTCTTTTCGCTCTCGCGCTTGTCGTGCAGCTTCTTGCCCTTGGCCACCGCCAGCAGCAGCTTGGCGCGGCCGCGCTCGTTGAAATAGAGTTTTAGCGGAATCAGGGTCATGCCCTCGCGGTCGACCGCGCCCATCAGCTTGTTGATTTGCTTGCGGTGCAGCAGCAATTTGCGCGGCCGCTTGGGCTCGTGGTTGAAGCGGTTGGCCTGCAGGTATTCGGGGATATTGGCGTTGATCAGCCAGATCTCGCCGTCCTTGGTGTCCGCATAGGACTCCGCAATGGTGGTCTTGCCGTTGCGGATCGACTTCACTTCGGTGCCGGTCAGCGCGATGCCGGTCTCGATGGTGTCCTCGATCGCGTAGTTGAACCGCGCCTTGCGGTTCTCGGCGACGACCTTGATCGGGCGCTCGTTCTTCTCGGCCACATCAAGCTTTCTTGAGCAGATCGCGGATTTCGGTCAGCAGCTCTTCCTGGCGCGTCGGCTTCGGCGGCGCCGCGGGCGCCGCTTCATCCTTGCGCTTCAGCGTGTTCATGGCGCGAATGACGATGAACAGCACGAACGCGATGATGACGAAATTCAGCGTCAGCGTCAGGAAGTTGCCCCAGGCCAGCACGGCGCCCTGCTTCTTGGCATCCGCCAGATTGGTCGCCGACACCGACTTCGACAATCCGGTGAAATAATTGGAGAAGTCGAGACCGCCGGTGATGGCGCCGATGATCGGCATGATGACGTCGCCGACCAGCGAGGTCACGATGGCGCCGAAGGCCGCGCCGATGATGACGCCGACGGCGAGATCGACGACGTTGCCCTTCATCGCGAATTCGCGGAATTCCTTCAGCATGGTCGATTTCCTACGTGCATCAGGCGAAGTGAGAGGCCGGCTTCAGTTGATCAGGCCGGCATGGACCATGGCGTCGCGGATCACCTTGCCGGTCGGCGGCGTCACATTGATCAGCGGCAGGCGCACTTCCTCCTCCAGCCGTCCGAGCAGCTTGAGGCCGTGCTTGGCTCCGGCGAGGCCCGGCTCCTTGAAGATGGCGTCATGCAGCGGCGTCAGCCGGTCCTGGAGCTTCAGTCCGGTTGCATAATCGCCTTTCAGGACGGCCGACATCAGTTCGGCGCAGAGTTTTGGCGCCACATTGGCGACCACCGAAATGCAACCATGTCCGCCCGCCGCCATATAGGCCAGCGCGGTCATGTCCTCACCGGACAGCTGGATGAAATCCGGTCCCATCGCGTGGCGCTGTTGCGATACCCGGGCAAGATTGGCGGTGGCGTCCTTGACGCCGGCGATGTTCTTCAACTCGAACAACCGGGTCATGGTCTCGACCGACATGTCGACGACGGAGCGCGGCGGGATGTTGTAGATGATGATCGGGATGCCGATCGCGTCATTGACCGCCTTGAAGTGCTGATACATCCCTTCCTGGGTCGGCTTGTTGTAATACGGCGTGACCACAAGCACGGCATCGGCGCCGGCCTTCTCGGCATGGACGGCCAGATCGACGGCCTCGCGCGTCGAGTTGGAGCCCGCGCCGGCGATGACCGGCACGCGTCCCTTTGCCTCATCGATGCACATCTCGACCACCCGATGATGCTCGGCGTGGCTCAGCGTCGGGCTTTCGCCTGTGGTGCCGACGGGAACGAGACCGTGCGAACCCTGTTCGATCTGCCAGCTGACCAGACCGCGGAACGCCGCCTCGTCGAGCGAGCCGTTTTTGAATGGCGTGACCAAGGCGGTGAAAGATCCCTGGAATTTCGTCTTGGCTGCCATGGATTTCCTCCCAACGCGCTCGTGACGGCACTGCTAAAAATGACCAGCCAATTCATATCGGGTCTGGCGATCTGGCGAAAGGGCCGAAGGATATGGCCCCAGGCCTTTGTTTTTGACGCCTTTTCCGGCCGCGCGGCGTTGGCGATCCCAGATCGAATCCCAAGATCGAATCCTCGCTCGAAAACCCGTTAGCCGCGATTTTGCCGTGGTGATGGCGCAAACACCCCCGGCCGCGACGTTTTTAGCATTTTATCCACATATTCAATCAAATACACCTAAGGCTTCAGCGATTGAGTGATTCGCCTCCGCAGAGGAAAACCGTGACCCGTTCCGCCAGCGCAGCCGCATTGCGATCGACCGCACTGGCGACAGGTCTGATGCTGTCGGTCGGGCTATCCGCAATGTCCGTGGAAGCCTGGGCCAAGCCGAAAGTTCCTTTGCCGAAGCCGCGTCCGATCGCCCGCAACGCCGTTCCCAAGACGACTCCCACGGCGACGGCTGCGAGCCCGACGCAACATTCAGCGGCTGCAGCGACGGCTCCCGCCTCGCCAATCCCGGCGCCGGTCTTGGCACCGGTCCTGGCGCCTGCGACGCGCCAGCACGCCGCTGCGCCCGCGGCGCGTAAACACGTAACCCCTGCGGCGGTCGCCGCGACGTCGTCGACCCCGCAGTCCGACAAGGACGCGCTGGAAAACGTCATCGAGCTGGTTCGAAAGCGCAAGCCGGCCGATGCGACGCTGGCGCAGGCCGCGATATCGGATCCCGTCGCCCGCAAGCTGGCGGAATGGCTGATCCTGCGCAGCGACGACAATGGCGCTTCCGTCGAGCGCTATCGCGCGTTCGTTTCGGCCAATCCGAGCTGGCCCTCGCAGAGCTTCCTGCGCCGGCGCATCGAGGCCGCGCTGTGGGACGACCGTCGCGACGACGCCGCGGTCTGGTCGTGGTTCGAAAACGAATCGCCGATCTCGGCCAAGGGCAAGTTCGCGCTGGCGCGGGTGATGATCGGGCGCGGCGATCGCGCCAACGCCGAACGCCTGGTCCGCGATGCCTGGCGGCACGACGGGATGTCGGAGGACACCGAAACCGCCGCGCTCGATCTGTTCGGCGCGCTGCTGACCGCCGGCGATCACAAGGCGCGGATGGACTTGATGCTCTACGGCACCGAACAGGAAGCCGCCGGGCTGCGCGCCGCAAAGCGGCTGGGCGCGGGTCATCTCGCACTGGCCAAGGCGCGCCTCGCCGCCAACAAGAAGACCTCCAACAGCAAGGCGCTGCTCGATGCGGTGCCGCGCGAGCTGCACGGCGATCCCGGCTACCTCTTCAGCAAGATCCAGCTGCTGCGCCGCGACGAGAAATTCAACGAGGCCGCCCAGCTGATGCTGAGCGCACCGAGGGATCCGAACCGCCTGCATAATCTCAACGAATGGTGGATCGAGCGCCGGCTGCTGGCGCGCAAGATGCTGGACGTCGGCGAAAATCGCAGCGCCTATCTGATTACACGCGATGCGGCGCTGCCGTCGCGCGACATCTACAAGACCGAGCAGGAATTCACCGCGGGCTGGATCGCGCTGCGCTTCCTGAACGATCCTTCGGTAGCCGCCCAGCATTTTGCGCGGATCGGCGTCGGCAGCGTGAACCCGACCGCGCTCGCGCGCGCCGGCTATTGGCAGGGCCGCGCCGCGGAAGCTGCCGGCCGCGCCCAGGAGGCCCGCGCCGCCTACCTGAGGGCCGCCGAACAGTCGACCAGCTATTACGGCCAGCTGGCGCGCGCCAAACTTGGATTGCCGCAGATCGAATTGAGCGGTGTCCCGCGCGGCCGCGGCGCCGACCGGCTCGAGATCGTGCGCGCGGTACAATTGCTCTACGAACTCGGGGAGCGCGAGTTCGCTATCCCGATTTTCGCCGACATGGGCGAGAACGGCGATCCTGACGCGCTGGCCGGGCTCGGCGAGCTGACCGCGCGCTACACCGACGCCCGCGGCATGCTGCTGCTCGGCAAGGCCGCCCTCAATCGCGGCCTGCCATTCGATCACTACGCCTATCCCGTCAACGGCATCCCGCCGTTCAAGTCGATCGGGCCCGAGGTCGAGAAGAGCATCGTCTACGCCATCTGCCGGCAGGAAAGCGCCTTCAACCAGGCCGTGGTCTCGCCGGCGCAGGCGTACGGGCTGATGCAGGTGACCCCGGATGCCGGACGCTACGTCGCCAAGCGGGCCGGCGTCAGCTTCGACCTCAACCGGATGAAGACCGATCCGGTCTATAACGCGGCCATGGGCGCCGCCGAACTCGGCGGGTTGCTCGAGGACTATCGCGGCTCCTACATCCTGACCTTCGCCGCCTATAATGCCGGCCGGGGCAGCGTCAAGAAATGGATCGAACGCTACGGCGATCCGCGCGATCCCAAGGTAGATGCCGTCGACTGGGTCGAAAAGATCCCGTTCTCCGAGACGCGGAATTACGTGCAGCGGATCATGGAAAACCTGCAGGTCTACCGGGCGCGGTTCGGCGGCGGCACCAAGCTGCAGATCGAGGCCGATCTGCATCGCGGCTCCAGCATCGAGTAAAGCGCCGCCGCACCCCGCGAGTTTGCCGGCTCGCCTTTGGACCCGACCCGATCCAAGCCAACAGATATCCTGTAGGCCCAAAGGGCAATTTCATTAGGGCAAGGTTCCCGTCACGATCCCCTCGCCGCGCACAGGGCAGCTTCGTGCACTCTGTTCGCGTCAATGAAGATGGGGGACGTCGTGCTCATAATTCTGTGCCTCTACGTCGTCGCGCTCTGGCTCTTGTTCACAAAATTCAAGCTCGTGCGTTGGGGCTGGTTGTCCGGAGCGATTTCGATTTCCATCGGTGCATTGATCCTTGCCACATTCCTGGCGCTCTTCAACTATTTGACGCCATCCGGCAAGGTCACCGTGACCGGACGGGTCGTCGAAGTGACGCCAAATGTGAGCGGCCAGATCGTCGCTATTCCCGTCAAACCAAATGTGCCGGTGAAGGCTGGTGCCGTTCTGTTCCAGATCGACCCGGCACCGTTCCAGTTTAAAGTAGATCAGCTGCGAGCATCGCTGGCGGCCGCGCAACAGCAAACTCAGATATTGAAGTCCAGTTACGACCAGGCGAGCGCCAATGTTGCCGGACTGGAAGCTCAGGTGAAATTCAGTGCCAAGCGCCTGAAGGACATTCAGACGCTATATGAGAGCGGGTCGAACACCGAGTTCAGGGAACAAGATACCCAGGTTCAGTTCGAGACCGTATCCGCACAGCTCGGTGCCGCCAGGGCCGCCCAACAGAGCGCGAAATTTGCGCTGGATTCCGAGATCGGGGGCGTGAACACCACCGTCGCGCAGGTTCGGGCGCAGTTGGAAAATGCCGAGTGGGAATTATCGCAGACGACGGTTCGAGCGCCGGCCGACGGCTACGTAACGCTCGTAACCTTGACGGTCGGTGATCGTGCGCTGCAGGCCCGTTCGCTGCTTTCATTCGTCGTTGAAAGCGAGATCACGATTATCGGCATGTTCTCACAGAACGGCTTCGAAACGATCAAGGTCGGCGCGCCCGTCGATATCGTCTTCGATAACGCTCCGGGCCGCATCTATCACGCGAAGATTACCTCCATCCCCAAGGGCATAGGCCAGGGCCAAGTGGCAGTCTCCGGAACCCTTGCCCGAACGACGGCGCTCGGTGGCACGACCGCCTTTCCAGCGGAGATGTCCGTTCCCGACCAAATGAGCCGGGATTCGCTGCGGCTCGGAATGTCCGGAAATGCCACGGCCTATGCTCCAAACGCGGGTGTTATCGGACTCCTTGCCACCATTCTTGTCTGGGTCAGTTCCTATACCGCTTATCTCTAGCGAGTGCGCGGGACGAAGGAGCACCCGGCGCTGATGTCCGCTGCCGGTCAAACTTCGTGCTCAGCGTGCACGGAGACGTCCGCACCGACCTGATAAGCAGGCCTCATCACGCTCAACCGGCGGCCTGGAGAACGCAGCTTCATTTGGAGGCGGCCTGATGCTTCTCGTGCTTGAGCATCACATCTATCGCCTCGATAATTCGAATTTGCGGATTGGCCTTGCAATAAACAATCACGTCGTGCTCGAGCGCTTTGGTTCGAGCAATGTTGAAGTAATGCTTCTTTGCCAGGCCGTTGTACCAGCCGCTGTACCACGTCGTGAGCCGATCGGCGTCTTCCTGCCAGGTTCCGGCGAGTGCGGCGCAAGTCAGCGCTTGCACGTTAATGTACCCGTTGGCGTCCGCGTAGGCTGTGAGGTCCGTTTGCGCCTGAACGTGAGAACTCGCGGCCGCAAGCATCGCCGCCGCCATTGCCAGTGCTTTCATCGCTTTTACTCCAATGGCTTCTCGCATGAAGCGGACATTCGAACGGTGAACGTTGAGTGCTTGCAGTTCTCGTTGCGACGATAGCACGGCATACTGGCGGTAGATGTTGGACCAGGGTCCAATATCCCTGAGGTGCCCTCGCCCGTAGCGTGGTCCCATCCGGCTACCGCTTTATCTGAAGGAGTTCCCTCCTCGTGAGCCTACCGATCCGCTGGACTCGCTATTTCTGGCTGTTTGGAATCGTGGTCTCGATCTATGTCGGTGTCAGCTACCTGATATTGCCCGCAACATGGTCTCGGATCGAGCACGAACCCGGCCTTTCAAAACGGGCGATGGTAACTTCCACAGCTCAGGGAATACCAGGCGACGCGATCAACGTCGGGCTGATTGGAACCCGGCCGGACGTGGTCTCCGCATTCCATGCTGCCGGCTGGTATCCGGCCGATCCCGTGACGTTACGCAGCAGCCTCGAAATCATTGGAAGCGTTCTGCTGGATCGCTCCTACAAGGACGCTCCGGTCAGTCCGCTTTATTTCGACGGACGGCGCGAGGATCTGGCGTTCGAAAAGCCTGCGGGCGCCAGTGCGGACCGTCGGCAGCACGTCCGGCTGTGGCTGGTTTTGCAAAGCGGTGCTGACGGCAATCCGGTTTGGCTGGGATCGGCGAGCTTCGACAGTGGCGTCACTTTGAGCCGCGATACGGGTCAGGTCACCCACAAGATCGCACCAAATATCGACCAGGAACGCAATCGTCTCATTGAGGGACTGGATAACGCCCGCACGGTACTGAGTATCTCCCAAATGAAGGGAGTCGGTCCGACCTTGAACGGTCGCAACGGCGAAGGCGATCCCTATTACACCGACGGCGAGATATGGGTGGCGAAGCTGGTCGCGGCCGGTCAGAAAGCGCCGGGGCCCGCGAATCTCGTTCCCGCTCCGGCCCTGATTCAGATCAAGGATCAAATGGTCGCGTGGAGTTCTCTCCTGAAGTAACTCGCGCAAACCGACAGGAATTGCCTTCCCTTTCCGGTCGAGCGGAGATGTCCGGTTCGAAAGTCAATCGCGCCACTTCGGTTCCAGGCCGGCGCCTGGATGGGATTCGTCGGGCACCAGACCGCCGCGAAAGCCTTACTTTGTAATCGTACGCCTCGTTGGTGTAACCGTCGACGTCGGCGCGGCATTCGAGATTGAGAACGTCAGCCAGACATTCCAGCCTTCGGGCCGGTTTTCCGAGGCGAACTCCTTGTAACCCTTGAAATTCAGGTATCCCTGCTTGTCTCCAATCGGAAAAAGATAGCCGAGCTGGGGGCCAGCACCGAAAACGCGCGATTTGAATCCGCCTAGGAAAGCCGCGGCTCCGAAGTCGTCCGTGACCTGCTGATAGGCATAGCCGACCGCGCCGACAAAGAGCTGCTTGGACAAGAAGTGTGATGCACCCCAGTCAAAATGGAAGTCGATGCCACTTTGATAATCCGTGGTCGGGTTTGTGAAGTTGTAGGTGAAGCCGCCGACGCCGGAGAATTCAAACCCCGTCGCCGGGTTGAGGTAGGTGTATCCGGCGCCGAAATCGATGCCGCCATGCCCGATACCGATGTTCGACAGGCGTGTGGATTCGTAGGCTCCGACGGGAATGTCGCCGAAGCCATAGATCATATAATTGTGGACGCCCTGATTCCATTTCAGCGTCACCAGCGGATAGAGATCGCCGACGCCGGTCACCGAATCCGACAGAACGCCATTGCGGGTCGCGACAATGGGTCCGACCTGTGCGGTCAAGGTGCCGGCGATGCTGGTGTCGACATGGCCGACCGCTCCGATCACGCCAATGGCGAACTGGCCGCCGAGCACCGGCGTCGCGAAGGTGTAGGTTGGCGCAATGAACAGCAGATCGCCGCGGGCCTTCAAAGTGGCATTGAGACTGACGTTCGCCGTCGCCGGGACCTGGCCGATCTGGATTTGCCGCGCTGCCGCAACATTGCCGGAAGCACCAACGCTGGTGTGATAGGCCACCGTACCGAGCGACCAACCCGGTGTGACGGGGACGGCAGCGAGGCTTCCGAAAAAGCCCGGAAGCCAAAGCGACACTCCGTTCTCGTCCGCCCGGGCCGCCTGAGATTGAAGCGCCAACGTCGCGGCAGCGATGAGTGTCATGCGGCAGATGTTCGAGGCAGCGATTGTCATCCGAATCTCCCAAGCCCGCGTCACCACTTGAGCAAATTAGATCAACGGTGTTCTAAAGTCTGTGGTTTTGCAGCCACACGCTGCACTAGAAAGTTCTTTCAATGACGCATCCGGCGACAACGCATATTGCTCGCCCCCGAACACGGATATTGCGCTGCGTGCAATCGCAGCCACGCGATAGCCCAGCCGGCAGCTTGTCGAACACGATACCGAGGTGTGCACTGACCTCGATTACCCGGAAGGAATCATGATCGACCCCATGTAACACCGGCTCAGTTGCTCGAAGGTGGATTGCGCAGCTTTTCCATCGCCTGTTCGACCGAGAATGAGCCTGGTCGCTGGCGCGGCGGAAACTGCTGGAAGCTCATGAGATGCTGCCCCACGATCGCCTGTGCGGGCACCAGCACAAAGGCATGCTCGACGAACCAGCGAACGTAATCGCCGGCTTCGTGCTGGGCTCGCTCGAACGGGTCCGAACGGAGGTTGAACAGTGACGGCAACCGAAGCTGTATCATCGGCTGCGACCAGACGTCGAATCCATGCGCCTTTTGTTCCAGGAAGACGGCTTTCCATTGGTCGTAGCGAAGCCCGGCCAGGTTGCCGTCGTCGGTCCAGTAGAAGAACTCGCGGCGCTTGTTGGCACCTTTGCGCGAGAGAAGGTCGCGCTGGTCGTAGCCGTCGAGGTGAACCTTGAAGTTCTTGCCGGCAGCGTCATAACCCGACAGCAACTTGTTCTTGACGTCTGGCTCACCGGCTGCCGCCACCAACGTGGTGGCCCAGTCCTCTGCCGAGAAGACGTCGTTGATCTCCGTTCGCGGCGGCACCTGTCCAGGCCAGCGCACCATTGCCGGCACGCGATAGCCGCCCTCCCAATTGGTGTTCTTCTCGCCCCGGAATGGGGTGGTACCGCCGTCGGGCCACGAGAATGTCTCTGCGCCATTGTCGGTGGTGTAGATGACGATCGTGTTGTTGGCGATCCCGAGGTCGTCGAGCTTCTTGAGCACCTGCCCGACCTGGCCGTCATGTTCGACCATCCCGTCGGGATAAATCCCGAGGCCGGTTTTTCCCTGCGATTCAGCCTTGAGACGGGTCCAGATATGCATCCTGCTTGGGTTGAACCACACGAAGAAAGGTTTCTTGTCGCGATTTGCGCGCTCGATGAAGTCGGTCGCGGCGCCAAGGAATTCCTCGTCGATCGTCTCCATGCGCTTCTTGGTGAGCGGCCCGGTATCCTCGCATTTCTGCTTGCCCCAGGTACCGAAGCGGGGATCGTCGCCCGGCGTGTCGGTCGCGACGGCGACGCACTTCATCACACCACGCGGGCCGAACTGCGCCCTGAACGCCGGATTCTTTGGATAGTCAGGATGTTCGGGCTCGTCCTCGGCATTCAGATGATAAAGGTTGCCGAAGAACTCGTCGAAGCCGTGCACCGTAGGCAGGAATTCGTTGCGATCGCCAAGGTGATTCTTGCCGAACTGCCCGGTTGCGTAGCCTTGCGGCTTCAAGAGTTCAGCGATAGTCGGATCCTTGCCGGACAAGCCTTCCTTGGCCGCAGGCAGACCCACCTTGAGCAATCCCGTGCGCAACGGACTCTGGCCGGTGATAAAGGCCGCACGACCGGCGGTGCAGGATTGCTGCCCATAATAGTCGGTAAAGATCGCGCCCTCGTTGGCGATGCGGTCGATGTTCGGCGTGCGATAACCCATCATGCCACGGTTGTAAGCGCTGATGTTCCAATAGCCGATGTCGTCGCCCATGATGACAAGGATGTTGGGCTTCTGTGGTTGCTGGGCGGACAACGGGGAAACCGCCGCTGTTGCCGCTGCGACCGATGCCAGAAGACCAAGGCAGGCGCGTCGAAAGATGTTCATGAGCGTTTCCTGTTGTCGCGCGTGTCACCGTAGCGGCGCGCCGCCTCGGGATTGGCTGAACCTCAGCAACTTGATCGGCGGACATCGAAAATGACGCCCGCCGGTTCGGTCTCGTCCGGTTAGTCGCGTCCCGCCTTCATATTCTTAACTTGCTGCATGACCTGTTCCAGGTTGTAACTGGCCGGGTCCTGCAGCGCCGGGAACTTGATGAAGGACTCGAGATGCATCAGCCAGAGCTGCTGCCCGATCGGCAGCATGTTCCAGTCATAGACGTAGGCGGTGGAGGGAGAAGCGATTGCCCCGGCCATACCGAACAGCGTCTTGATCTGCGTACCAACCGAGGTCTCGAACGGATCGCGCTTGATGTTGACGACCTGGGTCCAGGAATAGGGCTGGACACCGGCAATGAAGCCAGCTGGTGCGTCGGACACCATCGCGAAGTACATCTTCCAGTTCTTGTAGCGGACCGCCGACGGCGTTGTGCCGGACCAGTACAGGAAGTGGTCGCGCGCCGACTTCTCTGACTTACCGCTGAGATAGTCGACCTGGTTGACGCCATCGAGCGTGGTTTTGACAAGCCCGGGATAGCCGGCCTCGACACGTTGCTTCAATGCGTCGCCTTTGGACCCTCCGGCGATATCAACGAGAGTCGGGAGCCAGTCGAGGGACGCGAACATTTCGTTTTTGACCGTGCCGGGCTTGATGACGCCCGGCCAGCGGATAACGGCCGGGGCGCGCATGCCGCCCTCCCAGGTGCTGAGCTTGCCACCCTTGAACGGTGTGACGCCGCCGTCCGGGAAGGTGATGGTCTCCGCGCCGTTGTCGGTGGTGAACACGACGATCGTGTTGTTGAGCTGGCCCATGTCTTCGAGCTTCTTCAGCACCACGCCGATGTTGTCATCCATCTGCTTCATGCCGGCTTCGTTGACGCCCCAGTCCTTGCCGCCGGGCTCACCTACCATGGCATTGTACTTGTCCGACAGCACGGTCGTGATGTGCATGCGTGCGGGATTGTACCAGGCGAAGAAAGGCTTGTTGGTCTTCTTCGGATCGTTCCGGTCGAGAAAGTCGACGACCTTGGCCGAGATTTCCTCGTCTACTGTCTTCGAGCGTTCCAAGGTCAGCGGACCTTCGTCCTTGCACATTTGTTTAGTGCCAGTGCCGTCGGATGATACGCACGCCAGCACGGGACGCGGCGGCGTCAGGCAAACCGTGGTCTTGGGGTCCACGGCGCCGGAAACCTCGCGCAGACCGGGGATTGGCGTGTTCTTGCATGGCGCAGCGATGCCCTGCGTCGTCGGAGACTTGTTGAGGTCGGGGAAGCTCACACCCTGCATGGCGTCGAGGTGATAGAGGTAGCCCCAGAATTCCTGGAAGCCGTGCGCGGTCGGCAGCGAGTCGGCGTGATCGCCGAGATGGTTCTTGCCGAATTCGCCGGTGTTGTAGCCGAGATCAAGCAGGAACTTGGCAAGCGTCGGCGTCCCGGGCCGGATATAGGATGGGCTGCCGGGAAGTTCCGGCAAGACCATGCCGACGCGGACCGGCTGCATGCCGGTGATGAAGGCCGTACGTCCAGCCGTGCAGCTCTGCTCGGCATAGTAATGTGTGAAGACCGCACCCTCGTTGCCGATGCGGTCGATGTTGGGCGTCTCGCCCACCATCAGGCCGCGATGGTAGATGCTCGGCTGGTAGAGACCGATGTCGTCCCCCATGATAAAGAGTATGTTTGGCTTGGCCGGCGCTTGCGCCGCCGCCGGCGTGCTGGCTGGTCCGGCGAACGGTATCATCATCGAGGCGCTGAGCAGCGCGGCGCAAGAACGCTTGAGCCAACCTGCCGGTCGGCGTGGCGGCGTTTCGATCGAAGGCCGCTTGTCGTCAAGTGTAGAAGCTAACATGATGCCACTCTCCCATTTATGATGCATCAGACACTCCTCGCCTGATGCATCGAAACCCAAGATGACTTGTCGAGGTATCGACCGGCTCCGCATGGCGCGCTGCCGGCCGGTAGCGTCGGCAGTAATTCGGCGCGCACAAATGCGAGCCGCCTTTGATGACTTTCTGAGGGATCTTCACATTGGTCGTTCTGGGGTCATAGCTTTCGGCCTCGCGGCCGCCCCGCGGATTCTGCGGAATGCAGCAGGCCTTCGCCGCATCCGCCTGATGCTTTGGCGAATACCAGTCGGCGGTCCATTCCCAGACGTTGCCGATCATGTCGTGGAGGCCGTACCCGTTCGGCGGAAACGCAGTCACCGGCGAAGTGCGCTCGAAACCGTCGGCATTGGCGTTCTGGCGGGGGAATTCACCCTGCCAGGTGTTGGCCATGTGACGGCCACCGGGCGTGAATTCATTGCCCCAGGCGAATTCGACGCCTTCCTGCCCACCCCACGCCGCGAACTCCCATTCCGCCTCAGTTGGCAGATCCTTGCCCGCCCATGTCGCGTAGGCGAGCACATCGTTGAAGGCCACGTGCACCACCGGATGGTCGTCGAGACCACGGATGTTGCTTCCGGGCCCGTAGGGATGCCGCCAATTCGCGCCCTTGGCGAAAGTCCACCACTGGCTGAAGTCGCGGAGACTGACCGGATGTGCGGGGGGAGAGAACATCAGCGACCCCGCATAGATCATATGCGGAAGCGCTCCCGGATAATCCTTCGGATCAGGCGTGATCTCGGCGACGGTGACATGCTTGGTCGCCCTTACGAACTCCCTGAATTGCCGGTTCGTGACGGGATGTTGGTCCATCCAGAAGCCATCGACGGTGACGCGGTGCGCCGGAGCTTCTTCGGGATAATGCTTGTCCGATCCCATGCGAAAAGTGCCGCCGGGTATCCAGATCATCCCCTCGCTCTGCGAGGGCTCGCTATCAACGAAAGCATCGGCCTTGGCCGCAAGTGCAGGAAAAAGCGTCGACATTTTCGAGCGTTGCCTCCCGATCGATCGCCAAAACAGCAACCGAGACGAGCACACGCTACGTAGGAGCCCTGCCACAGGCTATTGGACCGTGGTCCAACATTGAACGATTTGGCTGGCATCACCCGGGAGCATCACCCGCGTGGGTGGTGTGGCAGGGACATCGTGGATTGGTGTCGTGACGAACTATTTCCCGCGAGTTCATCAGCGAAGGCGCCTCGCAGTCCATCCTTCTTCGCTGAACAGTGACATTTGCGCCACACCGATATGCAGTTTGCGCCACAACTTAATAGGGAGCGCTCGCTGTCCCATGCAGCGACTAGTGCAAGCACCCCAAACCACAACCGATCGTCGCAACGATGGCAGGTAGCCTCCCTGCGGCGGAATCTTGCCTACATCCTTAGCGGGAAAAGTGGTTACGCTCGCAAATCATGCTATCATGATTAGTGTCAACGCTGAGCTGTGCGAGCAGAGTTTGTGCGTTTACAATTTTAATGTTTTGAGTGCGGTCTATCCAAATGAATACGACGCGCATTGCTTTGTGGTGCAGCATCGGACTTCTCTTTTTGCTCGCGGGGGAAGCCCGGGCTGCGGAGCGTTCGCGCGTTCTCCTGCTTCACGCTTTCAACTACTCATTTCCCTCCACCACCTTGATTGCGGAGGCCACTCGAAAGCGGCTGGTCGGGCACGCGAAATCAATCGAGATCGATGCGGAATTCCTCGATCTCGCGCGGAATTCCGACGAAGCCCACGCGCTGCGAACGGCGACGTTTATTCGCGACAAGTACGGTAAGCATCCACCGGATCTGGTGATCGCCCTTGGCGGGGCAGCCCTCGGATTCCTGGTCAAGTATCGGGAGCTTCTTCCCAAGGTCCCGGTCGTATTTACATCCATCCCGCCGCGGACCTATGCGGAGTTGCGACCGCCACCGGAAATGACCGGTATTCTGACCGAGTTCAGTCTGACAAACACGCTATCGTTGGCGGTGCGCCTGCAACCAGAGGCTCGCCGGCTGTACGTCATCGCCGGTAGCGGCGAGGTAGATCGCCGTTGGCAATCAACAGCTCGCAGGGTCATCGAGGAGCACGGCCGAAAATTCGAGACGACTTTCCTGTTCGGGCTTCCCTATTCAGGACTCGTTGCTGAATTGTCGAAGGTGCCCAAGGATGCGATCGTGATCCTTCTGACGGTTTTTGCCGACGCTGACGGCCAGACCTTCATTCCGTCGCAGGTTGCCAGCGAGTTGTCCGCGCTGTCGCCGGCACCGGTTTACGGACCGTACGATACGTTTATCGGCAACGGCGCGGTCGGCGGCTTTGTTGAGACCTTCGAATCGATCGGCACAGCCGCGGCTGACATGGCTATCGAAATCCTGAAGGGCGCGGATCCGGCGACGCTCGCACCTCGAACAAACCCGACCCAGCACTACCGTGTCGATCACCGCGCCATGGAACGCTGGAATCTGAAGGAAAAAGATCTGCCTCCCGGCACTGTCGTCCTGTTCAAGAAACCGACGATCTGGGACGAGCATCGCGGCACCGTTCTGGCGGCCCTTTCCGTGCTCGGATTGCAATCGGCATTTGTGGGCGTCTTGCTGATTCAATGGCGCAGGAGGCAGCGCGCCGAAGAACTTCTCAGGGACAGCGACGACCGGATGACCTTTGCCGCCGCCGCGGCAAATATCGGACTGTGGCAGTTTGACCGGAATACGGACGAGCTGTGGGTCACCGAACATTGCAGGGCGCTGTTCGGCCTGCCGCCTGATGCACCGCTTACCCGGGAGGCACTCCTTGCGACGGTTCATCCGGATGATCGCGAAACGGCGAACACCGCGATTCGGAAGTCAACCGGGATGCAGCGGCCTGCCGCCACCGACGTGCGAATTGTATTGCGGTGCGGAGCGGTGCGTTGGATCCGCATCCGCACCCGCTCTTATGCGGGAGGTAGCGGTGAGCCAAAGCAATTCGGGGGCATTTTCGTCGACCTCACCGACCAAAAATCGGCCGAAGCCGAGACTGCCATGCAACGGCTGGAAATCGAGCACCTGATGCGGGTGTCCGCCTTGGGCGCGCTGTCCGGTTCGATCGCCCACGAAATCAACCAACCGCTCACGGCGATACTGTCGAACGCCCAGGCGGCCCTGCACCTGCTGGGACAGCAATCGCCGGACCTCGAAGAAGTCCGGGATGCGCTCCGGGATATCGTGCATGAAGATAATCGTGCCGGCGAAGTCATCCAGCGCCTCCGTCATCTCCTGAAAAAGGGCGAGCGAAAGCTGGAATCCGTCAACATCAATGACCTTGTCAGATCGACAGCCGCCCTGCTCCACAGCGAACTGATCGGCCGCGGAATCAGCATCAGGTTCGACCTGGAGAACAGGCTATTCCTGACAACGGGAGATTCGGTTCAGTTGCAGCAAGTCCTACTTAATCTGGTCATGAATGGGATGGATGCTATGGCCGCGACCGCGGCCGATCAGCGGTACATTCTGATTTCAACCCGCGGCATCGAGAGCGGCGCGGTTGAGGTGTGCGTAAAGGATCGAGGGCACGGCATCAGTGCACTGGGACATGGCCGTCTGTTTGAAGCGTTTTATACCACAAAGGAGCACGGCCTCGGTCTTGGGCTGGCGATCTGTTCGGCCATCATCGAGGCCCATGGCGGGCAGCTCACGCTCGTCAACGACGCGAGCGGCGGCGCGATCGCGACGATTTCGTTACCGGGCTGGGAGGCGACGGCATCATGACAGATGAATTCACCGTCTATTTGGTCGATGATGACGCCGGCGTGAGAAGAGGACTGTCGCGGTTGCTGCGCGCCAAAGGATATGACGTTCAGGCCTACGCATCTCCGCAAGGGTTCCTTGAGCACCATGATCCGGCGGCGCCTGGCTGCGCCCTGCTGGACGTCGCCATGCCGGGCCTGAACGGACTCGGCCTCCAGCAGGCGCTGACCGAGCGGGGCTCGCACCGACCAGTGATATTCATTACCGGACAGGGCGACGTTCCAACCAGTGTGCGCGCCATGAAAGCCGGCGCACTGGATTTTTTGACCAAGCCGGTCAAGGAGACGGATTTGCTTGAAGCCGTCGAGCGCGCAAGAAGGCGGGACGCCGAGCACCGACTGGCCGATTCAGAACTGGGCTCAATCCAGGCAAAGATCAGCACGCTTACGCCGCGAGAACGCGAAGTGCTCGCGCACGTGGTCGCCGGGCGGCTCAACAAGCAGATTGCCGGCGACCTCGGCACCGTCGAGAAGACCATCAAGGTGCACCGAAGCCGGATGATGGAAAAACTGGGTGTTCGCGGCGTTGCCGACCTGGTCCGGCTGGCTGAGAAGGCCCAGATTGGCAGATAACACCCCGGGTCTTATTGGCCCAACGGTCAACTCGACCGCTGACCGAACAGGGCGCAATAAGGCTTATGGCGGAGATTTCCCCCTGGATTGCCGTGATCGACGATGATCCAGCCGTGCTCAAGGCCCTGAGCCGGCTGCTGCGATCCCATGCCTACAACGTACACACCTACGGATCGGGAAAGGGATTTCTTGCTGCCCTGCCCGACGGCCTTCCCAAATGCCTGATTGTCGATCTTCAGATGCCCGCCATGAGCGGGCAGGAATTGCAGGAGCAGCTGATACGGAAGGGCCTCAATATCCCGACCATCATGATCACGGCCCACCACGACGCGGCGCTGAATCAGGAGAACCTCCAATTGGCAGCTCTTCTCTTGAAGCCGCTTCAGGAAAGCACCTTACTCGCCGCTGTCGACCGGGCCATCAACGATCCTCCCGACGACCGCTGAACGCAACCAGATACCAATGGAGATACGAAAATGCCTCTTTCAATTTCGATGATCGCCTTGAGCTCGCAGCTTGTCGTCACCGTCGCCGATCGGCTGCCGACATTCGACATCGTGCGGAGCTGCAAGCTCGACCTTGCTGCAACCGCCGGACTTACCGTCGATCAGTCGCTCAAGTCCTGCATCAGCGATGAAACGAAGGCCCGGCAGCAGCTCGCCAGCGGATGGTCAAAATTTGCCCCGTCCAGCAAGGCGAATTGCATTCCCCAGGAGAGTATTGGCGGCACACCGAGCTATGTCAGCCTGCAAACCTGCCTGCAGATGGATGTCTGGGTGAAGTCGAGGTAGTCCGGCGATAAGTTACCCTCCGGCTGTCGCGATCAAGGTCGGCCGCATCCTGGCGCGGTAGCTGAGCCTGCGTGGGTTCGATATTGGACCAGGGTCCAATATTCGGCGCGCCTGATTCCGCTATCCTCGCAAACTCTGGAGGGATCTTCATCATGAGCGCATCCCGGTTTCCGATTTTCGACCGTCGCTTTCTGCTCACTTCGCTGGCAACCCTGCCTCTCCTTTCCGCTTCGTATCGTTTGGCATCGGCGCAGGCCCAACCCGATCCGCTGCCGTCCTGGAACGATGGCGCGACCAAGACCTCGATCCGCAACTTCGTCGCGCGCGTCACGACGCAAGGCGGGCCTGACTTCGTTCCACCCGACAAGCGCATCGCGACCTTCGACAATGACGGCACGCTCTGGATCGAGCAGCCGATGTACGTGCAACTGGCCTTCATCCTGGACCGCGTGAAGGCCCTGGCCCCCATGCATCCGGAATGGAAGACCAAGCAACCCTTCGCGGCGGTGCTGGACAACGACTTCAAGGCGCTGGCGGCCTCAGGCGAGAAAGGCCTGGTTGAACTGGTGGCGGTCACGCATGCCGGAATGACCACCGCGGAATTCGAGAAGATCACCACGGACTGGCTCGCCACCGCGCGCGATCATCGCTTCAAACGGCCCTATACCGAGCTGGTTTACCAGCCGATGCTGGAACTGCTGGCCTATCTGCGCGCCAATGGTTTCAGGACCTTCATCGCGTCGGGTGGCGGCATCGAGTTCATGCGGCCATGGACCGAGCGGATCTACGGCGTGTCGCCGGAGCAAGTGATCGGATCGTCGATCAAGACCCGATTTGAGATCAAGGACGGTGCGCCAACTCTTTTCCGGCTGCCCGACATCAACTTCATCGACGACAAGGCCGGCAAGCCGGTTGGGATCAACGAGCACATCGGCCGCCGTCCGATCGCGGCCTTCGGCAATTCCGATGGCGACCTCGAAATGCTGCAATGGGCGACGCTCGGCGCCCCTGGCGTGCGGTTCGGCCTGATCGTCCATCACACCGATGCGGTGCGCGAATATGCCTACGATCGCCATTCTCACTTCGGCAAGCTGGACGTGGCGCTCGACGCCGCGGCGGTGAACAAGTGGACCGTAGTCAACATGAAGAATGACTGGAAGCGGATCTTTGCTTTCGATTAGCCCGCGTGGCGACATTTCACAGGCTGGCAGCAACGCAATTCCAACCGGCGAGGCAAAAGGTGCAAAACATGAAAATCCTTCCCATGGCGGCCTTGCTTGGCCTGACCGTTGTATTCTCTGGGACGGCGGCCTTTGGCCAACATGCGCCGTCGCCCGCCATGAAAACGATCGGCACTCCGGCTGCCGCTGCCAAGCCCGAGATCGTGCCGTCGCTGTTCGTGCTCAATTCCCGCGGCGCAACGCTGCAAGGCGAGAATCTGGTCCTGACCGGCGTGACGCCGAGCGCGATCATTTTTGCCGATCGCCCGATTCGCGCCGCGGGACACCAGCCCACGGCAGACGTGATTGCTGAATGGGCCTCGGGTGACGACAGCTTCGCCAAGAACCCGCCGAACGCAACGGTGTCCGTCCTCGGCAAGGACGGTGCGGTCAAGGATGCGGTGGTGGTACTGAAAAATCCGAAGCTCGAGGGCGACAAGCTCAGCTTCAGCGTTCAGGTTCTGGAAGGTGATCTGGCTGGCGGAGACGGGCCGGCGGCTGTCTTCATCGACATCATCGGCCGGCCGCTTACGCCGTTGTCTTTTGCAGGGGTCGCCCGCCGCTCAGCCTTCCGCGGCGCGATGTATGCCGGCGCAGCCGGTGCGGCTGCCTATGGCGCGGCCGCCTACGCCGCTCCCTATTATCGTCCTTATCCTCCGCCTCCGCCGGCGTGCGGCTACTATCCGTATCCGCCTTGCTACTAGCTCGCCGTAGCGATCCTCCAACGAACAGCAGCACACCCCGGAGAACGCAAATGCTTCGATCCTTGATCCTCGCGGCGGCCCTCTTCATGAACGCGCAGGCTGCGATGGCGCAAGCACCCAAGACCTGGTCGCAGGTGGGAATGCTGTCGTGCAAGCTCAACCCGAGCATTGGTTTCGTGATTTTCGGTCACCAATCCATGGAGTGCCGTTTCGTTCAAAACCCGCCCTTCCCGCCGCAGCTCTACGAGGGCGCGCTCAACACGGTGGGTATTGATCTTGGCATCTCGGCGGGCGGCGTGCTGGCCTGGGCCGTGCTCGCGCCGACCGCCGGTCCTCCACCGGGCGCCCTCGCCGGCGAATACGTGGGGGCAACGGGGGAAGTCGGCCTCGGTCTGGGAGCCGGCGTGAACGTCCTGATCGGGGGCTCCGGCAGAAGCTTCGCGTTGCAGCCGGTCTCCGTCGAGGGATCGGTGGCGCTGAACGTGACCCTCGGGCTCTCGCATCTCCAGTTGCGCGCGGCTCGCTGATTCCGCACGCGCGTTCGATATCCGAATGAAGCGAGCGCGGCACGCCGCGCTTGCTGAAGATGCGCTGTCGCGGTTCGCCGCGTTCCACCCTGCCCTGTTTCTTGCTGCTATAGCCGCCGGTGATAGAGCGCCACGCCGTCCCACGGGTACTTCGCAAGGAACGCCTCGAGCAGCTCTTGCGCGGTAGCCAGCGGCCCGTTGCGAAGCGCCGTGTAGACGATCTCCCATTCCAGGCAGAACTCAGCATCGGCGCTCGGCAGGTCCGCCGAGGCCGATCGCAGTTCGAAGATCTCGAACGCCTCCGAAAATCCCTTCGGGTTGATGCGGTCAACGCTGCGAAAATGAAAGCGATCGCCGACACGCTGCTTGAGCGCCGAACTCACCAGTATCGACGTCCCGTAGTTCTTGTTCAGCCCTTCGAGGCGCGCGGCGAGGTTCACTGTCGCGCCCAAAACGGTGTAGTTCATCCGGTCCGCGGAGCCGATATTGCCGACCACGGCATCGCCGACATGCAGGCCGAACCGCGTGTTGTAGGCCGGCCATGCCTCGCGCTCGAACGCGGCGTTGAGCTCACGGTTGGCTTCGATACAGGCGAGCACGGCCGTGCAGGCATTGGCAACGTGATCCTCATCCTCGATCGGCGCGTTCCAGATTCCCATCACCGCGTCGCCGATGAATTTGTCGACCGTGCCCTTGTTGGCCATGATCGGCTCCGACAAGGCGGAGAAGTAGCGCGAGGTGTAGAGCATCACCTGGGTGGGATCCCGGTTCTCGGTCAGCCCGGTGAAGTTGACGACGTCGGTGAACAGCACGGTCACCTCCCGGCGTGCGCCGCCCAGCGTCATCGCGTCGCCGGTTTCCACGAGTTGCTGCACCAGCCGCTTCGGGACAAAGTTCGAGAAGGTCTCGACCAGCGTGCGCATGGTGGAGACCGAGCGGCCGAGATCGTCAATCTCGCGGATCGTGGAGTGCACCGCTGGCCCGGCCGCCGGTTCGAACCGCTGGATCCGGTCGGTTTCGTCCGCCAGCGCCCGCAGCGATTTGGACAGCATCGCACCGATGAAGAAGACGATCGGCACCATCGCTGCGACGAATCCAAGCGTGGCGACAAACAGGCGGCGGCGCTCGGAAAGAATACTGGCGAAGAACTCGTCGACCGGCGCCACCACCGCGACGCGCAGATTGGCCGGACCTGAACGGGGGATGGTTTGGAAAGCCGCGGCGTACAGCCGCCCCGCCGGATCCCTGAAGAACTGCTCGGCAATGCCATTCGCGCGCCAGGCACGGATCGCCTTCAGAACCCCCGCCATATCCGTCTCACGCAGGGTCGGAATGGTACCCGACACCTCCCGTCCCATCAATTCCGTCATCCGGGGATGGGCCAGAATGCGGTCGTCATCGTCAAACAGGAAAGCGACGCCCGATTCGGTCAGCTTCTCCCGTTTCAACACCTCCTGCGTCGCGTCCATCAGCAGGTCGCCCGCGACCACGCCGTCCCTGCCCGCTTTCAGCGCGGACTGCACGGTATAGCCCTGCTTTCCCGTCGCGAAGAAAATATACGGCCCGGTCAGCCAGCTGCCGTCGCGGCGAACAGCATCCTTGTACCAGGGCCGCTCACGCGGATCGTAGTCGAGCGGCCCCGGCAATTCCCTGACCGTTTCGAGTTTGTCCGACAGAAACAGCCTTCTGGATTTGACGTTGGCGGGATCGGACCGCGAGATCACCACCAACCGGAACACGGCCTGATCGGGTGCCTCCAGCTTCGCCCGCGATTCCCGCCCGGTACCGCCGATGTCGTCCATCTGGATGAACGAGCCGTCGTCGTAGCCGGCATAGAGGCTGAAAAGCTGGTCGTTGTTCTTCACCATCGCCGCGAGCAGCGCGTACAGCCGCGGATTATCCTCGATCTCGGCGGACTGAATCGGCGGCAGCGCGTTCAGTATCTCGATGTTGTCCCGCACCAGCTTCAACTGCGAACCGATCCGGTCCGCCGACGATTCGGCGACCTTGCCGATGAACTGGCTGGCGGCGGCATCCGTGACCGCGGTGATCCGCTGAAAACTCAGATAGACCAGCGCCAGACCGATGACGAGGACGATTGCGACGAACAGCGTGATAACCGAGGTCTTGAACCCGAGCCGAAGGCTTCTATCGTTCGTCATCGACGCACCATAACACTCCACTCAGAACGAATTGGCGCAATCGTCATCGCAATCTGGCGCAGCCAGCGTCGCGCCCTTGCCGGGGTCGCCGTGGACGGCTTCTGGGTCAACCGCACGCCGGTGACCAACCGTTGGTTCAAACGGTTCACGATCGCGATTCGGACGCGCTGCTCTACGCAGAGTCCAGAGCTGACTCCAGACCTGCGCCGTTACGGGCAAACGTCCCAAAAGCCCTGCGTCTTGCCAGGATCGGTATAGTACCAGCAGTAGCCGGGCGCCGGCGGCGAACCCGCATAGGCCGCGGCGGAGGCAGCGGCGACGAATCCGATCGCGGCACCGGCGGCGATCGCGCCGCCCGGACGCCAGTAGTAATTGGCCGGACGGACCCAGCGGCCGGGACGCGCGACACCCGGACCCACGACCGCGCCGCCGCGTACCACGGTCCGGCTGGCCGCGTTGCCGCGCGGACCGACGACGGTGGTGCGGCGCACCGAGCCGCCGGCTCGCGCGCGGACTTCCGTCACCAGACTATCTTGTTCGAGTTGCTGTTGCAGCAGACCGGAGGGCGCGAGGACCGTCGCCGATGCCGGCGAAGGCGTCAGGGCCAGGAAGGCGGAGAGGGCTAGCGCGCAGACCATTCCGGTGGGAGCGCTGGCCAGGATGGCCAAACGGGTTAGTGTTGAACACATCGCCGGACCCCTTTTCTTCTTTTGATTCTTGTTTTGGCCGCTCGCGTGTTGGTTGCGCACGGCAGAACCAGATTAGTCTAGCCCTCTTCCGTATTTCCGCACAATCATGACGTGCGGCGCATTGGCGCACAGCCTCTGCGCCCCGGCCGACGAGACGCGAAGCATCTGCGCAACTGATGCTAATTGAATATCGAAGCTCTGTGATGTGCAGTTTGTGCCAATCCGCCGTGGCGGGATGTCAGCCTCGCGATGACGCCCTTGCGCTTCGCTAATCCTTCGCCGCCATCAGGCTGGAAAGAAGACCTTCACTCCCAAGCTGTCGATCATGCTCACCCCAAAAAGCAAAACCCCCGGCAGTTTCCTGCCGGGGGCTCACTTGGATCTTGATCAGACGAACTGGATTACCAGTTGCGCTGAGCGCGGATCAGCATGCTGACGGTGTTCTGGTCCTTCAGCTCGTACACAGCTGCCGGCTTCGCGATACCAACCTGGGTGCCAGGGGTGGTAACCGTTCCAGCGAACTTCTGGTCGAGATGGGTATAGATCACATCCGCCGAGAAGGTCAGGCCCTTCACAGGCGTCCAGCGGGTGATGACACCGATCTGGGCGACGTTGAAGTCCGGGTTACAGGTGGTGAGACCTACGATGCCCGTGAGAGCGCCGCCGGGGCCGCAAAGCAGAGCAGCTCCGCCGTTGCCATACTTAAGCTGGGCGTAAGCGCCGTAGAGTGCCGAGCTCCAGTAGGGATCCCAGTTGTGGTTGAAGGCACCGCGCATACCCCAGGTCTGAACCTTGGAAATGCCGGTTCCCAAACCGAAGATGCCGTCTGCCGCTGCAGCGAGACCAACGCTCTGGTAGGCGCCGGCCAAGCCGGTACCGCCGTACATCGCGAAGCCCTGCGGAGCAAGGTTCTGGAAGTTATAGCGGGTCGCACCGTCGGTGTAGACCGCCTGGATGTTGATCGTGTCGCCAGCGCCGGTCGGGATGTTCTTGATCTGCAAGGCACCCTGAACAGCCCAGCCCCACGTGTCGCTGGGATGACCGGTGACTTCACTGCCGCCGTAGTAAGCAGCATGAAGGTTATGCCCGACTGCCGACAACTGAACCATACCCCAAGCCTGGTCGGCCTTGAGCACGCCGATGATATCGGGAGCCCGTGTGCCGCCCCAATCGTTGGCGCCGTAGCCGCCACCTGCGAACGCCGCGGGAGCAACGAGGCCTGCGCTCGTGTTGATCAGAGTAGCCTGAGAGTAGGCCGTCGGATCCTGCACCGACACGGTGCCCGAGATGCCGTTGCCGAACTGAGCGGTATAGGTGAACTGGTTCACACCGGTGACCATGCCGCTGCCGCCGACGAGACCGTCGAAGTTGTTGCCCGGGTAGTTGGTCCAGGGAGCGTCGAACTGCGAGATCGTCTTACCCATCGTGAACCCAGCGAACTGGATGAACGCATGGTAGACGCCGAGCGAACCGCCCGAGGTACCGCCGTCCGACGGGTTACCAACGCCACCGAAGCCACCGGCGAAGGCAGACGCCGAGTAGACGGTGCCGCCGAGGCCGTTACCGGCGTAGGAGCCCGAGGTCCAGGAGAACGTCGCATCGAAGTAGGTGCGGACGACGCCGTATTCGGTCGCGGTACGCGTATCGATGTTCAGGTCCTGACGGGAACGAGCGGTGTAATAGTTCGACAGGCGATTGCGAGCGCCGGCCTGGGTCTGGTAGGCACCGCCGAACACGCCGTTGGTGTTGAGCGCGGTTTCAACGCGCAGATAACCACCCAGCTTGATGCAGGTGTCCGTGCCGGGGATGTAGTAGAAACCAGCACCGTACAGGGAGCAGATCCTCACGTACTCGACCGCTTTGGCCTTGACGGGAAGATCGGCAGCCTGAGCTCCACTCATGGCGAGGAGACCCGCCGCTGAGCCGAGAATAAGGCTCTTAACCATCTTCATGATAAACCTCCAAGTTGCTCTGTAGGGAAGGTTCCGGATCCGCCGGGTGCAAACACCCTAAGGTTGGTTCCCTTAATCCCCTGAAACCCGCTTTGTCGCTTCGCGCCTTCGGACCACTCCCGCTTGAACGCGAGGGACTTAAGCGAACCACCTAACGGGACGACCTCGGGATGCCCCCCTCCGTCGCAAGGTCACAATTACCGAGGACTTCTGCACACGCAACAAAGGAACCGCTCCAAGACGCATGACTCAGCGCCTTTTCCAGCGGGTGTTGCACAAATAACACGCAGATGTGATCGGGCTTTCGCTGTAACATATTGTTTCAAATGGACATTTTAGAAAAGTTCCATTTGGTGCCTGAATTGTGGCTCAAGGCCGGCCGATGGCCGGTTTTCCCCTTCGGGCGCCCTTGCGGTCTCGAATCGAGCGCCCAAACCACCGAATCCCCGTCCGGCCGTCACACACGTGATGGAATGAGGCTCGTCGATACGGCTGGCGCAATGCCGTTCGATCGCAGCCATATATAAGAGCCTCACGGGCCGCGGCGTTGCTTGCGGAAGGGCCGGCAACGAACGGGTTCTGCGGATCCACTCCAGAATCGCAAAAGCCGCTGCCGAAACCGCAAGCCGGGCTCATATGCACGTTGAATGGAGCTTCGGCCGAATCGCCGGGGCGCCAGTGGATGGAATGCGCACGACCGCGCGGCGCCTGCACGCAGACTCGAATTATATTGATGGCGTGGGCCCTCTACCGCTCGCCACGCTGGAGATAAGCCCCCAAACGGGCGCTGCTACCTGCGAATTGGCGTACGCGCGTACCTGACGGCGGCGGCGTCACTAAATCGCCCCGGCGTAACCTGAATCTGCCGCTTGCGGCCCGCCCCCGCGTCGGGCATATCCCGCCTCACGGAGCTGTGGCCGAGTGGCTGAAGGCGGCGGTTTGCTAAACCGTTATAGGGTTGTAAAGCCCTATCGAGGGTTCGAATCCCTCCGGCTCCGCCAAACATATGATCTAAGCACCTGAATTTGTTGTAATTAATTTTCAGCCCCTTCGTGTGCCCCTACTTCTGCCCAACCCAAGATGTCCGTCTGATTTGATTTTGCAGCCATAGGACAAGTCGTTGATCCGGCGCCATTGGATCATTTCGACGGCGTGTTGCTATAAAAACTCTTCTCCGTCGTGGGAAACAGCGATCGCAGTTCACGTGCGAAGAAAACCCGTCCGTTTTACTCAGGCTGACGTTGCTCGAGCACGGGCAGCGAAGCAGTGTGGTGCTCATCACGTGCGGATCCTTCCGGACGGCACGATCGAAATTAAGCTTCAGCCCGACATCGCGGCGAGCAGATGGGTCGAAGAACAGCCGCGGCCTGAACGGCGGCCTCTCGGGGGTCGACCCTTTCCCAAGCGGCCAAGCACACCAGATGATCACATGACGCTTGCGCTTGACCGGTATCTGCGGGGAGAGATTCCCTTGGAGCAGCTTCCGCCTGGAAAGTATCCGAATGGCATGCGGGTCTACGCAGATGGCGAATGGGAGGCGATTGTTCGAAGTCGGCCGCTCGGCAAGCTGGAGCGGGCCTGCTTGGAAGCCTATTTCCGAGCGGATGGGCAATTGGGATACCAAGGAGGGATCGCCACAAACGAAAAGCTCGAGGCCAGGGGATTCATCGAAGTTATCGGTCCTCGTCCCGAAGGGCGCATGCCCAACTACAACATCACCAAAGCCGGACGAAATGAGTGGCTTCGCCTGTCGGAGAATCTATGAGCGCAGGGAATGAATATCTCGAAGGGAAGCCCCCAAAAAAGAAATCCCCTGCTAGTCGCCGGGGCCGACCGCGGGACGAGCGCGTCCAGCACGTCATCGAAATCGTCGACTGGGAATGGGACTACATGTTTGGGATCGACACCGGCCGCTTCAACAACGGTCCCTACATGGATTATCGACACCTCAACATCGAAGGAACAATTCTGCGGCCGACCTCCATCAAGGCGTCGGCTGGTGAAGTAACACTTTTCCCGGATCATCGCCTTTCAGACATCGAAGGCCGGCGAAAGCATGAACCGAAGGCGGTCGGAGCAATTTCACACCGAGGCAAGGACTACCAGGCCAACTTGCATCTGCCGGCCGATGCCTTCGGGCTTGTCCTTCAAATGATGATCGCAGGCAGATATCGATATGTCCTGATCGAGGCACACAAGAGCTTCCGCGGCGAAGCCCTCATTCGGCATTTCAGGTTTTCGGGTACAATAGATGAGGATGATTTGGCGTAATCCTAGGCGCCTCGCAGGGGCTCACGACCGTATCGTTGCAGTATGACGCTGCCGCTCCACCTTCGAATCTTATTGCTGAGAGAAAACTGCGTTGTCACCGGCCTATTACCAGCCCGTTTAAGACGAGTTCATTCATGGCTTGCGCCCCTTAAAGAGGCGAAGGACCAGCATTAAGAGCCCCGTGTATGCAAATATCGCGATGAACGGCAGGGCCGTAAGGAAAGCCAGCGCCAGCGCAATCTTGGCTAATGCGAGTGCCAGTTCGCCGCCATTGTCGAACAAACAGAACGCGACCAGAGCCACGAACGAGCCAGCGAATAGTGCCTTTATCGAGTCGCTTGATAGCCATCGTTCCATGTCGGGGATGGTAGCAGCGCTGGCAGCATTGCCGCCAGCCATGGCTTAGTGAGTTTGCCACCTATGCCGTAAAAATCTATCCCCGTGTTGGGCGCTTTCGCGTGTCCGTGTTACGGTCCGACAATGGACCTTACGAACGAACAAGCGGCCGCAATCATTGGCTGGGGAAAGCGAACTCCGGGTATTCGCGCCATCATCCTGTTTGGCAGCCGCGCAAAAGGCCAGTCACGTCCTGAAAGCGATGTCGATTTAGCTATTGAGATATCGGGCCAGGATCCCCTCGCCGTATTCTGCTTTGAAGGAGAGCAGTGGCAATGCGACCTGCGCGCCGCCACCGGTCTGCTGGTGAATATAGACTTCCTCGGGCCCGACAGGCCAAAGGTACGGGCTTATGTCGATGAATGCAGTCTTGAGCTATTTCGGCGTAGATCGCTATAATTCGTGCGTCCTAATCCCAAAGCCCGCGGCTAACAGTGTCGCCCCTGGTCGTTGAGCCGGCCTCGAACAGTACCTCATCGAGCGACACCAACCGCGCGTTGCCGAATGTGGCGAAGTTGACAGGAAAAGCCCGGTAGTGAGCTTTGATGTACCAGCGCAGTTTTTCGCTGATCTGGCTACGATCGAGCCGCCCCTCCAGCAGCGACACGATAACTTCATTGATCACCACGTCTTTGTCCGGGAAATGCTCGGGCAACATATTTCCGATGAGTTGAGGGTCGCCGGGATCCCACTCGTATTTGAAGGTTCCGGCGGCCACGGCCTGCACCGGGTTGGATCTGCCGATTCTCTTTTCGATGGCATCTAACACAAAGCGATTGAACTCGGGATCGAGCCGACGCTGTTGGTAAAATTTATGACCGGTGGTCAGAATTAGACGCCGATCGATCTTACCTCCGCCGACTGGGTACCCATTGCAGATTTGGTTTGTAGTCGCGCCTCCTTCGATGGCCTTTTTGACCTTCGCGATGGCCAGCGGCGACATTCTGGGTGGATTGTCGCGCGCGAAATTTCGACATGCGAGGCAACAGCGCCTCCCCCTCGACGGATCAATCCGAACGTTTGTCCCGATCATGGGATGCAGGCCCTTCAAACAAAACGTCTCTGTCAATTTGCGAAGGCGCGATCCTTTGCCGAGGTTGCAGTTGATCTTAGAAATTCGCCAAGCCTCGGCGGCCCATTCCGGATGTAACTCGCAATGTTTTTTGAACCTATCGAAGCTCACCAATGCCGGACCCAATTTTTCCCCGCCGCCGGTAAGCTTTCTAACCGTACTCCCTGCTTTCAGCTTCTCCATAAATTCGATGGCCATCTCGGGCGGGATGCCGGGCGGCATGCCTCGCCACCTCAGTTCGGCAGCCCGGTGTTTGTCAGCCAGTGATTGGCCCAGTGGCACCCATTCGATCTCCATGGCTCCGCTCCATCAGCGCGGAATGCGCAGACAGATTGCAGAACCTGAGTCGCGGCGGTCCGGTGGCGGGCATCGCCATCCGCTGTCCACAGTCGAGGCGGACAGGTCCCGAGTCGGCAAAAATCTGCGCCCTAATGCGCTATGTGACCCCCATCACGGTGAGCCCGGACCCCGTCCGGCAATAGTCCGCTCACATCAACGGCGCACGACGCCACAACAGTGGGAGTGGGACTATGAACACGGAAATTCGTGAACTGGGCTACATCGATCTCGACGCGGTGTCTGGCGGCTTTATGCGTCTCCCTTTAGTGGCCGTCAAAGTGGCGTCTGCCATCAAAGGCGACGAAGGAACGGGTGGTGGTATGAACGACCCGGCCCAAATGTTTCAACAGATTATGCAGCAATTGACCCAACAGGGGTAAGCGCGCTGGGTGCGGGTATGGCAGCGCCATTTGCTTCGACCGCTCTAGCGACTGGGCGCTGCGCCGCTGAGTCCAAATAAAGTAAAGGCCGCCTCAGTTGGCGGCCTCTTTCAGCCGCCAACGTAGCTGGCTGGGCGCGGACACATGCGCCGGTAACGTTGCCGGATGCTCAGTCGTCACACTTAGCGGCCATCGCACCACGGTCGCCGTTTCGGGCAGGACGTGCCGCTGCAGACGTAGCTATGGGCCAGACCCTCGCCGATCAGGATCTGCCCGACGTCACGGCCGCCGACCGTCAGGACCCCACAGAGCCGCCCATAGTTGCAGCGGCTGGTACCCTCCTCGCCTGGCCGGCAGGCACATGCTACCCGGCGTCAGGCTGGCATTGCCGGTACCGATGAGGCCTCGAAGACGCTGGGTAGCCTTCTCACCACGCTGGCGCTCGTCATCGCAGCGCGCACGGTCGCCCCGTTCGGGAGTATCGAAGCCGACCAGTCGGTAAGTGGAGCCCGCATGGCGCTACAGTATCGCCGTCGATAACTTCGATCGGCCCGTGGTTTGAAAATAGCGGTGGTGGCCTGTTTTGAATGTGAACGAAGATTGAACGATTTTGCCATTCCATCGTTTTATGGATATGGACCGGGATCGGGAAAAACAGGCAGTAGAGGCCAAGCTCGCCAAATGCCGAGAGTTGGCGCAGGAGTTCCGTGACGGTCCAATAGCCCAGATGATCCGCGACATGGAAGCCGAGCTTCGCCAGCAAGTGCGCGATCTGGAAAAGTAAGGCCGCCTCAGTTGCCGCTCGTATAGGAACGGCCTGCCACGCAAAGACGTTAAGATGTCGGTCTGTGGCGCAAATTGTGCCATCCACCCGGAACGGCCCATCGTCGAACGCGCGTTTGCCGGTGGGCCGGTTCTCGCAAGGGCCGCCAACTGAGGCGGCCTTACTGTCGGACGAAGGTGCTCATTAGCAGCACCGTTACGAGTAGGACCGCCAATCGTTAATTGGAACCGCTAGCATATTCTTTGCACCTGGCTACTCAGCCGGGCTTAAGCCGAAATCTTTTGAGTGAGCGCCATCTTCCGCCACTTCGAAACCCTCGGCCACCAATCCACGCTTGAGCAATTCTCGCACCGCTGATGCGCGGCTCGGCATGCGCTTCAGGAACCGCCAATTGTCGACCAGTTTCAATTCGGTCGGGTTCAACATGATCTGAAGGCGTTCTGCCCGGTTGAGTACACCCATGGTCCTCCTCCGTGGTGCGAAAACTTACTCATTGGAAGTACAAAGCAGCAAAAACGTTCCTGGCTAATTAGGGTTCTTAAAGTGTTCATCCGCTAAATCCATCTAAATTGCCGGTAACTCATTGGGAGAATTAAGTTTTTTCTTGACAGACTGAACCTGTATGGCGGGATAACGTTGACCCGTCATCGCGCGGCTTTTGGTATCTATCGGGGATGAGAACGCCCGTTGCCGCCCTCCTCTTACGGAATGGAGCAGCGCATGAAGAAGCGTCGCCGTTTCAAGCATGAGAAAACATTTGAAGAACGACTAGCGGAAGAAGCCCACCGCTTTAGAGAGGCGGCCCATGCGCTTCCTCCCGGTACCGCTCAGGAACTGCTCTTGAGGCGGGCCCGGCAGGCCGAGACGGCATCACACATCAACAATTGGCTTCGATCTCCCGGGCCACAGCCGCCCCAGGCTCTAGAAAATTTAGTTTCCGATCAGAAGAAGTAAGGCCGAGCCCGTGTCCTAAACTCGCAAGGGGGATCGCAGTGAAGGACTATCAAGCCTCTCTGGAGAAGCTTCGGAGCGATGCGGCTGAAGCGGCGAGGATCCGGGACCTTGCAACGGATATGACTAAACGCGAAATGTTCGACCGGCTAGCCAAGCATCTGGGCCAACTGGCGGACGACGTTGAGCGGGCAATAAACGCCGCGGTATGATGCTTACCGAAAGCCCGGGATGACCAATGCCCACTTATCGCCTGTTGCAAAACATGCCCATGGGACCGGAAGACATTAGGCGTTTAACGACCGCCTTTGAACAAGCGTTGCGCACCCTCGGCATTGTCGACAGAGGTGACCCGCTGGCTGAACTGGTCGCCAGGAAAATCATCGAAATCGCACAGACTGGCGTCCGCGAGCCGAGCGACATTTCTGCTCTGGCGATCAAGGAAATCGACATCCCCACTTAGAGTCCCCCTTCCTGTCACCTCGATCGCGTTCCCTAACGTCCGAGCCGGCGCTCGACACGCTTCCGGCTGGTACCCACTTTCTTGACCACTTTCATTCCACCGGCGGCGCCGCAAACTGTGGTACACTTAGTTAGCGCGACCTACCAAGCTATTCCGGCGTGGCCGAGATATTGCTGAAGGAAACTTTTTCGACTTGTCATGGCAAAGCCCCTTCGCTGAGGATTGAACACGCGCGGCGCCGACAAGGAAGACAAGGCCACCGCATGAAGTTTGCCAACGACTGCCTCAGAACAGGGCGCCTGAGTGATGTCGTCCTGGCGCACCACACCGTTAATTAGTAGGCCTGACGATGGGCTGCATGTACCGGTAGCCCAGTTGGCTGGAGTGGATTTGGGGCATCATCTTTCTTGGCGGTTGGCGCCATATCGCACCAGATTCAAAGAAACTTCAGTATCGTGCGGGCGTTGTAGTCCGTAGCGTTTGAGTTCTCGGATGGGCAAGCGTGCGCGCAGGGGTGTTTCGGCCGCCGAGAAATCGGATATGCCGAGATTCATCAAACCCCAGCTGGCCACGCTGAAGTCCAAAACCCCCAGGGGGGATTGGCTCCACGAAATCAAATACGACGGCTATCGGGTCCAAGTCCACCTCGTTAACGACGCCGTCAAGGTCTTCACCCGGCGCGGCAACGACTGGACCAAGCGGTTCAGGAAGATAGCTGGCGACGCCTGGCACATCAGCGCCGGATCCGCGATCATCGACGGCGAGGTCGTAGTCCCTTCGGCCGACGGCACCACCGATTTCTCAGTTCTGCAGAACGAACTAAAAGGCAAGTCCGACAAGATCGTTTTCGTCGCGTTCGACCTGCTCTATCTCAACGGTTACGACCTGCGGAAGCTGCCGCTGGTCGAGCGCAAAACCCATCTCAAGAAGCTGATCGCCGGGACGACCCTGCAGTTCAGCGAAAGTTTTGAGGTCGACGGCCGCGAGATGTTCCAGCAGCCGGACCGGCCGGACATCGAGCACTATGGCAATTGCCCGGTCTGCGGCGCCTTGATCGACATGCGCGACCTCGCCCAGGTGATGGCGCACGCATTCCCAGGCAGCGGCCGCTTCAGCCGAGCGGGCCCGTCATCGTGATGGCGTGACCGGGCCACCAACGTTGAGCAGGTTGGAAACGGCCGTCAAAAGCTGTGCCGGCGCAAAGGGTTTGGTTAGCAGAACGCTATTCGGAACGCCCTCGATCGGCCATTGGTCAGCGGCCGCACCGGTCATGTAGATGATGGGAAAGGCCTGATCGACTTCTCTGGCTTTTCTGGCCACTGCCCAGCCGTCCAATGCGCCCTTCAGATTGATGTCGGTGACGAGAGCGCGATAGGCAATGCTATTTCCTTGCAGCACGGTGACGGCCTCCTCGCCGGAGGCGACTGTCGCCACTTCAAAGCCACCATCCGAGAGTGCTTCTTCGAGGATGCCTTGAATTTCCTGGTCGTCTTCAACGACCAGAATGGCCAATAGATCGTCCATTCTGCTTTCCCGCGGGCTACCCGCCCGAGATATCATGCCGGACCTGGCAATTCGTTCCAGAGAAATTTGCAAAAGTGTAGATATGACGCACGGCAGGGCGAACTCGGCCCGCGTTGGTTTTGCTGGCTTGAACGGTGCCGGCGGCCTGAGCTCGCCGTTGATCCACGGATCGGCCGCGTCCATTGGGTCGCCGCGATTCGCATCGTTCGCAGATGTGAAGAGCTTCCAGCAGGGCCGACTCCCGATGCAGCGGGCCCCCACATTTCGAGCAGGCCTTCGACGGCAGAATGCGCGGCACCCGAGGGTGGAACTACCTTAGAACCGTCCGGGCACCTTGCAAGGGGACCGGATGCAACGAGGACAGAGCGGCGCGCAAAGGTTCACACCCTACACGGGCAAGTCCTAATGCCGCAGGAACAATGAGAGTTGAGTCTAGTTGAACGGTCTTCTGAGCAACAGGAGACGGTCATGGCTAATACGGCACGAGACGTTTACGTAGTCGGCCTGCCCAAACGCGCACTCCATGGAGGTGCAGGCGCGAGAACTAATGGAGCGTCAGTCGGAACGGTTGACCGACTATCCTGAGGCGCAGGCGCGGGTGAAGGAACATTTGGCCGAAACAAACACGCAGCTGGGTCGCATCGAGCAATGCATGGAAGCCTGCGGAGAGAGCAGCTCCGCATCAAGGACACGGCGCAATCCGTGATGGGCGGCATGGATCGATGCGAACGTCGAAAAGGTGACCCAACAATATCTGGCGATCGAGCAGCGCAAGGCAGCATAAGCCCTACACATATTCGCCTGACCTCAGTTCAACCTGCGGGCGCTTTCATGGGCCCGCAGGCCGGCGTTCTCGATCCCGTCGGAACCGCACAATCGGTCATCGGGCAGCGGAGGCATAAAATTTGGAATTGCGCCGGTTCGGCAGGATGCTACGCTAACGCGATGCCTGCGGTCGAGCTTAGGCAGGTGGGGGGTTCGAGCCGTGAGGGTGTGATGATCATCGAACAAGACGCCATCGATTCGTTGCTGGCCTCCCTACAGAAGCCCAATGTGCATCAAGGCGCGTGGGGATCCGACGAACTTTTGCAGGCACTGCCGGCAGCGCTCTACATGACGGACGCCGCCGGCATCATTACTTTCTACAATGAAGCGGCGGCGCAATTGTGGGGATGCCGGCCGACGCTCGGGACATCCGAGTTTTGCGGGTCATGGAAGCTCTATTGGCCGGACGGCACTCCCTTGCCGCACGCCGAATGTCCGATGGCGCGGGCTCTTAAAGAACGGCGCCCGATCCGAGGTATGGAAGCGGTCGCCGAACGGCCGGACGGCACGCGCGTGCCGTTCATTCCATATCCAACGCCCCTGTTCGATGCTTCAGGGGCTTTGCTTGGCGCAGTCAACATGCTGGTGGACATCACCGAGCGCCAACAGGCCGAACAGCAACTTCGAGATAGTGAGGCACGCTGTCGTGTCCTCGCCGCGATCGTCGAATCGTCCGACGATGCCATCGTTTCGAAGGACCTCAACAGCATCATCACGAGCTGGAATCTGGGCGCGCAACGGCTGTTCGGCTATAGTGCTGAAGAGGCGATTGGGAAGTCGGTCACGATGCTGATCCCTCCCGATCGTCAGGATGAGGAGCCGGCCATTCTTGCCCGCATCCGGCGCGGCGAACGCGTCGAGCACTACGAAAGCGTTCGTCAACGCAAGGATGGCAGCACTATCGACATTTCGCTGACTATCTCACCGATCAGGGATAAGGACGGCAAGATCGTCGGCGCTTCGAAAATAGCCCGGGACATTTCATTTCGAAAGCGAGCAGAGGAGCAACAGCGGCTAATCTTCCGAGAGATGGACCATCGCATCAAGAACCTCTTTGCTGTCGCCGGCGGCGTGGTCACGATGAGTGCCCGATCGGCGAAAACAGCGGAAGAACTCGCTTCTGTTGTGCGAGACCGCTTGGTTTCCCTCGCGAAGGCCAACGACCTGACGTTGAAGCTGACAGCGGATGGCACACATCGAACGCAACAGTCAACGCTGCTTCATACGTTGATTAGGACGATTCTCTCCCCTTATGACGGCGGCACCGACAACGGCGGGGCGCGTGTCGCGATCAGCGGACCTGACATTCCAATCGCGGGCGATGTGGTGACGGGTTTTGCGTTGCTATTGCACGAGTTTGCAACCAATGCCGCAAAGTACGGGGCACTTTCGACCGAAAGAGGCTCCATCAATATCGTGTGCTCCGAAAACACTGCCCAATTTGCGGTAACGTGGACGGAACGCGGAGGACCACCGGTCGGTCGTCAAGCGAAGGTCGAGGGCTTTGGTACATTACTCGCCCGTACGACGGTGCAGAGCCAATTCGGAGGCGTGATCGTGTGGGATTGGAACCCAGCAGGCCTGACAATAGATCTTTCTTTTCCAAAGGACCGCGTCGCGGCGCATCCCTAACGCTCATCAGTGTCGGAGGTCGGGTGGAAATCTCGGACGGGTCGAGGGATCGATCGCGGCAGCGTCTCTTCGATCCCTTCGCCCATGCGCGCGGTTCAGTTGAAGCAATCAGAGGGGTTTCGTGACGATGGACGCGCCGTTAAGCTTGTAAAGACGATGTGGCCACGCCGGCACATACCCCAGAAGCGCGCCGCGCTCCCGCATGTCCAAATTCGACCCGCCGAGACTTCCTATTAAGCGCCCACGTTTCGATTGGCTGCTCTGGGCATCTGTTGTCTGCCAACGTGTTTGCTTGCCCTGTTCGTCGGCGAACTCGGCACATAGGCGGGTCGCCCATCAAGTGGCCGCGATCACGCAAACGGCCTCAGCGCGATACTCTACGCTGCACCGAGGTCGCCAACCCACTGGGGGTTTTCTCCCGACCGACTTGGGAGGACGCAGCCGGGAGCGCGGAGTCGATTCCCACGGCGCAAGTTCGTTCCTAACCAAGAAAAAGCCCCGCCATTCCTGGCGGGGCAAGTGGGGTTGGCGTTTCGAAAAACGCTGGGGGATTTATTGCCGATTTTCCCCGAACCTTCATCCGGAGAACTACTGGCTGGGTTGATCTTTCCGAACTATTTCGGAGTACCTCAAAGCCGCATGGTAGGCCCGCCTGCGCGCCATCGGCACACAGGTGGGAAATAAAGCTCGTCGCGACCGCGCTGGCGATATCGGCAGTCCTGAACGCCATCCCCTTTGAAGTCCTTGCGCGCGCGGATGGTGCCGTTGCAGACAACCATCCATTCATTTTTCATGAGACGTTGACGTGTTGCAGCACAGTGTCCGCACGGCGGCGGCTGCGGTGATCGACTGATCATTGCAAGTCCTGCACGTCTAACAAGGGATACAAACAAAATGTTGAAGCGAACAAGATGGCTGCTCGCCGGTGTTACCCTAACGGTGTTCTCGACGCTAATGCCCATTTCGGTCGGGTCCGGCTCCGCCGAGGCCGCCGTTTACTGCAAGACGGCGGGCGTGCCGGACGGCTGTGTGGCCCGGTCCACAGCAGCGGCAGGCGCACCGGGTAGAGCTAACGTCGCAGGCATCGGTGCCGGTGCACCAGGTGCTGGCGTCCGCGCAGGCACTCCCATGAACCGCGGCGGTCCCGTCAACCGTGCAGGCCACCGCTAGGACGGATGTCGTTGATTGAACAGTGCACCTCTCCCGCTTGCGGGAGAGGCCGCGGCGCTGGAAACCCAGACTTAATAGAAGGCCCAGCTCGCGGTCACATACGGGCCGTGGTTGGTGAAATTGCTCAGAAGGTGTTGCTGCGTCGCGAGGTAAATGCCGATGGGCGGAAGCGTCAGGCTGGTTGGGACTTGGGTCAGTTCATATGAATTGACCGCATCGAAATAGACCGCCGCCTTATAGCCGGCCTCGACCTTGAACAATCCGTAAGCAGTCGGTGCAAAGGTGTAGGAGGTGGCCAATCTGCCGTCGATGCTGGGAACCACTCGGGTCGCATTGGGAGAGGTTATGTACTGGCTGGAAAGTCCGAATGCGGGAGAAAGCGTGGTGAAATCCATCCTGCTCTGCGCAGAGCCGATCAAGACGGCGCCGGCCATCTCGCCGATGAACTGGAAGTCGCCGATGCCGAACTGACCCTTGATACCGACACGGGGGCCGGCACCGGTGAACAAGGAATTGACGGTGTAGCCCGAGGAAGCCGCGCCATCCGGGCTTGCGAACAGGCCCGACAGGTTCTGGCCGATACGCGCCGCCGATACGCCGCCGAAGGCCCGCATCTGGAACGAGCACTCGGCGCAGAAGGTGTACCCGGCGTCCAGGTTGACGACGTCATAGGCGGTTTTCACCGAGCCACTGCCGTTCTTGTACAGGCCCGATTCCGGCCCGATTAGATAGGGCGGTCCCACCATCTCCGTCGGCGAAGCAAAGAACGAGTCCGTCGCGGTGTTGCGCAGGTGCGTCCAATTCAGCTGGATATCTTTGGACCCATCGGCCATGTAGCGGGCGCCAAGGCTGAAGGATGGCGTGAAGTTAGGCTTGAGCGATTGATTTCGCCAGTGCGGTGTCACCGGCGGCAGAGGATTGGTCAGCGTGCCATATTCGAGATTGCCGGCACCCGGCTGCAGGAATGAAGCCGTTCCGCTGACTTCGAAGCGGGGCGCATTCGCCCGTCGCGGGCCGACATAGCCGAGATCGGCGGCCATGCTGTCCGGACCTGCCGATCGCGGCAGCGGGACGAGCGCCGTACCGGAGCCCGAATCTGCCGGCCGAGGTTGCAGCTTTGCCGCCTTGGGCGTTTCGAGGCGGTTGAGCCGCGCGCGCAAGGCGGCATTTTCCCTTTCCAGCGCATCGAGACGTTCGGAGATTTTGTCGGCGACGGCAGGACCCGGCACCGCCGCGACGGTCAGTCCAAGACACGCAAGCAATGCAAGTTTTGTGACGCTGTTCATGATCCGGCGCTCCCCGAGAAAACATCGAGGCACGGACTCACAACTCGTCGTAACGGCAGCCCTCGAATGGAGGTTCCAACGCAACGACCGAATCGGTGACGGTCCTGCCTAGTGCAAACGCTAGGAGTATTCATCAGAACAAGGTGATCTAAATTGAACACCTGCCGAGAATGTCGGGAAGTGTGCTTTTGCGGTATGCATCGCGGGCGCGCGTGAGGCAAATTCACGAGGGCTAGGTCCGTCATTTTACGGACATCTTCAGTCGGCGGACGGCTTCGACTCGAATTTGCGCCGGTACTAGAGCTTCCGCCCCGAAGGCGCTGCGAACGGATATTGCACAGCCGAGGAAAAACGCCTGAGCCGGCGAGCGACATTTGCAAATTCCAAAGAGGCCGGCCTGTTTGCTTGCTGCTTCTGTCCGCCCTTCCGGGCGGGCGGCCTGCATTCGGTGCCGTACTGTACCAAATGGGTGACAAGATTTCGGGCGGCGAAGCGTAGGCTGCTCGCGAAAATTGATTCTGTGACGGAAACTCGACCCGGAGGATGCATCATGAAGACATTGCTGCTCGGTACCGTCGGCGCGCTTGCAGTGGTCACGTCGGCTTCTGCCGCAGACGTGGCTATCCGTTCCTACACCAAGGCGCCCACGATCATCAGCGCCATGTACGACTGGAGCGGCTTCTACATCGGAGCCAACGGCGGGTGGGGATCGAGCCGCAAGTGCTGGGATTTCAGCAATGCGGCCGGCGCCTTCAATGTTTCCGAGGGATGCCACGATGCAACCGGCGGCACCGCCGGCGGCCAGGTCGGGTATCGCTTTCAGAGTTCCAGCATCGTGTTCGGTATCGAAGCCCAGGGCAACTGGGCAAAGTTCCGCGGCAGCAACCAGAGCATCCCGTTCCCGGCCGTCGTTAACGCCACGCGCGTCGACGCTTTCGGAACGTTCACCGGCCAGATCGGCTATGCCTGGAACAACACGCTGCTCTATCTGAAGGGTGGCGCCGCTCTGACCTCCGATCGCTATCGCGGCTATCTGACTGCCACCGGCGCCCAGATCAGCGACACTGTCGACGACACCCGTTGGGGTGGCGTGATCGGAATCGGCCTGGAATACGGCTTCGCGCCCAACTGGTCTGCCGCGATCGAATACGATCACATGTTCATGCAGGACAGGTTCATCACCTTTACCAACAACGGCACGCTCGCACCGGCAGGGACAGCCTACGCCAGCGACCGCATTCATCAGGACGTCGACCTCATCACCGTCCGTGTCAATTATCGCTGGGGCGGCGCGGTCATCGCCAGGTATTGATTGTTCGGAGAGCGGCAGTCAAAGCCGTCGCTCACTCGCCCTGTTTCATGTCGCGCAAAGTTTGGTCGACACTGCAAACGGTCACGCCCGCAGCAGACAGAACGCGAGTCGTGGGCCGTTAGGAGGACTCCGGCTCCGCCACCCTTCGCCCTGACGGGCTTCGGGTGGCAGGCCACCCGGAGACCGTCAGGACGAAGGGTGTCTCCCGAAGCTCCGAAGGAGCGCAGGGAGACTGTTGCCACATGTGGCACGTCTATTTCCTTGAACTCAGCAACGGCGATATCTACGTCGGCTCGACGGATGATCTTCGACGTCGATTTGCGTCGCATCAACAAGGGCACGTTATTTCGACATGCAAGTTTTTGCCGCGGCTTCTTCGCTCATACGTAGCGGTCGGGGATCAGGTAACGGCTCGCAGGCTTGAGCGGTACTTCAAGTCGGGCTCCGGCAAGGCATTTACCAAAAAGCGCTTTTTACCGACAGTGCCGCGATGATCGCCCGCGTCTGAGACCACCACGAAAGTCCCGTCCGCAGAAGGATAGAACAGGCCCTTCGTTTAGTTGCCTGGAATCCAATCAGTGGAAAGAAAGCTAAGATTTTGGCGCGAGAAAATAGAAATTCTGGCGTGCCGTCACTGACCCGTAGCTGAACGGCTGCTGCCGCCGATCTGTCAGGTCCATGACGTCATCTCTAACGGTATCGAACAGCCGTCGGATCTCCAGCCCGGGGGTTTGCAAATTCTTGACCAGCGCGGCCGTGAACGGGCTGTTGCTGCTATCGCCATCAGATGCCGTTTCACCATGCTTTGCCGCATACGCTACGATGGTGTTGTCGTTCGGCTCGACCCTCGCCAGGCCGCGGGATACAGCGCGCAGGGCGACCGTGCGCTTCATTTGGCTATCGAACGGATTGTTGCGGCATGCATCGAGAATGACAACCCGTAACTTGCTGGCGCGGGCGATAACCGTAAGCACTTGGTCGAGCGCGATGGCTTCAAGCGATACGTCACGGTCACTCGTGAGGGCGGCATCAACCGGGATCAAATAGTTCACGCCCCCAACTTCAATGCCGTGACCTGCAAAATAGACAACTGCCCAGTCCGAGCCATCTGCCGCTCGTGCAAAATCGCGCAACGCCTGCAACGTTTTTTCAAGACCAAGGTCGGTCTGGAGCATCACCGACTGGAAGCCGACCTGGCGCAGCGCCGCAGCCACTGTCGCCGCATCGTGTTGCGGATTTGGCAGACGGGCCACATTCCTGTAGGCGGAATTGCCGATCACCAGGGCGACGCGCTTCTCCGGGTTAATCGACGGCACCTGCGTGACGACAGCCGGTTTTTGGATCGGGGCAGCAGCAATTTCCGGTGGCGTTGGCGGCTGTGGAAGCGGTTGTGCGACCACCGGCGGAAGGGCCGCTGGAGGTGTGGGGTTTGATCCCGGTAGCGGCGCCTTGGCAAGGAAGAAAAAGTTCTCGGTCAAGGAATCCGAAATCCAGGGCACCTGCTCGCTGCGCGAAGCCCGGATAACGACAGTGCGAACACGTTGTAAGGCTTCCGACGCCAATACCTCGGGCGCGCGGATTTCCTTCAGCAACTCCCGGACGAAGAGCCCCTGCTCACTGATCTTGTCTGGAACGACAGAAGACAGCGCGGTCGAATACATCACCAGTGTGCCGCCCGGCGCGATGACCGGGGCAAGGCCGGCGGAATAGCTCCGGAACCGGCGCTCGAACGGATTGCGCCTGGAGGCGTCGATCAGGACGATCTTGACGGCTGCGCCGCGGCTATTGAGTTCGCTCAGAACCGTCTCGAGGCTGAACCCGTCGCGGCGAACGTCCGGCTCGGTCCAGATACTTGCATCGACCGGGATCATGTAGCTTTGGCGGCTCGACTGCACGCCGAAGCCCGAGAAGAAGATCAAGGCGACCGAGCCCGGCTTGACCTTCCCGTACAGGCGCTCGAAGGCGCGGCGCATGCCGTCGCCGGTGAGGTTTTCGCCGATATCGACAGTGAAGCCGCCGCGCCTGAGTTGTTCAGCGACATCGCGCGCGTCGTTGATCGGCTCCTTCAGCAGCCCCGCTTCGGCGTCCGGATATTTCGTGTTGCCGATCACCAGCGCAAAACGCTCGCCGGCCCCGAACGACGGGGCGATCGACGCCGCCGAAAAGATCACCGTGAGTAGCAATGCGAGGTAAATCTTCATGATCAATTCAGCCAGGTAAAAAAAGCGCACATCCAGCGTTGCGGCGTGACAGCTTTACTCAAGAACGTCGCGATTTCAATCCAAACCGCTCCCCGCCGACAGACCGCGGTTAACCGGCAATTCCGGATGTGTCCCCTCGTGGACCGCTGTTAGCTCGAAGTGGATAGCGGGAGACTGCCCTCACCCCATTTCGCACGTTGTCGCAGTCCAGGTACGCTCAACGCCGTGGTTCGATCTGAGTGTCTTGCAACGGCAGGCCATCGAAAAAAAGGCCCCGCCGGATGAGTTCATCTGGCAGGGTCAAGTCAGGGTTAGCATTGCGTTGCGCAAAACAACGCTGCAAGCAATCATCGCGGGTTTTTCCCGGTTTGAAAGATGATTGTTTGTTCTTCAATCCTAGAGACTTGATTACATGCTAGGCGAGCGCTCCCGCGAAAAAAACGAAGTTGCCGCCAAATCAGGCGGCCTTGCAATCCGGATTGGCAGCGCCGCTTCGAAGTTCCGATCCATCGTCGTCCCTGCGAACGCAGGGACCCATAGCCACCACGGTTTGTTGTTAGAAGAATATCTGCCAGCTTGCCGTATCATCACGGCCGCGGCGTATGGGTCCCTGCGCCCGTGCGCAATTGCGCACTAGGCAGGGACGACGATGAACAGGATGCTTCCGCCTTGAGTCGCGCGCAGCTGTCGAGCGAAAGCACGCGGCTGCGCGAGGAACCGGATCGCTGCATGGGCGAATATCCGCGCGGCTTAATACCATACTCCATCGTCGTCCCTGCGAACGCAGGGACCCATACGCCGCGGCCCTTCAGTTAGGCGATGTGGCAAACGCCCTTCGTAAACAATCAACATCGGTGGCTATGGGTCCCTGCGTTCGCAGGAACGACGATGGATAGGATGCCTTGAGTCGCACGCTCGCAATGGCGAATGGCATCGCTGACTGCGACAAAACAACCCGACGGGCAAATCACTTCCGATTTACGGAATCGATGTCAAGCCCCGAAATAAAAAATATTTCGCTTTTACGGAAGTGGAAATCAGTTTATATCCTTGCCCATCCCGTCCCGCCAGAGGGGCGTATCATGATCGTCACGATCGTTGGGACGGGTCGCGGTGGACGCTGGTAGTGCCGATAACGAACGGCACGAGAGCGTACGGCAAAGACGTGTGGTCCCGACGCCGCGTTGCTGGCGTCAATGCACCTGGAGGCAATAGCTTCCAGGGCGCAACGGAGGCAAAAGAGCCGTTCTCCGGGGAGAGCTCGTTATAAGCCGTAAAGCCATTGCGCAGGGAATGTCGGATGTTCTCCGCTGCCCTGTATGCTCGTGTGCGCACTTTCTTGTGCACATTGCACACGAGATCGCGGGTGCAGCGCGCATCCGGCATTCCCTGCGCCCTCTTATTTTCGAGGGCGAAAAGTAACCAGCAAGACTCGGGCGCAATGCGTCGCGAGAATGCGGCCACACGTTCAACTGTCATCGCCCGGCTCGACCGGGCGACCCAGTATCCAGAGACGCCGATGATAGAACCGATAAGCCGCGGCGTACTGGGTCCCCCGCCCCCCGTGCGCAATTGCGCACTCGGGCGGGGGATGACAGCATCGTGCGAAGTTGCACTGTCACGCGCGCCGATATCTGCCTGCAAGCGGCTCTCGAGCCTGACTATCGCAATTGAAATCCCAAATTTCCGCGTTGCGACAGACAAATCACGTGCCGACTCGAAACGACAACCCGTGCTTGCCAAGTTCCCGCAGTATGCAAAGATGCAACTGCCTTCGTTGGTGCGTTGCTTGCCGTTCCGGCTTGCTATTTTGACTTGCAATTTCGGCTTGCTATACGGACTGGAGAGTTGCGTGAGCGAATCTATTCATCCTGCCGCCCCTCATCATCTCCCCGGCTTCATCACGGCTCCGGGTGACACCGACGTCCTGATGATCGTCGTCGGCATCTTCCTGATCGGTGTCGTTCTGGGAGTCGGCAATCTGTATCTGCATTTGCATACCTTGCCCGAACGAATGGCGCACAAGTCGCAGAAGTTCCAGTTTGAGGTCGTGGCCGTGCTCGGCCTGCTGGCGCTCTTTACCCACAACCACCTGTTCTGGGTGATCGGCCTGTTCCTCGCCATGATCGACCTGCCGGACTTCAGCACGCCGCTGCGCAGGATCGCCGGATCGGTCGAAAAGCTGGCCGGCGTTCCCCCTGATCCAGATCCGACCGCGCCGCCTGCTGAAACCGCAGGCCACGCCGCCGGCACGCATGGCGCCGCCGCCAAGAGCGAGGCACCGGGTCATGCTTGAGATCATCCTCTGCTCGCTCGTGACTGTCTTGCCGGACTATCTCTATCGCCGCTATTGGCAGGGAAAGCGCATCGGCAAGGAGATCACGCTCTATTCAGTCTGGTTCGAGCTGCGATTTGGCATCATCGGCTGCCTGATGCTCACGGTCGCGCTGATCACGATGATCTTCTATTATCATCCGTCGACCACGTCGGCGACGTTGTACTATCGCACCGTTCCGATCGTGCCCGAAGTCGCGGGCCGGGTGGCGGCGGTTAACGTCGAACTCAGCGCGACCGTCAAGCAAGGTGACGTGCTTTTCAGGCTGGACAGCGCCAAGCAGGAGGCCGCGCTCCTGACCGCCAAGCGCAAGATCGCCGAGGTCGATGCCGCCATGCTGTCCGCCCAGGCGGATATCATGAAGGCGGAAGGCCAGCTTCAGGAGGCCAAGGGCGCCCTGCAGCAGGCGCAGGACGAACTCGACACCAAAAGCGAACTGCAGCGGCGTAACCCCGGAATCGTGCCGCAGCGCGACATCGAAAAACTCGGTGTGGCCGTTGCGGGCCGCCAGGGCTCCCTTGACGCCGCGACCGCTGCCAAACAATCCGCCACCATCCGCCTCACCGCCCTGCTCCCGGCCGAGAAGGCCAGCGCAGAGGCCGCGCTGGCCGAAGCGCAGGTCGATCTGGACAAGACCTTCATTCGCGCCGGTGTCGACGGGCGGGTCGAGCAGTTCGGCCTGCGGCCGGGCGACATCGTCAATCCAATGATCCGGTCGGCCGGCGTTCTGATTCCGCAGGGCGCGGGACGGATTGCTCTGGCGGCGGGGTTTGGGCAGATCGAGGCTCAGGTCATGAGGGTCGGAATGGTGGCCGAGGCCACCTGCATTTCCAAGCCGTGGACGATCATTCCGATGGTGGTGACCCAGGTGCAGGACTACATCGCGGCGGGCCAGTTCAGGGGCGGCGAACAGCTGATCGATGCGCAGAACACCGTGCGCCCCGGCACCATTCTCGTGTTCATGGAGCCGATCTACAAGGGCGGGCTGGACGGCGTGACACCGGGCAGCTCCTGTGTCGCCAACGCCTACACTAGCAATCACGAACGGATCGCCTCAGGCAAGGTCGGCGCGTTCAAGAGCTTCGCGCTGCATGTCGTCGACGCCACCGGCCTCGTGCATGCGATTCTGTTGCGGATCCAGGCCGTGCTGCTGCCGATCAAGACGCTGGTGCTGAGCGGGCACTGAGCCCCGACGGCGGAAGCGAGCAGGCGACCGTCGCGGCGGTTACGGCCGGCCCCACGCTTCGTTACCGGAGGGGTCGCGCCGCCTCGCCTTCAGCGTAAAAACATCGGCGATCGGCAACCCGTCCCTTTCCGACAAAAGCGTGGTGGACAGATAGAACCCGGCATTCGCCGGCTCGAAACGGTTGATGCGAACAACGACCGTGTCCCCGATGTCGAGGTTGCGATAATAGTAGACGTCGCGCGCGGTGGTCGAGGTTTCGAGGCACCAGTCCTCGTTCAGGTCCGCAAGCCCGTGCTTGCGGATCAACAAACGTTCCATCGAGTCGCAGATGGTCGGATAGGCCGCATAGTAGAGCAGATTGGCACCGTTGAAATCGATATAGGGGCTCGGCTCATAGGGCGCCGTCAGATTGAGGCCGGTCCGATCGGCTCCGACCTTTCGGTCCAGCACGAAGAGGTCCGCGGTGTCGTTTTTCCGCAGGCGCTTGGCCTGATCCAGCAACGCCGGCGGCTCGGTCAGTTCGGCGCAGCCGTAGGCGATGGAGACCGGCGGGTTGGATTTCTTCAGCGCGTTTTTCCCGGCCGTCGAGCGCGATGCAAACGCCGTAATCATCTCCAGCCTGGTGACCATGTCGTGGCCGGTCACGCTCACCTTGCTGCAGAAAAACGAGCGACCGTAATTGCCGAGATCGATTTTCGCGTCGAGTTCGTCATTTTCCTGAATGTGCGCCAGCGGGCGGTTGGATCGCAAGGAGATAGCGACGAATGTGGGGTAGAGCCGCCCGCCCGCTTCGTCACAGATCGCACCCGACGGCATGCCGAGCGCTCGGCAGATGCCCTGCCAGTGCATATCGCCGCAGTGTTTGAACAGCCAGTTTTCGGAAAGACCGTTGGCCACCACCTGCGGCATATTGATCGGTATCTTCAATTGATCCCCCGCAGAAGATCCTGGAGAGTCCTGCTGTCGAACCATTGTGTGTCGGGGATCGCACGCCCAAGCCGCGTTTCGAGGGCGGACCGCAATTCCATCAGTTCCAGCGAGTCCAGAACCGTATCTTCCACGGCCTGAGTAAGCCAGGAGGGGTCGAACCGGGCATTTACCCGCTTCACGATAACGCAGAATTCGTCTTCGGTCATACTGCCTCCAATCAGGATTGGATCGTGCCCGCGGTCACGATTCCGTCCGCAGCGGGTCCATCGCATAATGTCCGGCGCTAACTTCGCGATAGCCGGCTTCCACCAGCATTCGCCTCGATGCCTCATTGCCGGGAAGCACTTCGGCGACGAGCCGCGCATGGGCAAACCAATGCCGCGCCAGATTGAGGGCCGGGACCGCCACACCGTGCCGGTATTTCTTCGGACTGGTGACCACAGTCACCTCGTACAAGCAATCGCCTTCACGGTCCAAGCGCAAAATACCCGACGCCTCGCCGTTGTGATCGATGATGCAGAGGTGTCCATTGGGATTTGCGAGATAATTCTGCAGCCAGTTGACGTGCCCATCCCACGTCGGTTTGACGGGATTGCGGGCATAGCGCCGCGTGCGGTCGTCAGTTTGCCATTGGAACATTGCCTCGGCATCTTCCATGGTGGCCGGGCGCAATGTCACCTCACGGCCATCCCGGGCATATTCAGGACCGAGGCTCGAAAGCTCGACGAGCGGAAAATCCTGGGACATCATCCCCTCTCACCCATCCGGCATCGTCCAGTTATGCTTGCTGAGATGCCAGGGAGCAAGAAGGGGCCAGAGCGATCCCAAATTCATCCGCCACATCCCCGAAGTCGGGGAGGCTGCCCACTGGTTCCGCTCCTCTGTCGGATATCTGCTCCGAGAGTTACCGGCCGGCGCGCATGGGCGACCGGACCCGAGCGGCGCGCTCAACAGCTTGCGGCCGCCTGCTCGCCAAAGCGAAAGGTGTTAATGCGAGGTCATCCAGGCGCGGGCTTCGCGCTGCGCCGTGGCGATCTCGACATCCGACATCATCTCGGCGACTTCGCGGCGCATCGAGATCGCGTCGGTGCGGCCCTTCAGGGCGGCGAGATTGAACCACTTATGGGCCGCGACCAGATTGACGACGCCGGAACGGCCGCTCGCCCAATACAGGCCGCGCTCGAACAGCAGGTCGGGGATTGCGGTTTCCACCGGCGTTGCCGTCTCCAGATCGAACTGTCCCTGAAACATCGTCGTCACCCCTTTTTTATCGTTGCCGCCCTCCCCCGAGCGCGGCCCCTGTCCACTGTCTAACGTCCCGTTATCGTCCCACGCCGTTTGCCGGCTTGTTGGGATCATCATGGCCCATCAAATTTGAAGGGCAGTTTAAATATCGCGATGAACGGGGCGTAAACGCGGGCGCGGAACTGCGAGCATGGAATCGCAGAACTGCCTGTGCCGCAGCGACAAGTTGGAATTTATGAAGACCGGTTTACCCTGCCGTTTCGCACAACGATAACCATCCGCGACATCTTGCATTTCGCGCGCCTCAACGTCGGCGCAAACGGATCGGCGGTGTTGCAAAAGTTCCAATGATGGATCGGCGGCGGTGCGCGGCGCAACCGCTGCTCGGCGGCGCAATCTGCCACGACCCGCGTCAGCCACAGGCGGTCGGGACAGGCAGGTAAAGGAATCGGAGGGATCGAATGCCGAACGCCGGAGGCGCGGCCATCGGAACGGGAGGGGTTCCGGGGAACGAGGGCGTCGGCGAACACGTCAGGACCAGATTTCAGCCGGGCTCAGGGCCCGGTGAAATTGCGGAGCAAAGATTCCGCACCGAACGAAGAAAACCAGTTTCTTCTGCCGGACCGGTTTTGGGAAAGCGAACTCTCCCGAAAGTCGATCCAGCCGTTTGACCTGATGTCTCGCCGACACCCTCTTTCGTCGACCAGAGCCATCCGATTTAGACTTGCTCCGGAGAGCAGATCGTCCGAAGGCTCGTGTGACGTGCCGGCATCAAGCCGCCGGCAATTCTTGGAGAAGCGAAGTTACTTCTTCTTCTTGGCGACCTTGCGGGTCTTCTTCGCAGTCTTCTTCACTGCGCTCTTCGCCTTCTTTGCCTTCTTAGCTTTCTTGGCCATGTTGCCCTCCTAATGTAAGTGAGATGGCTTAGTTCGCTGTGTGCACTCGGGAATCGATGTGCACTACATCCCGAATACACCAACACGTTCAAAAAAACAGCGTCCCGCTTAAGGAAGTGTTGACGCCGCAATGTGAGAGCGCGCCCGAAACGTCGCTCGACGACACCGCAACATGCCCGCGCAACGATGCAAAAAGTGCAGCAACGATCGGCATCGGCGTTTGTCAATATTGAAGGAAACACTAGTACTATAGATGTTTTCGCGATTCACGCTGGCAATGATCGCTGCACAATCGACGTCATCGCGACTCATCGAGACCGCCCAAAAGCGGTTCGCTCGGACTCTGAGTCGCAAATTTTGGCAATGAAAAAATTTTCGTGGAAACCGCCTTGGCGTCTCATCGGCGCTCGCCAAAACCGATTTTTTGGACGAATCGCGGCGACCGATTCGCGGGGCGCGTTTGCCGTCGTGACGTGAATTTCGGTTGGCGCCGAACGATCGATGCACGATTGCGTGCGTTGAATTTGACCGCAATGACGACGAGAAGCGTCCCGTTACGGTACGCTTCAGATGCCGAGCTTCGCCTTCAGCAGATCGTTGACGGCTTGCGGATTGGCCTTGCCGCCGGACGACTTCATCACCTGGCCGACGAACCAGCCGGCGAGTTGCGGCTTGGCTTTCGCCTGCGCGACCTTGTCCGGGTTGGCGGCGATGATGTCGTCGACCACCTTCTCGATCGCGCCGAGGTCGGTGACCTGCTTCATGCCGCGCGCCTCGACCAGCGCGCGCGGGTCGCCGCCTTCCTGCCAGACGATCTCGAACAGGTCTTTGGCGATCTTTCCGGAGATCGTGCCCTCGCCGATCAGGTCGACGATCGCGGCGAGCTGCGTCGCTGACACCGGCGAGCCCGTAATATCACGGCCTTCCTTGTTGAGGCGCCCGAACAGCTCGTTGATCACCCAGTTGGCGGCGAGCTTGCCGTCGCGCACCTTGTCGGTGAGCCCTGCCAGCACGGTTTCGTAGAAGTCCGCGCTCTCACGCTCGGCCACCAGGACGCTGGCGTCGTAGGGCGACAGTCCAAAGCTATCGATGAAGCGGGCCTTCTTCGGGTCCGGCAATTCCGGCAGCTCCGCCTTCAGGCCGGCGACATAGGCTTCGCTGAACTCGAGCGGCAGCAAATCGGGATCGGGGAAGTAACGGTAGTCGTGCGCCTCTTCCTTGGAGCGCATCGAACGCGTCTCGCCCTTGCCGGGATCGTAAAGCCGGGTTTCCTGGTCGATCGCGCCGCCGTCCTCGATGATTTCGACCTGGCGCCGCGCCTCGTACTCGATCGCCTGGCCGATGAAATTGATCGAGTTCATGTTCTTGATCTCGCAGCGGGTACCGAGCGGCCCGCCGGGCTTGCGCACGGAGACGTTGACGTCGGCGCGCAGTGACCCCTTCTCCATGTCGCCGTCGCAGGTGCCGAGATAGCGCAGGATCGAGCGCAGTTTGGTCACATAGGCCTTGGCCTGCTCGGCATCGCGGATGTCGGGTTTTGACACGATCTCCATCAGCGCCACACCGCACCGGTTGAGGTCGACATAGGACATGGTCGGGCTCTGGTCGTGCAGCAATTTTCCGGCGTCCTGCTCCAGATGCAGCCGCTCGATCCCGATTGCGACGCTGTGGCCGCCGTCGAGTTCGACCTCGACCACGCCCTCGCCCACGATCGGCGACTTGTACTGGCTGATCTGGTAACCCTGCGGCGAGTCCGGATAGAAATAGTTCTTGCGGTCGAACACCGAGCGCAAATTGATCTGGGCGTTCAGCCCAAGCCCGGTCCGTACCGCCTGCCGCACGCATTCCTCGTTAATCACGGGCAGCATGCCCGGCATCGCCGCGTCGACCAGCGAGACATGGGTATTCGGCTCGCCGCCGAATTCGGTCGAGGCCCCCGAGAACAGCTTTGATTGGGAGGTGACCTGGGCGTGGACTTCCAGCCCGATCACCATTTCCCAATCGCCGGTGGCGCCCTTGATCAGCTTTGCCGGCTTGACGGTCGCGTTCATGCTTTTCCACTCCCGAGCAGCGCGGACACGATCCGCTCCCATTCGGCTTCCAGAGAATCGTTTGCCACCGGCTGGCCCGCCTGCCGGTACCAGTAGCCGGCATTGCCGAGATCGCCTTCGACGCGATGCAGGTAGGCATGCACCCAGGCTGCGCTGGCCGTGTCTTCGTCCTGGACGATCTTGTGCGCCTCGTCCCATTGGCCCTTGGCGGCCCACCACAGTGCGGCCAGCGGCGGCTCCAGGCCAGGTGCCGGAGCAGCGTCCGATAAACTGGCGCGGAAGTCGCTCATCGCTACCACCACCTCGGCGGCGTGAAACGTCCGGCCGCCTGCTCAATCACTTCGCCGAGCGCGAACAGCGTCTCCTCGTCGAACGGGCGCCCGATCAATTGCAGGCCGAGCGGCAGCCCCTGCGCGTCCTTGCCGCCGGGAACGGCGATGCCCGGCAATCCCGCCATGTTCACGGTCACCGTGAAGATGTCGTTGAGATACATCTCGACAGGATCGGCGCCCTTCTCTCCGACGCCGAACGCCGCCGATGGCGTCGCCGGCGTCAGGATCGCGTGGATGCCTTTCGCAAAACAATCCTCAAAGTCCCGCTTGATCAGGGTGCGGACTTTTTGCGCCCGCAGGTAATAGGCGTCGTAATAGCCGGCGGACAGCACGTAGGTGCCGATCATGACGCGGCGGCGCACCTCGTCGCCAAAACCTTCGGCGCGGGTGTTCTCGTACATTTCGCCGATGGAGCGGCCGGGCACGCGCAGGCCGTAGCGCACGCCGTCATAGCGCGCCAGGTTCGACGACGCTTCGGCCGGCGCCACGATGTAATAGGCCGGCAGCGCGTATTTGGTGTGGGGCAGCGACACCTCGACCAGTTCGGCGCCGGCGGCCTTGAGCCAGGCTGCGCCCTCACTCCAGAGCTTTTCGATTTCTGCCGGCATGCCGTCGAGGCGGTACTCTTTGGGGATGCCGATCTTCATGCCCTTGACGGATTTGCCGATCGCGGCCTCGTAGTCCGGCACCGCGCGATCGACCGACGTGGTGTCCTTGGGATCGTGACCGGCCATCGAGCGCATCAGGATCGCGGCGTCGCGCGTGGTGCGCGCAATCGGCCCGGCCTGATCGAGCGAGGACGCAAACGCGACGATGCCCCAGCGCGAGCAACGGCCATAGGTCGGCTTGACCCCGACGGTCGCGGTCAACGCCGCCGGCTGGCGGATCGAACCGCCGGTGTCGGTCGCGGTCGCGCCCATGCAAAGCAGCGCCGCCACGGCGGAGGCCGATCCGCCGGAAGAGCCGCCCGGCACCAGCGTGGTGTTGGAGCCGGCGCGGCGCCACGGATTGACCACGGGGCCGAAGCACGAAGTCTCGTTCGACGAGCCCATCGCGAACTCGTCATTGTTGAGCTTGCCGAGCATCACCGCGCCGTCGCGCCAGAGCTGCGAAGTGACGGTGGACTCATAGGGCGGCACGAAATTGCCGAGGATCTTCGAGCACGCGGTGGTGCGCACGTCCCTGGTCGCAAACAGGTCCTTGATCCCGAGCGGGATGCCGGCCAGCGGACCGCCCTCGCCCCGGGCGATCCTGGCGTCGATCGCGCGCGCCATGGCGCGGGCCTGATCGGGCGTTTCCAGCACGAAGGCATTGAGCGCGCGTGCCGCCTCGATCGCGGCAAGATGCGCGTCGGTCAGTTCAAGCGAGGTAAAAGTCTTGTTCGCGAGGCCATTCCTGGCCTCGGCGATCGTCATCGAAATCAAATCGGTCATTTATTGATCGGGCTGCAGAAGAACGGAGACAGGGTCTTGTCGTTGGCAGGGTCGTCTTGCTTGGGCCGCGTCAGTTCGGACGCCTCGAGCGCATCGAGCACGGCATCCATCGCCTTGTCGGGATCGGCGACCTTGCCCTGCCGCTCCATCGCGTCGAGATAGTTCATGTAGGCCTGGTAGGCCTTTTCATCGTCGCAGAGCATGCACATCGGACTTCCGATCTCGAAAGAAAAAAGTTATTCCACGACCTTGGGCACCAGAAAGAAATGGTTCACCGTGTCGGGCGCGTTTCTGACCACGTCGTCGGTGATCTCGCCGTCATTGATCGCGTCCGGCCGCTTCTTCATTTCCATCGGGATCACCGAGGTCATCGGCTCGACGCCGTCGACGTTCACCTCCGAAAGCTGCTCCACAAACGCCAGCATGGCATTCAACTCGCCCTGCAGATGGGGAACCTCGGCCTCGGCGACCGCAATTCGCGCAAGATGCGCGATGCGGCGAACGGTAGCGGCATCAACGGACATTAATATAAGCCTCGAACGGGGGATCGCACCCGCCGTATAGCAGAGCCCGGTTTTCCGCCGCAACCATGGGGAACCGCCACGCCGGCATTTCGGGGCTCAAATACCGCCAAATCGGGCGGAAATGCCGGGTCAAACCGAATGCACCGGGGCCCGCGCTCGGGAGTCCGGGATTTCGAGGGGAAAAGCCGCCGACGAAACCAATTTGGGAGCTGACGCAGTCGTTTTGAAACAGTCGCGGCGTGTACTCGGCCATCAACTTGGAGACCGTGCCATGTGGACGACGGAACACGACAGCGCAGTAACGGAAAGTTGGGACCCTGCTCTCTGGTCGATAGGTGGCGTGCTTGGCGTCGCGATCTTATATCTGGCGTGCCTGACCTGACGAACATGAAGAAACACCATGTCCAAAGCAAAACAGCTGCAGGAAAAAGCCGAGATGTTCGAGCGGCGCGCCGAAAACGCCACCGATCCGATCTCGCGACGTCACTACAAGGAGATGGCCGCCCATTATCGGTCGCTGGCCGTTGAGCATCTGGACGTCAAACGCGACGAGCCGGCGCATTAGCGCTGATTGCCTCCGGACGCTAAGCCAGCAAACTCAGCCGAGCCAGCGCGGCACCCGCCAGCGCCCGTGTCAGCTGGTGGCATGTTGGAATCAACGAAACGAGGGGCTGATCTGGCTCTCGCGCTTACAAGGGCAGCGTCGGCAGTGCGACCACATCATCGGTTCTTTCCGGCGGCGTATGCGCGACGTTGAGTACCAACGATACGGTGAGGAAATAGCCGATCAGTCCGGTCAGGTCTATGACCCCGCGCTCGCCCAGCCGTCCCACGGCAATCGCATAGGTCGCATCGCAGACGCCGCTGTGCGCGAGCAGTTCGTGCGTGAAATCGTAAACCAGCGCTTCGTCCGCATGCATGTCGGTGGGCCTACGCCCGCAGCGTACGGCCTCGATGGTTTCCGCACTGGTGCCGGCCTTCCGCGCTAGCGGCACGTGCACGAACCACTCGAACTGCTGGGTGCACGCCCGCGAGACTACCAGCATGGCGAATTCTGAAAGCCGGGGTGGAAGGCTGCTGTCGAAGCGAATGTACTCGCCTACCCGCTGCAGGCGATCCATCAGAAGTGGGCTTCGCAGCAAGGCGATAAAAGGACCCTTGACCGCCTTCCGCGGTCCGGCGATCAGTGCCTGCGCGGCGGCCCGCTGGGCTTCATCCATCTGCTCAAGTGCAAGGGGCGGCATGCGGTCGGGGTGCAGCATTTTTATCTCGTTTTAAGGGTTAGATGATGTAGCCGGTACGCGCGTCAGGCACCTTAGGCGGTGGAAGAGTTGCGCCGACCCGCCAATATCTGCTCGGCCTCGGTGACGATCCTGTCAACAATCTCGGCCGCCGGCGGAACATCATGGATCAGTCCGACCGCCTCACCGGCGATGATGGCGGCGATATCGAAGTTTCTGGCGGCCTGCGCTGCGGCATATTCGGCCGCGACCGCCGTGACGTTTTGCATCAGTTCCACCTCGCGTCCCAGCCAGCGCCGCGCGTGATCATTGATCAGGCAGCGGCCGTTGAACGGCGCCGGCCAGACGTTGTTGCGGGAAATATCGAAAATGATGCTCCTGACGCTGTTGCCGCTGCTCGCGGCGCAGATTCGCTTCTTGGCTTCATCCGCACCATCGCATTCCTGGCTGGCGTAGAAGCGCGTGCCAAGCAACACGCCGGAAGCGCCGAGCATCATCATTGCCGCTAGCCCGCGGCCGTCACCGATTCCGCCAGCGGCTGCGACCGGTACCCGGCCGGCCACCAGATCGACAATCGCCGGCACGATGTCGATCGTGGTGCGGGAAGCGCCGTGGCCGCCGGCCTCGCTGCCCTGCGCAACTATTATGTCGGCGCCAGCATCGAGTGCCATCTGCGCCATGCCGTCGTCCTGCACTTGGCAGATCAGCAACGCGCCGCTGGATTTGATTTTGGTCGCAAACGGCCTTGGATCGCCAAACGAGAGCATGATCGCGCGCGGCCGCGGCGCGAGCGCGACGTCGAGCAGCTCAGGCTGCTTTGCCAAGCTCCAGGTGATGAAACCGATGCCGTAGGGAGCGGATATGCGTTTGAGCTTGGCCGTCTCCTGCTCCAGCCAGACCTTGTTTCCATAACCGCCGCCCAGAATGCCGAAGCCTCCGGCGGCACTGACCGCCTCCGTCAGCCGTGCGCCTGCAATCACATCCATCGGCGCCGACAGGATCGGATGGTGAATGCCTAGAAGCGCGGTCAATGACGTTTCGATCGACATAATATCGGCTCCTGATCTGGACAGTCAGTGTAGACCTGGATAGCATTCTCGATAAATGATTTATTGAGAATTCTGCTATCTCTAAAATGAAACGGTAGCCGTCCATGGAATTGAGCGATCTCGTGACCTTCTCGACGGTGGCGCGCCTCGGTGGCATCACCCGCGCCGCCGACGAACTCAACACCGTGCAGTCCAACGTGACCCAGCGGGTGAAAGCGCTGGAGGCCGAGATCGGCACCGCGCTGTTCGAGCGGCATAGCCGCGGCATGACGCTGACCGGCGCCGGCCGCCGTTTGCTGCCTTATGCGCAGCGGATGGCCGCCCTGTCGCGCGAAGCGCTGCTGGCCGCACGCGACGATGGCGAGCCCAAGGGACCGCTGTCGATCGGCTCGATGGAAACGACGGCCGCGGTGCGCCTGCCGCCATTGCTTGCCGAATTTCACCACCGCTATCCGGCGGTGCGGCTGAGCCTGCGCACCGCTCCGACCGCTGACCTGGTGGCTGCCGTGCTCGACGGGTCGCTCGATGGCGCTTTCGTCGCCGGTCCGATCGATCACGCAGAGCTCAGCGCTGTGACCGCTTTCACCGAAGAACTCGTACTGGTGACGGCGCGACGCTGGACCAGCCTTGCAGCGTTGCGCGCGGGCACGCCGGAATCGGGGCCTACCGCGCTGGTGTTCCGTACCGGCTGCAGCTATCGGCAGCGGCTCGAACAGGTGTTTTCCGAGTTCGGCTGGCCATCCGCGGCGCGGTTCGAACTGGGCACGCTCGATGGCATGATCGGCTGCGTCGCCGCCGACATGGGCGTGACGCTACTGCCGCGCGCTGTGGTCGGGCGCAACGAGACCGTCAACATCCACAAGCTGAAGGCCGCTCAGTCGGGGGTCGATACCCTCTTCATCCAGCGCCGCAGCGCGCACCAATATAGCGCGCTGCAAGGCTTTACCGCCTGCCTGAGCAACAACGGCGAGGTCATTGCCGCCTGAGAGTCCAGCGCCGCAGCGCGACAGCGGTCCAGACCGCCTCGACCAGGCCGAACGGCCAGGCGCCTTGCAAAAAGCCGTAGGCCGAACCGAGCGCGCACGCACCGGCGAAGCCGATGATGAACCAGTGGCTGCGGTCTTCCAGCGCGTAACAAACGAGCATCGCGGTCACCGCGAACAACCCGAACAATTGCAATGCATCCATCGCGGTACCTCATCGCGCGTCCATTCCGCCCTGCGAAATTTCGTTGCCACATTTCATTTCTGTAAAAGAAAATTTGCGCAGCCCGTGCTGCGCACCTTCGATCGCGGACAGCCGCATCAAAATATTTTGGATCGTCGCACACTACTACGTTAGTATGAGGCGCTAGCGACCAAGAACCACCAAGAACCACCAAGAACCATAACGTCAAATCTGGGAGGATCTGCGATGCGCAACGCGTTCGTGTTGTGCTGTTCGGCTGCCCTGTTGGGAACGGTTGGAACGGCAAGCGCTCAAGACTGGACGAAATCGAAATGGGGACCGAACGACGAGATCGGCGCCGCCAACTATATGACCCCGGAGCTGGTCGTGAAAGCGGCCGGCCTCGTCAAGACTGGCAAGACCTACGCGCTGGGCTTTCCCGTCGATTCCAAGATGCCGGCCTATCCGCCGCGCGCCTTCAAGATCACCGTCGTCCAGCCCGGCCAAGCCGGCATTCCCGGCCTTGGACCCAGCAAGACCACCTATAATGACGACATCATCGAAGGCTGGGTCGGCGTCGGCAGTCAGCTCGACGGCCTCGGCCATATCGGCGTCGAACATGTCTATTACAATGGCAACAAGCTACTCGACTTCGCCGATCCCACCGGCCTGAAGAAACTCGGTGTCGAAAAAATCCCACCGATGGTGACCCGTGGCGTGCTGCTCGACATGGCGGCCCACTACGGCACCGACGTGGTCAAGGAAGGCACCGCCTTCAACGTCAAGGAAATCGAGGAAGTCGCCAAGAAGCAAGGCGTCGAGATCCGTCAGGGTGACGTTGTGCTCTTCCACACCGGTTGGTCCAGCCTGATTGGCAAGGACGACAAGCGCTTTGGCGCCGGCGAACCCGGCCTCGGCGTCGAAGGTGCCAAATACCTCACCGGCAAAGGCGTGGTTGCAGTCGGCGCCGATACCTGGGGTCTCGAAGCGGTCCCGTTCGAAACCAAGAACATCTTCGAGGTGCACCAGATCCTGTTGCCGATGAACGGCACCTACATTCTCGAAGTGATCAACACCGCCGAGCTCGCCAAGGACAAGGCCTATGAGTTCCTGTTCGTGCTTGGCCAGCCGCGCTTCAAGGGCGGCGTGCAGAGCATGATCAACCCGGTCGCAATCCGGTAGGGCCGCATCGCACAAACGGCGTGGCGTTCTCGCATGGACGCCACGCCGCATCCGGCTTTGCATGACCAACTGGCCGCGTGGTATGCGGGTCCATGCCTGCCCCAATTCTCCCTTTGATCGAAGCGGTCACGCACTGGCCCGAGCGCGGCGCGCTGGTCGGCCTCGATCTCGGCACCAAGACCATCGGTGTCGCAGTATCCAATGCCGATCGCAGGCTGGCGACCGGCGTCGAGACCCTGCACCGCAAGGCTTTCAAGGCCGACGCGGCGCGGCTGCTTTCCATCGCCGGCGAGCGCAACGCGGTCGGCTTCATCCTCGGCCTGCCCATCAACATGGACGGCAGCGAGGGCCCGCGCGCGCAATCCACTCGCGCCTTTGCGCGCAATTTCTCCAAACTCACCGACCTCACCATCGCGCTGTGGGATGAGCGGCTCTCAACGGCCGCCGTCGAGCGCGAACTGATCGGGATGGACGTCAGCCGCGCCCGCCGCGCCGAGGTGATCGACGAGCATGCCGCGATCTTCATCCTGCAGGGCGCGCTCGACCGGCTCGCCACGCTGCGCGGCGAGCGCTGAACATGGCGGTGGTGGTCGCGGCGCTGCTGCCGGTGTTTTTGCTGATCGTGCTCGGCTTCATCCTGAAGCGGAGCTTGATGCCGCTGGAGACGCACTGGCACGGGTTGGAGCGCCTGACCTATTACGTGCTGTTCCCGGTGCTCCTGGTCCAGACGCTGGTGAAGGCCGATCTTTCCAGGGTCCCCATCGCCGGGGTCGGCGGCGCGCTGCTGCTGTCGGCGTTGCTGATGTCGCTGCTGTGCCTCGCGCTGCGGCCCCTGCTCGCCCGCGGCGCAGTCGACGGCCCGGCCTTCACCTCGATCTTCCAGGGCGCGATCCGCTGGCAGACCTATGTGGCGCTGGCCGTCTCCGGCAATCTGTTCGGCGATGCCGGGCTGGCGCTCGCCTCGGTGGCGATGGTCGCCATCATCCCGCTGGTCAATGTGTTCAGCGTTTCCGTGCTTGCGCATTATGCCTCGTCCGAAAAGCGGCCGGTCGGATCCATCGCGATGACCGTGGTGCGCAATCCGCTGATCTGGGCCTGCGTGATCGGACTCGTACTCAACGTCACCCACGTCCCGCTCCCAAGACTCTGGCATGAGGTTGCCGACGCGCTCGGCCGTTCCTCGCTGGCGATCGGCCTGCTGGTGACCGGCGCCGGCCTGCACCTCGAAGGCCTGTTCCGCCCGAGCCTTGCGGCGTCGGTCGCGGTGTTCCTCAAGCTGGTGCTGATGCCGGTAATCGCGGTTGCGCTGGCGCTGTGGTTCGGGTTGTCAGGCTCGAATCTGGCGATCGTGACCGCATGCGCGGCGGTACCGGCGTCGTCGAGCGCCTATGTGCTGGCCCGGCAGATGGGTGGCGACGCGCCGTTGCTGGCGCAGATCATCACGCTGCAGACGATTCTGGCGGCGATCACGATGCCAATCGCGATCGCATTGGTCGGGTAGATCAAAAGTACGCAAGTTTCAGGGCGACGTAAGCCAGGACTGCGAGGTTGAAAAAGCCGTGGCTGATCACGGTAAGCCAGGTCGAACCGCTTCGGCGCCGCAGATGCCCGAAGATCAGGCCGACGAGAAAGATCTGGCTAACATAGTACCAGCTATACTGCTGGTGCATCAGCGCCCACAGCGCCGATGACAGCACGATCGTGCCGATCGGACCGAGAAAGGACTGCGACCAGCCGCGATACAGCAGGCCACGCACCACCAATTCCTCCGTGACCGGCGCCGCGACACAGAAGCCGATCAACAACAGCCACAACAGCCCGGCGTCTTGCGCAGAGCGGTAGCTGTCGATCACGAATGCAGGCGTCGAATGTCCCGTGAGAGACGAAAGCAGAAGCCATGCGAGCAGGAATGCCAAAGTTATCGCGAGGCTGCAAAGGAGTTCGTCGCGGCTCGGCCAGTTCAGCGCCAGATATTCAGTGAAGCGCTGCCTCGCGATCCGGATCGCCGCCCAGAGCACGGCCAGAACGAAGAGACATGCAGCAATCGTCCCCGCGGCGATGTTGCCGCCCTGAGACGCCAATTCGACGATTTGCGCCTCGGTCATGTCCAGATCGCCGTGCCAGATGAACGCCACGACCATCGCCGCCAAGTGGCCGAGATTGAACGCGGCATAGGCAACCAACCCGATCACCATCGTGCCCAGGAAATACCAGGTACGGGGCTGACGTGGCGAAACAGGCAAAGCGGGGGGCGCGGAAATCTCGAGCGATGACATGGGAACCTCCACGCCTTGGTCGCACCGGCGCGGCGTCAGGTTCGAGTCGGGAGCTATTGCCCGGCGAGCCAGAAGGTTTGAATCGTCGCCGCCGTGTTGTTGAGACCGTGCAGCGCGATCGTCAGCCAGGTTGAGTTGCTGCGATAGCGCAGATAGCCGAGCAGTAGGCCAATGGTGAACACCTCACCGAAGAAGAACCAGCCGTACTGCAGGTGCATCGAGGTCCAAACCAGCGACGACAGGAAGATGGCCCCGGGCACCCTGAGCCACGACTCCGACCAGCCGCGATAGAGAAAGCCGCGCGCCATAATCTCCTCCGAGATCGGCGCAGCGACGCAGAATGCGATCACCAGCAGCCACAACGCGCCATCGGCCTGCGCCGATTTCAGCACCTCACCCATGAAGCCCGGCGTTATTTCGCGCCCGAGCGCGCGTGACAGCAAGTCCCAGCCGCCGACCAGCACGGCCAGCGAGACCGCACCGATCAGGAAATTCTGCCACGAGGTCCCGCGCAGCGCGAGATAGTCAACAAATGGCGTGCGCGAGGCGCGCGTCGCGACCCAGGCCGCGAGCAGCACCGCGGGCACTCCCATGATCACGGATAGCGAGATCGTCAGCCCGGTGCCGACGACACTGAGCATCGCGGCGTAATCCCAAGAACCCTGCCGCAACACGAAGTAAGCGATGACCACAGCCTGGCCGACAAACATCCCGCCAAAAATGAACAGCCCCCAGAGCGCGGTGCCCCAGAACTTCCAGATCCGGGGCGGACGCTCGAGGGACGCGACGAGAGCGGGCGGCTGTGCGAGACTGAGAGAATCCATCAACTGACTTTCAGGGCAGCGCCCGTTGCAGCAATCCGGTGACGTCGGCTTGGGCAAGATCGACCGCGCCGTACATGCTGGCGTGATTCCCGGCGAGGCGCGTGGCGGCAAACAATTCCGCATGCCGTGGCGACACCGCGTTGAGCGCCGCGGCGGCAGCGAGCAGCGCCAGCTTTTCGACCGCCAGCCGCGCCAGCCGCTCGCTGTCGGGCCGGCGGAACGCCTTGCCGATGAAGCCGACCGCCTCGCCGGCCCCCGGCAGGCCCAGCGTTTCGCCTGTCAGTTCGTGCAAGACCGCCGCTGCCGCATCGGCCTCGCGCGACAGCGCCCGGAGCACGTCGAGGCACATCACATTGCCTGAGCCTTCCCAGATCGCATTGACCGGCGACTCCCGGTAATGCCGCGCCAGAATGCCCTCCTCGACATAGCCGTTGCCGCCGAGGCACTCCATCGCCTCGTAGAGAAAGCCCGGCGCGCTCTTGCAGACCCAGTATTTGATCGCCGGCGTCAGCAGCCGCATATAAGCGGCCTCCTTGGCGTCCAACGGCGCCCGGTCGAACGCCCGGCACAGCCGCATGACAAGCGCGATCGAAGCTTCGACGTGCAGTGCCATGTCCGAGAGCACCGTCTGCATCAGCGGCTGGTCGGCGAGGTGTTTCTGGAACACGCTGCGGTGCCTTGCGTGGTGCAGCGCATGCGCCAGGCCCGAGCGCATCAGGCCGGCGGACGCAATCGCGCAATCCTGCCGCGTCAGCTGCACCATCTGAATGATGGTGCGGATGCCCTTGCCCTCGTCGCCGATACGCAGCGCATAGGCGCCTGTGAATTCGACTTCGGAGGACGCGTTGGAGCGATTGCCGAGTTTGTCCTTCAACCGCTGGAACCGGATCGCGTTGACGGAACCATCGGGCGCGAAGCGTGGCATGAAGAAACAGCTCAGGCCGTTATCGGCCTGCGCCAGCACCAGAAACGCGTCGCACATCGGCGCCGACATGAACCATTTATGGCCGGTGATGCGGTAGGCATCGCCGTCGTGCTCGGCGCGCGTCATGTTGGAGCGCACATCCGTGCCGCCCTGCTTCTCGGTCATTCCCATGCCGACCGTCATGGCGCGCTTGGTCCACCACGGCGCAAAGCTCGGATCATAGGAACGGCTCGCCAGCACCGGCATCACCTTCGCCAGCAGATCCGGCGCTTCCGCGAGCGCCGCGACCGCGGCGCGCGTCATGGTGATCGGGCACAGATGTCCGGTCTCGACCTGCGCGGCGATGTAGAATTTGGCTGCCCGCACCACTTCCGAGGCGCCGCCAGCCGGCTTGCCCTCGGCGTTCCAGGTCGAATTATGCACGCCGGCATGCGCCGAGTGCGCCATCAGCTCGTGATAGGCCGGATGGAACTCGACTTCATCGCGGCGGTTGCCGCGGGAATCGAACGTCCGCAGTTTCGGCGTGTTCTCATTGGCGACGCGGCCCCGCGCCGCCATCGCCGCCGAGCCCCAATGCCTGCCGAATTCGGAAAGTTCTTGCTGCGCCGGCGCGCCGCCATTGGCGGCTACCGCCTCGGCAAGCGGCCGGTCGGCCGCGAACAGATTTACATCCTCGAACGGCGGCGACTGGTTGAAGACCTCGTGGGTCGCGAACGATGCCTGGCTCATGGCTGGTCTTGCTCCGGGAATCAATTCCGTCGCGTGATCGGGAAATCATAGGCCTGCCGGCCGACCCCCGGCAGCGAAAAGTGCCACCACTCCTTCGAATAGTTCACAAAACCTTGCTTCGCCATCGCGGCGACCAGCACATTGCGCCATTTCCGCTGTGCCGGCGTGATCGAGGGACTGGCGGTATGCGACTTGAGGTCGGAGCAATCATAGCCGGTACCCATATCGACGCTGCCCTCCGGCGCCCGCGCCTCGGCGGGCGCGGTGCAGTCAGCGTAGGCTTTGGTGGGATCGAATTTCGCGGAATTGTCGGCGGTCAGATCGACCAGGGTAAGATCGAGCGCGGCGCCGGTCGAATGGCCGGAACGGGTCGCGATATAGCCTAGCCGGAACAGATCGGCCTTGCGAAAGGTCGGGTTGAAGCGGCGCTCGGCCGGCGTCTCCTTGCCGTTCTTCGACCACGCCACCATGTCGGCCACCGCGCGCTCGGGCCGATAGCAGTCGAACATCTTCAGAGAAAGCTTCTGCTTGGCGAGTTCCTGCTGGATGTTCTTCAGCGCCAGGGCGACCTCGCGCTTCACGACGCATTCTCCGGCGTCATACCCCCGCAGCGGCTTGCCGACAAAGTTGTTCGAAGTGGCGTAGCGCATGTCCTGGATGATGCCGGGATCGATATCGCGCAAATACACAAACCCGCCCGGCAGGCCTTGCGCGTTCGCCGTCTGCGGGCTGGACAGGCCAAATCCGGTTAATCCGATCGCTAAAATAACGTACCATTTCTGCATTGAACGCCTTCCCCGCGCGCTGAACGCGGCCACATTGCGGCACCCTCTTTACCCTGCGCGGCGACAGACCGGGGGATAACTCACAAGCCCCCTATTCGCCCTTGCCCCGCATCGGGAGTCTGCCTATAGCTCTCGTTTTAATGACCCCTGCATCGAAATCGACCTTCGTCCTCGGTCACCGGCATCTGCTGGGAATCGAGGGGCTTTCCGCCGCCGATATTACCGGCCTGCTCGACCTTTCCGAGGAATATGTCGAGCTCAACCGCCAGGTCGACAAAAAGCGCACCAGTTTGCGCGGTCGCACCCAGATCAATTTGTTCTTCGAGGCCTCGACCCGGACCCAATCCTCGTTCGAACTCGCGGGCAAGCGGCTGGGCGCCGACGTCATGAACATGTCGGTGTCCTCGTCGTCGATCCGCAAGGGCGAGACGCTGATGGACACCGCGGTCACGCTCAATGCCATGCATCCGGACATCCTGGTGGTGCGCCACCACGCCTCGGGTGCGGTGGAACTGCTGGCGCGCAAGGTTGACGGTTCCGTGATCAACGCCGGCGACGGCAGCCACGAGCATCCGACCCAGGCGCTGCTGGACGCGCTGACCATCCGCCGCAACAAAGGCCGGCTGGAAGGCCTCGTGATCGCCATCTGCGGCGACGTGATGCATTCCCGCGTCGCTCGCTCCAATATCCTGCTGCTCAACACCATGGGCGCCCGCGTCCGCGTGGTGGCGCCCTCCACGCTGTTGCCGCGCGGCATCGAGCGGATGGGCGTCGAGGTGGCTCGCGACATGCGCGAGGGCCTCAACGGCGCTGATATCGTCATGATGCTGCGGTTGCAGCGCGAGCGCATGAACGGCTCGTTCGTGCCGTCGTCAGGCGAATATTTCCATTATTTCGGTCTCGACCAGAAGAAGCTCGCCTATGCCAAACCCGATGCGCTGGTGATGCATCCCGGTCCGATGAACCGCGGCGTCGAGATTGATTCATTCGTGGCGGATGGCGCGCAATCGCTGATCCGCGAACAGGTCGAAATGGGAGTGGCGGTGCGGATGGCGGTGCTCGAAGCACTCGCCCGCAACCTGCCGAACGCCTGACATGCTGACCGATCGCCGCCCCATCCTGCTCGCCAACGCCCGTGTCGTCGATCCCTCGCGCGACTTCGACGGCCCCGGTGACGTCCTGATCGCCGACGGCATGATCCGCGATTCAAAGCGCGGCATCGGTGCGGCCGGCGTCCCCGAAGGCACCGACATCATCAATTGCGCCGGCAAGATCGTGGCGCCGGGGCTGATCGACATGCGCGCCTTTGTCGGCGAGCCCGGCGCCAGCCACCGCGAAACTTTTGCTTCCGCCAGCCAGGCCGCGGCCGCCGGCGGCATCACCACCATCATTTGCCAGCCGGACACCTCGCCGGTGATCGACAATTCGGCCACCGTCGATTTCATCCTGCGCCGGGCGCGCGACACCGCGATCGTCAACATCCACCCGATGGCGGCGCTGACCAAGGGCATGAATGGCGAGGAGATGACCGAGATCGGCCTGTTGAAGGCCGCCGGCGCCGTCGCCTTCACCGATGGCGCCCGCAGCGTCACCAACGCGCAGGTGATGCGGCGCGCGCTGACCTACGCACGCGATTTCGACGCGCTGATCGTGCATCACACCGAAGACCCTGATCTGGTCGGCGAAGGCGTGATGAACGAAGGCGAGTTCGCCGCACGGCTCGGGCTGGTCGGCATTCCCAACGCCGCCGAAGCGGTCATGCTGGAGCGCGACATGCGGCTGGTGGCGTTGACCGGCGGCCGCTATCACGCAGCGTCACTGAGCTGCATCGAGTCGCTCGAAATCCTCAAGCGTGCGCGCGACGCAGGGCTCGCGGTCTCCGCGTCGGTCTCGATCAACCATGTCACGCTGAACGAAAACGACATCGGCCCGTACCGGACGTTCCTAAAGCTGTCGCCGCCGCTGCGCACCGAGGACGATCGTCTGGCGCTGGTCGCGGCCGTGGCCTCGGGCCTGATCGACGTCGTGATGTCCGATCACAACCCGCAGGACGTCGAGGTGAAACGGCTGCCGTTCGCGGAGGCGGCTCACGGCGCGGTCGGATTGCAGACCATGCTGCCGGCCGGCCTGCGGCTGATTCACAATGGCGAGATGGACTTCAAGACCCTGATCCGCGCGATGTCGACGCGGCCGGCGGAACTGCTCGGCCTGCCCGGCGGCTCGCTGCGTGCGGGTTCCCCTGCCGATGTCGTCGTGATCGACGCCGATACGCCCTGGGTGCTCGACCGCGACGATCTCAAATCGCAATGCAAGAATACGCCGTTCGACGAAGCCCGCTTCTCCGGCCGCGTCGTCCGTACTATCGTGGGCGGACGGACGGTCTATGAGCATGTCTAGCAGAGCGTTTTCAAGCGAAGTGGGTACCGGTTCGCGTCAAGAGAATGCGTCAAAAAAGAAACGCTCGCGAAATACTCCGCGGCAGGAGCAATGGCGATGACGTTTGAACTATTCCTCGTCGTTGCGTTTTTCGTCGGCTATCTGTTCGGCTCGATTCCGTTCGGGCTGGTGCTGACCAAGCTCGCCGGCACGCAGGATCTGCGCTCGATCGGCTCCGGCAGTATCGGCGCCACCAATGTGCTCCGCACCGGCCGCAAGGGCATTGCTGCCGCAACGCTGATCGGTGACGCACTCAAGGGCACTGTCGCGGTTGTCCTTTGCGGCTATTACGGCGGCCCCAATGCCGCGATGCTGGCCGCGTTTGGCGCCTTTCTTGGCCATCTCTACCCGGTCTGGCTGAAGTTCAAGGGCGGCAAAGGCGTCGCGGTCTATATCGGCGTGCTGATCGGCCTGTTGTGGCCTGCGGCCATCGTATTCTGCGTGACTTGGCTCGCGACCGCCGCCATCACGCGCTTCTCGTCGCTCTCGGCACTGATCGCAGCCTTCGTGACGCCGCTGTTCCTGTGGTGGTTCGGCCAGCCGGCGCTGGCTTCGCTGTTTGTGGTGATGACGCTGTTGCTGTTCTACGCGCACCGCGAAAACATCGGGCGGTTGCAGGCCGGGACCGAAAGCAAGATCGGCGCGAAATGACGACATCTTTGTCGTCATTCCGGGGCTCGCGAAGCGAGAACCCGGAATCTCGAGATTCCCCGGTGCGCAATTGCGCACCTGAGGTCTGGTCCTACGGACCATCCCGGAATGACGGCGCATCACCGCGCCAGCGCCTCCTCGACGAACCGCGCCGCCGCCAGTGCCTTCACATCGTCGCCATAGCGCGCGATGACCTGCACACCCACCGGCAATCCGCCGGCGGCGATGTGCGCAGGGATGTTGACGCAAGGCGTCCCCATCAGTGTCCACAGCCGGTTGTAACGGGCGTCTCCGGTCGAGCCCAATCCCGCAGGCGCCGCACCGGGGGCTGAAATCGCCAGCAGCACGTCGAAATCATCGAAAATCTTCGTCAGCGCGATTCTCGCCTGGCGCGTAACTCGCATCGCCTCGTCGTAAGCAGCAGGCGTCATGCCCTTGCTCTCGTCGAGGCGCCCGCGCAGCTTCGGCGCGACAGCGTCGTAATGCTCCCGGTATTCCCAGGCGAGCGCCTGATGCGCCTCGAATTCCTGCACCGTGGGGTGTTCGCGCCACGCCTGGGCAATGATCTCCGGCAGCGCCAGCGTGCGCACCGACGCACCGGCCCGCTCCGCTGCCTTGGCGGCGATCTGCAGCGCCTCGGCGCCTTCGGGCTCCGGCGCACCGGCGAAATCCTGCATCACGACGCCGATGCGCGGCGTCGGCACCGACGCCTGCGGCAGAAATTCATCCCGGCCGGTGATCGCCGCCAGCCCGTGCGCGACGTCGCGGACACCGGCCGCGAACAGTCCGACCGTATCCAGCGTCCACGAATAGCACTTCACGCCGACGGTCGGCAGCAAGCGGTAGGACGGCTTGATCGCGGCGCAGCCGCAGAACGACGCCGGGCGGATCACCGAGCCGCCGGTCTGCGTCCCCAGCGCCAGCGGGATCATGCCGGCCGCCACCGCCGCCGCCGAGCCCGCCGATGATCCGCCCGGCGTATGCGCATGGTTGCGCGGATTGAGCGTCGCGGTCGGATCCGTAGACGCAAACGCCGTCGTCGTGGTCTTGCCGATGATGCTGGCGCCCGCCGCCTTCAGCGCCATCACCACCGCCGCATCCCCGCGTGATCGATGTGCCTTGTAGATCGATGAGCCCATCTCGGTCGGGAAATCAGCGGTGTCCATGATGTCCTTGATGCCGACGGCAATGCCGCGCAACGGACCTGCGCCGGCCGCCCGGATATTTGCGTCATGGCAGACGAAGGCGCCGATGGTCTTCTCCTGCGCGCCGATCGCCTCCAGCGACCGGGCAATCGCGGCATCCGCGGAAAGATCGCCCTGCGCGATACGGTGTTGAAGGTCGGCGAGCGCGATCATGGACATTCCTCCTGCGGCGGACCAACGGGTTTTACGGAGCGGTCCGGAACGGGGCAACCGCAGGGCTAAGCATGGCAGCCGTGAGAACAGGTGTTGATCGCAATCTCCGGTTGGGCAAAGCTGCACCTCGCATGCACGAGCGAACACCCAGCGCGCCTGACCTCGCCGATTCCGAGCGGATCGACCGGTTGCGGCTCATTCGCTCCGACAATGTCGGGCCGCGCACCTTCGCCTCCCTGCTCCGCCACTTCGGTAGCGCCCGCGCCGCGCTGGAGCGGCTGCCCGACCTGGCGCGGCGTGGCGGCGCGTCGGGATCGGGGCGGATCTGCAGCGAGGACGACGCGCGGGGTGAACTCGCGGCCAGCAGCAGAATCGGCGTCGCTCTGGTCGCGCCCGGCGAAGCCGGCTACCCGCCACGGCTCGCCACGCTGGACGATGCGCCGCCGCTGCTCGCCATCCGCGGCGCGCTAGAGGTGATGATGCGGCCGATGATCGCGATCGTCGGCTCCCGCAATGCGTCCGGCGCCGGATTGAAATTCGCAGGCCAGATCGCGCGCGACCTCGGCGATGCCGGCTTTGTCGTGATCTCCGGATTGGCGCGCGGCATCGATCAGGCCGCGCATCGGACCACGGTTGCGAGCGGCACGGTCGCGGTGCTGGCCGGCGGCCATGACCGGATCTATCCGCCCGAGCATGTTGACCTCTTGACCGCGCTGCTCGAACAGGGCGGCGCGATTTCCGAAATGCCGCTCGGCCACGTCCCGCGCGCCCGCGATTTTCCGCGGCGCAATCGCCTGATCTCGGGCGCTTCGCTGGGTGTCGTCGTGATCGAAGCCGCGCATCGTTCGGGATCGCTGATCACGGCGCGGATGGCCGCCGAACAGGGCCGCGAGGTCTTTGCGGTCCCCGGCTCGCCGCTCGATCCGCGCGCCGCAGGCACCAACGACCTGATCAAGCAAGGCGCGACGCTGACCACGGAAGCCAGCGACGTCATCAACGCGGTCGCGCCGATCATGGAGCGACCGGTCGCGTTTGGGCTGCGCGAGCCCGAGGGCGAGCCGCTGGACTTTGACGCCGGCGCAAGCGAACGCAAGCGCATCGTCGATCTGCTGGGACCGAGCCCGATCAGCCTCGACGACCTGATCCGGATGTCGGACGCCTCGCCCGCCATCGTCCGGTCGGTGCTGCTCGAACTCGAACTGGCCGGCCGGCTGGAGCGCCACGGCGGCGGGCTGGTGTCGCTGGTTTAGAAATGCAGCGCCTGTTCGGCAGGGCCGAGGCATAAAAATCGCGAAAACAACCCCATGCAAAGAAAGGGGTGTCGCATTACCATTACCTAACTACTTATCATTACGCGCGTTATCATTACGCGCGTCGAAACCGCTGCGGGCCCTTTCGATCTCGACCCGGTGATCGAACGCCCATTTGCCGAGCGCTTCGACCGGCTTCGACAACCCTCGCCCGAGATCGGTCAGTTCATAATCGACCCGCGGCGGAATGGTCGGGAATACGGTCCGGGTGACGAGGCCGTCCCGCTCCAGGCCGCGCAGCGTCAGCGTCAGCATGCGCTGCGAGATGCCGCCCACCAGACGCTTGAGTTCGTTGAAGCGCAGCGGCCCGCCGCCGAGCATCATGATGACGAACACGCTCCATTTGTCGCCGACCCGCGCCAGGATCGAGGCCACGCCGCGGCAGTCGCTGCTCTCGTGAGCGCGGGGCGGCAGGACAGGAACATCGATGTGCTCGGGTTTCAAATCTGTGCTCGGGTTTCAAAAATGTGCGTTCTTGCGGGGTTTTAGGACAGTCACTCATATAGCGCCAGTTACAAACCAATACCTAGGGTGACCCCATGAAACTTCTGCATATCGACTCCAGCGTCCTCGGCCCCCACTCCGTCAGCCGCCAGGTTTCCGCCGCCATCGTCGACCGCCTGCACCAATCTACCCCCGGCCTTGAAATTGGCTATCGCGACCTGACGCTGACGCCGTTGGCGCATTTGTCGGGCTCGCACCTCGCGGCCGGCCAGGGCGCCACGCCCGAGGCATCGTTGCAGCCGGACCTCGCCGCCGGTCAGGCCGTGCTGGAAGAGTTCTTGGCCGCCGATATCGTCGTGCTCGGCGCGCCCATGTACAATTTCACCATTCCGAGCCAGCTCAAGGCCTGGATCGATCGCATCCTGGTGGCGGGCAAGACCTTCAAATACAGCCCGCAGGGTGTCGAAGGCCTGGCCGGCAACAAACGCGTTATCGTCGCGATCTCGCGCGGCGGATATTACGGCCCCGGCACGCCCGCCGCCGTCGGCGAACATCTGGAAACCTATTTGCGCTGGGTGTTCGGCTTTATCGGCATCGCCAATCCGGAATTCATTTCCGCCGATGGAATCCAGGTCGGTCCCGAGCATCGCGAAAAAGCGGTCGCCGGCGCGCTGAAAGCCGCGGGCAATCTGAACGCCGCCTGAGTTGATGCAAGAGCGGTTGCCGTCACCAGGTGTGCTACGGCAGCCGCTCCAATCAGAAGACGCCGTTGATGCGGAGGATAACGACAATCAAAGACACCAGGAGACCGACACCCGAAAACAGCGCGACCGAAACAAATTGCGCGGTGTCCGAATTTTCCGCCGGAGTCGAGGAGATGCCAGTGGTTTTCGACACGACTGGGCTCACCGGTTGTTTGCGAAACTCCTGTTCTCGAATCTCAGGCAATTGCACGCCGGGTTCAATGCGCGTTCTGGCTCAGCGCCAATCCGCCGCAGGGCGCCGAGAGCCGGCGGCGTCCAAGATCGGTGTCATCGGAACCGCCGGCCGGCTTCGACATGGCCGGAATTACGAGCCCTATCCCCGATAGATCGGCGCCCCGCTTGGCGAGGCCGTAGCACCGCCATCGACGAACAGTTCCTGGCCCTGGATGTGCGCGGCATCGTCGGAAGCGAGGAACAGCACGGTCTTCGCAATATGATCGGGTTCGCCCATACGCCCGAGCGGCGTGGTGGCGCCGATGCGCTTCTCGAACATCTTCTCGGCTTCGGGGGTCGCCAGTGCGGCGCCCCAGATCGGGGTGCGGATGGCGCCGGGCGAAACCACGTTGACGCGGATGTTGCGCGGCGACAGTTCGGACGCCATCACCCGCGCCATCGCGCGCACGCCGGCCTTGCTGGCCGCATAGGCCGAATAGCCGGGATTGCCGAGCACCGAGATCACCGAGCCATTGAGGATGATGGACGCGCCGTCGTTGAGGTGCGGCACTGCTGCCTGCACGGTGAAGAATACCGCCGTGATGTTGGTCCGGATCACGTTCTCAAAGGTTTCGAGCGTGGCGGCGCCGAGCGGCGTGCCGCCGGCGATGCCGGCATTGGCGAACACGACGTCCAGCTTGCCGAATTTCGCAACCGCCTGCTTGATCGCGGCTTCGGTGGCGGCGATGTCGGTGGCGTCGGCAGGAATCGCAAGCGCGTTCGGACCCAGCTCCCTTGCGGCCGCCTCCAGCGTCTCCTTGTTGCGCCCGGTGATGGCGACCCGCGCCCCCTCCGCCACGAACAGCTTGGCTGTCGCAAGGCCAATGCCGCTGTTTCCGCCGGTAATAAACGCCGTCTTGTTCGCCAGTCTCACGGGAGTCTCCAGTGGTTGCATTATTAAACTAAATTGCTATCTAGGGCATCTAGTTTTATAATGCAACCACACAAGGACCGTGATGTCAGCTGGAGATCGCGATGGTGAAACGAACGAGTTTTGAAAACGACGACTGCCCGATCGCGCGATCGCTGGATGCGATCGGCGATTGGTGGTCGATGCTGATCATCCGAGAGGCGCTGTTCGGCAGCCGCCGCTTCGGCGAATTCCAGAAAAGTCTCGGCCTCGCCAAGAATATCCTCACCGTGCGGCTGCGCGCGCTGGTCGATCAGGGCATCCTGAAAATGGCCCCCGCCTCCGACGGCAGCGCCTATCAGGAATACATTTTGACGCCGAAGGGCCGCGGCGTATTTCCGATCCTGGTCGCGTTGCGGCAATGGAGCGAGGAATTCGACGATCGGCCTGAGGAAATCGCCACCATCCTGGTCGACAAGGAAAAAGGCCGGCCGGTTCGCAGGCTCGAACTGTATTCGCAGGATGGGCGGTTGCTGAGCGCGGGTGATACGGCGGTCAAACCGCGTTCGGGATCGAATACCACAGCAAGACCACGGTCGATTTCGGCCTGAACGCGGCGCTCACGACAGCTTGCGCTTGCTGCGCAGCCGCAGGCGCTCCTCGGCTTCCAGCTGCGCCATCCCGAGCAGATGGCTGAGCACCTCAAGCCGGTGGCGCCCGGCGAGTTTGGTCAGTTCGGCAACGGTTTCCGCAATGAAGGCCACGGCCTCGTCGGGGCCGCCCTCCTCGCCCGTTTCATCCGCTGCCGATCGCCGGTTCCTGCCCGAAACTGGGCGCTTTCGGCCGCCCCCCGCCTTGCTCAAAAAATTTGCACCCAATCGCCTGTAGTATGAACAAGAAATATCCCCTTTGCGGGCGCAACTCTAGGACGCATTTCGCAACTTCTTAGATACTAAGTCGCAACCTTGTGGCCCCTGCTCATGACCTGTCGATTTGACAGGGGCCGCCTCACCACCCATGTTCGGGTCGAAACGGCGGCCGCGAGTCTCGCGGAACCGGCCTTTATCTTTTCCCGTAAGCTATTGGAATGACATGAATATCGTCATTGTGGAGTCGCCGGCGAAAGCCAAGACGATCAACAAATATTTGGGCGCCTCCTACGAGGTTCTGGCCTCGTTCGGCCATGTTCGCGACCTCCCCGCCAAGAACGGATCGGTCGATCCGGACGCCAATTTTCAGATGATCTGGGAGGTCGACCCCAAGGCGGCCGGCCGGCTCAATGATATCGCCAAGGCCCTGAAGGGCGCCGACCGCCTGATTCTCGCAACCGACCCTGATCGCGAGGGCGAAGCGATCTCCTGGCACGTGCTCGAGGTACTGAAAGAGAAGCGCGCGCTGAAGGACCACAAGATCGAGCGCGTGGTGTTCAACGCCATCACCAAGCAGGCGGTGACCGATGCGATGAAGGCGCCGCGCCAGATCGATGGCGCGCTGGTCGATGCCTATATGGCGCGCCGCGCGCTGGACTATCTGGTCGGCTTCACGCTGTCGCCGGTGCTCTGGCGCAAACTGCCGGGCGCGCGCTCGGCGGGCCGCGTGCAGTCCGTCGCGCTGCGGCTGGTCTGCGACCGCGAGCTCGAAATCGAAAAATTCGTCCCCCGCGAATACTGGTCGCTGGTGGCTACGCTGACGACGCCGCGCGGCGACGCCTTCGAGGCGCGGCTGGTCGGCGCCGACGGCAAGAAGATCCAGCGGCTCGACATCGGCACCGGTGCCGAAGCCGAAGATCTCAAGAAGGCGATCGAGGCCGCCAACTTCACGGTCTCGACCGTTGAAGCCAAGCCGGCGCGCCGCAATCCGCAGGCGCCCTTCACCACCTCGACGCTGCAGCAGGAAGCCAGCCGCAAGCTCGGCTTCGCGCCCGCGCATACGATGCGGATCGCGCAGCGGCTCTATGAAGGCATCGATATCGGTGGCGAGACCACCGGTCTCATTACTTATATGCGAACCGACGGCGTGCAGATCGACGGCTCGGCCATCACGCAGGCGCGCAAGGTGATCGGCGAGGATTACGGCAACGCCTATGTCCCGGACGCGCCGCGCCAGTACCAGACCAAGGCCAAGAACGCCCAGGAAGCGCACGAAGCGATCCGCCCGACCGACATGTCGCGCCGCCCGGCCGAAATGCGCCGGCGTCTCGATACCGATCAGGCCAAGCTCTATGAATTGATCTGGATCCGCACCATCGCGAGCCAGATGGAATCGGCCGAATTGGAACGCACCACCGTCGACATCACCGCCAAGGCCGGCTCGCGCGTGCTGGACCTGCGCGCCAGCGGCCAGGTCGTCAAGTTCGACGGCTTCCTCGCGCTCTACCAGGAAGGCCGCGACGACGACGCCGACGACGAGGACGCCCGCCGTCTCCCCGCCATGAGCGCGGGCGAAGCGCTGAAGCGGCAGGAACTCGCCGTCACCCAGCATTTCACCGAACCACCGCCGCGCTTCTCGGAAGCCTCGCTGGTCAAGCGGATGGAAGAACTCGGCATCGGCCGGCCCTCGACCTACGCCTCGATCCTGCAGGTGCTGAAAGACCGCGGCTACGTCAAGCTCGACAAGAAACGGCTGCATGGCGAGGACAAGGGCCGCGTCGTGGTCGCGTTCCTGGAAAACTTCTTCACCCGCTATGTGGAATACGATTTCACCGCGAACCTGGAAGAGCAGCTCGACCGCATCTCCAACAACGAGATTTCCTGGCAGCAGGTGCTGAAGGATTTCTGGACCGGCTTCATCGGCGCGGTCAACGACATCAAGGACCTCCGCGTCTCCGAGGTGCTGGATGCGCTCGACGACATGCTGGGCCCGCACATCTATCCGCCGCGCACCGATGGCGGCGATGTCAGGCAGTGCCCGACCTGCGGCACCGGCAGGCTCAATCTGAAGGCCGGCAAGTTCGGCGCCTTTGTCGGCTGCTCGAACTATCCGGAATGCCGCTACACCCGCCCGCTCGCCGCCGACAGCGAAGCCAGCGCCGACCGCGTTCTCGGCAAGGATCCCGAAACCGATCTCGACGTCACGGTGAAGGCCGGCCGCTTCGGCCCCTACATCCAGCTCGGCGAGCAGAAGGATTATGCCGAGGGCGAAAAGCCCCGCCGCGCCGGTATCCCGAAGAACATGTCGCCCGGCGATATGGAACTTGAGCTCGCGCTCAAGCTGCTGTCGCTGCCGCGCGAGATCGGCAAGCATCCGGAAACCGGCGAGCCGATCACCGCCGGCCTTGGCCGCTTCGGCCCGTTCGTGCGTCACGAGAAGACCTATGCGAGCCTGGAAGCCGGCGACGAGGTCTTCGACATCGGCCTCAATCGCGCGGTGACGCTGATCGCGGAAAAGATTCTGAAGGGCCCGAGCGGCCGCCGCTTCGGCGCCGATCCCGGCAAGCCGATCGGCGAGCACCCGAGCCTCGGCGGCGTTGCCGTCAAGAACGGCCGCTACGGCGCCTACGTGACCGCCGGCGGCGTCAACGCCACGATCCCCAGCGACAAGACGCCCGACACCATCACACTCGCCGAAGCCATCGCGCTGATCGACGAACGCGCCGCCAAGGGCGGCGGCAAGCCGAAGCGCGGCGCCAAGAAAGCCGCGCCGAAGAAGAAAGCCGCCAAAGCCGGTGCCAAGGCCGCGGTTGATCCCAACGCGCCAAAGCCGGTCAAGAAGGCCGCGGTGAAGAAGGCGGCGGCGAAGCCGAAATCGGAAGCCGTCAGCAAGGCGCGCGCGCCGGTCGCGTCGGCGGCAAAGACATCAGCAGCAAAACCTCCAGCAGCACCCAAAACGCCTGCGAAGAAAAGCGCGGGCAAGGCCCGGGGATAAGTGAAGAGAAAACACGACAATGGCTTTCCGGCCCGGGACGCCATCGTTGCCTTTATCCGTGCCAATCCAGGCAAGATCGGCACCCGCGAGATCGCGCGCGAGTTCGGCCTCAAGAACGCCGACCGCGTCGAACTGAAGCGAATCCTGCGCGAACTCGCCGACGACGGCACCATCGCCAAGCGCGGCCGCAAGGTGCTTGAGCCCGCCGCGCTGCCGCCGACTGTGATGGCCGACGTCACCGGCCGCGATACCGACGGCGAGCTGCTCGCCACGCCCACCGAATGGGATGAAGAGGAATTCGGCGCGGCACCCAAGATCCGCATTCACGTCCCGCGCCGCCCGCAACCCGGCACCGCCGCCGGCATCGGCGACCGCGTACTGCTGCGCGTCGAGAAAACCGACGACACCGAAGGCACGCCCTATCGCGGCCGCGTCATCAAGGTCGTCGATCACGCCAGGACCCGCCTGCTCGGCATCTTTCGCAAGCTGCCCAATGGCGGCGGAAGGCTGGTCCCCGTCGACAAGAAGCAGGCCGGCCGCGAATTGAACATCGCAATTACGGACACCGGCGGCGCCGAGGATGGCGACCTCGTCAGCGTCGACCTGGTGCGCACGCGCGGCTACGGCCTGGCGTCGGGCAAGGTGAAGGAAAGACTGGGTTCGCTCGCGACCGAGAAAGCGGTCAGCCTGATCGCAATCCATGCCCACGACATTCCGCAAGCCTTCACGCCATCAGCGTTGCGCGACGCCGAGGCGGCAAAGCCCGCGATCTTGCAGGGCCGTGAGGACTGGTGCGAGCTGCCGCTTGTGACGATCGACCCGCCCGACGCCAAGGACCATGACGACGCAGTCCATGCCGCGCCCGATGACGATCCGAACAACAAAGGCGGCTACATCGTCCACGTCGCGATCGCCGACGTCGCGTTCTACGTGCGGCCGGGCTCGGCGCTCGATCGCGATGCACTGATGCGCGGCAACTCGGTGTATTTCCCGGATCGCGTGGTGCCGATGCTGCCCGAGCGCATCTCCAACGACCTGTGCTCGCTGGTGCCGGGCGAGCCGCGCGGCGCGCTCGCCGTGCGGATGGTGATCGGCGCTGACGGCCGCAAGCGTTCGCACAGTTTTCATCGCGTGCTGATGCGCTCGGCCGCCAAGCTGAACTACGCGCAGGCGCAGGCCGCGATCGACGGACGGCCCGACGACACCACCGGCCCCCTCATCGAGCCGATCCTGAAACCGCTCTATGCCGCCTACACGATGGTGAAATTGGCGCGCGACGAGCGCGATCCCTTGGATCTGGATCTGCCCGAGCGCAAGATCCTGCTGAAGCCCGACGGCACCGTCGATCGCGTCATCGTGCCGGAGCGGCTGGATGCGCACCGGCTGATCGAGGAGTTCATGATCCTCGCCAACGTCGCCGCGGCCGAAATGCTGGAGAAGAAAGCGCTGCCGCTGATCTACCGGGTGCATGATGAGCCGAGCCAGGAGAAGGTTCACAATCTCCAGGAATTTTTGAAGACGCTCGATCTGCCGTTTGCGAAGACCGGCGCATTGCGTCCGGCGCTGTTCAATCGCGTGCTGGCCCAGGTCAGGGGTCACGATGCCGAGCTGCTGGTCAATGAAGTGGTGCTGCGCTCGCAAGCTCAGGCGGAATACGCCGCCGAGAATTACGGCCATTTCGGCCTGAACCTGCGCCGCTACGCCCATTTCACGTCGCCGATCAGGCGATACGCCGACCTGATCGTGCATCGCGCGCTGATCCGCGCGCTCGACCTCGGCGAAGGCGCATTGCCGGAGGCCGAGACGCTGGAAACGCTGAGCGAAGTCGCCGCGCAGATTTCCGTGACCGAACGCCGCGCCATGAAGGCCGAGCGCGAGACCGCTGACCGGCTGATCGCGCATTTCCTCGCCGACCGCATCGGCGCGACGTTCCAGGGCCGCATTTCCGGCGTCACCCGCGCCGGGCTGTTCGTGAAATTGTCCGATACCGGCGCCGACGGGCTGATCCCGATCCGCACGCTGGGCACCGAATATTTCAACTATGACGAGGCGCGCCACGCGCTCGTCGGCTCACGCAGCGGTGCCATGCACCGGCTGGGGGACGTTGTCGACGTACGTCTGGTAGAAGCTGCACCAGTAGCTGGCGCGCTGCGGTTCGAGTTACTATCTGAAGGCAAGGTCATTCCGCGCGGCAGAAAACAGGGTGGCAGACGCGAAGCTTCAAGCGCGCCGGTCTCACCGTCGAAGACGCGTCCGGGCCGTAGCCCGCATCCGAAGGAACGCAAGCCGGGCAAAACCAAGCCCGGCAAATCGAAGAGAGGCAAGTCATGGAAACGGTGAGCCCCGCAACGACTGTCTGGACCAGGGAATCCGTGAAGGGCGAAAAGCGCGATCTCTGGACCGCGATGAAGCGTGGCTTCATGTGCCGCTGCCCGCGCTGCGGCGAAGGCAAGCTGTTTCGTGCGTTCCTGAAGGTCGATGACCACTGCGCGACCTGCGGGCTCGATTACACGCCGCACCGCGCCGACGATCTGCCGGCCTATCTGGTGATCGTCATTGTCGGCCACATCGTGGTACCCATGGTGCTGTGGATCGAAACCAATTATTCGCCGGCGATCTGGCTTCAAATGTCGATCTACCTGCCCTTCACCTTGCTGTCGTCGCTGCTGTTGCTGCAACCGGTCAAGGGCGCCGTGGTCGGCCTGCAATGGGCGCTGCGCATGCACGGCTTTGACGAAAATGCCCCTGGCGACATTCCGCCGGTCTAGAGCCGCTCCAGCTGAACCAAGACCGACAAGAACAAGAGCCTGAGGGGTGGAATGACCGACGTAGCGCCTGCAATAGCCGAAGGAAAAGAAGCCGATCACCATCCCTACTTCCGACCGAAGGACGCCGCGACGCTGATCCTGATCGATCGGAGCGGCGACAAGCCGAAAGTGCTGGTCGGCAAACGCCACGACAACGTCGTGTTCATGCCCGGCAAATATGTTTTCCCCGGCGGCCGTGTCGACAAGTCGGACAACCGCGTTCCCGTCGCCGCCCCCATCACCAGCGAACTCGAAGCCAACCTGCTCAAGGGCAGCCCCAAGATCTCGGCCTCGCGTGCGCGCGCGCTGGCGGTGGCCGCGATCCGCGAGGCCTGCGAGGAGACCGGGCTTTGCCTTGGCCGCAAGGTCGAAAAACCTGTAAAACTTGATGGCGCTTGGCAGCCGTTCTCGGAAGCCGGCCTGCTGCCCGATCCGTCCAGCCTGTTTCTGATCGCACGCGCGATCACCCCGCCGGGCCGCGTCCGCCGGTTCGACACGCGATTTTTTACCGCTGACGCATCCGCCATCGCCCACAAGGTCGAGGGCGTGATCCACGCCGACGCCGAACTGGTGGAGCTGGTCTGGGTCGAGATCGGCTCTGCGCCGCTCGCCGACGCGCATGCCATGACCAAGAACGTGCTCGCCGAACTCGACCGCCGCCTCGCGACCGGCCCGCTGCGCCATGACGCGCCGGTGCCGTTCTTCCATTTCTACGGCGGCAAGATGCAAAAGGACGTGCTGGGAGCGTAGGGTTTCGCTCCCCCCGCCGTCATTGCGAGGAGCGTCAGCGACGAAGCAATCCATCCATCCGTTCTGCCGCGCCATGGATTGCTTCGCGGAGCCTGTCATCGGGCGCGCATTCGCGCGACCCGGTGGCTCGCAATGACGGTATTGGCGTCACGGCAAATATCCTCTCACAATCCCTTAAATTGCAAAATTCTTCTGCCGGCCCCCGATGGCGCCGCGCGCCGTCATGCCTATCTCTTTCCCCAACGCTAACGAACGCGGAAACGGGGCCAATGACAAAGCGGCAACTCAAGCTCGGCGCGTTCATGCGGCCGGTCTCTATCCACACCGGCGCGTGGCGCTATCCCGGCGCCTGGCCGGACGCTAATTTCAATTTCCCGCATATCAAGAAGCTGATCCAGAAGCTGGAAGCCGGCAAGTTCGACGCCTTCTTCATGGCCGACCATCTGGCGGTGCTGAACATGCCGGTCGATGCGCTCAAGCGCAGCCACACCGTGACGTCGTTCGAACCGTTCACGCTGTTGTCGGCGCTCGCCGGCGCCACCGAACATATCGGCTTGATCGCGACCGGCTCGACCACGTTTGACGAGCCCTATCATGTCGCGCGCCGCTTCGCCTCGCTCGATCACATCAGCAATGGGCGCGCGGGGTGGAATATCGTCACTACGTCCAATCCGGATGCCGCGCTGAATTTTGGGCTCGACGATCACATGGAGCACGCTGAGCGCTACAAGCGGGCGCGTGAATTCTATGATGTGGTCACGGGTCTCTGGGATTCCTTCGCCGACGACGCTTTTGTGCGCGACGTCGAATCCGGGCTCTATTTCGATCCCGCCAAAATGCACGTGCTCGACCACAAGGGAAAATATTTCAAGGTCCGAGGTCCCCTCAACATTGCGCGCCCCGTGCAAGGCTGGCCGCTGATCGTGCAGGCCGGCGCCTCCGACGATGGCCGGCAGTTGGCCGCGGAGACCGCTGAAGCCGTGTTCACCGGCGGCGGCTCTCTTGCCGACAGCCAGAAACTCTACGCCGACATCAAGGGCCGGATGGAAAAAGTCGGCCGCAACCCCGAGCACCTCGTCATCCTGCCGGGCGCGTTCGTCGTGGTCGGAGACAGTGTCGAAGAGGCAAAAGAGAAACGCGCAAAACTCGACAGCATGGTGCATTACGACAGCGCCATCGCCTCGCTGTCGGTTCAGCTCGGCACCGACGCTTCGGGCTTCGATCCCGACGGCCAACTGCCTGAGATCCCCGAAACCAACGCCAGCAAGAGCGGCCGCCAGCGCCTGGTCGATGTCGCTACGCGCGACAAGCTCACCGTGCGCCAGCTCGCGCAGCGCGTCGGCGGTTATGGCGGGCTCTCCTTTGTCGGCACGCCCGTGACGATCGCCGACCAGATGGAGGAATGGCTGACCAGCCGCGGCAGCGACGGCTTCAACATCATGTTCCCGTTCCTGCCCGCCGGCCTCGACGATTTCGTCGACAAGGTGGTGCCGGAACTGCAGAAGCGCGGGATTTTCCGCAAAGAGTATGAGGGCAAGACCCTGAGGGAGAATTTGGGGCTGCCGAGGCCGAAAAACCGGTTCTTTGAGGGTTAATTACCGGCTTTCGTGCCGGTTTTTGCCCTGAAAACCTTGACTTTGGGCGATCAGAAGCTAGGTTGCCGCACAAATGCGGGCCGATTTGGCCGGCACCCGATCTTCACACATCAAGGGTTCTGAACAATGGCCAAAGCGGTCACCATCAAGGTCAAGCTCGTTTCCACGGCGGACACCGGCTTCTATTACGTCGCCAAGAAGAATTCGCGCACCATGACCGACAAGCTGGTCAAGAAGAAGTACGACCCGGTCGCGCGCAAGCACGTCGAGTTCAAGGAATCCAAGATCAAGTAATTTCGCAGCACGATGCTGGCGGATTAAACGGGGCCTCGCGGCCCCGTTTTTGATTCCGAGTTCGTGTCCCGGACGCGGTGCAGCGCTCCTTCAGCGATGCACCGCAGAGCCGGGACCCACGATGCAGTGGACCCCGGAACAGCAGCGCACCACGCCGCAAGTGCGGCGCGCTGCGCAGCATCCGGGAACGATGGACGGATCACGCTGCTTTCAGCAACGGCGGCTCGCTTGGCCTTATCAGCGCGAATGCCACTTGAATGATTCCACCGGCAAGGCCCAGCGCGACGCCGATCCGCCACGCCATGGTGTAGGATCCGAGCGCGTCATACAGCAGGCCGCCGCCGAAGGCGCCGAGGAAGCTGCCGAGCTGATGGCTCATGAAGGCGAGCCCCTGGATCATCGCTTGCCATTTCAGCCCGAACATTTCAGCGACAGCGCCCGCCACCAGCGGCCCGACGCCCATCCACAGGAAGCCCATGATGGCGCCGAACAGCAGCGTGGTCGCCGGCGTCGGCGGCAGCGTGAAGTACCAGGCGAGCGCGATCGAGCGGACGATGTAGATGCCGCCGAGCAGCGCCAGCTTGTTCCAGCGCTGCCCGGCCCAACCGAAGAAGATGCTGCCGAGCACGTTGAAACCGCCGATCATGCCGAGCGTCTGCGCGCTCAGCATCGGATCCATGCCGCAGATTGCGAGATACGACGGCAGATGCGTGGTGAGAAACACCAGCTGCATGCCGCAGACGAAATAGGCGCCGGTCATCACCACGAAGGAGGCGTTGCCGAACGCGATTTTGGCGGCGACGCCGGCCGAACTGTCGCCGATGTCCTCGGGCGCAGCCTTGGGCAGCGGAATCCTGTCGACCCTGCCTGCGAACAAGGCCGCGGGGATCATCGCCAGCGCCAGCACCACAAAGCCAAGCAGGCCGACGCGCCAGCCATAGCCTTCGTTGAGGATCTGCCCAAGCGGCGCCGACAACAAGGCGCCGAGCGAGCCCGCCCCTGACACCAGGCCGAGCACGGTGCTGCGCACGGTTGCCGGCACCGCGCGCGCCGCCACCGACATCGCGATCGCAGCTGCGGTGCAGGCCAGCGACATGCCGATCAGCACGCCGCCGCCGACCATCACGGCGAGGAAGCCGTTCGCGCTTGCCATCAGCGCCAGGCCGGCGAGGTAAAAAAACGAGCCGATCACCATGATGCTGCGAAAGCCGTAGCGCACGGTGAGCGCGCCGGCGAGCGGCTGCAGAAAACCCCAGGCGAGGTTCTGCACGGCGATCGCGAGCGTAAAGTCGGAAACCGAGATGCCGATGTCGCGGGTAAGCGGCTGCATGAAGATGCCGAGCGACTGCCGCAGGCCCATGCTGAGCGTCAGCATCACCGACGCGCCGATCAGGATCGGCAATGTCGGGCGCAGGATTTGCAGCAGGGGCATTGTTTTTCTTCTCCCTATCGGCCGCGATGCGAAAGCCGCGTCCTGCATTTGCGGTCTGTTTTGGAGTACACAGACCTGTGTAGCTAGGCTATAAGGGGCATCCGCTGTCAAGGATGAAGGATACCGCGCACGCGCATGGCACCCCTGCCCGCCAAACCTGACATGAAGGACCGGATTCTCGAAACCGCGGATAGGCTGTTCTATCTGCAGGGCATTCGCGCGGTCGGCGTCGACACCATCGCGGCCGAAATCGGCATCAGCAAGCGCACGCTGTACAACCACTTCCCGTCCAAGGATGCGTTAATAGCAGCCTATCTGGCGCGCCGCTTCGTGGCGCCGCGTCCATCCGAAAAGCCGCCGGTCGAACAGATTCTCGGCACCTTCGATTCGCTGGAGCGGCGGTTTGCAGCCAGGGATTTTCGCGGCTGCCCGTTCGTCAACGCGGTCGCCGAACTCGGCAGCGCGGATCAATCCGTCCGCAGAATCGCCGTCGCGTTCAAGGAAAGCCGCCGTCTGTGGTTTCGCGATTTGCTGCTGCAGCTCGGCGTGCCCGACGCGGAAGGCCTAGCGACGCAGCTTGCGTTGCTGGTCGACGGCTCGATCGCACAGGATCTGGTGCGCAACGATCCCGCGATGGCGCGGGCAGCGAAAGCGGCCGCAACGGTGTTGCTGGCGAATGCTGGAGTGCAGATTGACGGCGGTGGGGGCGCGCAAAAACCGTAAGTCAACACGCGTGAGACAATCACTCTCTCGTCGTCCCTGCGAAAGCAGGGACCCATACGCCGTGGCCTTTCCATGAGGCGATGTGGTAGCTACCTTTTACAACAAGCAGAGCCGGTGGTTATGGGTCCCTGCGCCGGAGCGCAATTGCGCCCTAGGCAGGGACGACGAAAATGTGGACCGGAAAAAAGGGAAACACGATGGAAGGCATGACAGTGACCGCCAAGGGATACGACTTCACCCCGGCCCGCGCGGCCATGCAGCGCTATATCGACGGCAATTTGCTGTCCGGCATCTCCTGGGCTGTCATGGTCGGCCGGGATGTGGTGGACATGAATTGCGTCGGCTGGGCCGACAAGGAAGCGCAGACGCCGCTCCGGCTCGACCACATTTTTCGGGTCTTTTCTAACACCAAGCTGATCACGTCCTGCGCTGCGCTGTTGCTGTTCGAGGAAGGCAAATTCTCGCTCGATGACCCCATCGAGAAGTTTATTCCGCAGCTCGGAAATCGAAAGATATTGCGCGCCGGCGCAACCTCGCTCGATGACACGGAGCCGGCGAAGAGTTCGATCACCATCCGTCAACTGCTCAGCCACAGCTCCGGCCTGAGTTACGGGTTCTTCGATCCCGGCACCACGATCTTCAAGGCCCTCAACGAGCGCGGCGTGCACAATCCCATGACGACACTGGCGCAGATGGTCGACGTGCTGGCCGACCTGCCGCTGATCTATCAGCCGGGGACCTCCTGGGAATACTCGCTTGCGATCGACGTGGTGGCGCGGCTGGTGGAAGTCATCAGCGGCCAAAGCTTCGACAAGTTCGTCCAGGCACGCATTCTTGATCCACTGGGCATGGTCGATACCGGCTTTGTCGTTCCGGAGAAGGATCACGGAAGACTGGTCGCCTATTACGCCGGCGCTGACTTGATGGAGCCGATGAAACCGGGCCTCACCCGCACCGATAACGCGCCCTTCCCCGGCGCCTATCTGCGCCCCATCGCGCGGCTCAATGGCGGCGGCGGCCTGGTCTCGACGATGCCAGACATGATCGCGTTGATCCGAAGCCTGCTGCCTGGCGGCAAAACCCTGCTCAAGCCGGAGACGCTCGCGCAGATGATGACCAACCAATTGCTGGATGGTCAGTGGATCCGTTTTGCCTTGATGGGCGAACAGGTCGGCAAGGCGCACACGCTGGCCGGCGGCCTGATCGTCAAGCCGACGCCGTTCGACCACCCGGACGCTGCGGGCGAGCTCTATTGGGGCGGCGTCGCCGGCACGCAATGGTGGATTTCGCCGCGACACAACATGGCCGGCGTGATGATGGCGCAGCGCCAGATGGCGTTCGTGCACCCGTTCTCGTTCGAGTTCAAGCGGCTGGCGTATGATGCGGTGAAGCGCGGGCGGTGAACCTCTCGCCTAAAGCAGCCACCTATGGATCGTCGTCCCTGCGAACGCAGGGACCCATAGCCACCGGCGGATTTTTTGGGAAAGGTGTCTACCACCCTGCTCTAACGAGAGATCACGCGGTATGGGTCCCTGCGTTCGCAGGGACGACGCTCACGCCGCCGCCGACACTACCACCCTGTTGCGCCCGTCATGCTTGGCGCGATACAGCGCGGTGTCGGCACGCTTCAGCACGTCGGCAACCGGTTCACCCTTGCGATCCAGCGTCGACAGGCCGATCGAGACCGTGACCTCGATGCGCTTGGTGCCCTTGGCGATGGCGAAGGTTTCGCCCACGATCGAACGCCGCAGCCGCTCGGCCACCAACCCTGCGACATGCAGGTCGGTTTCCGGCATCACGATGACGAATTCCTCGCCGCCATAGCGGCAGGCGAGATCGATGCCGCGGATCGACTTGCGGATGCGCACCGCGAATTCGCGCAGCACATCGTCGCCGGCGTCGTGGCCGTAATTGTCGTTGATCGCCTTGAAGAAATCGATGTCGAGGATCATCAGCGCCAGCGGCTTGCCGCGGCTCGAGGCCTGCTCGGCCAGCGTCGCCAGATGGGTTTCCATGTAGCGGCGGTTATGCAGGCCGGTCAGCGCGTCGGTGATCGCCATTTCGATCGAGTTCTGCACGTTGTCGCGCAGATGATCGGTATAGCGGCGCTTGCGGATCTGGGTGCGCGCGCGTGCCAAAAGTTCGTTCTTGTCGACCGGGCGCAGCAGGTAATCGTTGACGCCGATCTCGAGCCCGCGAAGCAGCCGCGCATTGTTGTCGGCGTCGGAGATCGCCAATATCGGCACCTGCCGGGTCCGCTCCAGCGAGCGCGCCTGGCTGCACAGCCGCAAGCCGTCGTAGTTTTCGAGGCTGAGCGAGACGATCAAGAGGTCGTAATTGCCCTCGGCGGCGTGAAACAGCGCTTCGGCCGGATTGGCCTCGACATCGACAGTGTGCTCGGCGGAAAGCAGCGGCGCCAGGCGCTCGTAAGACGACGGGCGGTCGTCGACCAAAAGGATACGCCCGCCGATGCCTTTATCGGCCACGGCGGTGCGCTCGGGCGCTTCCATGCCGATTTCGAGCGAGGTGATGGCGCGCATGCGCAGCTCATCGGTCATCATCTTCAGCCGCGTCAGCGAACGGACGCGCGCGATCAGCACCACGTCGGACACCGGCTTGGTCAGGAAATCGTCGGCGCCGGCCTCGAGCCCGCGCACGCGGTCGGACGGGCTGTCGAGCGCGGTGATGATGACAACCGGAATGAAATGCGTGGCCGGATTGGACTTGAGCCGGCGGCAGACCTCGAAACCGTCCATGTCGGGCATCATGACGTCGAGCAGGATGATGTCGCATTCGGCGCGCGAACAGGCTTCCAGCGCCTCGGCGCCGTTGGTGGCGGTGAGCACATCGAAATATTCGGCCGACAGCCGCGCTTCCAACAGTTTTACGTTGGCGGGAACATCATCGACGACCAGGATACGCGCAGACATCGAAACTCACTCCCACTACCCAATAAAACGCCGTACCGTTTCAATAAACTTGCCGACCGAAATTGGCTTGGACAAATACGCCTCGCAGCCGCCTTCGCGGATGCGCTCCTCGTCGCCCTTCATGGCGAACGCCGTCACCGCAACAACCGGTATCGCGCGCAGTTCCGGATCGTCCTTGATCCAGCGCGTGACCTCGAGGCCCGACACTTGCGGGAGCTGAATATCCATCAGGATCAGATCGGGGCGCAGCTTGCGAACGAGATCAAGCGCCTCGAAACCATTACTGGTGCCTGAGGTCTGATAGCCATGCGCTTCCAACAGGTCGCGAAAGAGCTTCATGTTGAGCTCGTTGTCCTCCACGATCAGGACGGTTTTGGCCATCCCGTCCCTCCTCCCTGGTCCCCGCAAACAGGCCCGCCATTCGGTGCGTCCGCACCGCCTCCGGACTTGTCGAAAAGTGAAATCAAACTAGCGCCAGATTCGCTCTAACCCGTTAAATCCGAGTCCCGTTTTTCTACAAACAAGTGCCATCTTTTCGCGAAGCGGTTTCCACTTGCTTGAACACAATCCGCAGACTCGGGCATGATGGCCCCAAATTAGAGACCATAAGTTAACGGAAAGGCAAACCCGTCTGTTGAAAAAGCCTGTTCACAACCCCCGGGAAGTGGCTGAAATCGTTGCGATTCAGGCCCTGTCCTTCGTTGCCGCCGATCCGGAGCGGCTGGGCCTGTTTCTGGCCGAGAGCGGAATTGGCCCGGAGACGCTCCGGACCGCCGCCGCCGACCCGCAATTTTTGGCCCATGTGCTGGATTTCGTCATGCGCGATGACGCTACCGTGAAGGCGTTTGCGGCCCAGTCCGAGCTTCACCCGACCAACATCGCCGCCGCCCGTCAGGTGCTGGGCGACCCGGATTGGGAGCGCGACGTGCCGTGAGCGCGCTGGCGCCGGCAAGCGACGGTCCGCGCTGTTTTTGCCGGGATTGCCTCGGCGACCTCGACATCAAGGCCAGACGGTGCAGCGAATGCGGTTCCCCGCGCCTGGTTCGCCACCATGCGTTGTCGTCGCTGGCAATGGCGCACATCGATTGCGACGCCTTCTACGCGACCGTGGAGAAACGCGACAATCCCGCGATTGCCGACAAGCCGGTCATCATCGGCGGCGGCAAGCGCGGCGTGGTCTCTGCCGCCTGCTACATCTCGCGGACGTTTGGCGTGCGCTCGGCAATGCCGATGTTCAAGGCGCTGGCGCTCTGTCCCGGGGCGATCGTGATTCGGCCGGACATGGCCAAATATGTCCGGGTCGGCCGCGAGGTCCGCCACGCCATGCAGACGCTGACGCCGCTGGTCGAGCCGCTGTCGATCGACGAGGCGTTTCTCGACCTTTCTGGTACCCAACGCGTCCACGGCATGATCCCCGCAAAAGTGCTGGCGCGCTTCGCCCGCGACGTCGAGCGCGACATCGGCATCACCGTGTCGGTCGGGCTGTCCTGCAACAAGTTCCTGGCCAAGATCGCCTCCGATCTCGACAAGCCGCGCGGCTTTGCCGCCCTCGACCAGGATGAAGCCCGCGAGATGCTGGCGGACCGGCCGGTCGGCTTCATCTATGGCGTCGGCCCCGCGACCCAGGAAAAGCTGCTGCAGCGCGGTTTTCGCACCATCGCGGACCTGCAGCGCGCCGACGAGGTCGATCTGATGAAGCAGTTCGGCACCGAAGGCCGAAGGCTGTGGCGGCTGGCGCGCGGCATCGACGACCGCCTGGTGGTGCCCGATCGCGGCGCCAAGACCATTTCGAACGAGACCACCTTCGACAACGACATCCGCGATTTCGCGACGCTGGAACGAACGCTGTGGCGGCTGTCGGAGAAAGTATCGTCGCGGCTCAAGAGCAGCGACCTTTCCGGACTGACCATCACGCTGAAATTGAAGACCGCCGATTTCAGGCAGCGCACCCGCTCGCAGTCGATCCAGGCGCCGACGCAGCTGGCGGCGAAGATCTTTGCGGTGTCGCGTGAATTGCTGGCCAAGGAGATCGACGGCACGGCTTTCCGCCTGATGGGCACCGGCGTCAGCGCGCTCCGCGCAGGCTCGCTGGCCGACGACACCGACATGCTGGATCGCCGCTCGGCCCACGCCGAACGGGCGATGGACGATTTGCGCAAGAAGTTCGGCAATGCGGCCGTGATCAGGGGGATTGCGTATCGGGGGCCGGAGAAGGAGGAGCCCGAGGACGAGACCGAGTAACCCCATCCCGCTGGAATAATGCTCAATTGTATGGTCTGGAACCCGCACGGCATAATTTGATTTCTATTAAGTCTCCAACCTGTAGGGGCTCATAAGTCCGGATACCTTCCACGACCCCTACGCAAAAAGGAGCGGAAGATGGCCTCTTTAAAGCGGGAGTTGCATCGGCAGGTCAAAGGCCCAGAAATCACGGAACTGGATTTCTGGAACCTGGTCTTCGACACTGACACCAAGCGCTTGTACGTCGAACATGAGTGGACCTACCTGGATTCGCGTATCCGCGGAACAGCGGACTATCGAACGGACGTCATGGATATCGCGGCGTATCTGACGCAGGGCGGTCAAACCGCGGGCCATCGTGAACTCTGGCGGTTGCTGCGAGGGATCTTCAAGGAACAGTTCGATCCCGAGGAGTATGACCGCGAGGCACCTCTTTCGGGGCCAGCGCCCGCTCAGGCGGTCGAGCAGAAGACGCAAGGTCAGCCTTGACGCGGATCATGACGAGGGCTTCGCTATCGTCACCCGCGCCGGCGCATTTCCGGGCATGGCGCGTTCGTTGCGTAACATAAAGACGGCGAATGGTTCAAAGGTGGAAAAATGAACGATCGATCCAGCGAGTTCGTGAAATTGCTGGGCAGCGCCGCCTTCAAGCTCTGGGCGGATCTGCCGCGGGATGTACAGGAGACCCTGTTTGAGACCGCGGTGCCGGATGACGAATCCATCCGGTACAGCCTGGCCGTTTTCCTGCACCAGCATCATCCGCGAACTGCACACCCTCCCAGGCCCACGGCATGACGCGATGGCCAGGCCAAGCCTCGGCTTGGCGGATGGTCGAACTGCGCAGCGGCCGTCAGAGCATCTTGCCGACAACCTTGGTCATGTCCGCCGCCGAGAAGGCACGCAACGTCTCGGTACGAACATTGCCCAGGGCGCCAAGACTCAGGCTAAGCGTCATGGCGGAAAACTCGTCCGGCGCTTCGAGGACTGTCACAACATCATATCGTCCCTGCGTCCAGAACAGCTCCTTTACGGTGACCCCGAAGGTCGCGGCCATTTTCTTGAAAGCCTCTGCCCGCTTCAGAGAGTCCTTGGCGGCGCGGATTCCCTGGTCGGTGAAGTTGCCAAGCACGACATAGGTTGCCATCGTGGCTCTCCCTTGTTGGCGGATTCAGCCGAACTTTCTAACCGATTGTTCGGCTGCATCGATAGATCAGCGCTCCGCTGTTGACCCGTCGGGCGGCATCACGCGATTGGCTTGTTGCCGGCAATGACCCAGGTCACGTTGTTGCCCAAGCCAGTTTGCCCAAGTCAAGTTTGCCCAAGTCAAGTTGCTTCGTTCCGCCGCGCGGGCAAATGGCCGAGCAAGTCAATCGGCAGCGGAAAGACCACGGTCGATGATCGCTCGCCGGCAATGTCGTGCAGTGCCGCAAAATAGCGCAACTGCATCGCCTGCGGCTCCTGTGCGAGCGTTCGTCCGGCCTCGACGAGTTTCTCGGCGGCTTGCTGCTCGCCCATCGCATTGATCACTTTGGCGCGGCGCAATCGCTCTGCCTCGGCCTGCTTGGCAATCGCGCGCACCATGGTTTCATTGAGATCGATGTCCTTGATCTCGATGGTGGTAACCTTGATGCCCCAGACGTCGGTCTGCTGATCGAGAATTTCCTGAATGTCGGAATTAAGCCTGTCCCGCTCGGCGAGCATCTCGTCCAGTTCGTGCTTGCCGAGCACCGAGCGCAGCGTGGTCTGCGCCAGTTGGCTGGTTGCGGCCATGAAATCGCCGACCTTGATGATGGCGCGCTCGGGATCGACGATACGGAAGTAGAGAACGGCGTTGACCTTGACCGGGACGTTGTCGCGCGAAATTACGTCCTGGGGTGGCACTACCTGTACCATCACCCTGAGGTCGGCCTTCACCATCTGCTGCACAACTGGGATCAGGATGATGAGTCCCGGGCCCTTCACCCCGGTGAAGCGGCCGAGCGTGAAGATGACGCCGCGCTCGTATTCCCGCAGGATACGAATGGCGGAGGCTAAAAATAGGAATACGATTACCGCAAGCGACGCATAGGTCAGATATTCAAGCATCATGACGTACCTCCTTGCCGGATCAGCGTCGGTCGGCGCCGCACTACCAGCGTCAAATCTATGATGTTGGCCACCTCGACCACCTCTCCTGGCTTGAAGGTTTCAGCGCCGCGCGCTTGCCAGCGTTCACCTTGCGCGAAGACGTGGCCCTCGTTCTCGGACCAGTCGATGACCTCTGCAGATAGGCCACGCATGGCTTGTGCACCGACCCGTACCGGACCCTTACCGGCGCGCCGAAGCGATCTGAGTACGACGAGAACAAGACCAACAAACATTGCCGCCGTGATGCCGACGACCGGCCATGACACCCGGTAGCCCGGCGCTTCTACGTCGAAGAGCATGATCGCTCCGAGCACAAAGGCGATGATTCCGCCGAGGCCGATAACCACGGTCGGGTTGAAGACTTCGATGGTCAGAAGCACGATCCCAACCACCATCAAGGCGAGGCCGGCGTAGTTTATCGGGAGCAGGTTGAGGGCATAGAGGCCAAGCAGCAGGCAGATCGTGCCTACAACCCCAGGGGCGACGGTGCCGGGTGAGGTGAATTCGAAAATCAGGCCGTAGACGCCGACGAGGAGCAAAATCAGGGCAACGTTGGGATTGGTGATGACCGCCAGGAATCGTGAGATCCATCCCGGATCGATCGCTTCGAGGACAGCATCTTTCGTCGCCAAACGTCGGGTATCGCCACCCGCGACCTCGACCGTGCGACCATTGATCTGCCTGAGCAGTTCGGCCTGGTCGGGCGCGACTAAGTCGATGACATTCGCCTGCAGGGCGGCATTGGCGGACAGGCTGGCGGCCTCCCGCACCGCCTTCTCCGCCCAATCGGCATTGCGGCCGCGCATCTCGGCAAGACTGCGGATCAAGGCAACAGCGTCGTTCGTCGCCTTCGCCGCCATGGCATCCTTCGTCTTCGGCTGCTGGTCGGCGCCCTCCTTCTTATCGCCCTTGTCAGGGGTAGCGTCCGGCAGACCCGGCAGCGGGCCACCGATCTGCACCGGCGTCGCCGCTCCGAGATTGGTGCCCGGAGCCATCGCCGCGATATGCGTGGCATAGAGGATATAGGTCCCGGCGCTGGCCGCATGGGCTCCGGAAGGCGCAACGTAACCGACAACCGGAACGCGCGACGCCAGCACGTCTGCGATGATCTCGCGCATGCTGGTCGAGAGACCGCCCGGTGTATTCATGCGTAGAACAACGACCTCGGCATGCCGTTCGCCTGCCTTGGTCAGAGCGTCCTTTACGTAACGGGCCGTTGCTGGCCCGATCGCTCCGTCGACCGAGACGGTCAGCGCAAGCCTGCCGTTGTTCTCCCTCGAGGCGACAAGGGGAGAGACAACCAGAGCTACGGCTGCAGCGGCCGCAACAAGAGTCGTGCGTACGGTTTGCACAGCAAGGACTCCGTTATCGAGATGATATGGGGGTGTCCTCGTCCAACCTCAATATACCCGGGGCGAGAGTCATGTGGACGCCTGTACACGCGGCCGCCTTACGAAACCCGCTCGAGATCCGATTTGAGTGCTACCAGGAAGCGAGCGGCTTCGCCGCCTGTCACGACGCGATGGTCAAAGGTGAGCGACAACGGCAGCACGCGCCGCACCGCTGGCTGGCCCAAATGCGCGACCACCCTTTGGGCAATCCGGCCGGCGCCTATGATCGCCGCTTGCGGCGGTACGACGATCAGGTTGGCAAACCGGCCTCCGATCATGCCGAAGTTCGACAGCGTAATAGTCGCGCCGCGCAGTTCGCCCGGAGGTATTGAGCGTGCGACTGCGTCAGCCCGCATTCGGTCGAGCCCGGATCGCAAATCCGATGCGTCCCGTTCGGCGACATTGCGCAAGACTGGAACGATTAGCCCGTCCCCCGTATCAACTGCGATACCGAGGTCGACGCGCTCGATCAGGCGCCGTTCTCCCGCGCCGGCATTGTACCAGGCATTGAGCGCGGGCTCCGCCTTGCAGGCGGCAGCGATCGCGCGCACCAGGCGGATGGTCGCATCCTCGCCCTTCCGCCAATCGTCGATATCGGCGTCATCGGTGACACTGGCAGGGACGATCTCGGCATGAGCTGCCGTCATGCGTTGGGCCATCGCGCGCCGCAAACCGCGGAGGGGCTCGGCGGGCCCGGTATGGGACAAAGTCCTGGCAGCTCGTTCCACATCCGCACGCGTGATGAAGCCGCCGGCTCCCGTGGCTTCGACAAGCTCGATATCGACGTCGAGCTTGCGCGCGAGCGCACGCACCGCCGGAAACACCTGGGCTTTCTGTACAGCGGCTGGCCCGGAAGGTGCCGCTGCCGCCGGCGGCTCGCTGGTGCCGAGTTCGCCGACAATTGTGCCGGTATCTTGCTCGGGGCCTTCGGCAAACTCGACGAGCGGCGCGCCTACCTTCACCACGTCTCCCTTGGCGCCAAACAGATGCAGGATACGTCCGCTCGACGGTGACGGCACCTCGACGACGGCCTTGTCAGTCTCGACGGAAACCAGTGGCTGATCGGTGACGACGTGATCGCCTTCGTTGACATACCAGCTCACGATCTCCGCCTCTTCGAGGCCCTCTCCGAGATCCGGCAATACGAACTGGCGCATGGGACAAGTCCCCTGGAAGTCAACTGAACTGGCACGCCTGGCGCGAGGCCGCCACGATACGACCAACCGACGGCATGAACTTCTGCTCAAGCCGCGCCATCGGAATGATCGTGTCGTAGCCGGTGACGCGGGCCACCGGCGCGAGCAGAGAAGTCAGGCCGCGTTCGGCGATCAGCGCGGCGATCTCGGCTCCGAATCCGCCGGTCCGCGTCGCCTCGTGCACGATGACGCAACGCCCGGTCTTTGCGACCGAACCGAGCACCGTGACTTCATCGTAGGGCTTGAGCGTGGCGAGATCGATGACCTCGGCGGCGATGCCCTCCACAGCCAGCGCGTCGGCAGCCGCCATGGTTTCCTTCAGCATCGCACCCCAGCTGATCAGCGTGACGTCGCGGCCTTCCCGCAGGACAAAGGCGACATCCAGCGGCAAGGCTTCACCGTTGTCTTCCACCTCGCCTTTCGCCGCGCGATAGATGCGGGTCGGCTCCAGGAACACCACCGGATCGGGATCGCGGATCGCGGCGAGGAGCAGTCCATATGCGCGTTCCGGCGACGAAGGAATGACAACGCGCAAGCCGGGGATATGGGCGAGCATCGCCTCGGTACTTTCGGAATGATGCTCGGGCGCGCGAATGCCGGCGCCATGCGGTGTGCGCAGAACCATTGGACAGGTGAGCCGTCCCTGGGTGCGGTTGCGGATTCGGGAGGCGTGGTTCACCAGTTGATCGATGCAGGGATACAGAAATCCCATAAACTGGATCTCGCCGACGGGCTTCAACCCCTGCGCCGCCATTCCGACGCAGAGCCCGCTGATCAGAAGCTCGGCAAGCGGCGTATCAAGGACGCGCTCCGGGCCGAACCGCTTTTGCAACCCGACGGTCGCACGGAAAACGCCGCCATTGAGGCCGACATCTTCGCCAAGCACGACCACATCAGGATCATCCTCCATCGCGCGGGCGAGCGCCAGATTGATGGCTTCGACCAGCGTCATCTCAGACATCGCCCTCTCCCGCGAGTTCGTGGCGCTGCGCGGCATAGACCCCGGGCAGATCGGCATAGAGATGATCGAACATGGTTTCGGGCCCGCGTGGCAGGGTTGCCAGATAGCGTTCGACCGCGGCCTCGACCTGCTCGTGGCACTCAACGGCGAGCTGCTCCTCGTCCGCTTTGCTCCACATTTTCTGGCCGGCAAGAAAGGCTCTCAATCGCGCAATCGGCTCTTCTTTCCAGCGCGCCTGGACCTCTTCCTCCGCACGATAGCGTGATGCGTCGTCAGAGGTGGTGTGATCGCCGAGCCGGTAGGTGAGCGCCTCGATGAAGCGTGGCCCTTGGCCGTCGCGGACTGCGGCAACGGCCTCTTCAGCCGCGGCGCGCACCGCCACCACGTCGTTCCCATCCACCTGCTCGCCAATGAACCCGGCAGCGATAGCCTTCTGCGCCAGGGTCTCGGAACAGGTCTGCAGCCGCAACGGGACGGATATGGCCCATTGATTGTTGGTGACGACGAACACGACCGGCAATTTGTGCACGCCGGCAAAATTCATCGCTTCGTAGACGTCCCCCTTCGAGGTTGCGCCATCGCCGAACATGCATACGGCGACACGCGGCTCCTTGCGCAGCTTGAAGGCATAGGCAACACCCGCGGCATGGGGCGCCTGCGATCCCACGGGAACGCAAAACGGGAAATCCTCGACCGGCCCGGAGAAATGATTGCCCCGCTCGTCGCCGCCCCAGAACAGTAGAATCTCCTCCAGCCTGACACCGCGCCAGATCAGCGCGCCATTGTCCCGATAGGAGGGCAGCAGCACGTCTTCCCCCCGCATCGCACTGGCTATGCCAACGGACACCGCCTCCTGGCCGAGCGAAACGGCATAGGTCCCAAGCCGGCCGGTGCGCTGCAGAGCAACGGCCTTTCGGTCAAAGATGCGAAGCAGCACCATCGCACGATAGAGCGAGACGAGCAGGTTTGCATCGGAGGCGAACGCAGGTAGCGGCCTGTTTATCGAGCCGTCTGGCGCGATGTAATTGCGATGGCGCACCTCAAAGCGCGCGACCACCGGGAGCCCTCCGTCGGGCATTTTTTTACTGGCCACGTCCTCGCTCCCTGGAGCGATTCTGCCTCCCAAAACTATATTGGTGCTGCGCCGGAACAATACAAGATGAGTCCGCCCGACCGCACCGCACACGGCCCTGCTGCACCGCGCGCTCGCGAGATCAGCCTTCATCGTGGAAACGGCAGCGCGTCGGTGGTATATCGGGCCATGGCAAATGGTCAGGTTGTCCTCGTAACAACTGAACCGTTGGGAGGCGGTTCACCCGTTCGCTCGGTCTACTATGTGGCTGAACAGGATCCGGCAAAGGCCGCGGCAATTATCGCCGGAATGATGGCCCCGAACGAAAGGGTCGAAGCCTGGGGACCGCTCCCGGAGCTAGCTGTCAAAGCGCTCGGATTGAAGCCCGGCGACTTCACGCGCGGATGACATCGAGCGTCCCAAACGCGTGGGCGCAGTCTCCGGGGTTCGTACCCGCTGGACGCTGCCGTCACTTACACGGCTTGGAATCCCTGACGTCAAACTTGCCCATCGCGCCGGAAATCACAAAGTCATTGTAATCCAGCATCAGCGCGCGGGAGACGCCGTTCTCGAACAGCTCGAACGACATCGCATAGACCGGTGTCTGCTCGCCGTCCTTGGCCTTGGCGTCGCGGTCGTAGTAGCTCACCGTGACCGGCCAGCGCGTCAGCGCCTTCATCTGGTCGTTCGCGGTCGAGGGATCGGGCGACGCGATGGTCTTGGTGCCGGCAATCGGCTGGCCGATCACCGACAGCGTGTTGTAGACCTTCTCGCCATTGTCGGAGCCGTCATAGACCATCAGTTCGAGCACCGACTTGCCTTCGCGGGCGGCGGCAATGATGTGCTGGATCTGCTCGGTCGGGAATACGATCTTGCCGTCGAGGTTGAAGGTCTTCGCCACCGGCTGCTTCAGCTTGACCGTGATGTGATCGCCGGTCCGCTCGGCGATCCCGTCAACGGGCGCCGAATCCGTATCGTTCATCCTGGTGTCGATCTTGAAGCGGTAGCTCTTGCCCGCCGCGTCCTCCCAGGAGGTCGAGCGCAAATCGCTGAGCGTCAGCTTGCCCTCGCCGCTGTCGAGCTCCGACACCTGCCTGAATTCGGAGGTGTAGCCCTCGCACGCGCTGCCGGAGAAATTGTAGAGGATGCGCCCGCGCGCGCCGTTGATGGCATTGGAGCCGCGGGACTTGACCAGGTTGAGTTCGTAAAGCGCCTGATGGGCAAGGAATGGCCCGCCTGCGGCTGACAGCGCTGGCCCGATCTGGAATACCGATCCTGTGGCGACGGCTGCGATCGCCAGCAGCAAAGCGCGAGGCGGAATCCGGAACGATCTGGCCATCTGTCTTCCTTGTGTAGCGGACGATTCGTCTACATTAGTGGCCGCTCCATTGCGTCGCAACTAGGGCGGCGTCACGAAATCGCAGGAAATTGACGCTGGATTGCCATGTTTTTCGGCGCCTTTCCGCGAATTTGCCGCCTGTCCGAGGTACTCGCCACGGCTCCGCCCTCGCTTGCAACCTTGGGCGTGATGCGCGAAACAATGCGGCCTGAAAAAAATCAGGTCAGTCACATCAAACGGGGACGAAACATGGCGGGTACGGTCGAACAGAAGCTGGCGGCACAAGGTATTACGCTGCCTGAGCCCCGCGCCGCCATGGCAAACTATGTCGGCTTCGTGCGCACCGGAAACCTGCTGTTCGTCTCGGGCCAGGTTTGCGCCAATGCCGACGGCAAGCTGATCGCCAAGGGCAAGCTCGGCGCCGGCGTCACCACCGAACAGGGTTACGCCGCCGCACAGGGCTGCGCGGTCAATTTGCTGGCGCAGATCAAGGCCGCCCTCGGCGATCTCGACAAGGTGGTTCGCGTGGTCCGGCTGGGCGGCTTCGTCAATTCGGCGCCGGATTATTTCGACGGGCCGAAGGTGCTGAACGGCGCGTCCGACCTGATGGTCACCGCCTTTGGCGACAAGGGCCGCCATGCCCGCACCACCGTCGGGGTCTCTTCCCTCCCCTCCGATGCCGCGGTCGAAGTCGACGGCGTGTTCGAGGTCTCCTAAGGGGACCGTGATGTCCGCACCTGACTGGTTGACGGCACGGCCGGTGGCCCACCGCGGCCTGCATGATGCTGCGCGCGGCATCCTCGAGAACATGCCAGCCGCGGTGCAGGCGGCGATCGCGGGCAATTTCTCGATCGAGGTCGATATCCAGCTCAGCGCCGATGGCGAGGCGATGGTGCATCACGACAATGCGCTCGGCCGCATCACCGAGGGCTCTGGCGCATTGCTCGGCAAGACCGCCGTCGAATTGAAGGCCGTCAAATTCAAGAGCACGCCGGAGCGGATGATGTCGCTCAGTGACCTCTGCAGCCTCGTCGCCGGCCGCGTGCCGCTTGTGATCGAGGTCAAGAGCCATTTTGACGGCGACCGCAAACTGGTGGCGCGGATGGCGGAGGTGCTCGCCGGCTATTCCGGGCCCGCGGTCGGCATGTCGTTCGACCCGGACCAGGTGCTGGCGCTGCGCGAACTGATCCCCTCGCTTCCCCGCGGCATCGTCGCCGAGCGCGAATATACCGAGGAGGATTGGCCGGAAGCCTCGGCGGCGCAGCGCCGGGGCATGACGCATCTGCGCCACGCCTTCCGCACCCGGCCGCATTTCGTCGCCTATTGGGTCGATGAACTGCCGGCGGCGGCGCCCTGGATCGCCCGCAACATTTTCGGGCTGCCGTTGCTGACCTGGACCGTGCGCACGCCCGAGCAGCGCGCCCGCGCCGCCCGTTATGCCGACCAGATGATCTTTGAGGGGTTTGTTCCCTGAGATCGCTGGCTCAGGGTTTCTCGCCGGGAACCTGATCCGCACCGCACGGCCTTGAAGTCACGCGCGCAATGCAACATCTTTGCCTGACTTGGTCACCATCGCGATGGCTGATCGCAAAATGGGACCGGTTGCGAATTCTCGATGGCGTCATCCGAAATCACTCTCGAAGCCGTCTCTTCCGCCAGCGACATCCCGGCTACGGAATGGGACGCCTGCGCCAATGCGAAGCTCGACCCCAACAGCCTCGAAAACCTCGACACGCTGGCTTCACCCGGCGCGGCAGGCGATTCGCATCTCGACTCAAGAGTTGGCTATAACCCCTTCGTCTCTCACGCCTTTTTTGCCGCCGCCGAAGCCTCCGGCTCGGCCTGTGCCCGCACCGGCTGGGGTCCGCGGCACCTTCTCGCCCGGCTCGACGGCAAGATCGCCGGCATCGTGCCCTGCTATCTGAAATCGCATTCGCAGGGCGAATACGTATTCGACCGCGGCTGGGCGGACGCCTATGAGCGCGCCGGTGGCCGCTATTATCCAAAACTGCAGGCGTCAGTGCCGTTCACCCCGGCCACCGGTCCGAGGTTACTGATCCGCGGCGACGTTGACCGCGGGCGGATCCGGACAGCACTCGCCAGCGGGCTGATGGCGCTGTGCAACGCCACCAATGCCTCCTCGGTGCACGTCACTTTTGCCCGCGAGGAGGAAGCGAAGTTTTTGGGCGCCCAGGGATTCCTGCTACGCAACGACCAGCAGTTCCACTGGCGCAATGACGGCTACAAGACCTTTGATGATTTCCTGGGCTCCCTGAACTCCCGCCACCGCAAGGCGATCAAGCGCGAGCGGCGCGAGGCGGTTTCCGCCGGCATCACCATCCACCGCCTGACCGGTGCCGATATCACCGAGGAGGCTTGGGACGCCTTCTTTGCGTTCTACATGGAGACCGGCTCGCGCAAATGGGGCCGGCCGTACCTCACGCGAAAATTCTTCTCGCTGATCGGCGAGAGCATGAGCCGGGACGTGCTGCTGGTGATGGCGCGGCGGAGCGGCCGCTGGATCGCCGGCGCCATCAATTTCATCGGCTCCGACACCCTGTTCGGCCGCAACTGGGGCGCGGTCGAACATCATCCGTTCCTGCATTTCGAGGTCTGTTATTATCAGGCCATCGAGTTTGCGATCGAGCGCGGTCTGACGACGGTGGAAGCCGGCGCGCAGGGCGAGCACAAGCTGGCGCGCGGATATCTGCCGCAGACGACCTATTCGGCGCATTACATCGCCGATCCCGACCTGCGCCGGGCGATCGCCGACTACCTGAAGCGCGAACGCGCCTATGTGGCCGAGGTCGGGCGGGAACTCACCGAGGCCGGGCCGTTCCGCAAAGGCGCCGACGAGGCTTGACCTTTACAATATCGATCCGAGAATGAGACCAAACCGAGGGAACCGCTATGTCCGCCGCCTATGACACCAACAACATCTTCGCAAAGATCCTGCGCGGCGAGTTTCCCTGCCACAAGGTCTACGAGGACGAGCATGTGTTCGCCTTCCTCGACATCATGCCGCGCTCGCCCGGCCATACGCTGGTGCTCCCGAAGGCCGCTGCCCGCAACATCCTCGACGTCACGCCCGACGACTACGCCCATGTCGCCCGCGGCGCGCACAAGATCGCGGCCGCCGCGATGAAGGCCTTCAAGGCCGACGGCATCACCATCCAGCAATTCAACGAACCCGCGGGCGGACAGGTCGTGTTCCACCTGCACATGCACGTGTTGCCGCGCCACGAGGGCGTAGCCATGCTGCCGCCCGCCAGCCGCAAGGAAGACGTCAAGGTGCTGGAAGATAATGCGACCAAGCTGATCGCGGCGTTGCAGGGGTAGCGCGCACGTTTCTGCTCCGTCATTGCGAGCGAAGTGAAGCAATCCATACCTCCGCGCAGGAAGTATGGATTGCTTCGTCGCTGCGCTCCTCGCAATGACGGATGAAGGAACTACTCCGGCTCGAAGTCTCCGGCCTGCGGCGTGAATTCGCAGCGGTCGGGCTTCAGGTCGATCAGCGGCGTCTCGTCGAGGCAGTCGAGGCCGCGCACCAGCACGACGTTACCCTCGACGCCGACCAGCTTGACGATCGAGGTGCCGATCGGATTGGGCCGCACCGGCGAGCGCAGCGAGAACGCGCCGCGCGTGTTGCCGTTGTTCTTCGGGCTTTGCAGCACGAGGTCGCGGCGCGACTGGTGCAGCCAATACAGCACTTCGAGGTTGGAATAGAAATCGACGCCCTTGATCGCGGGCACCCAGGGCTCGAAAATCTCCAGCCGGCACACCGGGCCGTCGTGACGGCCCTGCCGCGGGGTTTCCAGCCGCGATTTCCATGGCGTGCGGATGCGGCCGATGAACACCAGGCCGGCATCCCTGGCCGGCGGCATGTCGACGGTGAGTTCGCCGTCGCGGATTTCGTTTTCTCGAACCATATCCTAATGCTCGTAAGTTTGACGCGTTTTCTTGACGCGAACCGGTGCCCACTTCGCTCGAAAACGCTAGTCCAGTGAGATGTTCAGGGCCTTGATGACACCGGCCCAGCGCGCGCGGTCGGTGGCGATGAACTGGTCGATCTCGGCCTGGCTGCGCGGCCGCAACGGCGGAAAGCCGACCTTGTCCAGCGAAGCGCGGAACGTATCATCGGCCAGCGCCTTGTCGAGGCTGGCGGTGATTTTTTTCGCGATATCGTCCGGCAGTTTTGAAGACGCGGAAACGCCGTACCAGACGCTGACGCCATAATCAGGGTAACCGCTCTCGGCCATGGTCGGAACATCGGGCAAATCAGCGATGCGTTGCGCGGAACTGACCGCCAGCGGGCGCAACAACCCGCCTTTCACCGGCGGCAGCGCGGTGCCGAGCGTGTCGAACATCAGCTGGATATTGCCCGATATCAGATCTGTCAGCGCGGGCCCCGCGCCCTTGTAGGCGACATGAACCATGTCGACGCCGGCCATCTGCTTGAACATCTCGCCGGCCAGATGAATGGTGCCGCCGGTGCCGGCCGATCCGAAATTGAGCTTGCCGGGGTTCTGCTTGGCATAGGCCACGAACTCCGCGACCGTCTTGGCCGGCACGGAAGGATTGATCTCCATGACGACGGGCAGATCGGTGATCAGCGCCAGCATGCGGAAATCCCGCTGCGGATCATAGGGCAGCTTCTTGTACAGCATCGGGTTGAGCACGAAGATCGATGCCGCCGTGAAGAACAACGTATAGCCGTCTGGCTCGGCCCGTGCCGCCGCCTCGGCGCCGATCGCGCCCTGCGCGCCGGCCTTGTTCTCGATCACCACCGGCTGCTTCAGGTCGCGACTGAGATATTCGCCGACCATGCGCCCGAGCACGTCGGTAGGCCCACCCGCCGCATAAGGCACGATGAGTTTGATCGCGCGGGTCGGATATTCGGCGGCCTGCCCTTGCGGCGCGGCTGCAAACAATCCGAAGGCCAGAGCCACCACTGCGCGCCAATTCATGTCGTTTCCCTTACCGTTTCTGAGTTGAAGGGACACTACCGGATTATGCGGCGGCTGCAATCAACCGAGCCACCATTTTCCCGCCACCATCGCGACCTCGCCCGAAACGACGCCGGCAAAGATCGAGCGACGCGTCAGCATGAACACCGTAAAGCCCGCGGCGACCGCGCCGTAGCGCAGCCAGTCCGACACGCTTGCCAGCGCGCCCGGCGGCTGCACCAGGATCTGCGAGATGACACCGGCGAGGATCGCGGTCGCTACCGCCCGCACCCAGATCAGCACTTCCGATCCCTCGTCGACGCCGCCGCCGAGCCAGAGCCCGAGCATGCGCCAGACCTCGTTGGGCAGGAAACCGGCGATCACGAGCACCAGCAGCGCGTGCGGGTCGCCGAAAAAGTTTGCGAGCCAATCGCTCATGCGCGCGCCCGCCACCAATGCGCGCCGTAGGCGATCGTTCCGGCCGTAATGCCACTGATCAGGATGTCGACGCCGGTGTGCAGCATCGACACCAGCGGATACAGCGCCAGCCCGAGCACCAGCGCCAGCACGTCCGATAACTGGCGGCAGTTGCGCGCGGTGGAGAGCAGGAACGCCAACGGCGTCAGCATCAGGATCGCCGCGGCGAACAGCACCGGCAGATTGGCGGCCAGGCCGTAGCCAAGCGTGGTCGCAACCAGACAGACGGAGACTAGACCGCAGCCGAGCCCATGCGTGAACGCGATGCGCCGCGCGCGCGGCACCAGCGGCAACAGCCTGTAACATTCGACCCACAGCGTGACCGCGATGAAATGCGTTGCCAGCACGAGATGACGGCGTTTTGTCTCCGGCATCCGCATCAACGGCAATACCGACACCACGATCGGAAACAGCCTGACAGCGCTGACGGCAACCGCAATGGCCGCCTGCACCACAGTCGCACCGGAACCCAGCGTCGAGATCAGAATAATCTGCGCCGGTCCCGCCCAGACCAGAAGCGTGCTGCCGAGCACCCAGCCCAGGCTGAAATGGCTGTCATGCGCCAGAGCGCCGATGCCGAGATAGGTCGCGAACAGCACCAGTGTCAGGACCGTCGTCGCAACCGAGCGCATGCCCAATGCGAAGGCGCGCAACGGGGTTTGCCATTTCACAGAGTCGAGCGGAGGGAGCGCCACGTATACCCGGCCGAGGGTGAATCCTGGCGGGCATAACGGCGGTGAAACAAGGTCGCGTCAAGCGAGGCCCGCCTCAGGGCTGGCATGCAACCGCCCTCGCCCCTATGACGCAGCCATCTGCCGGACGGCGTCATCGTAATTGCCGAGCACGCGCTCCTCCAGATCGGTATCGCAATATTCGATCACCTCGGCGATCTTGTCGCCGCGAAACCGAAATACAAAGCAGTATTCATTGTTGTAGCGCTGCCCGCGCTTGGTCTGCACGTCGCCGCGGACTTCCGCCACAACGTAATCGCCCTCGGCGACCAGATTGATGGCGTGCGCGCGGTACTCGGTCGCGAACAGCGCGAACAACGGCTTCAGCAGCTTGTTGCGAACTTCGTCCTGACCGGAGAAGCGTTTCGACCAGCTGCTGTGCCCCGGAAACCGCCAGACGTAGTCAGAGTGCACGGACGCGCCGAACACGCTGCGATCGCCGGTCTGCAGCGCCTCATAAATGCGCCGGATGGTTTCCTTGTTCTCGATGGTTCCCATTTGAATTCTCCGTTGTGGGTGCAACGGTGATGCCTGAGCGGCGGTCTATTCGTCCAATCGATCGATTGTATAATTGCCATTCGCCCAGTGAATTCATCCCGGCACGCCCTTATTCCGCAGCACAAAGCACGCCCCGCCGGCGCGGCGGATGCGGTTGCAGAGATCGTCCGCCGCGGGCCGCGTGTCGGCGCCGATCCGTACCTGGTAGAAGGCCCGCGTGCCGCGGCTGCGCATCACAGAGCTGAGCAGGCTCGGGTCCTGGTCGCCGATCACGGCGCTCAACCGCTTCATCGCGCGCGCATACATGGCCAGCGCCTTGTCGCGGTTGAAGCCGGCCGCGAGCTGCACACCCCACACCTTGGCGGCAGAAAGCGTGATGCGTTGTTCGAGGCCCGTCACGAAGGGATTGGGTGCGCGCTTGAGCAAGGCCATCAGGTCGCGGCAACCGGAGGCCGGTGCGGCTTCCGGCATCTTGCCGCTGCGTCCCGCCGTCGACCACTCCTCGACGGTCGAGCCGGTGATCGCGACGACGTAGTTGCGGGTTTCCTGCGGCATGTAGCCGGTGCCGGCGAGCCATTCCTGCACCCGCCTCGGGCCGGCATTATAGGCCGCCGCCGCGAGGCCGAGATTGCCGAACTGCTCGCGCAACTCGCTGAGGAACTCGGCGGATTTCGGCAATGCCTGCACGGGATCGAAGGGATCGAGCAGCCGCCGCTCGCTCGCGGTTCCCGGCATGAACTGCGCAATGCCCTGCGCGCGCTGGCCGCTTCTGGTCATCGGCCCCACCGCATCGGATTGAAAGCGGCTTTCCTGCCAGATTACGCGCGCGAAGAATTCCAGCGGCAGATTGGCCGCCCGCGCCGCCGATTCAACCATCAGGCACAGCGCCTCGCGCGTATCGCTCTCGCGCGCGGTCTCCTTGGGCTGTTCCGGAGGCGCCGGGCCTGGGCCTGGCGTTGTCGCGGGTTGCTCGACGCCCGGCCGCGCGGCGTCGGTCGGCGCGGGTGACGCGTCCTGCGCGATCGCCTGCGCAGGCAGTGCCAGCATCGCCAACAAGCTCAAGGCGGCGCGGAGGCCCTGACCTGTTCGCCGTCTGATTTCCATCGGAAGTACTTAATACCGGCCGGACGGTGCCTGTTCCAGAGCACGTCGTAACCATGTTTGGGGCTCCGGAAGCCCTGAATCCGCGCCATCGCGGCCGATGTTGGTTTACGTTAACGGCGCATTTTGCCGGCAGAAGCCTTTCGCGGCCGATAAAGCGGCGTAAAAGTCTCCCTTTGATTGGGAGATATCGATGCGGGACCGACGCGAGAGCGCGCGCGACAAGGTGATTTACGGCGGTATCGCGGAAATCGGCGAGCACGGCGCGAGCCGCGAATGCATCGTCCGCAACATCTCCGACACCGGCGCCAGCGTCGAATTCAGCAATGCCGTCAAGCTTCCGAGCGAGCAGATCTCGCTGCGCATTGCGCGCAAGGGCCGCTCCTTCCTCGCCAGGGTGGTGTGGTGGCGCGACAATTTCGTTGGCCTTGCCTTTAGCGGCGAGCCTGCGGAGCCGGTTTCCGACCTGGAGGAGCGGCTGCGCAAGAGCGAAATCAAGAAGCGGCAGCTGCAGCGCCGCATCAAGGAACTGCTCGGCGAGCGCTGAGAGGTCTGACGCGTCCGCTGGACACAGCCCAGCAAAAAGCCGGCGGTCTTTCGACGCGCCGGCTTTTTCAATTCGCCAGTTCAGCAGCTAAGAATCCGCCGCTCAGACCTTAACCAGCGGCCCCCGCGAGGCCGGCCCCTTGGAGCCGCCGCCATTGGGACCGCCCGATTTCGGCTTCCGCTTGCGCGCACCGGGCAGTTTTTCCGGCTTCGGCGTCACCGGACCTTCGACGAATTCGAAGCCGATCTTGCCCTTGTCTTCCGCGTCCGCTTCGTCCTTGAGCAGAACGACGCGGACATGGCCGCCACCCTTGAGTTGACCGAACAGCACTTCATCGGCCAGCGGCTTCTTGATGTGCTCCTGGATCACCCGCGCCATCGGACGCGCGCCCATCTGCTCGTCGTAGCCATGCTCGATCAGCCAGGCCTTGGCGGGCTCCGACAATTCGATGGTGACGTCGCGGTCGGCCAGCTGCGCCTCGAGCTGAAGCACGAACTTCTCGACCACCATGCCGATGACGTCGGCATTGAGATGGGCGAACGAGACGATGGCGTCGAGCCGGTTGCGGAATTCCGGCGCGAACTGCCGGTTGATCGCTTCGTGGTCGTCGCCTTCCCGCTTGCTGCGCGTGAAGCCGAAGGCCTGGCGCGCGAGGTCGGCCGCACCCGCATTGGTCGTCATGATCAGGATCACGTTGCGGAAATTGACCTGCTTGCCGTTGTGATCGGTAAGCCGGCCGTGATCCATGATCTGCAGCAGCACGTTGTAGAGATCCGGATGCGCCTTCTCGATTTCGTCGAGCAGCACCACGCAATGCGGATGCTGGTCGACGCCGTCGGTCAACAGGCCGCCCTGGTCGAAGCCGACATAGCCGGGAGGCGCGCCGATCAGGCGCGACACCGTGTGCCGCTCCATATACTCGGACATGTCGAAGCGAATGAGTTCGACGCCGAGCGAGGCCGCGAGCTGTTTTGCCACTTCGGTCTTGCCGACGCCGGTCGGACCGGAGAACAAATAGGAGCCGATCGGCTTTTCCGGCTCGCGCAGGCCGGCACGCGCCAGCTTGATCGACGCCGACAGCGCGTCGATCGCCTTGTCCTGGCCGAACACCACGCGCTTCAGGGTCTGCTCGAGATGCTTGAGCACCTCGGCATCGTCCTTCGATACGCTCTTGGGCGGAATCCGCGCCATGGTCGCGATCGTGGTCTCGATCTCCTTGATGCCGATGGTCTTCTTGCGCTTGTTCTCGGCCACCAGCATCTGCGCCGCACCCGACTCATCGATCACGTCGATCGCCTTGTCCGGCAGCTTGCGGTCGTGGATGTAGCGTGACGACAACTGCACCGCGGCTTCGATCGCCTCGTTGGTGTATTTCAGCCGGTGATAATCCTCGAAATAGGGTTTCAGGCCCTTGAGGATCGCGATGGCGTCTTCGACCGTCGGCTCGTTGACGTCGATCTTCTGGAACCGGCGCACCAGCGCGCGATCCTTTTCGAAGTGCTGGCGGTATTCCTTGTAGGTGGTCGAGCCCATGCAGCGGATGGTGCCCGATGCCAGCGCCGGCTTGAGCAGATTGGACGCATCCATCGCGCCGCCGGAGGTGGCGCCGGCGCCGATCACGGTATGGATCTCGTCGATGAACAGGATCGCGTTCGGATGCGCCTCCAGTTCCTTCAGCACCTGCTTCAGCCGCTCCTCGAAATCGCCGCGATAGCGCGTGCCTGCGAGCAGCGTCCCCATGTCGAGCGAGAACACGGTCGCCGCGGCCAGCACTTCCGGCACTTCGGAGTCGACGATGCGCTTGGCGAGGCCTTCCGCGATCGCGGTCTTGCCGACGCCGGCTTCGCCGACGAACAGCGGATTGTTCTTCTGCCGGCGGCACAGCACCTGGATCGCCCGGTTGATTTCGGAATTGCGTCCGATGACGGGATCGATCTTACCGTCGCGCGCCTTCTTGTTGAGGTTGACGCAGTAGGTATCGAGCGCCTCGCCCTTTTTCTTGGCGTCCTCGTTGCCCTTGGTCTCGGTCTCCTCGTCGACGCCGCGAACCGGCCGCGCTTCGGAAACACCGGGACGCTTGGCAATGCCGTGGCTGATGTAATTGACCGCGTCGTACCGCGTCATGTCCTGCTCCTGCAGGAAATACGCTGCGTGGCTTTCGCGCTCCGCGAAGATCGCGATCAGCACGTTGGCGCCGGTCACTTCTTCGCGACCGGACGACTGGACGTGAATCACCGCGCGCTGGATCACGCGCTGGAAACCGGCGGTCGGCTTGGCGTCGTCGGCGCCATCCGTCACCAGATTCTCGAATTCGGTCTCGAGATAATTGACGAGGCTGGTGCGCAGCTTGTCGAGATCGACGCTGCAGGCACGCATGACCGCGGCGGCATCGGAGTCATCGACCAGCGACAACAGCAGGTGTTCGAGCGTCGCGTATTGATGATGCCGCTCGTTTGCAATCGCCAGCGCACGATGCAGGGATTGTTCAAGGCTTTGGGAAAAAGTTGGCATTCGCGTCCTCTGTGGCCCCCGGTCATCATGATCGCCATTACCCGGTCAGGCAACAACAACCTTCGTCGTCCCGTGTCATATAGTTACGCACGATCGTGGCGAAAGACAGGTTCCGCAAACAGTGGTTTTCCTCTAAATCTTCGCACCACCGCGTTACGAGAACCAACCCCGAAAACTACCGGGTCGCCGCCTGCTTGCGCCAGGGCCGACAATGCAAGACCCGTTCCTCTTTTAGCCGGGTCGAGGGTGACGCCGCGGCTATTTCTTTTCCATCACGCACTGCAGGGGGTGCTGATGCTTGCGTGCAAAATCCATCACCTGCGTCACTTTGGTCTCGGCGATTTCATAAGTGAACACGCCGCACTCACCGATACCGTGGTGATGGACATGAAGCATGATCTTGGTGGCGGCTTCCGCATCCTTCTGGAAGAACTTCTCCAGCACATGAACCACAAACTCCATCGGCGTGTAGTCGTCGTTCAGGATCAGGACACGATAGAGATTCGGACGCTTGGTCTTCGGCTTGACCTTGGTGATGACCGAAGTCGATGGACCGCCGGTCCCCGCATTGCGGTTTTCGTCATTGCTCATCCGGGGAGCAGAAACGGCTGTCGCGGCCGGCACGGACCAAAAGGCTTTGGAAGTTAACTGCAACATGGCTCAGGCGTTCGACATTCCGGACGAAAATCATTGCGGGAAACCGGACAGCGCATCATCGCACACCAGCGCAGGCCCAAGACGACCGACACAAGGTGTATCCAGCAACGCTTTCCAGATCGCCGCTCCCGGTCCGACCCAGCGGCGGATCGGCTTTGGGAATATGGGTCCAGTTGCGGATCGCCGCAAGCGCATCACCGCTGCTCTGCTGCGACCGCAACCGGCCCGAATCCCGGTCCGGCAATCCAGCCAAGGTTAATCGTTTCTGGCGGATTTGACAAAGGATTGGCCGCTGCCCGTTTAGCGGCCATTCAGGATAGAAGCCGCTTTTTGCCGGCCGGCTTCCCGATACATCGGGTTTGACCCGTTTTTGCGGGAACCGATTTACCACCTGTTCAGCGGCCCAGGCCGAAATACCCGTAGAAACCCCTATTTCGGTGAGAGCCATGCTCAATACAGCCATTTTCAGTCGTCTGCGTGCGGCCGCCGGGCGTTTTGCCAAGGCCGATCAGGGTAACATCGCGGTGCTGTTTGGCATCGCCGCCGTCCCCATCCTCACCTTCGTCGGCGCCGCGATTGACTATAGCCGCGCCAGCAGCGCCCGGTCGGCGATGCAGACTGCCCTGGATTCCACCGCCTTGATGCTGGCGAAAGACCTCTCGAACGGAACCATCAAGACCTCGGACATCAACACCAAGGCCGAGGCCTATTTCAGGGCGCTCTACACCAACACCGAAGCCAGGGGGGTAACGGTCTCTGCAACCTACACCGAAAACACCGGCAAGGGCTCGACCATCAAGGTCAACGGCTCCGGCAACATACCCACCGAGTTCATGAAGGTTGCCGGCTTCCCGAAAATCGGCTTCGACACCAGTTCCACCTCGCTCTGGGGCAACGTGCGCATGAGGGTGGCGCTTGCGCTCGACGTAACGGGGTCCATGAGTTCTGACGGCAAGATGACCGCGATGAAGCCAGCCGCCAAGGCCCTGATCGACCAGATCGGCGCGCTCGCCAAGAACACGGGTGACATCTATATCTCGGTCATTCCCTTCGCCAAGGACGTCAACGTCGGCGCCAGCAACTACGACCAGAGTTGGATCGAGTGGAGCGACTGGGATGCTGCGAACGGCACATGCAGCAACACTTACTACAAGTCACAAAGCTCCTGCCTGTCTGCCGGCAAGAGCTGGACGCCCAAAAATCGCGATACCTGGAACGGTTGCGTGACCGACCGTGACCAGGACTACGATACCAAGAACACGACGCCGAACTCCGACTATCATACCAAATTCTACGCCGAGCAATACAATGCGTGCCCGGCCCAGTTGGCGCCTCTCACTACCGACTTCGCCTCGCTCAAGACCAAGATCGACTCGCTGACCCCGAACGGCGGCACAAACCAGCCGATCGGGATCGCCTGGGGATGGCAGTCTCTGACCCAGGGCGCGCCGCTCAATGCGCCGGCCGAGGAACCCAATTACGAATACAAGAAGGTGCTGATCGTGATGTCCGACGGACTGAACACCCAGGATCGCTGGCCGTCATACGGCAACGGCCAGACCCAGTTCAACGGCGCGATCGACGCCCGCCAGCGCATCCAGTGCGACAATATCAAGGCCAATGGCGTCATCATCTACACGATGCATGTCAACACCAACGGCGATCCGACCTCCAGCGTGCTCCAGTATTGCGCCAGCGGTTCGGACAAGTTCTCTACCGTGACCTCGTCAAGCCAGATCGCGACAGCTTTCAGCGCGATCGGCACATCGCTGTCGAAGCTGCGCGTCGCGAAATAGCCATCGCCCTAACCGGCGCAAGAACAACGCAAAGAAAAAGCCCGGCCGAACGACCGGGCTTTTATTTTGAATAGATGGCGCTGCGATTAGTGCGTGGCGGGAGCGAACTTCGCGACCAGGCCTTCGTAGGGCTTGAAGGTCTGCTTGGCCAGATCGGTATAGAGGCCGGCGATCTTCTGCGACTCGGCGACAAACGTCTCATAAGCCGAGCGGGCGAATTCGGTCTGCGCTTCGAGCGCCTTGTCCACCGACTTCACGCCGGACAGCTTTTCAACAAACGACTTAGTGTCCTCGAACGACTTCTTGGCGTAGTCGCCGTAGGCCGTCGCGATCGCCTGAACGCCGCTCTGCAGGTTGCTCGCGGATGCGGCGACCGTTTCGAGATGCTCTTTTCCGTAGCTCTGAATGTCTTCAACCTTGACCATCTTGGAGTCCTTTCCCAGACTGAACGTAATTAATCGCCGGGAGGTCCCGGCTCCCTGACCACCCCCTCCTTTTAGTGCACCGCACAATGATGTCAAGGAATCTTGTGCGTCGCACAAATCTCGACGATTTGCGCCAAACACCGGAGTGTTACGCAACGGTTACTTAACCTTTTGGAAACTCGCGCCGCCTAACCTGATTCCCGGACGTGTTCGCCTTCCGACTGACAGCCTGAAAGCTGTTTGTAAACAGCACCTTAGCTAGAATAGCGACCTGATCGGCCAGCCGGGCCGGATTTGCAGCCCGGCCACGCGCTTCGACCAGGGAAGCGTCACCGGGCCGATGGGCACAATTTCGCCTCACGAACCGGTGATCAAGATAGAAATTGGGACGGGGAAGTAAATGCTTCGTACAACCTTAGCTTCCTCGCGCACCTTGCGAGTTTGCGTTCTCGGGCTGGTCACTCTCACTACTGCAGTCATCTACACCAGCGACAGCGCGGAAGCCCGCCGCTACCGGCAGCGCCACCATGCCCGGCACCACGCCGTGGCGAGCTATAGCCCGCAATTCGCCTCCATCATCGTCGACGGCAATTCCGGCACCACGCTCTCCTCCAACAATCCCGACGCCATCCGTCGCCCGGCGTCGCTGACCAAGATCATGACGCTCTATCTGCTGTTCGAGCAGCTCGAGCGTGGCAAGCTGAAGCTCGACTCCGAGCTGGAGGTGTCCGCGTATGCTTCCCGGCAGGCGCCGACCAAGCTTGGCCTGAAACCCGGCCAGACCATCAGGGTCGAAGACGCCATCAAGGGACTGGTCACGCGCTCCGCCAACGATGCCTCCGTGGTGATCGCGGAAGCCATTGCCGGCGATGAAGATGAATTCGCCAAGCTGATGACGCGCAAGGCGCGCGCGCTCGGCATGACCAAGACCGTTTATCGCAACGCCAACGGCCTGCCCAACGAGGAACAGGTCACCACCGCGCGCGATCAGGCGACGCTGGGCCGCGCCATCCAGGAACGCTTTCCGCGTTACTATCGCTACTTCGCGACCAACGTATTCCACTACCGCGGCCAGGCGATCCGCAACCACAATCGCCTGCTCGGCAACGTCGAAGGCGTCGATGGCATCAAGACCGGCTACACCCGGGCTTCAGGCTTTAATCTCGTCAGCTCGATGCGGCGCGGCAACCGCCATCTGATCGGCGTGGTGCTTGGCGGCCGCAGCGGCGGATCGCGTGACGCCACCATGCGCACTTTGCTCGCGGAGAACCTCGACAAGGGCGCCACCACCCGCACCGCCGCCGCCATCACCGAACGAAATTCCGCCGAGGCCAGTGTCGAGGTGGCCGAAGCCGCCAGCACGCCGCGTCCCGCCGAGGCGGTCCAGGCCAACAGTGCCGCCGCGGCCTCCGAGCCCAGCATGGCCGCAATGCACGCGACGCGCAGCGTTGCCCCGGCCAAGCCTTCGCTGATGGCCGCTGCTGCCGCCGCCCTGCCGGCGCCGCAACCCAAACCCGAACAGTCCAAGTTTGCAGCGCAGGCCAAGCCCGAACCGGCGCCGCTGACCAGCGGTGTGATTCAGACCCAGGCCATTTCGGCGATCCCGGGCTCAGCCGAGCCGATGAAGCCGGTCAAGGTCAAGACGGTTCAGGTCAAGGCCGGCCCGATGAAGCTGGCTTCGGCCGGCCCCTCGCAGACTGTTGCCTCTCCCGTGACCAACGCGATTGCGCCGCCGGCCCGCCCGGAAGTGGCGGAGACTTCCAGCGCCGTCGTGGCGCGGGCTGAGCCCAAATCTGACGCCATCAAGCCGGAGGTGATCAGGCCGGAAATGGCCCGTGCCGAACTGCCGTCGAAGCCCGCCAATCACGGTACCGGGCATGGCGTGCTCGGCGTGTTGCCCGCCGCCAGCGTGCCGGCCGCCGCCCCGCCGCAGACGCTCGCCTATGCCCAGCCACAGACGGTCCAGCAGAACGGCGCCATCAAGCCCGCGGCCAGCGCCACCCACACCGGCTGGATCATCCAGGTTGGCGCGCTGGAAAGCGAAAGCGAAGCCCGCGCCCGCCTCGATCAGGCGCGCAATCAGGCCCGCGGCCTGCTCGGCAAGGCCGATTCCTTCACCGAGCCGGTCGTTGCCAAGGATAATCGCAAGCTGTACCGCGCCCGCTTCGCCGGCCTCGAGCGCGATCAGGCCGAGGCGGTCTGCAAGACGCTGAAGCGCGCCGACATCTCCTGCATCACCGTCCGTAACTGATCCTTCTCTCTTGTTCGCAAAGCCGGCGCCGCAAGCGCCGGCTTTGTTGTTTCCAGGGCACAGTTGCGCGCGCTGTTCGGTCGCTTGGGGCAATTCGGCCCTGCGAAAACTTCTCGTCAAGAATTTACGGTTAAGTTTCCCGGAATGAAGGATCGACCACGCCGGCAAACGGCGGGCGACACGGGGCGTCAACCAGAGAACAAGGCAGAAGCAGCTTTCGGTTTGTAGCGTTTGATAGCGTGAGCCGGAGTTAGCTGAGATGCGTGCGAAGCAGAGTATCCTTGGCCTCGTTTACACGGGCAGCGAGGTACGTCGAGCCCCCCTGGTCGGGATGCAGTTTCTTCATCAGGGCGCGGTGCGCCCGGCTGATGTCGTCACGCCCCGCCCCCGGCTGCAGGCCAAGGATCTGATAGGCCTCCTCGTCCGTCATTTTGCTGCTCGACGCCGCGCGGCGCTGCCCCCCTGCCGCATCGCCTTGCGCGTTCTGACGCCAGGCGGGAAACCGGCGGTCCAGATAGCTTTCAAGTAACGCGACGCTCTCGGCGTCGAAGCCGGCCATGATCGTCGTCAGCTGCGGCAGGTCGAACTCGTCGAGCGAGCGGCCGGCATGGGGCCCGTCCACGATCTGGCCCGACAGCTCGCCGCTGTCGTGATCGAGGCTCATATCGAGAAACTGCGATCGGACCCGCGAGGTCTGTCCCGGCGAGCGCTGGGCGCCGCCACCGAATATCCCGCCGATGTTGCTGAAGCCGGACGGGCCGAAGGGCGACCAGCCGAGCAAGCCCGCGCCGAAGATGCCGAGCGGGATCGCCACCGCCAGTTCGCCCCTGAGCCCGGTAAAGGCCGCAACCGCCAGCGCGATGACGCCGCCGCCGATCTTGACCAGCCGCGCGAGCACGACCGGATTGGCTGCACGAAACATCTGCAGCAGCATGTAAAGCAGGACAACAGCGACGACGCCGGCAATCAGGGTTGGCATGGGCCTAATATAGTGGCATCGGCGGCAAAAAGCATGGCGATCCGCAACGGAAGAACCAAGGCGGCTTTCACTTCATCTGGCCGATCAGTTTGGCCGCGCCGCTGGCGGTCCTGGACAGCCGCAGCAGCGCTTCGCGTCCGCCCGCGGCATAGGCCGCGACCGCCCGCAACAGCTCGCGCAACTGGGCGGCGGCTCCGGGATCGAACCGGCACCATGCCCCGCCGGTGAGCCGCGCGATCTCGCGGAACGCCTGCTCGGCCGCAACGTCATGGCCTTCCTGGAACATGAACACCGGCACCTTGAGCAGGCCGAGTTCGCCGGCCTTGGCGCAGAGGTCGTCGACCGCCTCTTCCATCGCGTCGCCGACGAACACCACCGCGCGCACGCCGGAAGCGACCGCCTCGCGGCGGGCCTCCGAGAGCACCTTGCCGATCTGGGTATTGCCGCCCTGGCAATTGATCTTGGTCATCAATCTGGCGAGTTGCGCCGAGTCGGAGATCCATCCCGTCGCGCGGCATTCATTGAGGCCGCGGTAATACACCAGGCGGATGTCGAGACTGCCGAGCGAGGCCGCCTCGCGAAACATATCGGCCTGCAGCGCGCAGGCCATGTCCCAAGTTGGCTGCCGGCTCATGGTGGCGTCGAGCGCGAACACCAACCGTCCCTTCGCGCCGGTGCCATGCGGCGACATCGCGCGCGCCTTGGCGACAAAGGCCGCGATGTCCTCGGTGGCCGACGGCCGGGCTTCCGGCAGCGGAGAGCTGCGCGAATGCGCCGGCGAGACGTCGGCGGAAGATTTCGGTTTGGTGGGTTCGCCGGCCATGAGCGCTCGCAAATTGCAGCAAGCTCTATGTGGGACCGGCCATACAGGGCGTCAATGCGCCCGATCGGGGTGCGCCGGAATCCAGCCGCCAGAATCAGCCTTGGTGGTGGATCAGCCTTGGTAGTGAATCGGCCTTGGCGGGGCGGCTAGTTGGTTGCCGATTTGCCGGTGGACGGGTTGCTCGCCAGCGGCCTCGGGCCGGGCAGCGGCACCGGTCCCGGATGGCTCGCGAGCGGATCCGGCACTGTGGTCGGGACCGGCTTCAGGGCACTGCTGTCGCTGTTATCCACGATGAACTTGTCGAGCATCGTCTGGATCGAAGACTTTGCCGCATCGGGTCCGGTGTCGCGCATATCATTGTGCTGGTAGCCGGTGTTCACGACGGTAATACCGGCTTTCTCGCACTCCTCGTCATCCGGCACGACGCCCGGGTCCGGTTTGAACTGCGTATCCTTGGAGCGGAACGACAGGATCTTGAACTTGCCCTCGGTCAGGAACGGCACGCGCAGATTGTCCAGCGTCACCACCTTCTTGATCTCGTCGGGATATTGCTTGGCGAAATACATCGAGATATCGCCGCCCATCGAATGCCCCACCATGGTCACCCTGGCGTAGTCGGCGTTGGGCTGGACCTTCTTCATTTCCTCGATGGCAAAATGGATGTTGGCGACGCCGCGCAGAATTTGCGGCAGGCGGCCGACATAGAGTTCGCCGGCCTTGGTCACCATCGGCGGGTCGCTGGGCAGATCATGCTGCGGGCTGACCGCAAGATAGCCGCGCGCGGCGAAGGCGTTGGAGAGGAACGAATACTCGGTGTGCTTGACGGTGTTGCCGTGATTGATGATCGCAACCGGCAGCGTAATCATGCCGGCATTGGCCTGCATTTCCTTGTCGCGCCGGACGGCGATATTGACCGCAACCAAGCGGTTGTCCCGCGCCGGATCATGGAATGCGATAGTCTCGTGACGGATCGCCCACTTGCTCGCGGTGAAATACGCGACCGCAACCAGTACGGTAAGTGAAAGCAGAACGGCTATTCCACGTTTCATCGGCGTCCTCGGGCTCCCCCTGCGGGGGCTATGATCGTCGAGACTCTTCGGCCTCGTTCTTGATGATATATGTCACAGCGGCGTGACATAAAGACCAAATGTTGTGAATTGACCGCCTGATCGTTGTGCGACGCACCCATCGATTGTGCAAATGCTCACTACCCGGCCGCCAGTTCCAATCTCCCTATATGACGGTCCCAACCAAGCCTGGGTTCGACCGACCGATAAAACTCTAATGAAAACGGTATTCTAGGCGGTTGGTTCCCTTTCTTGCACGACGCGCCTGCCGGGGAAATCCCGAAAACCACGGGATTCAGCCGGCGGTATAAATGATCAGCTTCAGCGCCGGATCGTCATTGGCCTGGAAGCTGGCATATTCCAGCTTCAGCCGCCCCTTCCGGGGATGGCTCAGGGATTTCCGGCCGGCCGAGACGCCGCCGATATCGTGGGCCTCCCACCAGCCCGCAAATTCCGGACAGCCCTGCCGCAGCCGTGCGAGCAGTTCCTGGAATGCGGGATCGCCGGCCCACAAATCATGTGTCGCGCGGAACTGCGCCACGATGCGCCGCGCCTCTTCCTCCCATGAAGCGCCGAACAGCCGCCGCGTCGCGCGGTTGGTCAGCACGGTGAGGAGAATGTTGCGATCGCCCTCCGGCAGCTGGCTGAACGCAAAGATCTCATCCGCGGCCGCGTTCCAGGCCAGAATGTCCCAGCGGCGGCCGGTGACATAGGCCGGCAAATTGAGCTGCTCGACCGTTCGGCGCACCGCAGGCGGCACGGTTTCCGGGACGAAGGCGCGGCGGGCGGCATTCTCCGTCAGCGCCCGCAGATGCTTGTGCTCGGCTTTGCCGAGCCGCAGCGCGCGGGCCAGCGCGTCGATCGTCGCAGCCGACGGACTGACGGTGCGTCCCTGCTCGAGCCGGATGTACCAGTCGACGCCGATGCCTGCGAGTTCGGCAACCTCCTCGCGCCGCAGGCCGGGCGTGCGCCGCCGCCGCCCGACCGGCAGGCCGACCGCCTTCGGCGACAGCTTTTCCCGTCGCGAGCGCAGGAAGTCGCCGAGTTCGCTTTGCCTGGGGTTCACGGGCGGGACCTCGTCAGCGGGGGACTATTCAATCCTAGGATAATACCAGGTCTTGTTGGCGAAATGAAGCGTAGCGAAAATGGGCTCCTTGTTGCGAAAGGATGCCCCAATGAAAGCCGCCGTCTTGAAACAATTCGGATCGCCGCTCGTGATCGAAACCCTGCCCGATCCCGTCCTCGGCACCGGCGAAGTGATCGTCGACGTGATGGCGAGCCGGGTTCTCGCCTACGCCAATGAAGTCTTCAGCGGCGAGCGCAAATACCTGCTGGAATTGCCGGTCGTGCCGGGTCCCGGAGCGATCGGCCGGGTCCGCGCGATCGGTCCGGATGCGACCCACCTGGCCAGGGGCGACTGGGTCTATTGCGACCCGACCGTGCGCTCGCGCGATGATGCGTTGGCGCCCGACATCGCCCTGCAGGGCCTGACCGCCGGCGGCGAAGGCGGTCTGCGGCTGCAGCGATACTACCGCGACGGCGCATGGGCCGGACAAATGCGGGTGCCGACGGAAAACGCCATCCGGATCGGCAGCATTGCCGAAGCGGATGCCGCGCGGTGGTGTGCGCTGGGCACGCTGCTGGTGCCGTATGGCGGCTTCCTCGCCGCGCATTTGCAGGCCGGAGAAACCGTGCTGGTCAACGGCGCCACCGGCAGTTTTGGCAGCGCGGCGGTGGCCGTCGCGTTGGGAATGGGCGCGGCGCGGGTCATCGCGACCGGCCGCAACGAGAAGGCGCTGGCCGATCTCGTGCGCCGGTTCGGCCCGCGCGTTCGGACCGTGCCGATGCGCGGCGAGGAGGAAGACGACCGAAAGCGGATCCTGCAAACCGCTCCGGGCGCAATCGACTGTGTGCTCGACATCCTGCCGCCCGCGGCCAGTGCGATGCAGGCGCGGACGGCTATCCTTGCCGTGCGGCCGTACGGACGCGTGGTGCTGATGGGCGGCGTCGGCATGCTCGGCGGCGCCGGCCTCGACCTGCCCTATTCCTGGATGATGCGGAACTGCATCACGCTTCGCGGCCAATGGATGTACCCGCCGCACGCGAGCCTTTTGATGGTCGGGCTCATTCGCGCAGGCCTGGTCAGCCTGGGTCAATTCGAGGTCACGGCCTTTGCGCTCGACGACGCCAACGCCGCGGTCGCGCATGCCGCCAGCAACAGCGGTCCGTTCCGGATGACCGTGATCGAGCCGCCGAGATCGCGCTAAGATCAGGCGATGGTCGAGCGCCCGATCAGGCGCCGATGCCTTGTCAGGCGCCGATGATGTCGTGGACTTCGAGCGGCTTGTCGACCTGGGTGAACCATTCGGCGCGGTTGGCGGCCCGCCGCCGGCCGCGCTCGTCGAGCGGCAGCTTCAACTGACGGAGCAGGCTCGTCACCTCCTCGCGCGCCGTGACATGGCCCATGCTCGGCCGGGTGCCGAGCGTCGCCTCGTCGATGTCGTCGAGCGCGGTCAGCCCGCGCGGGAAGAATTCGCGGTAGACCACCCGCTCGGCAAGGCCGTCGATCGAGCGGAACCCCAGCCGCAACGACAGATCCTTCAGGCTGTCGGCGACCAGCTGCTTGTTGCGCGAGCCGATCATCGACAGCCGGTTGCGCACCACGATCCAGTCGGTGGAAGCGCCGTCGAGCTGGCGGCGCTTGCGCCTGACGTCGCGCACCATCTCCGCATAGTGGCTTTCGCCGGTTACCGAATAGGTGGCGGGGTCGACGGTGCCGAGCACGTCGAAATCGAGGAAGCTGTCGTTGATCGGCGTCACCAGCGTATCGGCCATCGAATGGGCCAGCCGCATCAGGTAGGAATCCGAACCCGGCGTATCGATGACGATGAAGTCGAAGGCGCGCTCGACGGAACTCACCGCTTCCATGAATTGCTGGAATTCGGAGTTTTCATTGTCGGCGATCTGCATCGTCTCGCCGAGCTTGATGCAAAAGTGCACTGGAATTTCGAGATCGAGGCCGGTGCGGCGCGCCCACGCGGTGCGGTTGCCGATGTACCGCGTAAAGCTCTGCTGGCGGCAGTCGAGGTCGATGGTGGCGACGCGTTGACCGGCTTTCATCAGGGCGACAGCGATGTGCAGGGCGGTGGTGGACTTGCCTGAACCGCCTTTCTCGTTGCCGAGCACGACCACGTGCGCCGAGCCTGATTGCCCCTGACTAGCCTGCAACAACATGATTCAACCCCTTTGATATCTTCAAATCACGCGCGGCTGCGGTCAAGTGAAATGCGCGACAACGGTTTCAAATCATTGTCGGTCTGCCTTAATCATGAATCGAGCTGACCGATGTCGCGCTGTCTGTGATCGAGCGCACGCTCGCCGCGCGCCAACCGAAGCAGTCGTGCACCCATGCAGCTACGTCGGGCTGCCCTGGTTGGTTGCACTGGCTGATCGCCTTGGCGGCGATCGCTCGGCCTTATAAGGTCGGCGTGCCCGCCGAGAGGCCGTGGCCAACGGCCCCCCTCACCTCACACCATCGTGCAAGAGATCGAGCCCAGATGCCGCGAAGTCCCATGGTCGTCCGTACCGTCCCCGCATTGCGCCGCGCCCTCGATGGCCTGCGCGCCAGAAAGGCCACGGTCGCGCTGGTGCCAACCATGGGTGCGCTCCATGACGGCCATGTGTCGCTGGTTCGGCTCGCCAAACGCCGCGCACAGAAAGTCGTGGTCTCGATCTTCGTGAACCCCACCCAGTTCGCGCCGACAGAGGATTTTGGATCCTATCCGCGGACCTGGAAGGCCGACGTCGCCAAACTCGCCGCCGAGAAGGTCGACCTGATCTGGAATCCGCAACTCACGGCGATGTATCCGGAAGGCTTCGCCACCCGGATCGTGCCCGAAGGTCCGGCCACCGCCGGGCTCGAAGACCGCTTCCGCCCGCACTTCTTCGGCGGCGTCGCCACCGTGGTCGGCAAGCTGTTCACCCAATGCCGGCCGGATGTCGCGATCTTCGGCGAAAAGGACTTCCAGCAATTGCGGGTGGTGAGCCAGATGGCGCGGGATCTCGATCTCGGCGTCAAGGTGATCGGTTCGCGCACCGTGCGGGAACGCGACGGGCTGGCGATGTCCTCGCGCAACGTCTACCTCGCGCCCGACGAGCGCCAGGCGGCGCCCGAGCTCTATCGCGTGATGAAGCTGAGCGCCGCCCGGCTGCGCGCCGGCGAAGCCGCCGACGCCGTCATGGGAGCTGGCGCTGACCTGATCCAGACCGCCGGCTTTGTGCTCGATTACTTCGAGGTGCGCCACGCCGCCACGCTGGCGCCGATCGCCTCGCTCAAGGACGGCCCGATGCGGATGCTGGTCGCCGCCAGGATCGGAACCACGCGGCTGATCGACAATATCGCGGTCTAGGCCGCCGAAGGCGCACCCCGCTTGCGCTGGCAACCTCCGCGTGAAATATATCCGCAGGGATAGCGGGGGAAGTGCCAGCATGGGTGTTGGATCGATAGCTGCGGCCATATTCGGCGCGCTAATCACCATTTTTGCGGCCGGCTCCGCCCAGGCTCAGGCGCCGACGCCAGGTCGGCCAGCGGTCGGCGGCATCGGCCAACTGCCTGATGCCATGATCTTCTACGTCGCGCGCGGCACGGTTGGCGCTTGCGGGCCGGGCTGCTCCGAATGGATCGCGGCCGAAGGCACCGTGTTGTGGGATACCCACAAGCGGCTGATCAACATTCTCGACAGGACCGCCGGGCGCAAGCTGCCTGTCGTGATCCATACCCGAGGTGATTCCGATGTCATTGTCGCGATGAGTCTCGGCAGGATCCTGCGCAGCCGCGGCATCGACGCCACGATGGGACCCACCGAAGTCGAAGCGTGCCGCGGCAAGACGGAGGCCGATTGCTTTGCGTTCAAGCGTCTCGGAGGGCCACTCGATGCGAAGCTGAAGCTCCCGCAGGACCCCTGCGATTTTGCTTGCGTGCTGATCCTGGCCGGCGGTGTCCATCGCACCCTACCGGCCGGTGCCCGGGTCATGCTGACCGGTTATTACGTTTATAACCGGATGGCGCCCAACCTTTCCAAGGACGAACGCGTCGGCCTGACCACACGGTATGATGAATTGTTCCGCGTCTACTTGCGCCAGATGGGCATTGAGACCGAGTTGATGGACATCGTCGACAAGACCTCCTCTGTCCGCCGCCGGATCGAACTGCCGCCCTCCGATTGGATGCGGCTGCATCTCGTTACCGCGGTGTCCCTGTGACGCCTGGCGACGCACGGTGGAGGCGGCCGAATTGATCCAGTCTCAGAGCAACCCGAGATCGCGCAGTTCCCGGCGCATCGGCTCCGGCATCGACGCCACGCTGGCCGCGGCGGCCTTGCCGAGATCGGCCGGCGCGCCATCCTCGTTCAGATAGCGCCAGCCCTGGAACGGGCGCATCGGCCGCGGCGAGACGGCAATGACCTTGGGCTGCATCACCAGGCGGCAGCGTCCGATGCCGTCCTTGTCGCGGAACGGTTCGATCGCGATCAGCTTTTCGCGCGCCGCGATCTCCCCCTTGATCACCCAGTAGAGCGAACCGCCGGCGAGCAGTTCCTCGTCGCGTTTCGGCGTCATCCGCGTGACGTGAATATGCCGGAGCGGCAGCCCCTTTTTCCTGGCGGTTGCCATCCGTTCGGCAACCCAGCCCTTGAGTTCTTTGACCGACTCGCAGCCAACGGCGAGCTTGATGAGATGAAGCGGCATGCGCGCCGGTTTAGCGGGCCGCGCGGACTTTGAAAACGATCATTCGTTGGCGGGCGCGGCGGCTGTGGATGACGTGCCCGGAGCCCCCGGCGCCGGCGAAAGCTGGACTGGAGCGGCCGGCGCGCGTTTCGGCGCCGGCGGCGGCTTCTTGGCCGCTGCCAACGCTGGTGCCGCTGCCGCGTTGGGTGCCGCGGCTGCGTTTGGTGCTGCGGCCGCGGTTGGTGCGGTGGCGGTGGCGGGCCGCTGCTGCGCCGGCGCGCCATTGGCCGCAGGCGCGGAGCGGATCGCCGGGGCGCTGGTCGGCTCCGCCGTCATGATGTTGACCGGCGGCGTCGAGGCCGCGCTCGGAAACTCGGCATTGGTGGGCTTGCCTGTCGGCATCGACGGCGGCAGCGCCGCGACCATGCCCGGGGCCATTGCTGCTTGCGGCGGCGCGTTCCATGACGGCGCGTAGCGCGTGATCAGGCTCTCGTAGAGCCGTTCATTCATATTGGCCACGACCTGCCGTTTGTCGGCCAGCGCGCCGAACGCCGCGCATGAAGCCGGCGTGCAATGGTCGCGCGCCATCAACACATAGGCCATCAGCCCATAGCGGTCGCGCTCGACGGCGCGGCGCAGCGCCTGCAGATCGGAACTTCCAGCTTGGTCGGCCGTGAGATCGCCGAGCCCGGTCAGGCGGGTGATTTGGGCCGCCGCATAGGTCACCGCGGCCGCGGCCGAGTCGGCGGAACCGAACAGCGTTTTCTCGCAGGCGTTGAGCACGGCATCGCCGGCGAGTTCGTCAATACAGGAGAGCTGCGGCAGCGCCGCGCTGACCGGAGCCAGCTGCCGGCTTTCAGCGGACGACATCCCGCTCCCCGGCCCGAAGCCGCGCAGGGTCGCGGTGACGGCGACGCCGATCGCGAGCAATGTGATGACCGTCAGCGTGCCATTGGCCACGGATTTGTCCGCGCGCAGCAGCGTGATCAGAACGATGATTCCGAAAAATCCCGCCGCGGCCAGTGTCAGCCACAGCGGAAAATTCGGTAAGCGCCAGATCTGATCCAGCGAAGCGGCCCAAGCCCAGTCCATGCGCGGTGTCCCTCACGCAGCATAAAACCCGATCAGCGGAAGTGTATGCGTGTTTGCCCGCACGCACTTCCGACAGAATGGTCCTGCGAACCGGGCCTTTTGACGGCAATCCAAAACGGAACCGCATCGACGGCGGCTTGCGCACAACTCAGGAGACCGCGAGTTGGTCTCAGGAGACCGCGAGCTGGCTTTCCTTGGCTACCCGTTCAAAAGCTTCGGTCGAGTTTTTGATGCGATACTGGCAGTCGTCGCCGTCGGTCGGAAGCAGCCGGATCACCTCATAGGTGCCGCTGGCGGCCGGTCGTGCAACGTTGCTGGCAGTAAAATAGACAGTCTCTCCAACGGAGTACTTATGCTTCAACGCCCTCTCCATCACGCAAGATTGTCGGCGGCGCTTAACGTCCCGCTGAGCTGTCGGCCGACTTGAGAACCCCTGCGGCAACCTAGCACACCGGGCCCCCAAAAAGCCAGCACCATCGAGGCATCGAGAACGCGAACATTCTGGAGATATTTCAGAGCGTTAAGTGCCCGTTTGGAGGAATTTGCATAGCCGCTATTCCGGCCCCAATTCCCCGTCCGCGGCCGTATCCGGCAGCCGGGGCGGCCAGTGGCCGGAACAGGAAGGGGCCAAACGCCCGCCTGTCTCAGATCGCCTCGAGCCGGTCGATCAGCATCGTTTCCGCCAGCCCGCCGCGGGTCCATTCCTGGAATGCCGGCAGCGCGTTCATCGCATCGACATAGGGCTGCGCCTCATCAGCGACCGGAATCGCGTAGGTGCGGAAGCGATGCACGACGGGTGCAAACATCGCGTCCACTCCACCGAAAGCGCCGAACAGGAACGGACCGTCCTTGCCGTAGCGCTGATGGCACTCGGCCCAGATCGCCTGGATCCGCGCCACATTGGCTCGCGCGTCATCCGACAGCGCCACCGCGCGGATCGGGCGGTGCAAATTCATGCCGCATTCGTTGCGCAGCGCCATGAAGCCCGAATGCATCTCCGCCGAGACCGACCGCGCATGCGCGCGGGCCGCGCGGTCCTCCGGCCACAGTTTTATTTGCGGGAATTTTTCGGCGAGATATTCGATGATCGAGAGCGAATCCCACACCGTGACGTCGCCATCGACCAGCGTCGGCACCTTGCCGGCATCGCTGAAGCTCAGGATGCGCTGCTTGTCGGCCGGGTTGTCCGTGTACAGAGGAATCAGGACCTCCTCGAACGGAATGTCGTTGACGCGCAGCGCCAGCCACGGCCGCATCGACCATGACGAATAGTTCTTGTTGCCGATGACCAGTTTCAACATTTCGAGGAAATCCTGTTTGATCGCCATCTTGGCATAGTGCACCGCAATCGTTCAACCTGTACATCTCGCGAGACTAGGCCACTACGGAGACAGCAGAATGAGCGGATACTGGGTCGATATCGCCGCCATCACGTTCTTCGTCGTGGAGTGGACGGTATATGCCTTCACCCTCGAACACACCGCCTATGGACGCGACAGCCTGTCCGCCCGTATGAACCGCTATCGCGAGGTGTGGGTGCGCAACCTGCTCGATCGCGAGGCCCGCATGGTCGACATGCAGATCATGACGAGCCTGCAAAACGGCACGGCGTTCTTTGCCTCCACCAGCCTGATCGCGATCGGCGGCGGGCTGGCGCTGCTGCGCGCCACCAATGACGCGCTGGCCGTGATGGGCGCCCTGCCGATCGACCTCACGCCCTCGCCCGCGCTGTGGGAAATCAAATGCGTCGGGCTGATCCTGATCTTCATCTACGCCTTTTTCAAATTCGCCTGGTCGTACCGGCTGTTCAATTATGTCGCGATCCTGCTCGGCGCGATGCCGCCGGTCTCGCAAAAGGACACGCCCGAGGCGGAAGCCCATGTCATCCGCACCACGCGCCTGTTCGAGGCCGCCGGCCGGCATTTCAACCGCGGCCAGCGCGCATTCTTCTTTGCGCTCGGCTATCTCGGCTGGTTCGTCAGCCCGTGGGTGCTGTTCGTGACGACGGCCGCGGTGGTGATCGTGACCTGGCGGCGGCAGTTCGCGTCGAATGCGTGGAAGGCGATGGGGAGCTGAGAGGGACGAGAACTTTCTCCCCGTCATTGTCTGCAACAAACGCGAAGCGTTTGTGCATGAGAGCGGAGCGAAGCAATCCATTGGGCGCCTCTATCTAAAATCCGTCATCCTGAGGTGCGCGCTCTTGCGCGCCTCGAAGGACGACGGCCCGGCTGTGGCCGATTCATCCTTCGAGGCTCGCTGCACTCGCACCTCCAGCGACAACGGCGAAGCCGTTGCGCGGGGATGACGGGGATATAGTTTCGCGTTCTCGCGGCTTGATGTGCCCGAGTCTTGCAAGAAATCTTTCGCCCCCAAATTCAGAGGGCGCAGGGAATGCCGGATGCGCGCTGCACCCGCGATCTCGTGTGCGTAGTGCACAAACAAAGGTGCACACGAGCATACAGGCTCTCGCGCCGTTCGTTATCGGCGCTACCAGCGTCCACCGCGACCCGTCCCAACGATCGTGACGATCATGATACGCCCCTCTGGCGGGACGGGATGGCGAAGATATAAACTGATTTTCATTTCTGTAAAAGCGAAATATTTTTTGTTATCTATAATTTTTGGCTTGACACGATTTCCGAAAACCGGAACTGATTTGCCCGTCGGGTTGATTTGTCGCACGCGACCCACGAGATTCCGCTTGCATGCGACGCGACGCAGTATGTAGGGCGGGCGCTTTAACCCGCCATCTCGCATGGAATGCGGCGGGTTAAAGCGAACCCGCCCTACACGCTAGACTTATCCCTGCCTCTATCAACCGCGACCCGTTTGCGCGCCTACTCGAAACCGACGAACACCGTGGCTTCGTCGACAGACTTTCGTTCGGACACGACCGCATTTGCCGGGAAACTTTCATCCGGCCAGCCCAGCGCGATGCTTTTCATGATGACCTGATCGTCGGCAATGCCGGCATGCTCGCGCACCACAGGTGATTGCATGATGCCCTGGCTGTTGATCACGGCGCCGAGCCCGCGGGACCAGGCAGCATTGACCAGGGCGGTCGCCACGGCGCCGCAATCGAAGGGCGTATCGTCGCTGCCATCCAGCACGCGGTCATAGGTCACGATCACGCATACAGGCGCGTCGAATTGGCGGAAGCCGCGCAGCACCCAGTCCTGGCGCTTATCCTTGTCATCGCGCGCGATCCCCATGGCGGAGAATAATTGCTTGGCGACCCCAACCTGCCTGTCGCGGTGCTGACCTGTAAAGGCCTGACCGGTGCGGAATTCGCGCGACTGAGGTATGCCTGTCACCATCCGCTCAGTGTTGCCGGCGCGGATTCGATCCAGCGGTTCGCCGGTGACGATGTAGAAATTCCAGGGCTGGGTGTTCATCGACGACGGAGCGCGCATCGCCAGACCGATGATTTCCGCAATCAGCGCCTTGGGTACTGGATCGGGTTTGTAACCGCGGATACTCCGGCGACCGAGGATAACGTCATCAAACTGCATTTGTCTTGGATTCCCCAGATGACTCTCTGAACCAGTCTGGATTTTCGCTGTTTCTTCGCCTTCACGCAAGCTGGAGGCAGGGGCTCGGTGGATGACGCGACCTGCGCCACGAAAGCGCATCTAAAACATCACGAACCCAAAAAATCCTGCGTCGTAAAACTGAGGTCGAGCACCTTCCACTCGCCGTAGCGGTCGACCGGCAACATCGCATAGGGCTGGCAGGCTTCCAGCGCGCTGATGGCGCTGCGCATCAACAGCGGCCCTTTGGCGGAAGCGCTGGCCTCGATCAGCTGCGGGCAATTACGGTGACAGTTCTGGACTGCACCCCTGGAATGAGACACGATAATTTCTGTGACAGAGAATTACGATGCACCGAACGCCAGAGTTAAGTGCACTGTCACCGTAATGCGCGTAATGCCGTAGCTCGCAGAGCGAAGGCGGAAGGCGTAATCCGCCGCCCCGGTACAACGCCAATATCCTTTGTACTGTCCTGCGCCATATCGAATTATTGTGGCGCGTGCGCAATTTGCGAGCGGCGATTGCGGCGAACAGCGATGATTTGCTTAGATGGCGGATTACGCCTTCCGCCTTCGCTCTGCGAGCTACGGCGGACAGGTCGGCTCCAATCCGCCTACGAGCTGTCACCGTAACACCAGATCCGATCAATGCGACATCAATGTCGGTTTGGTCATCGAAGCAAGCATACCACGTGTCGTCCCACCAAGTATAAATTCCCGCAGCCGGGAATGCCCGTACCCGCCCATGACAATGAGGTCGGCACCTGTATCGGCTGCATATGACAGGATTGCATTGAAAACATCGATCTTGCTGACGGGAATGCGCTCAATCGTGGCGTTTACTCCGTGACGGGTCAGATGGGTCGCGATATCCGCACCCGGAAGGTCTGCGCTTTTGGCGCTCTGAGTGTCCGCAACAACAATACTCGTCGTGCCGGAGCGGGTAAGAAACGGCATGGCATCGGCGACCGCTCGGGCGGCTGCCCGGCTGCCATCCCAGCACACCATGACATGATCGAGTTTGAGGCGCTCCTTCTGAATAAAAGGTACGATGAGCACCGGTCTTCCGGATTCGAACAGCGCTGCTTCAAGGACGATATTCGTGGTTCGATGATCCCGGTCCCCTTCAAATTGGCCAATGACGGAAAGATCGAATCGTCTTGCGATATGCGCAAACTGGGATGGTCCGTCGCCGCCGTCAGTTTCAATTCTGCGTGTTTCGGCTGAAACGCCGGCGCGACGCGTCGCCTCGTCAAACGCGGTGGCCACGGACTCTGCGCGTTCGTGAGCTTTAGCTTGCTGGGCTCGAATAAAGTTAGCCGACAGGTCAATGCCACCGACCACTGCCGGATAGAAGGCGGTCCCCATGATGTGTGCGCCGAATGTTTCCGCAACCGACAAGGCGTAATTGGAAACGCCATCTTGCGATGCACCGTAAGACAGATTGACAAGAATATCTTTGATCATGGGTCTGCCTCCAGTTAGGTGATCGCGCATCTACGTTAATTCCGGTGCCCATCTTTATCCCGGCGGCGCACCATTCCCGTGTCCCGGGAGCTGCGTGCAGGGCAAACGGGACCACGCTGAATGCTATCGAGACACTCCTCATTCGGCCGTCACCAGATGGCGGTCAGGCTGAGACTTCAAGCAACTACCCGTCCCATCAGGTCATGGGCGACCGGCTGATGCCAGCGATCGTGCCAGCAGTTGATGATCGGTCATCCGTTCCCAGGCTGCAAATGAGATCACCGATATACGGGACGGAAGTTCGATTTGATCGCTCTGTCTCCATGAGTGCAATGTGACTAAACGTATCAGTGCCGATCGCCTGCATTGATTCCTCGTGTCGCACGCGCGACATTGCCAAAATGAAAATGCATTGCTCAAACTCAAAATGCCATCTTTGCCTTCCGTAATTTTGGGCGATTTCGGTATTCCAATTTCACGAGTCGTAATCGCGCTCGGGCTGGTGTTCTCCCGGAAGTATATGATTGTGCGTACAGAGCTCACACTGGACGTCGGGATTACGGTTTTTCAAACGAGGCATGCCCTCGGATTTGATCAGGGTGCAATCCGGTTCGCGTCAAGAAAACGGATTATCACGAGCCCGGAAAATCCTGCGTCGTAAAACTGAGGTCTAGCACCTTCCATTCGCCGTAACGGTCGACCGGCAGCATCGCATAGGGTTGGCAGGCTTCCAGCGCGCTGATCGCGCTGCGCATCAACAGCGGCCCCTTGGCGGAAGCGCTGGCCTCGATCAGCTGCGGCTCCGCGGCGAGCTTGCCGTCCTGGCCCATGAACACGCGCAGCTTGACCTTGACGTCGTCGGAGCCTTTCAACGCGGGTGGAAGTTTCGAGCAGGATCGCAAGTGCCGCCGGAACGCCGCCACCACGCTCGAGCTAACGTCGGCGGACGTGGTCGCGGGTGCGTCGAAATTGTCTGTACCCTTTGCTTCGGATGATGGCGCGCCCGGCAAGATGTCCGGCGGCAGACCGAGCATGACGTTGTATTTGACCGTCAGATCAGGCTCGGGCGGCCGGTAGGCCGGCGGCGCCGCCGCCGCTTGCGGTGGCGCGGCGGGCTGCGGCGCCGGGGGCGGTGCAGCCACCGCCGCCTGCTGCTGCTGCTTTGGCGGTGCCGGCGGCGGCTGTTGAACCGCAGGCGCCTCCGCCGGGACAGGTTTTTCGAGTGCCGTGAAATCAGGTTGCGGCGTCGGCGTCGCAACAGGTTCGGGCGTCTTCTCGACCTCGGCCTTTTCGGGGACGTCCTGTTTTTCGGGAATGTCCTGCGGCGCCACGATATCGACCGCGATCGATTCAGGCGCCACCGCGCCGAACGGACGCACGTCGGAAAATACGAACAGCAACGCCAGCAGCGACAGATGGACAATCGCCGATGCCGTCATGTCCGAAGGTATGATCTGCCGCAGGTTCATCGTACCAGGATTATCGGAGGGCCTTGCGATGGGCTATCAGCATACCGCCCGGCGCGACTGTTGCTCAATCCCATTTCGGCGCGAAGGCGAAATCGGTGAGCCGGCCGCCGGCGCTGCCCATGCCGGAAATCTCGCGCATGTCTTCATCGGACAATTCGAAATCGAAGATCTCGATATTCTCCGACAATCGCTCCAGCTTCGAGGTCCGCGGGATCGCCGCCACGTTCTGTTGCACCAGCCAGCGCAGGCAGACCTGCGCCGCGGTTTTGCGATAGCGCTCACCGATCCGCTTCAGCGCCTGGTCATTCTTGATGCGGCCCTTGGCGACCGGGCTATAGGCCACGACAGCCATGCCATGGCGCGCGCAGGCATCCCTCACCTTGGCCTGGTCGAGATAGGGATGGTACTCGACCTGATCGCAAACCAGCGGCTCCGGGCACGCCGCCACCGCCTCCTCGATCAGCGCCACGGTGAAATTGGAAACACCGATATGCCGGGCAAGCCCAAGCTGCCTGGCCCGCGCCAGCGCACCCAGCGTCTCCGCCAGCGGCACCTGCGAATTGGGCCAGTGCAGCAGCAGCAGATCGACCTCGGTCAGGCGCAGTTTTACGAGGCTTTCCTTGGCCGATCGCTCCAGATCGTTGGGCGTGAAATGGCTGGTCCAGACTTTCGTCGTAACGAACACCTCGTCGCGCTTGACGCCGGAGCCGCGCAGCCCCTCGCCCACGTCGCGTTCGTTCTCGTAGACCTGCGCGGTGTCGATGTGGCGATAGCCGAGCCGCAGCGCCTGCTCGACCAGCCGCGCGCAGGTTCGTCCGCGCAATTCCCAGGTGCCAAGCCCGATCGCCGGGATTCTTGCGCCGTTGGCTTCGATGAAGATCATCGCCCATTATGGGCTGCCGACAATGCGCTGCCAATCCGCGAGAGCGTGAGTTGAGGCTAAATGGCAGCCGCGAAGGAACTGCGCCCCCTCTCCCGCGCTTGCGCTGTCGTATTCACACATCTTTCGGAGTCTATTCAACGAGTTAGAGGAAACCGCAGGGGACCGGTACATTTGCGCGAGGCCAAACCCACCAGAATTTTGGCTTCGTGCGGTCGCCAAGTCCTTGATGATGAGTCCTTTTTCGTCTCGAAACGATGTGTGAATCGAACAGCGCGCTTGCGGGGGAGGGTTGGGGTGGGGGTGCCTCCGCGAGCGACACTCTTCGTGGGGAGAGAGCCCCCACCCGCCGCGCTCTTCAAGCGCGTCGACCTCCCCCGCAAGCGGGAGAGGTGCAGCGAGTCTGCCGCCCGACCGATTCCAACTTCATCGCGGCTAGGCGGACGCGGGTTCCGTGGCCAGCGCCGCAAAGACCGTTTCCGGCGAGTGGGCAATGACGGCAAGCAGCGCCCGCGCCGGTCCGCGCGGTGCGCGTTTGCCCTGCTCCCAGTTCCGGATGGTCTCGACCGGCACGCCGAGGCGTGCGGCGAATTCGAGCTGAGTCAGGCGCGCGCGGCGGCGCAGATCACGAACGGCAAGCGGTGCGCTGTCGGGTGCGGCAAGCCCGGGCATCGCCGTAGCGAGCCTGGCCGGCGCGGGCGCGAGAGGGAACTCCTGCCCGTCCCGCAGTTCCACGATCCGTCCGTCTGCCTTGAGCCGCAAGCGCTGCATGGTCGATTCCCGATCCGGGAATCATCGGCCAAGCCCGTTAAGGCCCGATTAACGATAGCCTAAGCGTTTTCAAGCGAAGTGGATACCGGTTCGCGTGAGGAAAACGCGTCAAACAAAAGGGCGCCCCGCGCCTATTTGAGCCCGAACCACAACGTGGCGATGCCGAGGAACGAGAAGAAACCGACCACGTCGGTGATCGTGGTGACGAAGGTGCCGGAGGCCACCGCCGGATCGGCTCGCACCCGCTCCAGCGCCATCGGGATCAGGATGCCGCCAAGCGCGCCGGCGATCAGATTGCACATGATCGCCAGCCCGATCACGACACCAAGGCCGGGGATTTTGAACCAGGCCACCGCGGCGACGCCCGTGATCACGGCAAAGGCGAGCCCGTTGACGAGCCCGACCATCGCCTCGCGCAGGATCACACGAAGCGCGTTGTTGGAATGAAGTTCGCGGGTGGCGAGCGCCCGCACCGCCACCGTCATGGTCTGCGTCGCGGCGTTGCCGCCCTGGCTGGCCACGATCGGCGCCAGCACCGCCAGCGCCACCATCTTTTCGAGCTGGCCCTCGAACAGGCCGAGCACCGAGGACGCCAGAAACGCGGTGGCCAGATTAACCAGCAACCAGTTGAAGCGGGCGCGCGCGATGGTCCAGACCGTGTCGGACAATTCTTCGTCGCTGGTGACGCCGCCGAGCGCCTTCAGATCTTCGTCGGCCTCTTCCTCGATCACGTCGACGACGTCGTCGATGGTGATGACGCCGACCAGCCGGTTGGCGGTATCGACCACTGGGGCCGCGACCAGATTGTATTTGCCGAACATCCGCGCGACCTCTTCCTGGTCGTCGAGCACGGAGACGCGGCGGCGGTCTTCCTCGATCAGATCGGCGAGCGGCACCGGCCGCCTGGCCCGCAACAGCGTGTCGAGCGAGATGGCGCCCTGCCAGTGCTGGTCGGCATCGACAGCGTAGATTTCATAAAACCGCTCCGGCAGGTCCGGGGTGTCGCGCATGTAGTCGATCGCTTGGCCTACGGTCCAGTCCGGCGGCACCGCGATGAATTCGGACTGCATCCGGCGGCCGGCGGAGTTTTCCGGATACAGCAGACGGCGCTCCAGCACGATGCGCTCGGAGGGCGGCAGTTTGTCGAGGATCTCTTCCTGGTCCTCCTCGTCGAGGCCCTGCAGCAGTTCGACGGCGTCATCCGATTCCAGTTCGCGAACGCCTTCCGCGACCGTTTCCGGTTCCAGCTCTTCGAGGATCTCCTCGCGGACGGCGTCGTCGACCTCGTTCAGCGCCGAGAAGTCGAAATCGGTGCCGGTCAGTTCGACCAGCTGGACGCGGTCGTCAGGCTCAAGCGCGCCGATCAGATCGCCGAGATCAGCCTCGTGCAGCTCGGCCACGACCTCACGCAGCCGCGGCGCGTCGGCGGCCTTGATGGCGCGCGTAATCGCTTCGACAAATTCATGGCGGATTTGACCTTCGTCATCCCGCATCTGGTCGAGTGCGGACCCGTCCACGGGTCGCGCGGCGGCGGTGGCAGCGTCGATATCCTCGGCCATGCCGTGCCTCACCGGTTTGACAGAACTGGAGAACTCGTCTTGAGCTATTGCCGCCCGCATTACCCAATCGGCAACGCAAAGCGCAATGCTAAAGATGCACAACGGCCAATGACCGCAAAATTCACCCAAACGCTCTGCGCAGCCATCACGACGGCGTGGGCGGGGGCGGCACACGCCGCCGAATGCCCGCGCAAGGACGCGCTCGGCACCTCACGCGTTCTGCGCGTCGATGCCGCTACTTCACCGCGCGTCGGCCTGAAGAGCTTTCCGCAGACGCTGCCGCTGCAAGACCGCGAGGTGGTGCTGACCTTCGATGACGGGCCGTGGCCGGGCACCACGCCCCGGGTGCTGGCCGCGCTCGCGCATGAATGCGTGCGCGCCACGTTTTTCCTGATCGGCAAGTCGGCTGCGCAGCATCCGGAACTGGTGCGCAGGATTGCCGCACAGGGCCACACCATCGGGCACCACACCTGGTCGCATCCCCACATCAAAACCCTCAAGCCGGACGCGGCCGTGGCCGACATCGACAAGGGATTTGCGGCGGTCGAAAAGGCGCTTCACGGCACCGCCACGACGACCCCGGGGCTCGCAATTGCGACCCCGGAGATCGCAATTGCGACCCCGGAGATCGCAATTGCGACTCCGGGGATCGCAAGGGCGACTCCGAGCACGCCGTTCTTTCGCTACCCCTATTTCGAGATGACGCCAGCGACGCTCGACCTGCTGCAAAACCGCGGCATTACCGTGTTCGGCGCCGACCTCTGGGCCAGCGACTGGGAGCCGATGAAGCCGGAGCAGCAGTTGAAGGTGCTGACCGAGCGGCTGCAAGCCGCCCGCAAGGGGATCATCCTGCTGCACGATCCGAAGGCGCAAACCGCGGCCATGATGCCGGCCTTCCTGCGCTATCTCAAAGACAACCACTACCGCGTGGTCCATCTGGTCCCGGCAACCGGCGCGACCACGGCCGCAAGCACCCTCAAGCCGAAATAAGTGTGGTATTTCGGCGATTAAGGCGGCATTCATGGCCCCGCTGTAATGATTTCAAACATGCCATTTTTCGAGTGAACCGAATACCGGTCCGCGCGGACCAAAGTTCGATTGGGAATGAAGCCGGGGTTCTATGATCGCTAGCGCAGGTATGGGGCTCCGTCAGCGGGCATCGATTGCTCTTTCAGCCGCAATTTCAGCTGCAGTTTCTGCCGCAGTTTTCCTGGGCGTGCTGACCGGCGTCACGGCGCAGGCCGCCCCGGCCGCCAATTGTCCCGGCCATCCCGATGCGCTCGGCACGTCGCGCACGCTGGTGGTCGATCCGCGCCAATACCCTCTCATCGGCACCATGCAATATGCCAAGACGCTGCCGCTGGAGGACCGTGAAGTGGTGTTGACCTTCGACGACGGTCCGCTGCCCAAATACAGCAACCAGGTCCTCGACATCCTCGCCGCCCATTGCGCGAAAGCGACCTTCTTCCTGGTCGGACGGCAGGCCAACGCCAACCCCGAAGGCGTGCGCAAGATGCGCGATGCCGGCCACACCATCGCCACCCATACCCAGACCCATCCCGGGAATATGAACCGGCTGACGCTCGATCGCGCGCAAAAGGAAATCGAGGACGGGATTGCGTCCATCACGGCGGCGCTCGGTGACGGCACCACGCCGGCGCCGTTCTATCGCATTCCCGGCCTCGGCCGTTCCGATGTCATCGAGGCCTATGCCGAAGCAAAAGGCCTGCAGATATGGAGCGCCGATTTTCCTGCCGACGACTGGCGTCCGGTTTCCGCCGCGCGCGTCTACGACCTCGCGATCCAGCGGCTCGAGGCCAAGGGCAAAGGCATCCTGCTGCTGCACGACATTCAACCGCGCACCGTTGCCGCCCTGCCGCGGATCCTGAGCGAGCTGAAAGCGCGCGGTTACCGCCTCGTCCATGTCGTGCCGGCGACGCCGGACCGCCCGGCGACACCGACCGAGCCGTCGCAATGGCAGTTGCATCCGATCTCGGAGCAAGTGGCGACGTCACGCTGGCCCAGGATTCCGAATTTTGCCTATACCGCGACCGCCACCCTGCCCGCGCCCGCATTGTCGGATGTCGATTGGCGCAATACGGCGCCTGCGGATCGCGCGCAGCGGCGCGCCCTGCGCGACGCGTTATGGTCGCGGCAAGTGACGCTGGTGCTGGACCCGCCCGCACTGCCGGTCCCGGCGCCAGGCGTGTTCAAGCTTCCGGAATCGATCCGCGTGACGATGCTGTATTCGCCGCCATCCGCGAAGGCGGAACGGATCGCGCATGCCCACGCACATGAAGTGTCCGCCAGGCAGGCTCCGGCGCGGGCCGGCAAGGGCAAACACGCGGCGCGGGTCAAGCCGGCCAAGAAGAACGCGGCCAAGAACGCGGTCCGCGTGGCCGGCCTGAAGAAGCGCTAGAGCTTCGGCTCTGATGAAATCAGAACCGAAGCTCTAGATTCTTGTTTGGCGCGTTTTCTACCGCAGATAAGCCTACGCAATCCGCGTAAACTTGATTGCTGTGCGAACCGGTATCCACCCCCGGATCAAGTCCGAGGGCATGCTTCGCTCGAAAACGCGCTAACCCGCCGCCGACTGCGCACGGCCCAGCAACCCGCGTTGCTCGGCAACGGCGTGTGCTTCGTCGAGCGCCGCCGCCACGGCGTCCATCATTTCGTCGATCTGCGCCGGCGTGATGATCAGCGGCGGGCAGACGAAGACGGCGTCGGGACCGGCGCGGACGATGACGCCGCGCGCCATCGCGCCCTGCTGGATCAACGCGCCGATACCTTCGGCCGGCGGCAGCGGCCGGCGTGTGGCCTTGTCGGCGACCAGTTGCAGCGCGCCGATCAGTCCGACGCCGCGCGCCTCGCCCACCAACGGATGCGAGCCAAGCGCGCGCAGCCGCGATTGCAGATGCGGTGCCAGCGCCTTCACCTGCGCGACGATGTCGCGCTCCTTGTAGATGCGCAGCGTTTCAAGCGCGACGGCCGCGGCGACGGGATGCCCGGCATAGGTGAAGCCATGGGCGAAATTGCCGAGCTTGCCGGAGTGCCGCGAGATGGCGTCGGCGATGGTGTCGCTGATGATCGTGGCCGAGATCGGCAGATAGGCCGACGAAAGCGCCTTGGCGACGGTCATGATGTCAGGCTCGATGCCGAAGGTATCGCAACCGAACATCTCCCCGGTGCGGCCGAATCCGCAAATCACCTCGTCGGCGATCATCAGGATGTCGTAGCGGCGCAGCACCTGTTGAATGCGCGGGAAATAATCCGCCGGTGGCACGATGACGCCGCCGGCCCCGTTGACCGGCTCGGCGATGAAGGCGCCGATCGTATCCGGCCCCTCGCGAATGATCATGTCTTCGAGATTGGCGACCAGGCGGTCGACGAACTGCGCCTCGCTCTCGCCCGGCCGGCCGTATAAATAGTGGCTCGGGCAGTCGGTCCGCAGCACGCCGCCGACCGGCAGATCCCATTCGACGTGGTTGGCGGGCAGCCCCGTCATGCTGCCGGAAAACACCGTGATGCCGTGATAACCGCGCACGCGGCCGATGATGCGCTTCTTGCGCGGCCGGCCCAGCGCGTTGTTGTAGAACCAGACGATCTTCGCCGCCTGGTCGTTGGCCTCCGAGCCGGAATTGGCGAACAGCACCTTGCCGAGCCCTTTGGGGACGATCTTGAGGAGTTCCTCGGCGGCCTCGATGCTGGGCTCGGTCGAGCGGCTGTTGAAGATGTGGTAGGTCGGCAATTGCTCCATCTGGCGCTGCGCGGCGTCGACCAGGCGCTTTTCGCTGAAGCCGAGCGAGGTGCTCCACAGCCCGGCCATGCCCTCGAGATAGCGCTTGCCGGTTTCATCATAGACATAGACGCCTTCACCGCGCGCGATGACGAGCGGACCGTCGGTCTTGTGCTTGTCGAGATTGGTATAGGGATGGATGAGCGAGGCGACATCGCGAGCCGCCAGGGAGTTGGGTCTGCCCGTCATTGGATTTATTGCTCCGATTCTTGTTGATGGGTGAGAGCAGACCACGAAAAGCCGGTTCCCACCATTTCGATTCTACCCTCAGCCGCGGGCCGACAGGAATCCGTTGAGGAAACTGCCGAGATTCCGGCGTAGTGCATCGACCGCATAGCCGCCTTCCTGGATGATGACGCTGGGCAGCCGCAATGCCCCGATCCGCGCACCGATCGCGCCGAAGCCTGCGGTGGTGACCCGCATCATCTCGGACGAATCCTCCTCGAACGCATCGAGGCCGAGGGCCACGACGCACGCCTCCGGCTCGAACGCCCTGACGGCTGCGAGCGCGTGGTCCAGCGCCTCCAGGTAGGACGCGTCTGATGTGCCAAGCGGCAGCGGCAGATTGAGGTTCTTGCCAAAACCCTCGCCCTCGCCGCGCTCGCCGGCATAGCCGACCTGCCAGGGATAGCCGGTATTGGGATCGCCATGGATCGAGACGGTGAGGACGTCGCCGCGTTCCCAAAAGATGCCCTGGGTGCCGTTGCCGTGGTGCACGTCGACGTCGAGCACCGCGACGCGGGCGAAGCGGCCGCGCAGATGCTGGGCCGCGAGCGCCGAGTTGTTCAGGTAGCAATAGCCGCCGGCCAGATCGGCATAGGCGTGGTGGCCGGGCGGCCGGCACAGCGCGTAGCTTTCGGACGCGCCGCCCCGCACGGCGTCCGCCGCTTCCAACGCGCAATTCGCCGAGGACGCGATCGCCCGCCAGCTGTGCGGACCGATCGGCACCGAATTGCCCGAGAGGAAGAAGCCGAGCTGGCCTTCGAAGCTTGTCGGCAGCGTCTTCATCTGCCGCATGGCGTAGCTGTTGGCCAGGACAAACGGACCGCGCGGCTCGGGCAAGGTCTGCCAGTTGTCCCAGGCGTTGGCGAGGAAGTGGATATAGCGCGGGTCGTGCACGCTGAGCAGCGCGTCGCGGCCGAAATCGCGGGGTGAGCGGATCTCGTGCGCGCCATCGCGCAGCGCCGCCAGCAGTTGGTTGGCCCGCTCGGGCGATTCCCGCACCGCAATTTTCACGCCGCGCGATATGAAATGATCGGGATCGTGCAGCGCGTTGTCATCCGAATAGACGGCCAGCATCGACGGGAAACTCCTCGCATTCCCGTGCACCGCACGGACTTGCGCGCCGCACGGTCTCGTGCGCAGGGAGCAATTTCTATGCCGCGCAGCAGTCCCCGCATGCATGGCATGCCGGCAAAGCTGCCGCCAACCACGCGACGCAGATCGAGAAAGTCAAAAGCAATGCGCCGGATTTTCGTTCAGTTGGTCACGATCTTGGCGATGCAGAGCAGGATGACCAGAGCGAGGAACAGCAGGTCAATATAGGCCTTTATCTCGCCGGCGTGGCGAAGCCCGCTGACCTCGGTGACGATCTGCTTGCGCGAGGCGGCGGCACCCGGCCCTTCGGCCGCGACCGACGCGAGCCGCCGCGCCTCCGCTTCCAGCCGCTCGATGCGTTGGAAGAAATAAAACGAACGCAGCGCCGAGGCGGCGTGCATGGCGGCGTAGACCAGCACGAGGACCGCAACCATTGCGCGCTGCGGATATTTATCGAGGAAGTTCAGGCTGAAATAGACCAGCGCCAGGAACACAAAGTTCGACACGAATCGGTAGGCGTAGCTCAGGAACGTCATTCATGTGCTCCGGGTGGCGCTGGAAGCTCCGAACGGCGGCCACAGGGCCGGCCGATGCCCCATTGGTTTACGCGAACGCTGTAACAGCAAGATTCCCATCGTGGCATGCGGACAAATACGCGCTTCTCACCGAATCGATTGGGTTGGGCCCAACTGCATGATTTGTTGTGCGCTCGGAGAGCGCAGAAGATGTCAGCGACTTCAATAGCTTGCCGAGTTGGGCGAATGTCCGAAGTGCTTTTCCCGCCTATAGGTGCTTTTCAAGCCAAGCGCTAGAGCTAACTAACCAAGTCGGGAGCGACGCCGATGGAGATCGGTGTGATAGCCCGGCCAGGTCGCGACCCGATGGGCGCGCTCCGTTGTCGGAATAGGCCCTCGGTCAGATTCGGGCGTCAGATCGCGTCGTCGACGATCAAATGGGGCTTGCCCTGCGAGCAGGATTCGACGCGTGCCCTGATGCGAAAGGTTGCGGCAAGGTTTTCCGGCGTCAGGACGCCAGCCGCCGTGCCGAAATCGTGCAACGCCCCATCACAGAGCAGAGCGACCTTGTCGGCGAATTTCAGTGCCAGGTCGAGATGATGCAGCGCGATCAGCACCAACATACCATCATTATGCGCAAGGCTGCGCACCTGCCGCATCGCCTCCAGCTGGCGGTGCATGTCCAGCGCGCTGGTCGGCTCGTCTAGAAGCAGCACCTGCGGCTCGCGCACGAGACATTGGGCAAGCCCGACGAGCTGGCGCTGTCCACCGCTCAGCTCGGAAAGGATTTCATTGGCAAGATCGCCCATATCGAGTGCTGCCAGCGCCTTGTCCACCGCCACCAGATCAGACTTCTCCAGACGCCAGCCGCTGACCTGCTTGCGTGCAAGTAGGACGGACTCGAATACCGTCAGCACGGCGCTGGCCGTTTGGTCTTGAGGCATGTAGGCGACGGCGCGATCCGCATCGCGCACGCCTTCCAGCCGGCACTCGCCGGACCCCGGGAGAATGGCTGCGAGGCGCCGGAACAGCGTCGACTTGCCTGCAGCATTCGGTCCGATGACGGCCACCACCTCGCCGCCATGACAGGGCGGAAGCGTCACATCACGTAGTACCTGGCGTGATCCGTAGCGGGCGCCGAGGCGATGGGTGCTGAGCACTACCATATCTCTCTTCCGCTTCTCAGGATCAAATAAAGGAAGACCGGCAATCCGATCGCCGAGGTGACGATGCCGATCGGCAGGACGGCGCCGGGTACCACGATTTTGGCCAGGATCGAGCTGGACGACATGATCAGCGCGCCGGTCAACGCGCTCGCGGGCAGCAGAAAGCGCTGGTCTTCGCCGACCATCATGCGGGCGATGTGCGGACCGACGAGACCGATAAAACCGATCGTGCCGACAAACGCGACGGGGATCGCCGTCAAAAGCGAGACAAGGATCAGGGTTTCGAGTCGCAGGCGCCGCACCGGAATGCCGAAGCTTGCCGCGCGCGCCTCGCCAAGACGTAGCGCCGTCAACTGCCAGCGGCGACGCAGAAAGACCGGCAAGGTGATAGCCACGACCAGCGCGGTGATGGCGAGCTTGGGCCATGTTGCCTTGGTGAGGCTGCCCATGGTCCAGAAGACGATGGCCGCAACCGCTTGCTCGGCGGCGAAATATTGGGTGATAGCGAGGGCCGTATTGAAGCTGAAAACCAGCGCGATGCCCAACAGCACGATCATCTGGATCGAGGCTCCGCGACGAAGGCTGGCCAAATGGATCAGGAAGGCGGTTGCCATGGCCACGACGAACGCATTGGCCGCGACAACATAGTCGCCTACCATGGGAACCAGCGCGACGCCGAAGGCGAGCGCCAGCGCCGCGCCGAAGCTGGCACCGGCGGAAATGCCGAGCGTGAACGGGCTCGCCAGCGGATTGTTCAAGATGGTCTGCATCTGGGCGCCGCCGATGGCCAGCGCCACACCGACCACGACGCCCATCAGGGCCGATGGCATGCGGATCGACCAGACAATGACGCGCATCTGTGCATCCGCCTCTGCGGGCAGGACGAGCGTGCGCAGAACCTCTCCAAGACCGTAGCTGGCCGGCCCGGTCGAAAGGTCGCCGACCAATGCCATGCAAACCCCGGCCACCAGCACCAGGAGAACGATCCACCGCCTGACGCTGAGCGCTTGATAGGCGTCGCGTCCGGCCAGTGGCAGTGTTTCGGTATGGAGATCCGTCATCGCTGGCCGTCGGAAAGGCTGATGCTATAACCGGGCCGGTACTCTATGGGCAGGAAGCGGCGATGGTATTCGGCAAAGGTTGCGTCGGGATCCAGATCGGCGAACAGATCGGGATGGAGCCACTTCGCCAATTGCTGGACGGCAAAAAACTCGTATGGGCTGTTGTAGAACTGGTGCCAGATGCCGTGAAAATTCCGCGCCTTCTTTGCCGCGATACCGGTATAGGCGTCGCGCGTAGTGAACCATTCGAGCTTCTTGCGCGTCAGCCGAGGGTCCGCCCCCGGCCCCAGCGGAATCCAGTGGCCGCCGGGCACATAGGCCTGCCAGTCGGCGCTGGTAACCACCACATGAACGGGATCGGCGACGATGACCTGTTCGGGGCTCACCTGTCCGAAGGTCGAAGAAATGATATCGCTGCCAATGTTATGGCCGCCAGCGAGTTCGACATATTTGCCGAAATTCTCTGCGCCGAATGACAGGCAGCAATCCTGCGAGTAGCCGCCGATCCGCTCGATGAACACTTTGGGGCGCTTCGGTTGCTTCATCGCAAGGACGTTGGCAACCGCAGCCATGGCCTGGCGGCGGAACGCGATGATCTCCTCCGCACGGGCCTCGCGTCCCATGACCCTGCCCAGAAGCCGAATGGTCGGCTCGGTATTTTCCAGCGGGCGGTGACGAAAATCGACATAGACAACCGGTATGTTCAGCGTCGCGAGCTTCTCGATGTAGTTGGCGTCCTTGTTGGCCTGCATGGCTTCAAGGTTGAGCAGCACCACATCAGGCTTCTGGATGATCGCAGATTCGATGTCGATCAGGCTGTCTTCCTGGCCCTTGAAGGAAGGAAGCTTCGCCAACCCGGGAAACACTTTGAGATACTGCGCATAGGTGGCCGGGTCGGCCGCGATCAGATCGGTGCGCCAGGCAACGACGTGGGCCAGCGGATCTTTGGGTTCCAGCGATGCGATGAGATAGAGCTGCCGGCCTTCGCCCAGAAGCATGCGCTTGACGGGCGCGTTAAGCGTCACCTGACGGCCCGCGATATCCGTGAGCGTCAGCGGCGCTTGTGCCTGCGTCAGTTCAGTTGCGCCGGCAGATGCGGCCAGCGGAAGCAGAGCGGTCAGGACGAAAGCCGTCACCGCGGCACGCAGCAGCGATCGGTGTTCCGTCATGCTCGGCTTCCTTGTTTGAGTGGGGTGCGCAGTTTGAGCCATATGCCGAGAGCCGCCAAAAATGACAAGGCGTAAAGCGTAGCGACGAGCGGGAAAGCGGCATCGAGACCAAAGAGCTGGGTGACCGCGACACCGGCAATAATGCCGCTCGCGGAAGCGCCCTGCTGGGAAGCGTGCGCAAGGCCCAGAACCGAACCTTGCCGGTCATTGGTCACGGCACCCGAAATAAGCGCGAGAAGGATCGGCGTCGTTCCCCCAAGAAGCGCGCCCCAGATAAAATACAGGAACGCGAATACGGCAACGGAGCCCGAGCTGCCGGCCAGATGCGTAACCAAAACGCACGCGGCCGAAATCAGCACGCTCCCGCCCAGCACATAGGATGGCGTTCGATTCTCGAAGTGCCGCGCCCATAGCGGCGCGGCCACGACAAAGCCGCATGCCAGCAGCCCGTAAGTGAGGCCGGCAACCCAGTGCCGGGCGCCAAAAACCTGGGTGACGTACATTGAGAAAGGAACCTGCATGACCATGCGGCTGGCCAGCAGCATTCCCATCAAGGCAAGAACTGCGATCGGAACACCTGTGGACGCCGTCGGCCTCGTACCTGCATTGCCGGGATTGGCGGCAATCGTTCCTGGCGCCGGTAGCGGCAGACTTAACCAGGCGAGGCCAGCGCACAGCGCACAAATTGCCCCGGCGGTCAGATTTATCGCAGCAAAGGCGAAGCTATCGAGAATGAGCCCGCCCAGCAAAGCGCCGCCCAGCGAGCCGACATTGGTGGCCACCTGAAGCCAGGCAAAAAGGCTCGCGCGATTCTTTCCGCCGGTAATCTGCACGGCATAGGCTTGCGCCGGGGCGATATACCCGGCGCACGCGCCCTGCAAGAAACGCAGCGCCATGATCGTCCAGACATCCTGCGCCGCAGCAACAAGCAGCTGCGTGACCGCGAGACCGCCGAGCGCCCGAACCATCATCAGCCGATTGCCGTAGCGATCACCCATTCGCCCCCAAAAGGCGCTGGTCAGCGACATGCCCAGCATCGGGCCAACGTAGACACCAACGCCTGCGAGTCCAAAGACGCTGTCGGAAGGGCTCAAGCCTTTGATTTGAAGCGGCCAGAATGGGCCACTCATTTCCATGGCCCCCATGGAAATGAATTGCAGCCCGAACAGAAAAACAAAAACAGGTCCGAAGCCGCGAACCGCGGTGGAAGCATTTGTCATTCCGCTTCCGCTCGACAGCACATGCAGCGCTTACATGTCCACGGTCATCGACAGCAGATACGTGCGCGGCGCGCCCAGGAAGAACGTTCCGAATGAGGCGACGCTGGACCAGTAGTTGGTCCCCGTCACATTCTGAATGTTCGCGCGGAAAATCGTCTTCCGGCCATTGATCGCCGTGGTGTAGCGGGCGCCGAGATCGAGTCGCGTCCAGTCCGGGATCGGCTGCCTGTTCGCTGCATCGACGAACTGCCTGCCCGTGTAAATGACTGCCCCATTCAAAGTGAGCCCTCTCATCCACGGCAGATCCCACTCGGCTCCAATATTTGCCTGCACGTTCGGAACGCCGATCGGCGAATTGCCCACACGTGACGCAATGGCGGACTTCGTCAGGGTGCCATCCAGCAACGAAACGCCACCGAGGACACGAACATCGGGCATGAGTTCGCCGTAGACGTTGAACTCGAGCCCACGTATTTGCGTTTCGGCAGTCGGCGTGGCGACCCCAGCCACCAGTTCGCCGCTCCCCTTCGATATGTCGAAGGCGCTGAAGGTGGTTGCGACCCGGCCGAAGTCGACCTTGATGCCGGCCTCGTACTGCTTGGCGATGTGGGGCGGGAGCAGTTCGCTGCCATTGGAAACGTTCGGCTGCGACGGTGCAATGTCGCCCCGACTTAGACCTTCGATGTAGTTCGCATACAGGGAGACGTTGTCCCAGGGCCGGACGACGAGGCCGACCACGGGAGTGGTCGCGCTCTTGTCATAGGAGTTCAGCAGCGTTCCGACATTAGAGAGATAGTTGTTCGCCTCGACGCCCTGGCGCCGGACACCCAAAGTCAGCAGGACACGCTCATCGAGCACGGACAAGGTGTCGGCAATCGAGAGCCCCGTGAGTTGACTGTCCGAGAGCCGAGGGCGCCCGCTGATCTCATTCGCGAACTGAGTTGGCGCCACGGTCGGATTGTAGATGTTCGAATTGACCCCACTGCCGTTGGTGAGCCGCCGGTACAGCGCGTCATGATAAACCGAGGCCTGGAAGGTGACGGCATGGCGAACGAATCCGGTATCGAAACGGGCGCGGACGCCGCCATCATAGGTGTATCGCTCAATGCCAAGTCCGAAGAATTGCGGCGTCGAGGTGGTGTCGCCGTTCGTGTTCCTGATCGTCGGAAGGCCGAAGAAGCGCTCGACATTGGTCCGCGATCCGCCGACGTCGGCGAACAGCGTAACCTGGTCGTTCACATCGTATTCGTTGCGCCACAACACGGATTGATCGTTGATGCGCGACCATTCCCAGGGTTGCGTCACGTTCAACCGGCCGTCCGGCGCCTTTGGCACCGGCAAGCCCGCAGTCATGAGGAACGGACGTGACGGGGCGTCGAAGCGATCGGTCTGGGCGATGAGGTAGAGCCAGGACCTGTACCGTTGGCCCTGATAGTCGAGGGCCAGCGCCCCGACGCCCGTCGTTTCGGACTGACGGTCGATGGGCGTGTCGCCGCCGCGCAGACTGCCGCTGGTGCGCACGCCCCATTCTCTGCTGTCGCCATAGCGTCTTGCAATATCCCAGTGACCGCCGAACCGTGCGGTCGAACCGTAACCCGCGGTGAAGCGGGTCAGGTCCTCTCCCGCACGCTTGGGCACAACATTGATGACGCCGCCGACGCCGCCATTGGGCGCGATCCCCGAGAGCGCGGCTGAGGGACCCTTGAGCACTTCGATGCGCTCGACGTAGTCAGTGAAAATGCGATAGCTCGGTGCGATCCCGTAGAGACCTTCGAACGCGAACTCGCCATTGTTGCCTTCGTTGATCGGGAAGCCGCGAATATTGAAGGAATCGACCACACCGCCGGTTGGGTGGGTACTGCGCACGGAAGGATCAAGGATCAAGGCATCCGCACCTGTCGCCGCCTGCTGATCCCGGATGAACTTGTCAGTGTAGCTCGTCACGTTGAACGGCGACTTCATTGTGTCGGTGTTTCCGAGCATTCCGAGCCGCCCGCCCTGAGCGACCTGGCCACCTGCAAAGGCGGGAACGACACCCGGCTGCGATGGCGCCGCGGCGGTTTCGGCTTGCGGGGCGGCAGGCGGCGAGGTGCGCCGTGAAGCCGGTTGGGCCCGGGCGGCATTTCGTTTGGTGGGCGCGCGGCGGACCGACTGTTGCGCCGGCGCATCGACGGTAACGGGTGGAAGGGCGTTGCCGGCTTGCGGCGCCTGGGATTGAGCAGGCGATCCGAATCCCGCCAGCAAAGCCACTCCACCCAGCAATGTCGCACCAAAGCGAGCTACCGTTCCAACCCCAACTGCACGTCGCATTCCAGATAGTCCCCCATCAACAGCACGCCCCCCGGCGTGACATGCCTCTACGCTCGGCCAGCAACGACCACGGACCGAAGACCCCGCTCTCCGCGTCCGAGTTTCGGCCAACACCCATCGACCTGTGAATCAGATCCGCCCGCAGACTCGCACCCCAGGTTGGTTGCCTGCGCTTATCGGCAAAGTCCGATCGCTAGCGATCTGCACCGCCTCTTTAGGGAGGCGCTCTGGTGACAGCAACGCAAATGCATGCGCGACGATTTAGAATGTCTCAATCATCGACGAATCGAATCCGTCGACGCCGTGTTTAGAAAAATTCCAAATGCGTTTTTGAAGATTTCAAATCAGTGCTGTTGAAATTTGGCAGAAACGCTAGACGAGAGCGCTCTCGCTGCCGCTTGCCGCGTTGGCGATGAAGCGCGGCAAGCCCGTGGACTTCACCGGCTATATGCAGCGGCACGTTGCCGACTGAGACTCCCGATCTCTTCGCTTTGAAAGTCAGCCAGTCGGCGATCCTGGTCCGGACGTAATCGAGACCGAGGAACGGGGTTACGTTGAGAAGCTTGTCCCGCATCCGGCCGTTGAAGCTTTCACAAAAGCCGTTCTGCATCGGCTAACCCGATGCGGCGAAGTGCCAGGTGATCCCGCGCAGGAACTCGGAAGTAGCATGTGAATATACCGCAACTTTAGATTATTTCATTCTTGCATTGGAAGGAAAAATTGTGACAATCGACCTGTATCAATTCCGTCTCCCAAACCGGTAGTCCGGAGGCCAGCATGGCGTATATTAGGTGGACAGGCGCGACTAGCAACGACTGGTCCACTGCCACCAATTGGTCGCCGCCCACAGTCCCGCAGAGCTCTGATGTCGCGCTGATACCGCCGGGAACGTCGAGAGCTCCCACTATTTCCACGTTGGGCGTCAGTTGCGCCATGACACTGGGCCAGGCCGAGAGCGGATCTGTCGCATTGAATGTCGCGGCGGCATTCGGCGCCACCCCGATGACGATCTGCGGGAAAGGCGGCACTTCGGCGCTGGATGTGACGCTGTCGATCCAGCAGGCTTGCACCTTCTCCGGCCAGATCAGGATCGTAGCACCCGGCAGTATCGTCACGATGACCGCCGCCCCCGACGCCGCCTTCACTTTTGCCGAGGAGGCCTTCGTGCTTGTCGCTCCGGGAAGCACGCTCGATCTGGCCGCCGGTTGCTTTAACACCGCCGGCCTCTTCGAGATCGCTGGCGCCGTCTCCACCGCCAGTGACGTCACGGTGCAGGGAAACGGCCTCCTCGCGATTGAGAACGGCGGACAGCTCGCCATTTCGGGGGTCATCCAGCAGGGACAACAGATCGCCTTCGCCGATGGCACGGGCTGCATCACGCTCAACAATCCCGCCGCCTTCCAGGGCACAATCGGATTTGCGGCCGTTACCGACGTTGTGGGAGGTCTCATTGCCCTGCCGGGCCTTTCGGCCCAATCCCTGACGCTGACGCCCCAGGCCGGCTCCGAAACGGTTTTTGTCATGACTATTTTTGGAACCGGCGGAGCCGCCACGCTCTGCGTGAACCTCTTGGACCAACAAAATCTCACTGCGATCCAAAATCCGGGTTGGACTGCCGATGATTTCGCGGTGACAAACACCCCTGGCTCCGGCACCGTCGTGACCTACGTGCCGCAGGGAACGCTGTCGCTGCAACAATCCCTGCCGATAGCGCTCGTTGCCCCGGCAGGCACGCCGGTGCCGCTGTCGACGATCTTCCAGAATGCCTTCGGCACTCAGGAGCCGGGCTTCTACAGCATCACTCTTCAGACGCGGACAATGCCGCCTAACACGCCGACCGACCAAAAATACTGGTGTTCCCCGAATGTAGCTCCCGTCTGGCTCGACACCGATGGCATGGTAGTCACGAAGAAGACGATCGATGTCAGCGACATCAGCGCCTATTCGCTTTGCCCGGGAAACAACATCCTGTTTCCGGCCCAGTTCGTGGCGCAGATCACGCCCCCCGGCAGCCCGGCCGCAGCGACGGTGACCTACAGCATATGGGCCGCCGATCCGGCGGTGGTGCAGGGCACGCCAGGCACGCCACAGCCCGGAGATGTCGTCCTCGCCGCCCAGGCCATGAATGCCGCCTACCCGGCCGTTCCCAACACGAACCTGTGCAACTGGATCGCCGACTGCGTCGCGGCGGCCGCCGGCGTGCCGATGCCGTTGCCCAACACCCTGTACACCCCGCTCAACAACGTCGACGGGGGCTTCTGGCGCATCGCCTATCGCGGCGACGGCAAGACGCCCTATGCAGATTGGGGCGTCGAACTCCTGGCGGGCGACATCGTCCGCTTGGAGTGGCAGAACCAGAAGTATGGCTCGTCTGGGCCCGTGGTGGGCCATACGACGACCATCCTGCTACCGCCGATACCGCCCATACCGCCGATACCGTTCGGTCTGAAGATGCTGGTCTACGACAATGTGGCCGAGGGCCCGGTGCCGGGCGACAGCGTCATCGGCATACACACGGATGCCTATTGGGCGAAATCGAACCCTGCCAGCATCACCATCTACCGGCTTGACCCGAAGCAGCAATATCTGATCTACGGCTCGCCTCTCGCTGAGGTTATCCAGGGCAGTATCTATAACAACCTCATCATTCCGGGAGGCGGCGCGGACATCATCACTGCGGGGCCGGGCAAAAACGAGATTCAGGGCACGAAGACCGAGCTGGCTGCGATCATAGTCACGGATTTCCAAGCCGGTGACTTTTTCAATTTCACCGACCTCGACCCGAACACCGCGACAGTCGGCTTCAACGAAGGTGTTCTCGCGGTGCTGGAAAACCGCATAGAGGTCGCTGCTATTGCGCTTCCAGGGCTCGCAGCGGGCACTAACTTCACTGTCTCGTCGAACGGAAACCAGCCGCCCGAGCGCGTGGGGACTCTGATTTGGATTGTCCCAGCGTCCTAGCATCTACATCGCTAAAGCGAACCGGGGCTCGGCGTGAGCGGCATGGACAAGATCGCGACGTTCGATCGGAGCCAATCGTTGGAGGATTTCATGCGGCAGCCTGGCGTGAACGGGGCCGGAACCTCAGGCGCGAACATAGTAGTAACTTCGCGTCGTCCTTAATGATTCCAACGCCAAACGTGGGTTTGTGGTGCGCTCGGAGGGACTCGAACCCCCACGATTTTACTCACTGCCACCTCAAGGCAGCGCGTCTACCAATTCCGCCACGAGCGCTAGGGATACCGGCTGGAAGGATGTCGGCCTGCCGGATCAACCGGCGCCGATGTAACAAATCAGAGATGGAGGGACAAGGCGGTTTTGCGACCGAATTAACTACCTAACACCCGGCAATTTCGGCAGCATTTGCTTGACTTCGACCGCGATCCGGTTGCGGTCGACCAGCACCACGCCGGAAGCCACCGGGAGGTTGTTGGCGAGGATCTTGACCTCGTCCGCCTCGGTGGCGTCCAGTTCGATGATGGCGCCGCGGGATAGCCGCATCACCTGGTGGATGGGCATCGTGGTGGTGCCGAGCACCACCATGAGATCAACGCTGACTTTATCGAGGGTGGGCACTGCGAAACCGCCAAACCGGGACTAGATCCTGCACTAAATTGTGTGATTTCACCTGACCACGTTATGGTTAGCCAATGGTTAATGACCGCCAAAGCCTTGATTTGACGACGTTCGCGCGGGCCCCCGGCGGCAGCGAGGTCGAATGGCGGATTGCGGCCAAACCGGTGCCCTACCCTGACGCCGTGACGGAGATGGAAGCGCGGGCGGCCGATATCGCGGCCGGGCAAGCGCCTGAGCTGGTGTGGCTGCTGGAACATCCGCCGCTCTACACGTCCGGAACCAGCGGCAAGGCCGGCGATCTCCTGGACCCGCGCTTTCCGCTGTTCGAAACCGGGCGCGGCGGCCAGCTCACCTATCACGGCCCCGGCCAGCGGGTGGCCTATGTGATGCTCGATTTGAAGCGGCGCCGCCCGGACGTCCGGGCCTATGTCGCCGGTCTCGAGCAATGGATCATCCGCACGCTCGCCGCCTTCAACGTGCACGGCGAACGCCGTGAGGACCGCGTCGGGGTCTGGGTGGCCAGGCCGGACAAGGGCCCCGGTTATGAGGACAAGATCGCCGCGATCGGCGTGCGGCTGCGGCGCTGGGTCTCGTTCCACGGCATCGCCATCAATGTCGAGCCGGAGCTGTCGCATTTTTCCGCGATTATCCCCTGCGGCGTCGTCGATGCCAGGTACGGCGTCACCTCGCTGGTCGACCTTGGCCTGCCCGTGACGATGGAGGACGTCGATGTCGCACTCCGGCAGGCGTTTGAGGACGTGTTCGGCGCGACCAAGGCCCGCCTGCCGGAAGCGACGGCGTAATTTAATTTGATGCCGCGCCGCTTCCGGGTCCCGCTCCGAGCCCGCTGACTTGCGGCCGTCAGGCCTTGCGGACCAACAGGTCGGTATAGCGCCTGAGGTACAGCGGCCAACCCTGATCGCCCGCAACTCCGTCGCGCACGCTTTGCCAGCCTTCGCCGTGCCGTTCCAGGTTCCGGTGCTCGATCTCGACGCGGGTGCGGTCAGCCGTCTCGGCGGTGAAGCGCACTTCCCATTCGCTGGTCCTGTCCGGATCGGTCTCGATCTGCCATCGCGGGCTGATGTCCCAGCTCAGGAGCACCCGGTTGGGTGGCTCGTAGGCCAGCACGCGCGCCCAGCGGCACTCGCTGCCGTCGATACCACGATCATAGAGGTGACCGCCGACCCGAGGCTCAAACACCGTCCTGGCAATCGGGACAGCAAGCATGTTGTGCTCGGGCGGTTTGAAACTCCCGAAGTCCTCGGTGAAGACCTTGAATGCGCGCTCGATCGGCGCCTCGACCACGACGGACTGCTTCACGGACGCAATTGCGATACGCGTGTTCATGGTCACTCCTCTGGTTGTTGCTCGACGGCGACCTTGTAGGCGGCCAGCGTTTTGTTCCAGAACCGGTCGAGCCAGGCACGCATCTGGCCAAGCCCGTGTGGATCGATGTGGTAGACATTGCTCGCGCCCCTCGGCTCGGAACGGACCAGACGCGATTCGCGCAGCACCTTGAGGTGCTGGGAAACAGCCGACTGCGAGACCAGAACCTTCCGGGTAATTTCGGCGACCGACCGCGGATGCTCCGCGATCAGCTCGAATATCGCGCGGCGGGTCGGATCACCGAGAGCGGTAAGCTGGGCACTTTCAACAGTCATGACTTATCATTAGTATAAACTAATGATGCTGTCAAATGCATCTCGCGCGGCCGGCGCCGGGTCTCGATGATGCTCTCACCGAAGGCGCCCGTGTCGGGGTCTGGGTGGCCAGCCCGGACAAGGGCCCCGGTTGTGAGGACAAGATCGCGGCGATCGGCGTGCGACTGCGACGCTGGTCTCGTTCCACGGCATCGCCATCAATGTCGAGCCGGAGCTCTCGCATTTTTCCGCGATTATCCCCCGCGGGGTCGTCGATGCCAGGGCGTCACCTCACTGGTCGACCTTGGCCTGCAATGGACGATGGAACGGTATTATGGCGCAAACGCCACAAGAACTTTGAACGGTCCACCGCCATCTAGGCGGTATGCCCCACGCCAAGATACTTCCCTACCACGCACTAAAGACCCTGACGCAACTTCACGCCGAACTGGCCGGGAAACTCTCAGCCAACCAGCGGGAGACCAAGCGGCTACGGCTGGCAATATTCCAGGTTGAAGCGGTCATGAAGATGCTGAGCCCGGACTTCAATATCCGGCTGATCGCGCCCAAGCGCCGCAACGTCGGCAATCCGTGGTTCAAGCGGGGGACGCTCGCCAGAGCCGTCATAGACACGCTACGGCGGTCTGCGGTGGCCATGACGACGCGGGAGATATCGGACTTGCTGTAGCCGGAAAGAAGCCAGAGGCCACGCGCCATCAAGCTATGGTGTTGCAGGCCGCAATCCTAGCGGCGCTACGGGCGCGCAACGGGACGGCGGTGGCTGGCGATGGCCCGCGCGGGAAGTGGCGGCTGAAAGAAGCCACCGACTAAGACGGAATCAGTGGTATCGTTGGCGGTGTTGAGGCGCTCTATCTGGGGAGGAAGTGCCATGGAATGGTTTAGCCGGAAAACATCGATAGGCGGCAGTCAAATTTCCAATTGGGTACTCGTTCTGGCGGCTGTCGTCATAGTCTGGCTTATCTACTCATTCGCCGTGCGCTGAGTGAAGACCGGCCAGTGGCGACGAGATGGTTGGGGTCGCGCGGGCGTTTGGGGTGGCTAGTCATGCAGGCTTTCCATCTGGACGCTTGACCAGTTCGAATGTGGCAACGTGAGTGTCTTCCGCCCAAGACTCTAATACCGCCCCGCAGACTTCACAGGATACGTGGCCGCTGTGCGGCATTAAGCTCATTGGTTCGACGCGCCTATATTCAGCGCCGCACCGGCACTGGACAACTGTTGTTTCCATTCTCGAAATATGCGCCCGGAACCGCCCTTTTTCCAGCCCAGAACCCCGCCACAATCAAACTGACCCACTACCCGAATGAAAGAGGCGGCCAACTGAGGCGGCCTATGGCTTCACCGCGACGTTGCACGTCGCGCACTGGAAGTTGGGACCATCCTCGGTGGCAACGACGTTGAAGCCATCCGGCACAGAAAGCACGATTGGCTCGTCGTCGCCCTGAGACAGGCTGGCCCTGCCAGTCTTGCCGCAGATTGGACACCGCAGACTTTCGTTCCATTCGTCCTTCATCTGAAGAAAATGTAGCGGGCCGGGGCTTCGTTCCAATCCAAAACAGGCCACTAACGCAAACAGCGCCCCCAAGCTTGAAACGATGCTTGGTGGCGCTGCAATCTTTGTTTATGGTGGGATCACTTACAGAGATGTCTTCAAGAAGAACCGAACGACCAATTTCAGGTTGATCTACGGCGGAAGCGAACCCAACCGCCCGGCCTTTTGAAGCACGACTATGAAGGCAAAGAAGCTGATTAAGGCGACGTGAGCCGCCCCTCGTGGTCCACGCATCGTTCATTCCTTTCAAGAATGAACGGCATTAGGTGCGAACGATCAGGCCGTTAGGCTTGTGGCGTTTGCGCCATAATACCGCGATGGAAGACGTTGACGTCGCGCTCCGGCGGGCGTTTGAGGACGTGTTCGGGGCTACAAGAGCTCTCCTGCCCGAGGCAACGGTCTAACTGTTCTGCATAAGGGCTCGAACCCGCAGCCATTTCTTGATCGGGCCGAGGCGGCTCTTCCGCTTTGGGTGGACCGCGCCACATATCCAGAGGTAGGCGGATTTGGAACAGGAGGTCACGATGAAATCGCGTCGGCTTCCCTTCGAGAATCGATGGACCAACGGCGCACATGCCTGGGAATGGAATTGCGAACTTAACCGCCTGGGCGTGCCAAATGTGCGGGCGATGTTCGCAGATCACGAGACTCATGATCCCGACAGGCCCGCCGTCGTATTCGACGTTCCGGCAGGCTTCGTCCGGGACTGGCTTGCCTTCCAGGATCGCCGAGTCGCGCGCCAGCAACTTCTCTGGCGCGCCACCGTGCTTGCACTCACCCTTGTCGCAGCCACCGCAGCAGTGCTGGGCGTGCTAAGGGTGTGACACGCGCTCCGCAATGAATTCACGCCGCCGCCGTGTGCGGCGCGACCTCGAGCTTGCCGGCGATGTAGCGGCGCTCCTGTGTCAGGCCGCCGAAACCGTAGGCATCGCCCTTGACCTCGTCGACATGCGCGTAGCTCTCGTGGTGCAGCGGCCCGAGCAGTTCGCCCATGCGCTCGAACACGGCGGCGAGATAAGCGGCCTTCTCGTCCTTGGTGTTGGTGCCCTCGCTGACATGGACGTCGAGCCAGAAACTGGCGAGGCTCTGTTCGGCCAGCGATTGGCCGCCGGCGAACCAGTCCGCGGCATCGACCGCGCGGACGATCACCGCGGTAACCTTGGGATCCTTGCGCAGGATTTTCGCGGTGAGTTCGCTGACGGCGGAGGCGATTTCGGCCTGCAATGACGGGGCCTTGCGAGAGGTCGAATAAGTGACGGTGATCAGCGGCATGGTGGTTCTCCTTCAGAATTTCGCGAATATCGATCGCGTCCCCCATATCTAGACCTGCTCCCATCATTTTGGTATCTTATCTCTTTTCATAACAGTGATAACCAATAGTGATGATGCCATGAGCACACTGGATATCGACACCGTTCAGGCCTTCCTGCTGGTCGCCGAGCTGCAGAGTTTTACCCGCGCCGCCGAGGCACTCGGCACCACGCAGGCCGCGGTCAGTCTGAAGCTGCAGCGGCTGGAGAGCGTGCTCGGCAAGCGGCTGGTCGAGCGCTCACCGCGCGCGGTGACCCTCACCGCCGAGGGCACGGCGTTCCTGCACCACGCCCGCCTCTTGATGGAGGCGCATGACCGTGCGCTGTCGGGCGAAAAGCCGGTGCGGCAGCGCTTGACACTCGGGATCAGCGATCACGCCGCGGGTGCCGAACTGGTGCCGCTGCTGGAGCGGCTGCACGCGATGTCGTCGCAATTGGCGCTTTCGGTGACGATCGGCTTTTCGCGGGCAATGCTCGATGCCTACGATTCCGGCGAACTCGACGCCGTGGTGGTGCGGCAGGAGGGCAGCCGCCGCGGCGGCGAGCAATTGACCGAGGACACGTTCGGCTGGTTCGCCTCGCCGCGCTTTGTCTGGCCGCGCGGTGACGCTCTGCAACTGGCGACGCTGGCACCGCCCTGCGGCGTCCGCGCGATCGCCGTCCGCGTGCTCGACAAAGCCGGAATCCCCTGGAGTGAAGCCTTTGTCGGCGGCGGCCTCACCGCCGTGGTCGCCGCTGCCCTGGCGGGATTGGCGGTTGCGCCGCTGGCCCGCAGGATCGCGCCGGCAGGGTTGGTGGAGATCGGAATAGCGCAGAAATTGCCGATACTTGGCGTATCGAAGGTGATGTTACACTCGAAGGTGAGCGACCCCACAAAACTCGCCGCGCTGCGGACACTGGCGGCGACGTTTCGCAGTGTGGTTGCGGTTTCCCGCGCCATCGCTTGAGCCTCTACGCAGTTTACAAGATCGCCTCGAACGCGCTGCGCAGCGTTTCGTGGCGGAACTTGAATCCATTCATCATCGCTTTGTTCGGCAGCACCCTCTGCCCGCCGAGCAGAAGCTCATTGGCAAAATCGCCGCCGACGCGGCGCAACAGGCTTGCCGGAATCCGGAACACTGCGGGCCGATGCAATCGCCGGCTGAGCTCCTCGGTGAATTTCAGATTGGTGACCGGGATCGGCGCCGTAGCATTGATCGGGCCGGAAATATCGCTGCTGGCGATGACATGCGCGATCAGGCGCACGAGATCGTCGCGTTCGATCCAGGACATCCATTGCTTGCCTGACCCGAGCGGCCCGCCGAGCCCGAACTCGAACGGTGTCAGCATCCGCGTGATGAACCCGCCATCCGTCCCGATCACGAGGCCGATCCGCAGATGGACCACCCGCACGCCGTGATCCGCCGCCGGGCGCGCCGCATTCTCCCAGGCATCGCACAATTCATGGCTGAAGCAGGCGTGGGATTTGGCGGACTCGGTCAGCACCTGATCCTGCCACAGCCCATACCAGCCGATCGCGGAGCCGGACACCAGCACGGCCGGCTTGCGTTCGAGACGGCCAATCAAATCAACGACATCGCCGGTGATCTGAATCCGGGAATCGAGGATCTTGCGACGTTTTGCTTCGGTCCACAGCCCGTTGCCGATCGGCTCCCCGGCGAGATTCACGATGGTGTCGATCCTGGTGTCCGCGGGAATCTGGTCGAGGCTGGTGATCAGCGTGATCGGCAGCGGCAGTTCCGCTTTCGTGGGGTTACGGACCAGCGCAATGACCTGATGGCCGGACGCGGTCAGGCTGGCGACCAGCCGGCTGCCGATGAAGCCGGTGGCGCCGGTAACGAGCACGATCTGACGCCCCTGCAATTTCTCCACGAGGCCGATGGCAGGCGCGCTGTGCATCCGCCCGAGACGCCGGGCCGCGGTAAAATCCCTGATACCGCAGAGCGCTGCGCCGACGGCCGCCGCTGCGGCGACGATGCTGAGCCATCCCGTATAGGCCGATTTGATCCCGGTCGGCTGCATCGCCCATCCGATCAGGACCGGCAGCAGCAACACCAGAATGGCCCCGTAGTTGATCGCCAGCAGCGTGTGGTTGATCCGCTCGCTCGCCGGCAGTTTCCGGCTCATGTCCTCTTCGACGAAATCCAGCAGCGTGATGATGATTTCCGCGACCAGCACCGCGACGATGACGATCGCGAGGATGCCGTGGACTTCGAGCCAGCCCAGCACCAGGAACAGGAACGCGTACATCATGTTGCGCACGCCGTGCAGCTGCAGTTCGTAGCGCTGCGAGGGACGCCAAGCCAGCCGCTCGGTCAGCTCGTGGTGATAGAACGTATCGAACACGCCCATCACGATCTGAACGGCGATGAGGATCCAAAGCAACGACGTCATGATGCGGCCTCCCGGAACACGGCGGACTGGCGAATGAGCCTGCCAAAGCGTGGATGAACGATATCGAGCGTGAAGCGGAACGCGCCGCCGCCGAGATCGGCATGGGTCACGGTGATGTCGCCCGGCGTCAGCCAGGGCGGCAGCGCCAGCCGCAGCGGCCCGATCTGCAAGGAATAGCCGACACTGCGAAACACCAGCGCTTCGCACTCGACGAAGATCCGCAGCGCCATGCTGATGCCGTGGCCGACATATTCCTCGAGCCCCGTCGGGCCCGCGAAGCGTTTCGAGGAATGGATGACTTGCGGAAATCCACTGCGGCGGGCGCAGATGCGGGTCCAGATCTGGCCGCCGCTCGCGGCGTCCTCGGTCACCGTCACCACCATCGGCACGCCGGTCTCGGCCGCGGTCGGCAGCGGCCCGCCGACCAGCCGCGCCAGTTGCGCCAGCCACCAGCCGATCCGGCTGAAATGGGCCTCCTCGACCTCGCCGACATAGACGACCGTCGCACCATCCGCATGGCGTTTGGAGAAGCGCCGCCAGATCGCCAGCGGCAACCGCCCCCAATCGGCATCGGACAGCAGCGCGTGGAACCTGACATCGTCGAGCAGAATGTCACGGGAACGCTTGTCGAAAGCAGTGGACGCTGGAAGTCTTGAGATCCTGATCGCTGACGCCATCGAACGCTCCCGCTACTCTCCCGCCACGCCCTGCCCTATTTGGTTTTCCCCATCGGCAGGAAGCTGACGATCTTCTCGCCAAGCTTGATCAGGGCGACCAATCTCGGCCGCGGCACCTTCAGCATCTGCATGTACCAGCGGTCGACCAGCTCGGTGAATTCCAGCATCTCCCGCAGCCGCTTGCTCGCGACCTCGCTGATGGTTGGATCATCGGCGGCGTCGGAGACGCAGGCGCGCAGCGCATCGACCGCGGGGTCGATCTCGCGCTCCTTGCGCCGGGACGCGATCCGCGCCGCCACTTCCCAGATGTCGGTCTCCGCCTCGTAATGATCGCGGCGGTCGCCGAGGATCGGCACCCGGCGGATCAGGTTCCAGGACAGCAGCTCCTTGATGGAGTTGGAGACGTTGGACCTGGCCATGCCGAGCGTCTCGGCGATTTCCTCGGCCGTCATCGGCGCCTCGGCGAGATACAGCAGGCCATGAATCTGGCTGACTGAGCGGTTGACGCCCCATTCGTCGCCCATGTCACCCCAGTGCAGGATGAACCGCTCGACGGCGGCCGGGAGTTTCTTCTTTTCGGTTGCTTCTGTCATAACAGAAATATCTGACATTACTGGACCGAAGTCAAGTGCCCAGAGCGGGCCGCGCCTCCGGCTAAAATGTGCCTAAAACTTGGCCGGTCGGCGGAACAAAACCGGCCTGCGGCGCGTTTTCGGCCACTGACGTTTAGGGGTTCGGATGTCCGGAAGAGACCAGCAGCGGGATCTGTTCGAGAGCGAACGCAGTTTCCGGCTTCTGGTCGAGGGGGTCGCCGACTACGCGCTGTACATGCTCGACCCTGCCGGCATCATCACCAGCTGGAATATCGGCGGCCAGCGCATCAAGGGCTATTCGCCCGGGGAGATACTGGGCCGGCATTTCTCGACCTTCTACACCGAAATCGATCGCGCCAACGGCAAGCCGGAGCGCGCGTTGCGCATCGCGCACGAAACCGGCCGCTATGAGGAGGAAGGCTGGCGCGTCCGCAAGGACGGCACCTTCTTCTGGGCCAGCGTGGTAATCGACCCGATCCACGAGGACGGCAGGCTGGTCGGATTTGCCAAGATCACCCGCGACATCTCCGAACGCCGCGAGGCCCAGCTCAAGCTCGACCAGATGCAGGCGCAGCTGGCGGAGTCCCAGAAGCTGGACGCGCTCGGCCAGCTGACCGGCGGCGTCGCGCACGATTTCAACAATCTCCTGATGATCATCAGCGGCAGTCTTCATACGCTCAGGAAAGGCGTCGATGACGACCCCAGACTTCAGCGCGCGCTGACGGCGATCGACGCGGCGACAAAGCGCGGCGCTGCACTGACCAGCCAGTTGCTGACATTCGCGCGGCGACAGAGCGTCAATCCGCAGTCGGTCGATGTCATCGAAAGAATCAATGCGGTGCGCGATGTTCTCGCTACCGGCGTCGGCAGCACCGTGACACTGCAGTTCGACCTCGACCGCCGCGTCTGGCCGGTCATGGTCGACATCACCGAACTCGAGACGGCACTGGTCAATCTCGTGATCAACGCACGCGACGCCATGCCGGACGGCGGCGCGATCAAGGTCGCCGCCGATAACAGCCGGCTCAGCGAGGAAGCCCATACCGGAGACTACGTCGCCATCTCCGTGGCGGATACCGGCACCGGCATCGCGCCTGACGTGCTGAGCAGGATATTCGATCCCTTCTTTACCACCAAACCGATCGGCAAGGGCACCGGTTTGGGTCTCTCGCAGGTGCACGGCTTCGCTCATCAGGCCGGCGGAACGGTGAAGGTTGCCAGCGAACTCCGCAAAGGTACCGAGATCACGATCCTGCTGCCGCGACAGGTCGGCGGCCTGCCGCGTGACGATGTCAGTACTACCGAAACCGCTGGAAGCGGCACCGTGTTGCTGGTCGACGACAATCCGGAAGTCGCCGCGGTCAGCACCAGCCTGCTCGAGCAACTCGGCTACACCGTGCGCAGGGTAGCGAATGCCGAGGCGGCCTTGCGCGAGATCGAGCGCGACGGCATCGACCTCGTATTCACCGACATCGTGATGCCCGGCAATATGGACGGCCTCGGTCTGGCGCGCCGCGTCAAGGCGATGCGGCCCCAGCTGCCGATTCTGCTGGCGACCGGCTACAGCGATGCCGCGGTGAACGTGCGCGGCGATTTTCCGATCCTCCGCAAGCCCTACGAGATCCATCAGCTGAGCCAGGCGATCGCTAAATTGCCACGGTAACCGGCAGGCCGCGCCGGGTAGCCGCCGTCCCGGTTCCACCGGCACTGCGAGCGAAATCCAGCTTCCTCCGTTATTCTCCTGACAGACTTATTAACCGCATCGCCACCTATTGGCCGCTAGATTCGGAGGCGACGCATTTAGCTTGCCGGTCAGAACGATTTGGCACTCCCCCCATCAAGGCGGAAGATGCCCGATCGACACTTCGCAAACCATGGCGGCTTCCTCCGGCGGATCACGCCGGGAATGGTCGTGGTGTGCTTTGCGCTGGTCATGACGGCCTGTATCCTGGGCGTCGTGGTCTGGAAGGCGCTCGAAGCCAAGTCGGCCGCGCTGGCGCGCGGCGCTACCGACATTCAGAACCTCGCCCACTCGCTGGCCGAGCATGCCGGGCACACCATTCAGGCGGCCGACATCGCGATGAGCGGCATGGTCGACTTGCTCAAATACCGCAATCCGGCGCCGGGGCGATTCAATAAATATCTGGCCGACACCGCGGCCGCGCTGCCGCAGATACGCGAGATCGGCGTACTGGATAGCGAAGGCAATTGGCGCTACTCGTCCCTGCCGGAAACGCCACGCTACAACAATGCCGACCAGAGTTACTTCGCCTATCATCGCGACAGCGCGGACTGGGCGCTCCGGATCAGCGAGCCGATTCAATCACGCCTCACCGGGCGGCCGACGATCCTGCTGTCAAAGCGCGTCAGCAAGGAGGACGGCAGTTTCGGCGGCGTGCTGACCGCCGCGATCGAAAGCGACTATTTCAGCAGCTTCTACCGGGCCTTCCAGCTCGGCCCGGACGGCGGCATCAGCCTGCTGCGCAATGACGGCGCCGTATTGTCCCGTTGGCCGTTCGCGAGCCAGAGCACCGATCTTTCCAGAACGGACCTGTTCACGAAACATCTCAAAGCGAATTCGGCCGGATATTACAAAATCACCTCGCCGTTCGATGGCATCGTGAAATATTTCGGGTACGAGAAAACGCCGCAATATCCGCTGGTCGTGACCGTCGCGATGTCGGAAGAGTGGGTGCTGTCGGCTTGGTCGATGGCACTGCGCACCGATGCACTCGTTGCCGGCGTACTGCTGTGCATGATCATCCTGCTCGCCGCCCTGCTCTCGTCGCAGTTCAATTTTCGCATCAGGACCGAACGCGCGCTTCGAGACAGCGAACAGCACTACCGCCTGCTGGCGAACAACATTGCCGACGTCGTCATCCTGCTCAATGGCCACGGCACGCTTCGTTACGTATCGCACTCGGTCGAGCAAATGCTGGGCGTTCGTCCGCAGGACCTTGTCGGCAAGTCCTGCTTCGAGATGGTGCACGCCGGGGACAAGGAAGGCGTGATGGCCGCAAGCGCGCGGCTGAACGGATCGGGTGCCGTGAGCACGACCGAGTTCCGGATCTGCCATGCCGATGGATCCGTCGTTTGGGTCGAGAGCAACTTCAAGCAGGCGTCCGCGCGCGACAATCCCGCCGAGGCCGAGTTCGTCGGCGTGCTGCGCGACATCACGGAACGCAAGCGGATGGAGGATGAGCTCACGTTGCTCAACCGCCGTCTCACCCAGCTTGCGGCAACCGACGGACTGACGGGATTGACCAACCGCCGCACCTTCGACGGCTTTCTGGCGCGCGAATACGCCGCTTGCGAGGAGATTTCGGTGCTGCTGTTCGATATCGACAACTTCAAGGGCTACAACGACAGCTACGGACATCAGGCCGGCGACCGCTGTCTGCAGGCCGTCGCCAAGGCCATCGGCGATGCGAGTTCGAACACACCGGGCCTCTGCGCCCGCTATGGCGGCGAGGAATTCGCCGTCGTGCTGCCGAACACTTCCGAAGACGATGCATTGAAGGCAGCCGAATCGATCAGGCTGACCGTGCGCGCCCTCGGCCTCCCCAACACCGCCGCCACCCGCGGCTTCGTCACCATCAGCGCCGGCATTGCCACCAGGACGCGCTCGACGCCTGGTGAAGCTGCGCTGGTCGGAGAGGCCGACGTCGCGCTCTACGAGGCCAAGCGTCTCGGCCGCAATCGCAGCTTCGTCTATTCATCGCCGGACCTGCGATATGTCGAGGCCGGTTCGATCCAGCACGATCCGGAGTTGACGTTCGACGAACGGAAACTGGCGCATTAGAGCGCTTCGAGCCTGCCTCTCGGATTTGATCCGGGTGGACGCCGGTTCGCATAAAAAAGCGTGTCAAAACAAAAGGGCAAAACAAAAGCTAACCTGACGCATACGCGCGAGCCGATTTCGGGCAAGACGTTCCGCACGCCAGTTCTGCATGTCAGCCCTGCCCGATAGCGACCGACATTGGCGCGTGCGCACAAATTATGTGCGAGCTGCGCCAGCCTGGACCCTTCTGGTGCCACATTGATCCAGAACAATCCTCGCTGTCGAAAACGCTGTAGGTTCCTTCCATGAGAATATCGGATTTCACCTGCCCGTGCTGCGGGTCGGCCTACGAGGTTGCGGAATCAAGTTTACCGATTGGAGGGCCGGGTCGCGTTGAATGCACCGTCTGCGGCCAGCTTCTCGATAATTGGCAGGATCCCAAGCTGAGAGCCTATCGGCTGGTCTTGTCGTCGGAACACAAGTATCGGCACATCGCTGCGCCGCCATCTCCGATTCGCGTGACCGCATAGGCCGACAATCGCACGTCGCGCACGTCATCAAACGCGCGTAGTCTCCGAGGCCAGCACACGGCTCGAGGAGACGGCGAGATGACCAAGCCCGAATTTGTTTCCGCTGAAGTCGGGACGCGGGTCACGGCGCACGCGCTGCACGTTGGCGACCGGATCAATACGATCGGGTTCGAAGCAGAAGCCCTCGCGGCGAACCCGCTCGCGGTTCGGGTTGGCAAGAGCGGCGTCGCCGTACTGTTCCGCTACGGTGTGGCGGTACTGATTGGCCTCGCGCCAGACGAAGAAGCCCGTTTCCTGGACACGTTGAGACCGCGAATCGACGGGAACCTGGCGCGCCCTGAAGAGGAAGCCGCTACCCTGGCCCTTGCCGGTGAGACCGAGGATCAGGTGCAGTCCGGCGGCCCGATCCAATTGCGCGACATGTCGCCGGCACGGCTTCTTGTCGTTGCCGACGTGCTGGCCAAGAGCGTCGTGCTGGCGCACGACGAACGCGAAGTGGCGAAGGTGTTCGAGATCATCGAACCATTTGCCAAGGAGCTGGCAGATCACGGACGAACCCGGCGGCATCGCAAAGGGGTGATGCAGCTGATCGGAAGTGCCCTTCTGGTGCAACACAGGGTATCCGGCCGCGTCGCGATTGGCGAGAAGCCTGACGCGCTGTGGGATCGTCCCGACCTCGAGCGGCTTTACGCCCGGCTCGAAGACGAATACGAGCTCAAAGAGCGGCTCGATGCCCTCAACCGGAAACTTGCCGTGGTGGCGGAGACGGCCAACACGCTTGCCGATATCATCGACACGCGCCGAACCTTGCGCCTCGAACTCATCATCGTCGGGCTGATCGCGTTCGAAGTCATCATCACGCTCTATCAACTTTACATGGGCAAAGGCCACTGACGGCGCGCTTGGCCCCGATTGCCGCCCGCCCGCGCCACCGCTAAAGCGTGATGAAGTTAAGGTGAATCGGTGGGGCCGCAGATTCGGTGCACCTCTCCCGCTTGCGGGGTCGAGACGAGCGAAGCTCGCTCTTAGGTCGACGCGCGAAGCGCGGCGGGTGGGGCTCTCTCCACGAGTCGTATGCGCGGGGTCACCCCCACCCCAGCCCTCCCCCGCAGGCGGGAGAGGGAGCGCACCTGCTTCGCGGCTCGCAATCAGACCCAAACTCACCACGCCTTAGCGTGTCGTCGGCCGCCACGACAGATCATCCGACCACAGATAGATCGCGATTGCGGCCAGGCACAGCACGAGCCCGACCCAGAACATCGGCGAATGATGGATCGGCCTCGAACCGCGTTCGGGAGTCGGCTGTTTCATCGGATCACCTCGTCGATGGCCTTTTTGACGGTGGCGGTATTGCCACCCATGGCGTGCGCTCAGATCGTCGGCAGCACCGAGAATTCTTCCCCTGCCCGCCGCAGCTTCAGCGCGTCCGGATGGCCATCCTCTTCCTGCACCGCGGCGACCCGCGCCACTGGCGGCCCGCGCCGGCACGATGCGATCATGGCCGCGACAACATCCGTGGGTCCTGCGAACAGCGCCTCGACGCTGCCATCGCGGCAGTTGCGCACCCAGCCTTCGAGATTGCACGCCGATGCCTCGTCGGCGACCCAGGCGCGATAACCGACGCCCTGCACCCGGCCCGAGACTGTGACATGGCGGATCGCGCGGCTCATCTATTTCTTCAATCCGAGAAATTCGTTGCTGCGCGCCTTCACATCCGCCGCGCGCATGGCCCGGCCGGTCAACTCGGATGACGCCAGCCCCTTGAGATTTTTCGGCGCGGTGCCGTCACGCAACGCTTTCAGCGTGTCATGGACCGCTTGCGTCGCGGCGGCGAACGGCGCGTGGCCTTGCAGCGCGATTCGCACCCGCTGACTTGAGAGAAAGGCCGCATCGTCGAGTTCGCCCTGCGGGTTGCCGAGCACGATCGGCAGCGTCGTCACCGCGGCAATCGCCTCGACTTCCCGGCGCGTCGTCAGCCCGGTGAAGAACAGCGCATCGACGCCGGTGGCGTCGTAGGCCTTGGCGCGCACTAGGCACTCCTCAAAGCTCGCCGCCGACGGGCCACCGCCGCGCGTCCCGGTGCGGCCCATGATGACCAGCGAGGGATCGCTGCGCCCGTCCAGCGCCGCCCTCATTTTTCCGACGCCCTCCTCGAGCGGGATCAGCTGCGGCTCCGAAACGCCAAAGGCCTGCGGCAGCAACGTGTCCTCGATGGTGAGGCCCGCGGCACCCGCGCTCTCCAGTTCCTGCACGGTGCGCCGGACGTTGAGCGCGTTGCCGTAACCATGGTCGGCATCGACCAGCACCGGCAAGGTCGCGGCGCGCGACATCCGGCGCATCTGTTCGGCGAGTTCGCTGAGCGTGATCAGCGTGATATCGGGATCGCCGAGCACCGCCAGCGAGGCCACAGACCCGCCGAACATGCCGAGCTCGAAGCCGAGGTCTTCGGCGATGCGGATCGAAGTGGCGTCATAGACCGATCCCGGCCGGATGCAGGTCGACCCGTTGAGGATGGCGCGCAGTTTCTCGCGGCGTTGGTGGAAAGCCATCACTTACCCCTCTCCGTCATTCCGGGATGGTCCGAAGGACCAGACCCGGAATCTCGAGATTCCGGGTTCGATGCTTCGCATCGCCCCGGAATGACGGTACTTACGCAAACTCCAAAATAAGCGCGTCCACCGCCAGCGTTCCGCCGGCGGCGGCGTGGATCTTCTTCACGGTGCCGTCGCGCTCGGCGCGCAGCACGTTCTGCATCTTCATCGCCTCGACCACGGCCAGCGTTTCGCCGGCCTTGACCTCCTGGCCTTCGGCAACCGCGATCGAGACCACGAGGCCGGGCATCGGACACAGCAATTTCTTGCCGGTATCGGCCGCCGATGTCACCGGCATCAGTCGCGCCGCGGCGGCCTCGCTCTCGGTGAAGACATTGACCGGGACTTCAAAGCCCTGATGCGCGAGGCGGATGCCGTTCGGGATCGCGCGTACCTGCATCGCCACGTAATAGCCGTCGATGGTACCCTGCCAGACCGGCACGCCCGGCGTCCAGCTCGAGACCAGTTGATGCGGATTGCCCGGCAGATCGTCGGCGCCGATGAAGCGCACCGCGATGCCGTCGGCCTCGCGCGCGACGTCGAGCGCGATTTCCTCGCGGTCGAGCCACACCGCGCGGCGGCGCTCGCGCTGCACCAGCCGGCCGGTCAGCTGGCCGGAAATCTGCCGCTTGCGTTCGCCAAGCACGTGGTCGATCGCCGCCCCCACCGCCGCCAGCCGCCGCGCGATCTCGCCTTCCGGCGGCCGCGCTGCAAACCCCTTCGGGAACTCCTCGGCGATGAAGCCGGTGGACAAATTACCCTCGCGCCAGCGCGGATGGCTCATCAGCGCCGACAGGAACGGAATGTTGTGGCGGATGCCGTCGATGTAAAACGAATCCAGCGCCGCCGACTGCGCCTCGATCGCGGCCGCCCGCGACGGCGCATGCGTCACCAGCTTGGCGATCATCGGATCGTAGTGGATCGAGATCTCGCCGCCTTCCTGCACGCCGGTGTCGTTGCGAACCGTGATGCCGTCAAGGCTCATTTCCGCGGGCGGCCGGTATTTCACCAGCCGGCCGATCGAGGGGAGGAAATTGCGGAACGGATCTTCGGCATAGACGCGCGATTCCACCGCCCAGCCGGTCAAGGTGACATCCTTCTGCGCGAGCGACAGCTTCTCACCGGCGGCGGAGCGGATCATCTGCTCGACCAGATCGATGCCGGTGATCAGTTCGGTGACGGGGTGCTCGACCTGCAGGCGGGTGTTCATTTCCAGGAAGTAGAAGCTCTTGTCCTGGCCGGCGACGAATTCCACCGTGCCGGCGGAATCATAATTCACGGCTTTGGCCAGCGCGACCGCCTGCTCGCCCATCTTGCGGCGGGTGGTCTCGTCGAGCAGCGGCGACGGCGCCTCCTCGATGACCTTCTGGTTGCGGCGCTGGATCGAGCATTCGCGTTCGCCGAGATGAATCACGTTGCCGTGCTTGTCGCCGAGCACCTGGATTTCGATGTGGCGGGGATCGACGATGAATTTCTCGATGAAGACGCGGTCGTCGCCGAACGAGGATTTGGCCTCTGCCTTGGCGAGATTGAAACCTTCGGCGACTTCCGACTTCGAATGCGCGATGCGCATGCCCTTGCCGCCGCCGCCGGCGGACGCCTTGATCATCACGGGATAGCCGATCTCGTCGGCGATCTTCACCGCATGCTTTTCGTCCTCGATGACGCCGAGATGCCCCGGCACCGTCGAGACTTTTGCTTTCGCGGCGGCCTTCTTGGATTCGATCTTGTCGCCCATCGCGGCGATGGCGCCGGGGTTGGGCCCGATGAAGACGACCCCAGCCTCAGCCAGCGCGCGCGGAAAGGATTCGCGCTCGGACAGGAAGCCGTAGCCGGGATGCACGGCCTGGGCGCCCGTCTTGCGGCAGGCCTCGACGATCTTCTCGATCACCAGATAGCTCTCGGACGCAGCCGGCGGGCCGATCAGCACCGCCTCATCGGCCATTTCGACATGGACCGCGTCGCGGTCGGCCTCGGAATACACGGCTACCGTTTCGATCCCCATGCGCCGCGCAGTCTTGATGACCCGGCAGGCGATCTCGCCGCGATTTGCGATCAGAATTCGTTTGAACATGTGCTTCTTGCTTGAGCTTCGGGCGGGATCCTCACCCGCAATGTGACATGCGGGGACGCGGCTAACAAACCCGTCGTACAGCAAAAATCGACCGAGGCAACGGTCCAGTTTGAGGTCGCCTTCGCCGCCCACGGCCCTCAACGGCCAATCAGCCAGAATAGCTCTGAAACCGGCCGCGCGCATAGGCGTGCGAAACCGCTTTCATCAGCTCGCCGACCTCCGATTCCAGATATTCGTTGGCCACGATCAGCGCCCGGATGGTCGCGCGCAGATCCCCGCCGCAGGCCGAAATGGCCTGATCCACCGCCGTTTCCAGCTCGTCATTCGGTTCGGTGGCTGGATGGGAGGAAGAGGACATCGACTGATCTCGCGGCGGAGGACCATGTTCTTATTTTGTTCTCACGAAGTCAATGAATATGCAAGTGCATGACGCGATGTCCCCGACTGAGCCGAAAGTCGCCTCGGCCATTTTCGCCGCATCGTCATTTGCATTACATCTTTGGGATGGCCAACGACGCATTGATCGCCGCCTATTCGGCTCCGGGTCGCCACTATCACGATCTGGCGCATATCGAGGATTGCCTGGAAAAGTTGTCGTCCGTCGATAGCCTTGGCGCGGCCGAGCGTGATCTGCTCGTTCAGGCGATCTGGTGGCATGACGCCGTCTACGACGCCACTAAATCGGACAATGAAGAACAGAGCGCACGGCTTGCCGAGCAGGCCGTGCCGGCGGATATCCGCGAAGAAGTCGGAAGGCTGATCCGCCTCACCAAGTCACACAACGTCGCTCCCGGCGATCGCCTCGGCGCGATCCTGATTTCGATCGACCTCAGCATTTTGGGGGCCGAACCGGACCGGTACGACGCCTACGCCGCGTCGATCCGGAAGGAATTTTCCCATGTCCCGGATATAGCCTATCGGTCCGGGCGGTCCGAGGTGCTGAGGCGCTTCATTGCCAGGCCGGTCATCTTCCCCGATCCCGATTTTGCAACGCGATACGACCGGCGCGCTCGCGCAAATATGGCGAGAGAAATTGCTTCACTGAAGAATAGTGGCGCCTCGTAGCGCTGACAGCACTTGGTTTGCGGACGGCAGCATGTGCTAGAAGGTCATCGCGGATAGGAAACACATTTGAAGTGAGACACATGCGGTCACGGGTTGTTCTTCTGATTATTGCGCTGTTATTGGCATCTCTTTCGGCGTCCCGGGTTTGGGCCGCTACAGCGACCGTCAGAGATGGCGGCACGCTTCAACTGGGCAACATCACCTACCGGCTCGACGGTATCGACGCCCCGACATTCGATCAGCTCTGCATCGACGAGCACGCCGACGCCTGGACCTGCGGCATCGAGGCGCGCGATCAACTGACGAAACTGATCGGCGGCCGCCAGGTCCGCTGCGACGATCTGGGCGCCGACCCCATTTCCAAAAAACGACGCCTCGGCGTGTGCAAGGTCGAGGGCGAGACCACCAGCATCAGCCAGTTGCTGGTCCGCCAGGGCTTGGCCCTGAATGTCGACGCTTCTGCAACCGGGCGTTTCAAGACCGACGAGGCCCGCGCCAAAGAGGACCGTCAGGGACTCTGGAAAGGCTGCTTCGTTACACCGCGAGAGTTCCGGCTTGGCAACAAGGATGGCACGCTGCTGGGCGCCGCATGCCGCGCCGACCGCGACCGCCAGATTCGCCAGGTGATATTCCCCGAGGATTTTGTGATGCCGTCCGGCTGCAACATCAAGGGCAAGTTCGCGGTCCGCGCCCGCGTCACCGGCAATCTCGGCATCTATCATTTGCAGGCATGCCGCAGCTATCCGGGGCTGGCCAATCCGGACCGCTGGTTTTGTTCCGAGGACGACGCGCAGGCCGGCGGATTCCGCAGAGCCTATAATTGCCGGTCGCCCGCCAAGACCAAGTAAGGGAAAAGGAAGGCAAATGATGCTGGCAAAGCCCTCGCATCTCATGTGACACTGCGCGGGAGGCTGCAGGCGCGCGCATGACCCCTCCGGATCGTCCCAACCTTCTCCCCGAGACCGAAGCGGCCGAAAGGCTGCGGCAGCATCTGGAGGAAATCGCGCGTGAGCGCGACCGGGCGCATCGCGAGCTGCAGGAACGCGAGGCGGAGCTGGCGCGGATCCAGCGAATAGCCCGTGTCGGCGGACTCGAAATCGATTTTCGCGACGGCGTCAAGAACCGCCGCTCGCCGGAATATCTCCTTGTTCACGGGCTGCCGCCTGAGGCGGCCAACGAGACCTATGGGGATTGGGTCAGTCGAATCCACCCCGAAGACCGTGAGCGAACGATCAAGCATCTGTTCGGCGTGCTGCGGAGCGAGAGCGAAGACTATACGGCCGAATACCGCATCATCCGGCCGAATGACGGCGAAATCCGATGGATCCGCGTCGTTGCCAAGATCGAGCGCGGCCGCGACCGCCGCGCATTGCGCCTGGTCGGTGCCGATCTCGACGTGTCGGATCAAATGCTGGCCCGGGAAACGCTGCGCGAAAGCGAGGAGCGCTTCCGCCTGATCGCGGACAGCGCCCCGGTCCCGATCTGGGTCACCAAGCTCGACCGCACGCGCTCCTTCGCCAACCAGGCCTATGTCGATTTCCTCGGGTTGCCGTTCGAGCAGGCGATTGCGTTCGACTGGCGCAAGGTGCTGCATCCGGACGACCAGGCCCGCATCGTGCAGGAATCGATCGCCGGCGAAGCCTCGCTGAAACCGTTCGTGCTGGAGGCCCGCTACAAGCGCGCCGACGGGCAATGGCGCTGGCTGCGGTCGGAATCCCAGCCGCGCTGGGACCCGAACGGCAACCACATCGGCTTCATCGGCGTCGCCCACGACATCACCGCGGCCAAGCAGGCCGAGCGCGATTTGCGCCGGCTCAACGACATTCTCGAATTGCGGATCGCGGAGCGGACCGCGCAACTGGAATCCAATGAAGCCCAGATGCGCGCGATCATCGAGAGCAGCCATCAGTATCAGGGGCTGCTCAACCAGCACGGCGATATGCTCTATGCGAACAAGACGTCGCTGACGGGCATCTGCGCCGAAGCCGCCGACGTGGTCGGCCGGCCATTCTGGGAGACGCCTTGGTTCAGCGCCACCGACGGCATGCGCGACGCCGTTCGCGATGCCTTTATCGAGGTCATGAATGGTGGCGAGGTGAAGACCGAGATGCGGCTGCAACTGCCGATCGGCGAGCGCTACTTCGATTTTGCGATGCGCCCGCTGCGCGACCAGCATGGCGTGGTGATCGGCGCGGTGCCCGAAGCCATCGACATCACCGAGCGCCGCCAGGGTGAGGAAGTGCTGCGGCAGGCGCAGAAGATGGAAGCCGTGGGCCAATTGACCGGCGGTGTCGCGCACGATTTCAACAATCTTTTGACCATCATCCGCTCCGCCACCGATTTCCTGCGCCGCCGCGACCTGCCGGACGAGCGCCGCCGCCGTTACATCGATGCGATTTCCGATACGGTGGAACGCGCCTCGAAACTGACCGCGCAATTGCTGGCGTTTGCCCGCCGGCAGCCGCTCAAGCCCCAGGTGTTCGACGTCGGCGCCCAGGTCGAAGCCGTGGCCCAGCTGGTCCGCCCGCTCGTCGGCCCCCGGATCAGGATCGAGGTCGATATTTCCGCGCCGGACTGCTTTGCGATCGCCGACATCGCGCAGTTCGAAACCGCCCTGATCAATCTCGCGGTCAACGCCCGCGACGCCATGGACGGCGAAGGCCGGCTCGCCATCAGCGTCAGGAAGGCGCGTGCCATCCCTGCCCTGCGGGCCCAGACCGCGCGCAGCGGCGACTTCGTCGCCATCGCCATGACCGACACCGGCGTCGGCATCACTGCCGAGCACCTCGAGGCGATCTTCGAACCGTTCTTCACCACCAAGGAAGTCGGCAAGGGAACCGGGCTCGGCCTCAGCCAGGCCTTCGGCTTTGCCAAACAATCCGGCGGCGATATCGCGGTCGTCAGCCAGCCCGGACAGGGCGCGACCTTCACCATCTACCTGCCGCAGGCTGCGATGCCGCCGGCGGAGGCGGCGGAAGCCGCGGCGGCCGGCCAGGAGCCCGCCGCGCGCGGGCGCGGCTACCGCGTTCTGGTGGTCGAGGACAATGACGATGTCGGGCAGTTCTCTACCGAGCTGTTGGAGGATCTCGGCTACATGGTGCGCCGCGCCGACAACGCCGACACCGCGCTGGCGATCCTCGCCGAGGACGAGTTCGCCGCCGATCTCGTGTTCTCCGACGTCATCATGCCCGGCATGAACGGGGTCGAGCTTGCCGGAATCATTCGCGAGCGTTATCCGGGGCTGCCGGTGGTGCTGACCAGCGGTTATAGCAACGTGCTGGCGGAAAACGCCCATCGCGGCTTCGAGCTGATCCAGAAACCCTACTCGGTCGAATTGCTGTCGCGCATCCTGCGGAAGGCGATTTCAGACGCGCGGCTGTAACTGGTATCCAACCCATCGATATCTAAATGCGGTATAGATTGGGTAGGCGGCGCCTGATGTCTGACTGTCATGAGCGTTTACCGAACCGCTCACCGCGTCTTATCGACAATCCGGCACTCTTTAAGCTCGAAGTAATCGGTCTTGAATTTCGCTTCACGCAATGCGGCGGCCAACGCCTCGCTCATGAAAAGCCCGTCGCGGGCGATCTCCTCGACCCATAGGTCAGCGCCGCCCAACGCTGCCTCGGAAAGAGCGACATCGCCATCCTCGGCCCAGGGGTTTACTTTCCAGATCTCGATGCCGGTCGTGCTATTCGAAGCGACCAACTTGACGTTCTTGCTTTCGCTGGGCAGCACGCTTCTCTTTCTGGCGCCCAAATTCAGGAAGTAAAACTTTCCTTGGACCGGCGTTGTCAAATCCTCCTGGTAAATCGTCAACGGAACCAAGCCGCCATCGCCAAGGTCGAAGCGCGCAAACACTTCAGCCAGCCGCTCCCTGACAACGAAGATCCCTCCGACGACAAACAGGTCCCGGACACGGCTAAAGCACTTTTTGTCGAAGACCGCGGATGCCTCCGGAAGGTCCGAACGCTCCAGCGGGTAGCCTGCCGCGTGCCGCTCCATTGCAGCGAAGGCCTTTTCGTCCAGCGGAGCCAGTATGTGTTGCGCTGGGGCCCAGTCTTTTCCGTAGAATTTGTGACGAAGCCCTTGTTTGTTGCCGATGAGGTAATTGCCCATCACGCCGCTGAACCAGACTCTCATGCGGCCCTCCCCACGAACATCGTCCGGTCGTCGCGGCCCATGAAATCATCTTCCGGATGAATATCCCGTACAGTGCTGTGTTCGTCACGGCGTACCTGCAAATTTCCACCTTGAGAAGTCGGCAGCGCCCGTTACGCCGCAGCCTCGACCGCGGCCGGGCATGCGGCCAGCAGCGCGCGGATTTCGTGGGCCGGGCGCGCCGCGCTGAACAGATATCCCTGCATCTGCGTGCAGCCGAGATTCTGCACGGTTTCGCGCTGCCGCAAGGTCTCGACGCCTTCGGCCGTGGTGATCATGTTGCGGTCGGCGGCGATGCTCACCACCGCCTTGATGATGGAGGCCGAGCTTGAATTGCGGGTGACTTCCTTGACGAAGCTGCGGTCGATCTTGATCTTGTCGAACGGGAAGCGCTGCAGATATTGCAGCGAGGAATAGCCGGTGCCGAAATCATCGAGCGCGATGTGAACCCCGAGCGCGCGCAATTGATTGAGCGCAACAAGCGCGGCGTCATCGTCCGCGATCAAGACCGCCTCGGTGATCTCGAGCTCCAGCCGGCGCGGATCGAGCCCGGTCTCGGCGAGGACCGCGGCGACCTTCAGCGACAGCGACTGCGAGCGGAACTGGACCGGCGAAACGTTGACGGCGATGCGCACGTGCGCCGGCCAGCTCGCGGCTTCGGCGCAGGCGGTCCGTAACACCCACTGCCCGATCTCCTCGATCAGGCCGGTATCCTCGGCTACCGGAATGAAATCGGCGGGCGAAACCATGCCGCGCAGCGGATGTCGCCAGCGCAGCAGCGCCTCGCAGCCCCTGACCTCGTCGTTGCGCAAATCGACCAGCGGCTGGTAGTGCAGCTCGAACCCGCCATCGACCAGCGCCGCGCGCATGTCGCTCTCGAGCTCGCGGCGGAGGTTGGCCTGCTTTTCCATCGCCGGTTCGAAGAAGCGATAGGTCCGGCGGCCCGCCGCCTTTGCCGCGTACATCGCCAGATCGGCGCTCTTCAAAAGCCCGAACAGATCGGTGCCATGCCGCGGCGCGATGGCAACCCCGATGCTGGCGTCGCCGGAGAGGCGATGGCCGTTGCAATCGAACGGCGTGCGCAACCGATCGTAGATCCGCGCCACCAGAATGCTGACGTCATCGTCGCAGGTGACGCCGCGCTGCACGACGGCGAACTCATCGCCGCCGAGGCGGGCGATGAAGTCGTCGGGCCCGACCGACTGGCGCAGCCGGTCCGCGACGCCCTTGAGGAATTCATCGCCGATCAGATGCCCGAGCGAATCGTTGATGCGCTTGAATTCGTCGATGTCGATGTAGAGGATCGCGAACGGCACGATGTCGGCTTCCCCGAGCAGCGCCTCGGCATGGCGCTGGAACAGCGTGCGGTTCGGCAGATTGGTCAGCGCGTCGTAATGGGCGAGATGCTGGATCCTGGCCTGGACGCGCCGCCGCTCCGTCACGTCTTCCAGCGTGGTCGCCCAGCCGCCATCGGGCGAGCGCTGATAGATCAGCTGGATCGTGCGTCCGTCGGGTGTCATCGTCTCGGTGTTGCCAACGCCGTCGTCCGTGGGATCGAGAAATCGCGCGCAGTAGGCATCGACGTCGCCGACGAAGCTTCCGCGCTGCTGACGATGCAGCACCAGATCGCGCAGATGGCAACCGGGCCTGGCGATCTCCGGCGACAAGCCGAACATGTCGATATATTGCTGGTTGCAGATCACCAGACGGGCCGAGGCATCGAACAGCAGCAGACCCTGGGTCATGTTGTTGATGGCGGTGCCGAGCTGCTGGGTCTTTTCCGACAGCTTGTGCTGGGCCGCCGCATGCTGGCGGCGCAGCTGGCGCACGATCAGGAAGATCATGGCGACGACGACCACGATCGCGAGCGCCGCCGCGCAAAACTGCAGCTTGGTCTGCGCCCGCCAGTCGGCCAGCGCGGTCTCGGTCCTGGTGGTCGCGACGATCAGGATCGGAAAGTTCACCAGCGAGCGGACCGCGCCGACCTTGTCCTCGTTTTGCGATGAGCTGGTGAAGCGTCCCGAGATGTTGCCGTTGAGCGCGAGCGCCCGCTGAAACGACGGCGACTTGGCGACGCTCACGCCGACCAGTCTGGCGTCTTTCGGATAGCGGGCGATGATGGTGCCGTCACGGTGGATCATCGAAATCGCGGTATCGCCGTCCAGCGCCAGCGAGCCGACAAAATCCTCGAAATGCGCCGGCTCGACGCCGCGGCTGGCAAAACCGATGATCTCGCTATCGCGGTTGACGATCTTGCGCGCGAACACCGTGGTCCAGACCTTCGTGACCTTGCTGACGACCGGCTCGACGATCACGTCGGGAGTCGGCTTTCCCGAGGTGAATTCCTTGAAGTAGCGCCGGTCGGCAATGTTCACGTCCCCGACCGGCCACATCTGGGAGGTATTGATCAGCCAGCCCTTGGCATTGAACAGGTTGAGGGCGCCGACATGCGGCAACGTCGCAAGCCTGGCGCGCACCATCTCGTGCGCGCTCAGTGTCGACATCTTCCGTTCGAATTCGTCCGCGGTGTTGACCCCGTTGGCCCTGACATAGCCGAGGACGTCGTCATGCACATGCTGGAGATCGCTGAGCTGCTGGTCGAAATGCCGCGACAGCAACAGCGCCGTGTTGTTGAGTTCGCGTTCGGCGACTTCGAGCGCACGCTCGCGGAACTGCAGCGCGAAATAGCCGGTGCCGAGCATGATCGCGATCACCATCGCCGCGGCGCACAGAATGAGCCACTGCACCACGCCCAGACGAATCCGCGACGGCGCGCCGGTTATCGGCCGCAGCATGCTCCCCGCGATGACGCCCTCAGATGAACTAGCCGGCATTTTCGCCTCGCCCCCCACAGTCGCTTTTGTAAGGGAACACAACCGAAGGGAGCGTTAGCAAAATCAGTTATCGCAAGGTTAAGACGCGCCTTCGCGGATCAGGCCATTTCCGCTGCTTCTGGAACTTCCGCCTCTTTCAAGGAGCACTCGATCAAGGCCCCGTCGATCGCAAACGCCGAGAACGGCGAAAGCTCTGTTACGACCTGCAGTGCGGCGAAGAATTGCGCATCGCCGGGGCTCTTGAGGAAGAACCGGATATGGCCCGCCGACAGCGTGTCCCGCGACAACCATACGATCCCGGAGAACAGGGCGACCATGGTCTGCGCGTATTGGCCGGCGGGAGCCACCCCGAGTTCGTAGAGCGGCGAGACGACGACAAAGCGCGCGCGCAGAATCGGGGTTGGAAATTTGCTCATCATCAGGCGGCTGACCTGGCAGGCCGCGTGAATCTTCTCACCGTCCGAAAGGCAATACAGGGTCGGGTTGTCGCCGTCCTTGGTCAGGGCGTCGAACGCGGCGTAGCTTCCGTTCGCAAACGTGGAAAAATCCTCGCCGACGCTTTCGGCGTCCTTCTTCCATTGAGCCTTGATCGAACGCCAAGGCTTGTCGGGGCTCATCGGCAGCAGGCGCATGATTAACCGCGGGTTAATACACAAGGTGATCACCAGCATTTTACAGGCGGCGGCTAAACGTTTGCTTACGGCCTGGGCCCGGCGGCAAACATTTGCGCGGCGCGCACTTGCACCACCTGAGAATGCGCGTTGCCCACGACGCATTCTGCGCGACGTCGGCGCACGCTCACCGTGGGTGGCGCCTGCCGCGCGACGGCGTCGTCCGCCGGCCGGCCAATCGAAGGATGCGGTATCGGTGCGGGCCGGCTTTTGATACGGTGCGGTTTTTACCGACGAGGTTTTGGATGAGGCATTTCATTCCTGCCGCGCTGTTTTCAATCGCGATTGCCCTGCCCGCGTCTGCGCAAAAACTGGTCGATCCGGCCAGCGTTGCCCCGGAATTCCGCGAGGCGGCCGAAAAGCGCCGTGCCGAACAGATCAAGCAGCGCGACTGCGCCAACAAGGCGAACCTTGAAAAGGTGATGCCGCGCGAGCGTGCCGCGTTCGTGATCCATTGCCTGGAAGCCGATACGGGGAAATAGAACCGGCTGACCTCTCGACGGTCGGAAGACCTGCTCGAATCGTCGCCCAGTCGCTTCGAAGCGCCGATCAGCCGATGTCGATGAGCGCGATGCCCAGATCCGCCCGCTTCTTCCGCCGCAGCCGGTCGGGCACTTCGGTCAGGACCACCTCGAGCGTGGGCCGCACCGTGCCCGCCAGCAGATGCCCGCCCCGCGTCGATCCATCGGATAGTCCGAGCACGGCGTGGATGTGAAGGCTGGCCTTGCCGTCATCGCCGACGGCAACGTCGCCGAGCGCGCTCAGGACTTCGCATTGTTGGTTGACCTCGATCTTCCTGTAGGTCTTCGTCGCGAAATCGAACCAGCCGACCACAGCCTTTTCGAAGGCGCCGATCGCCGAGACCGACGCCGCCGTAATTTTTGCCTCGTTCGCAAACCGCGTCAGCGCCGCGAACGCTTCTTCGCCGCTATCCAGAATGACGACGTGGATTTGCCCGCCGCGGTCGTCGGAAACAAGCTTGTTTTTCATCCCGCACCCTCCTCACGCCGCGCTGCGTCGGGTGTGGCGGCCTTCCTTCACCTCCTCGATGACCTTGGCGCTGAAGGCATGGAGATCGCCGGGATTGCGCGACGTGATCACGCCCTGATCGACCACCACTTCCGAATCCTCCCACTTCGCCCCGGCATTGGCGACGTCGGTCTTGATCGATTTGTAGGACGTCATCTTGCGGCCCTTGGCGATTCCTGTTTCGACCAGCAACCACGGCCCATGGCAGATCGCCGCGACGATCTTCTGGGCGTCGAAGATGTCCTTGATGAACTTGAGTGCCTTCGGTTCAACGCGAAGCAGATCGGGGTTGATCTGTCCGCCCGGCAGCACGACCGCATCGTATTCGGAGGCGGAAACCTGATCGAGCGTCTTGTCGACCTTGACCGGCCGCCCCCAATCCTTCTTGTCCCATCCCTTGATTTCGCCGGCCGCCAATGAAACCACATCGACGCTGGCGCCGGCCTTCTTGAGCTGTTCGCGCGGCCCTTCGAGTTCCGATTGCTCGAAACCATGGGTGGCCAAAATCGCGATCTTCTTGCCCTTCAGATCCATTGGACTCTCCTTGAAGAATGCGCGCTTCCAATTGAACGCCATTGAACGCGGCGATGTTCGATTGGAAAACAATTGCTCAACCGATTTTGCATGAAACGGTTCCTGTTTCGGATCGTCGTCGCTCCGGCTCCGCGCGGAACAGGAACTGAAACCTCACATCCGTTTGAAGCGAACGTCTCACAATTCCGGAACGGTCGCTTTCGCTGTTGGTTGGCCCGGCGTCACTACCATGGAGACAGCGAATGAACTTGAAGCTCTTGACCGTAGCCGCTGTTCTTTCCACGGCGATCGCAGCGCCTGCAGTGGCGCAGGATCCCCACGCGAGGTCCACGGTCGTTCGTCAACAGCAGGATGCGGCACGCACCTATCACCGCCATCCCGGCTTCTGGCCGGGCGAAGTAGCCGCCGGCGTAGTTGGCGGCGCGATCGGCACGGCGGGCGCAATCGCGACCGCGCCGTTCCGTTACGATACCTACGCCTATAACGACCGCTATTACGGCCAGCGTTATTATGGCGATTACAACAACGGCTTCGTCTGTCAGCCCGGAACCACGTTCATCGGCGAGGACGGGCGCCGGCACATCTGTCAGTAGCGCAAATAGCGCCTGACATGGAGAGGGGGCGGCCCGAAGGCCGCCCCCTCTTTTGTCGCTGCTGGACTTGTTGCAGCTGATGGCTCTGCCGCCAAACAATCTCGCGGCTTGCAGCTAGACTTTCTTGCCGGGCGGGTCGCCGCCTCTGTTCACCCGGCTCACCTGCTGGGCGCGCGCCTTGTCCTTTGGCTGCTCCTGTCCGCGCTCATCGCGGACGATGCCCTGATCCGGACCCTTGGCCTTTTCATTGGGTCGATTCCTGGTTTGATCGTTGGATTGATTGTCGGTTTGATTCTTGGTTGGCTCGGAGGGATCAGATTCCATTTCCGCTTTCCGCAACCGCGCCTGGCCTTCTCGCACCAGCAATTCGTCGCCGAGCATCTGTCCAATCACCTGCTCGGTTTGGGCCTCTGCTTTCTCTCTGAAGGTGCTCATGACGGCCTCCTTCAACAGAGAACGGCGCGGAAGCAGCAATGTTTCCGGTCGAGCCGATCAAAGATCTGAGTCGGAGGGTTCCGGCTGCACGCGAGACGGTTCCGAACCGCTGTAACAAATCTGTCCTCACGCAAACTGCGCGAGGCCATTGCCGACGGACCAATTCTCCTTCGCAGCGTCGAGAACAGTCACGAACACGTCCTCGGGCCGTATACCGGGGTTTTCGCCGAGCAACTCAGCGGTCCGCCGAAACAGCGCTTTCTTCTGTTCCGCGGTGCGGGTGTTGAACACGGTGATCTGGATGTACACGACGTCTGCACTCCGGTTGACGCCGTAGGCATTACCGGTACGGAAGTTCGCGGCGTCATGCTCGGTGATGGTCATGAACTGGTCGTCTTCGGGCACGTTCAACGCCTCGCGCATCGCGCGATAGAGACTATCGAAGATCGCCTGACGGTAGGCTTCCGGCTTTCCGGCGCGCAGTGAGATGTGAAGCAGCGGCATCGCGAGTCCCTTTCCATTCTGTCCTGGCTGAACCAATAGATGCCACCTGATTATTTTGATATGCAATAGATATGCATATCAGATATAATGCTTGGAAATGACCGACCTCCCCCTCGACCTCGATGCCGTCAGGGCCTTCGTCCGCATCGCCGAGCTTGGCAGCTTCACGCGCGCGGCTGAAGCCATGGGAACGACGCAGGCCGCGGTCAGCCTGAAGCTGAAGCGGCTCGAAGCGCGGTTCGGCTGCCGGCTGATCGATCGGACGCCCCGCTACGTGCAGCTTTCAGCGCAGGGCGCCGCCTTCCTCGAACACGCCCGCGAACTGCTGGCGGTACACGATCGCGCGCTCGCGGTATTTGCCGGAGCCCGGCAGCGCCTCACCATCGGCATCAGCGACCATGTTGCGGGGCCGGAGTTGCCCGCACTGATCGCGCGCATGAACGTGCAGGACCCGCATCTGTTGATCGAAATCCGGATCGGATCGTCGGGCGACCTGCTGCAAAGCTTCGACCGGCGCGAACTCGACTCGGTGATCGTCCGCTTTGAAGTCGGCCGCAGCGACGGCGAAATTCTGACCGAAGAAAAGTTCGGCTGGTTCGCAGCGCCAGGCTGGCAGCATCGCGCGGGCGAGCCGCTTCCGGTGGCCACGATGGCCGAGCCCTGCGGCGTGCGTGCGATGGCTGGGCGGCTGCTCGATGCGGCCGGCGTGCCCTGGACCGAAATTTTCGTCGGCGGCGGTGTGTCAGCGGTCGCGGCGGCCGTCATGGCCGGGATCGGCGTTGCGGCATTGGCACCGCGCATGCTGTCGTTTGGCGCCGTTGACGTCGGCCCGAGGCTCGGGCTTCCCGATTTGCCGCGCTTGCCGGTTCTGCTTCACTCGAGGGTCAGGGACGGCCGGCCGCGCGATGCGCTCACAGCGCTTTCGGCGGCCTTCAGGAGCGCGGTGCGCGGGTAATGCGCGCCAACGCCCGTAGCTTTACGGAGTGACGCCGGCGCGCGACCTCGCCTCCGCCTCAAATTGCTTCGCCGACGGCCGACGCAACCACCTCAGCAGTTCGCGGGCGCTGAAGGCGATCACCACCTCGTGGTGCCGCATGCCCTTGCCGCCCTTGACCAGGCCGAGATCCCGCACAAGGCAATAGCGCCCGCTGCTCATGCGGGCGAGACGACAGCCTTTGAAGAAACCGAACATGCCGGGATGATGCACCGGCGCGCGATGCCGTCAATTCTTGACGGCGCGCGAATCCTTTTTGCACGCGGGTTTCGGTGCGCGAACAAACGCAGCACAGATGCAGATGTGGAGGTTTGAACTTACCGTCTTCAGCCGACGCGGCACGCCGCGTGCGCGATCACGGGATGAGCCATCGGCCCTTATGAATGTCGAATTTCACCAGGCCTTCGTCGCGCATTTTCAGCAGCAGCGACTGGCAGGCCTCCTCATTCGGCAGGTTGGCGCGCTTCATGATCTCGTAGACCTTGAGCGGCTTCTCGCGAAGCGCATTCAGGATATTCTCGCGATCCTTGAGCATGACTATTCCCTGTAGACCAAAACCGACGTTACTGATGAACGGGCCGCTTAGACCATGGCGAGTTTGATTTGACCATCGTCAGGGATTCCAGCCGCGAGAGCCTCACGCGCCATCCGTTCGACAATGAGCCAATTGGTGAGCAGATATTTCTGGGCCAGCGACTGCGTCGGAAGATCGGTTTGCAGAATGCAACGCTGCCGCACATTCCCGTTCGCGATCTGAAAGGATACCGCTTGCGGCCCCTCGAGGATTTCTTGTTCGGTGGGTTTGGCAACCAGCCGCATAGGTTATTCCTGTGAAATTCTTGGGTCAGGCTATTCGGATCGACCGCGACTGTCGCGGATATATCGACGGGCGGCCAGTTAGGACTGCTCGTTCTCGACCTTCGGGGAGCGTTTCGGCTTTTGATCCGCGCCGGACTCGGTGTTGCGGACCGCCTCGGTGAGCATCAGCCGCAATTCAGCCTTGGTCATCGACGGTTGCTTCGCGACAGATGCTTTCCATTGTGCCATCCGCTCTATATGGGGTGCCGGAGAGGGAATTAAAGGGCCTCGTAGGGCGCGTTCGCTTTAACCCGCCGCTTGATTGCTGGATGGCGGGTTAAAGAGAACCCGCCCTACACCCGCCTAAACTCAATGGTCAATGGTTCCCGCTAAACTTAGAGGCTCGCGCGGCGTCTGATTTGTATCGCAGTTTACCGTCAACGTAATTTGTCTTAGATCGTATACGCGATGGCGAGTTACACTAACGCAACCCGCCCAGCACGCGTAGCCTCCGGTCTCGCGTTCTCAATGATTCAATTTCATGACCGGATTCAGGAACTCGGCGAGCATCGTCTAATTGCATACTTCGCGCGAAGAGCCGGAGACCCCCCCTATGGCGGCGTTTCCATGTACAATTGTGCATCCTTTTTTTGCCGGCCGACACCCTTGATGATCACAAAGGACCTGACCGGACGCCTGCGGCTTGCCCCGCTCCGGTTCCGCCTTGGCACGCTCTGCTCGATCCCGCTTTTGCTCATCGCGCTTTGCCATCGGCTTCTTCACTTCGATCTTTTCGCAAGTGTTGTCGTCACCGACTTTGTAACCGGCACGACATGTAATCTTTGAGCAGCGATCGCCATCGGCGTTGAACCCGTGATCGCAGATCAGCGGGCAAACGCGCCCCCGCTTCGTCTTGATCGCATCGAACGCATCTGCGCTGGCCAGCTTCACATCGAATTTTGTGCCGGCATATTTGTTGAACAGGGTCAAGGAACGTTGCGAAGCTACGCTCCATTCGCCATTCGGTAGCGTCGCAAGACAACCAACCCGACGCAATTCAAATTGCAGGGATGTAACTAATTCAGATGGCGACAGAGCAGTACCGGATGGCAGCTCCGCGACCAGCTTTTCGGCGGCCAGCTTTTCGGCAGCCAGTTTCTCGGCCACCGTTCGCGCCTGCTCAGCCGCAACTTCCTTCTCCAGCTGGATCTGCTTGGCCTTTTCAGCGGCAAGCCTTGCATCTTCTGCAGCCTTGGCTTGGGCGGCCGCCTTGGCCTGTTCGACCTGCTTGGTGCCCTCGGCTGCAAGGCGCGGCTGCTCTTCCTGCGCTGCCTTTGCCTTGTTTGTCGCCTCGACCCGCGCGGCTTCTGCTGCGAGCTTGTCACGCTGCGCTTTGGCGAGTGCGGTAAAGAAGCCGGACGGATATTTCTCGATGAAGGCTTCCCACACCGGCTTTGTCCCGACCCGATCGGCGAATTCATAGTCGCGCCGCATCGTGGCGTCCTGATCGACCGGCGCAGACGCGACAGGCGCGGCAGGCACCAGCGTCACGTCGTTGCCGCCCAACGAGCCATAGACGAAAGGCTCTTGCGCGTTATTGGTTGCCTTCAAGACATCGTCGCGCACGAAGCCGAACGCCTTGCGAAGATCAAGGCCGGGCTTGGCGAGGTGATTGACCAGCGCGGCGGCAAAGGGACTGTTCTTCGAGTCGCCGTCAGATGCGGTTGAACCGGCTTTAGCCGCAAACGCGATCATGGTATTCGGGCTTGACGGTTCGACCCTGGCGAGGCCGCGACCGACCGCGCGTGACGCGGTCGTCCGCTTCATGTTTTTTGCAAACGGGTTATCCCGGCAGGCATCGAGGATGACCAGCCGCAATTGCTTGGCCGGCTCGACCGCAACCAGCACCCGATCCAGCGACAGCGCCTCGTCCAGAACATCCGTATCGGTCTCGAGCGTCGCGTCGACCGGGATGAGATAGTTGGTGCCGTCGAGCTCGATGCCGTGGCCGGCGAAATAGATAACGGCGACATCCGCGTCACGGCTCTTGTTGCCGAAATCGCGCAGCGTCTTGCGCAACTCGCCGACGGTCAGGTTCAGCCTGGACTCGACCGTGTTAAAGCCTGCCGACTTGAACATCGCGGCAACAGCCGCCGCATCGTTGGCGGGGTTACTGAGCTTGGCGACGTTCCGGTACGATGAATTGCCAATCACCAGCGCCACGCGCTTGTCAGCCAACGCGGGTTGGCCAGCCAGGCAAATGAGCCCGACCGTCAAACCGATGCTTAGCAATACGCGCATAGCCATTCTCAATTGCACACTTCGACAGATGCTCCCGGCAGATTGGGTCCACCTACTCTGCCTGCTTCCAACCTGCATCCCCTGGCTACCGGCCTGCAACCACCTTGGCCGCAAACAATTTGTCCTGACGACTGCGGCTTCGACGGCGCCGACTCTACCCGCTTGCGTTCGGCGTCGCGTTCTGGACTCGGGTCGTCACGCTTCGCGACTGGCTTCTTCCCAAAAACCTTTTCGCACTCATTCTCGTCATTGATCCGATAGCCCGCGCGGCAGGTGACCTTGGCGCAACGTTCACCATCAGCCCTGAACCCGTGATCGCAGATCAGCGGGCAAACGCGCGTCGTCTTGCTCTTGACCGCATCCAGAGCATCAACGCTGGCGACCTTCACGTCGAGTTTCACGCCAGCGTGCTTGTTGAACAGATCGAGCGAGCGCTGCGATGCCGCATTCCAGTTGCCGTCCACAGCACCGGTGTTGCAGCCGACGCGGCGCAATTCGGATTGTAGTGAACGCGGAAGATCGACCGTCGTCTGCTGGTCGGACTTGTCGGCCGTTGGATTCAACGCTGCAACCCTTTCTTCCTTGGCCTTCTGTTCAGCGGCAGCCTTTTCTTCCCTGGCTTGTAGTTCGGCCGCCAGCTTCGCCGCTCTCGCGGCGTTGACGGCTTCGGCCGCCTTGACACGCTCAGCTTCCTTTTCCGCTGCCTTGGCCTGTGCCGCAGCCTTGACGCGTTCGGCTTCGGCAACTTTGGCTTCTTCGGCTTTTTTGGCCGCTTCCGCCGCGAGCCGTGCCTTTTCGGCAGCCTTGGCCTGTTCTGCGGCCTTCGCTTGCTCGGCCGCTCTGGCTCCCTCGGCCGCGAGCCGGGCTTGCTCTTCCTGGGCTGCCTTTGCCTTGTTCGTGGCTTCGACCCGCGCGGCTTCTGCCGCGAGCTTGTCCCGCTGCGCTTTGGCGAGCGCCGTGTAGAATCCCGACGGGTGCTTTTCTATGAAGGCATCCCATACGGCCTTCGAGTTGACTTGCAGGGCATAATCGTAATCGCGCCGCATCGGCGCGTCCTGATCGACCGGGGCGGACACGACGGGCTTTGTCGGAACCAGCGGCACGTCGTCGCCCCCGAGCGAAGCGGAGACATAGGGTTCCTGCCGGTTGCCGGTAGATTTCAACACGTCGTCGCGCACGTAGCCGAACGCCTTGCGAATATCGAGTCCTGGCTTGATAACGTGTTTGACGAGTGCCGTCGCGAACGGGCTGTTCTTGCCGTCCCCATCCGATGCGGTCGAGCCGGGTTTGGTAGCGAACGCGATCAGCGTGTTCGGGCTCGTGGTCTCGATTCGCGCCAGCCCTCGGCCAACCGCGCGGGACGCCGCCGTCCGCTTCATCGACCGCGTGAACGGATTGTCCCGGCAGGCATCGAGGATGACCAGCCGCATTTGCCTGGCCGGCTCGACCGATACCAGAACCCGTTCGAGCGAGAGGGCTTCGTCGAAAATGTCGACGTCGCGTTCCAGCACGGCGTCCACCGGAATGAGATAATTGGTGCCATCGACTTCGATGCCATGCCCGGCAAAATAGATCACGGCGACATCGGCCTCGCGCGACTTGTCGACGAAGTCGCGCAGCGCGCGCCGCATGTCGCCAAGCTTCAGGTCGCGGCGCATCTCGACGCTGTCAAAACCCGCGGCCTTCAAGGTCTCGGACACCAGCGCCGCATCGTTGGCCGGATTACCGAGCCGCGCGACCTTTTCGTAGCTCGAGTTGCCGATAATCAGCGCAACCCGCTTCTCCGCGAGCGCCGGGCTTGCGCCCAGGCACGGCCCCGCCAGCAGCAGCAGCGACAGGACAATCTTGCGAAGCGCGCGCGTCACGATCCCTCAATCCGGTGTGGCGCTCGATCATCGATCCAAAAAGGCCAAGAATCGGTAAAAAAGCTCCGTTTGCAATCCCGTCATGGTAGTTCGGGCCGACCAGGATTCAAGGAAAAGCCTTACTACGCGCGCCTGTAAGGCGACAATCGGTTTGGAGCCTAACCCTTGTGGGGTAGCCATTGCCCGTCGCCCTGCGACAAAATGGCCGACGGGCAAATCAGTTCTGATTGTCGGAAATCGTGTCAAGCCCCGAAATAAAAAATATTTCGCTTTTCCGGAAGTGAAAATCAGTTTATATCTTCGCCCATCCCGTCCCGCCAGAGGGGCGTATCATGATCGTCACGATCGTTGGGACGGGTCGCGGTGGACGCTGGCAGCGCCGATAACGAACGGCACGAGAGCGTACGGCGAAGGCGTGTGGTCCTGACGTCGCGGTGCTGGCGTCAATGCACCTGGAGG
>NZ_CAXUPS020000005.1:0-486829 GCF_964252915.1 Bradyrhizobium sp. LjRoot220
GAGAGGTCGCCGCGCGCTTCGCGCGGCGGGTGAGGGGGCACAGGTCTCTCAACTTGCATCAGCGTGCGTTGATAGAGCCCCTCACCCCAACCCTCCAAGAGCGAGCTTCGCTCGTCTCGACCCCGTAAGAACGGGGCGAGGGAGTCTCTCACCTCGCCCGCACCGCACCCAAAAAACGTTTTGTTAACCATAACCGGTGCAAGACTAGAGCTGTCTCGCTTTGAGGGATGGTTCCGGTGCGGGTTGCGCGCGCGTTTCGATTTTCGATCACTGCGATGATGGCCGCGCTCGCTCTGTCGGGATGCATGCGCACGGCCGGACCCGTCGCGGTCGCGCCGCAAGCCGATCTCGACGCCATCACCTATGGCGCGGCGCCGGCGCCGGTCGCCGTCGTGGACAATGGCGGCGGCGGCGCCATCAGCGCGATGCGCGCGTCCTTTGCCAGAACGCCGGCTCCCGTTTACGCGCCTCCGCCCGCGGTTGTCGCAGCGCCCGTCGCCTATGCCGAGCCGGTTCGATACGATTCCGCCTATCATCTCGATGCCGGCGACAGGCTGCGCGTCGTGGTCTACGGCCAGGAAGGCCTCACCAACACCTACGCGATCGATGCTGCCGGCGCGATCACGATGCCGCTGATCGGCTCGGTGCCGGCGCGCGGTCGCACGCCCGCAGGTCTCGCCGCCGAGATCGCGGCCAAACTGCGCGCCGGCTTCATCCGCGATCCCTCCGTCGCGGTCGAGGTCGAAGCCTACCGGCCGTTCTTCATCCTCGGCGAGGTAGCCGCGCCCGGCCAATATCCCTACGTGCCCAACATGACCGTTGAGAGTGCGGTTGCGATCGCCGGCGGCTTCTCGCCGCGCGCGCGGCGCGACAAGGTCACGGTCACGCATACCGATGGTTCGGGAACGGCGCGCTACGTGGTGCCGCCCGGCACTTCCATCAGCCCGGGCGACACGGTGCTGGTCGGCGAGCGCTGGTTCTGACGAAGTACGGAGTACTTCGTCATCCCGGGGCGCGAGTGAAACGAGCGAACCTCAGATGCGCAATTGCGCATCGGGGGATCTCGAGATTCCCCGGTGCGCAATTGCGCACCTGAGGTCTGGTCCTTCGGACCATCCCGGAATGACGCGTGTTGGCGCGATGCCGCTCCGGTCATTCCGCGCAGCGGCATTACCGCGGCTGTGGTGAATCAGCGCATTCGCCGCGGTGGCCCCGGATAGGAACTTGCGTCATTCCAGCCGGCAGCCTATGCCGCCGTCAACGAAATCCATCAAAATCAATCAGGGGAAAAGATGAGCATCCGTTTGCCAATCACGCGCGCGCGCACCGCCATTTCAGCTGCACTGATCGCAGGCATCGCCATGACGGCCATATGCGCGTCGGCAGACCGGGCGGCGGCGCAGTCCTATCCGGACCGGCGCATAACCTTTGTGGTGCCGTATCCCGCGGGCGGCGCCACCGACGTCTCGGCGCGTCTTTTGGCCAACAAGCTGTCGGAAGCGTGGAAGCAAACCGTCGTCGTCGAAAACAAGTCGGGCGGCGGCGGCGTGGTCGGCAATGATTTCGTCGCCAAGGCGGCGCCCGATGGTTACACCGTGCTGGTCGCCATCACCCAGATCATCCAGGCGCCGAGCCTCATTTCGAAGCTGCCCTACGACGTCTTCAAGGATCTCGCGCCGGTCACCCAGGTCGGGTTGTCGACCATCGTGCTGACCGTCCCCGACGCGCAGCCGATCAAGTCGGTCAAGGAACTGATCGACCACGCCAAGGCGAATCCCGGCAAGGTGCCGTACGGCTCGTTCGGCAACGCCACGACGTCGCATCTGTACGGCGAACTGCTCAAGAAGAACGCGGGCATCGACATGACCCATGTTCCCTATCGCGGCGCGGCGCCGCTGGTGAACGATCTGCTCAACAACACCGTGACCGCGGCCTTCGTCGATCTGACCACCGCCAACCCGCAAATCCAGGCCGGCAAGATCAGGGCGCTGGCGGTCGGCGGCGAAAAGCGCAGGACCCAGCTGCCGAACGTGCCGACGATGGCCGAACTTGGCTTCCCCGGCTTTGAGGCCGAGGGCTGGATCGGCATCTTCGTACCGGCAGCGACGCCCAAGGACATCGTCGCGAAACTTTCCGCGGAACTGTCGCGCATCATCGCTTCTCCCGAAGGCGTCGCAGGGCTCGAGACGGTCAGTCTGATGCCGGTCGGCGGCTCGGCGGAAGCGTTCGAAGCCGCGCTCCGCCGCGACACCGCGCGCTGGGCCGATGTCGTGAAAGCCACGGGCGTCAAGGGCGAGTAAGGCGGCGAGGTCGCGAAGCGAATGCGCAACTGCAATTTATTCGTCGTCCCTGCGAACGCAGGGACCCATACGCCGCGGCCTATCGGTGAGATCGCCGGCGTTAGAGACCTCATGCAACAACGGGCGCCGCGGAGTATGGGTCCCTGCGTTCGCAGGGACGACAGCGAGGAATGACGACTACGTCGTCACAGCGAGGAATGACGGCTTCGCCGTCACCTCAAATGCCGCGCGAAGAAGTCGAGGCTGCGCGGCCAGGCGATGTCGGCGCTGGGCTTGTCGTAGCTCGCCCGCTCGTCGCAGTGAAAGCCGTGCTGCGCGCCGGGGTAGACGTAGACCTCGACATCGGGCCGTTTGGCCTTGATGGTCTCGACATCGGTCAGCGGAATGCCGGCGTCCTTTTCACCGAAGTGTAGCTGCGTCGGCACTTTCGGTTTGTCGTCGGCGAAGCGGACCACGGCGCCGCCGTAATAGCCGACCGCGGCCGACAGGCCCGATAGCTTGGTCGCGGCCGCGAAAGCGACGCTGCCGCCGAGGCAGAAACCGATGATGCCGACCGGGCCGACGCTCTTCACCGCGTCGATCGCAGCCTGGGTGTCGAGCAGCATCGCCGGCCAATCCGGATTGGCGATGAATTTGCGCGCGTTCGCGACCTCATCCGGCGTATAGCCGCACTGGAAGTTCGGGCTGGTGCGGTCGAAGATCGACGGCGCGATCGCGACATAGCCGGCGCCCGCCAGCCGATCGCACACCGAACGAATGTGGTGATTGACGCCAAAAATCTCCTGGATCACCACGATCGCCGCCTTGGGCGTGCTTGCGGGATCGGCGCGATAGCCGCCGAGCTTGAAACCGTCCGAAGCCGTCAGTGTAATGTCCTGTCCCATGGGTCATCCTTTTCTGTGCAGGGTTGCTTTTCTTGAAGCGTTGCACGAAGCTCGCTGCAGGGCAGACGCGGTTACTGCCACATCCAGTTGTGACCCCAGTCGCCTTTCCAGCCCGCCAGCCGGCCTTTGCGGAATTGCAGATAGAGCCGGTGTTTGCTCGGAAACAATCCGCTGCCGCCGAGATTGCGGAAGCTGAGGAAGACCTCATCGCCCGGGCGTCCCTTGATATAATTGAGTGGCGTGCCGAGCGCGCGTTCGGCTTCCACCGCATCCATGCCGAACACCAGTGGCGTGGTGTTCGACAGGGTTTCCGTGAACGGGGGCGGGGTGGGGCCGCCGAACGGTGGCAGTTTTTGCGCCTGCACCGGCACGGCAGCACCGGCGATCAGGAATAAAACCGCTGCGGCAAACGCCCTCATGATGCGGCCCTCGCTTCTGTCTTTACGTCGAGGCGAGCAAGGAACGGCAGCACCGCTTCGATAAAAGCCTCGGGCTGATCGATGTTGACGGCGTGGCCGGCGGCCGGCACCACCACCTTCTGCGCGCCGGGAATCCTGGCCGCCATGTAATCGGATGCGGCCAGGAACGGCGTGTCGTCGGCGCCGACCACGACCAGCGACGGCACCTTGATGTCGGGCAGCGATTCAATCACGCGGGCATCGCGCTGGGTCAGCATGCCGCGCGCGGCCCGCGCCAGTCCCGACGCGTCACGATGGCTGACGCCGGAGCGCTCGCGGCTGGCGGATTTCAAAACCTGCAGTCCCTCGCGCTCAAAACGGTCGCCGGTGTCGTGGGCGCGCTTGTTCCAGGCCGCGCGCGCATCGTCCTTCTTGAAGCCGGGTCCGGTGTCGATGATCAGAAGCGCGCGCACCCGATCCGGATGATTGCGGTAGAACGCCAGCGACATGTAGCCGCCCAGCGACAGCCCGCCGACGATGGCTTTGTCGGCGCCGATCTCGTCGAGCAGGGCGGCCATATCGGCCACCGTCAAGGCTTCGCTGTAGGCCGCGGGATCATCGGGATAATCCGACTGGCCGTGGCCGCGCATGTCCCACAACACGAGTTTGTGATGCTTTGACAGCGCCGCGATCTGGCCCTGCCACATTCCCGAGGTCGAAGAGTAACCGTGGGTCAGCAGCAGCGGTGGGCCGCTGCCATGCACCTCGTAATGGATATTGACGCCGTCGCGGTTGATCTTCGGCATTCTCGATTTCCCGGCGAAGATAATGTGCAATTTCGACCTGCCAGCATCCTAACGCGATCCCTTCGCGGTTGGGAAATGCGGAAATGTGTAGGCGGGTGCCCACGCTGGTGCATTTCGCAAGGCGAAATCTGCCGCAGCGCACAACCCCTCATTTCAAAATTTTATTCCCTTCGAACGATTCCAAATTGCATTGCCTCTAAATGGGATCGGTATCATTCTGCGCGCCGACTGACGCCGAGCCGGTGGGTGTCAGCCATGTCCAACTCAGCCATGCCCAACAGTGAGTTGGCCCAACAGTGAGTTGCCGCCGTAAGCGGCATCCTGCACCGGAAGGGGAAACGCAAAATGCCTAATCTGAACATCAACGGGCGGAATATGTCCGTCGAGGCGGCGAACGATACGCCGCTGCTTTGGGTCATCCGCGAACAATTGCAGATGACCGGCACGAAATTCGGATGCGGCGCCGGCCTGTGCGGCGCCTGCACGGTTCACGTCAACGGCGAAGCCGTCAGGTCCTGCCAGACCCCGGTCAGCGACGCCGTCGGCAAGAAGATCACCACCATCGAAGGTCTCAGCGCCAAGGGCGATCATCCGCTGCAGAAGGCCTGGATCCTCGAGCAGGTCCCGCAATGCGGCTACTGCCAGTCCGGCCAGATCATGCAGGCGGCGTCGCTGCTGTCGAAGAATTCCAATCCGACCAAGGAAGAAGTGGTTGCGCACATGGACGGCAATCTGTGCCGCTGCATGACCTATTCCCGGATTCAAAAGGCCATCATGCGCGCCGCCGCCGACATGCGCACCGCGTCCAACGCCGGCACCGAGCGGAGGCCCACATGAACACGCACGTGAAAATCGCTTCAAGCGAACCCGCCGACCTCAGCCGCCGCTCCTTCCTGGTCGGCACCGCCGCCGCAGGCCTTGCGCTCGGCTACTCCGCGGTTCCCGGCCTGTTCGGCGCCGATCAGGCGCTGGCCGCCCCCGCCAAATTCGATCCCAGCGTCTGGTACTCGATCGGACCGGATGGCTTGGTCACGGTGACGTGCGGCAAGGCCGATATGGGCCAGCACATCGCCTCGACCATGGCGCAGATCGTTTCCGAAGAGCTCGGCTCGAGCTGGAAGGACATGCGGGTTCAGCTGGCCTCCAACGATCCGAAGTTCAACGATCCGGTACTGGGCGCGCAGATCACCGGCGGCAGCTGGTCGACGATGATGAACTTCGACGCGATGAGCCGCGCGGGCGCCGCGGGGCGGATCGCGCTGACGGAAGCCGCCGCCACTATCCTGGGCGTGCCGGCCGGCGAACTGGTGGTGCGCGATTCCGTGGTCACGCATCCAAAGTCGAAGAAGTCGATGAGCTTTGCCGACATCGTCAAGAGCGGCAAAATCACAAAAACCTTCACGCCCGATGAGCTGAAGGCGATCAAGCTCAAGACGCCGGATCAATACACCATGGTCGGCGTTTCCGTTCCGCAGCTCGACATCCCGCCGAAGGTCAACGGCACGGCCAAGTACGGCATCGACGTGATGGTGCCGGGCATGGCCCACGGCGCCGTGGTGACCCCGCCGGTGCGTTTTGGCGCCACGGTGAAATCGGTCGATGATTCCGCGGCCAAGAAAGTGCCAGGCTTCATCAAGGCGGTGACGCTCGACGACAAGACCGGCAGCACGTCCGGCTGGGTGGTGGCGGTCGCCAATACCTATGCCAATGCGAAGAAAGCGGCGGCAGCGCTGAAGATCGCCTATGACGGCGGTCCGAACGCCAAGCTGTCGAGCGAGTCGCTGCTGGAGGAGGCGAAGCGGCTCCAGAAGCTGGATGATTCCGGGCAGTTCTTCGTCAAGGACGGCGATACCGCGGCCGCCTTCGGGACGGCGGCGAAAGTGCTGGAGGCGGAATACACCACCAGCATCAACATCCACGCGCCGCTCGAGCCGATGAACGCCACCGCGGAGTTCAAGGGCGACATCCTGCACATCTATTCCGGCAACCAGTTCGCGACGCGCTCCGGCGCCATCGCGGCCGGCGCCGCCGGGATCGATCCCAAGTTCGTCGTGATGCATCAGATGTGGCTGGGCGGCGGCTTCGGCCGGCGTCTCGACGCCGACATGATGGTGCCCGCGGTGCAGGCGGCGAAAGCCGTCGGCAAGCCGGTCAAGGTGATCTACACCCGCGAAAACGACATGACGATGGACTATTCGCGCCCGCTGACCTTCCAGAAGGTCAAGGCGGGTCTCGACGGCGATGGCAAGCTGATTGCGCTCAATCACGACGTGGTCAGCGCGTGGCCGACGCAGCGTTGGGGCATCCCCGATTTCCTGTCGCCCTCGGTCGACAAAAAGGGACCGCTGGATGCGTTCACCGTGAACGGCGCGGATTTCTTCTATTCCGTGCCCAATCACAACGTCCGCGCCATCAAGAACGAGATGGCGCACAACGCCACCCCGTCGGGACAGCTGCGGTCGGTCGCACCGGGCTGGACCTTCTGGGCGGTCGAAAGCATGATCGACGAACTCGCCCATGCCGCCGGCAAGGATCCCGCCGAGTTCCGCATCGCGCTGCTCGACGGCAAGGGCAAGAACGATGGTGGTGCGCAGCGTCTGCGGAGCACCCTGCTCGCGGCGATGGGCATGGCCGGCTACGGCACCGGCAAATTGCCGAAAGGTGAAGGCATGGGCGTGGCCTGCGTGTCGTCGCAGGAACGCGCAACCGCAAGCTGGACCGCCTGCGTCGCCCATGTCGCGGTGGCGCCGAGCGGCGAGGTCAAGGTCAAGAAGCTGACCGTGGCCACCGACGTCGGCATGCAGGTGCATCCCGACAACATCCGCGCCCAGGTCGAGGGCGCGGCGCTGTGGGGCCTTTCGCTCGCGATGTATGAGAAGGCGACGCTGAAGGACGGCGGTATCGAACAAACCAATTTCGATACCTACACACCCTTGCGCATGAGCCAGGTGCCCGAAGTCGCCATCAACGTCATCGCCAACGGCGAAAAGCCGACCGGCGTCGGCGAGCCGGCGGTGACCGTGATCGCACCCGCCCTCGGCAACGCCATCTTCAACGCCTGCGGCGCCCGCATCCGCGCGCTGCCGATCACGGCGGAAGCGGTCAAGGCGAGCATGAAGGCGTAAGGCGTTCGGATTACGCAGCATCAACGATCCGCCGGGGATTTTCTCCGGCGGATTTTTTAGGCTGGGCTTTGGCGCAGGCAGCCGTCATTGCGAGCCACCGGGGCGCGCATGCGCGCGACCCGGTGGCTCGCAATGACGACGGTGGGAGCCCTACGCGATCCGATAGGTAAGTAGTGGAGAGAAAAATGTAGCAAGCGATCAGCGCGCTTCTCGAACTTGGACCACTTCCGAGCTCTGCGGTTGCTATCGTTCCAACGATGCAGGCATTTGAGGAGCAGATGTCGAAGGTTCAAACGCCTGTCACGGATGAAGAGGCTTGCGCGCTGGTGAAACTCTTCGGTCCAGACGGTTGCTTCGGACTTGTGTGGACCCTGTTGCATCTGATCGAGACAGCGCCCGGTTGGCCGGTTGAAAGTGCATTGGTTGGCTTCGAAGGCGAATGGATAGATCGCCTTCGCGAGCGAGCCGAGGTCCGTAGTCCGTAGGGCGGGTTCTCTTTAACCCGCCGTTCGATTGCGAGATGGCGGGCTAAAGAGAACCCGCCCTACGCGAGCTAACACTGTAGCGCGACGGCGAGTGGGAAACGGCACGCCAACGACCCGGCTACTGGCGCGCATGAGCAACAACCGGGTGTCATGCCCCCTGTGGCACGATGCCTGCAGTCTATGCAGTGCTGGGAATTTTAGTGTCCCAGTTCAGGAATAAGCGCCGCCGGGCGACCCATTTCGATCCCGGCGGCGTGCCTTTTTGATCCTGGCGCAGGCCAAGCAGCCTGATGCAAGACTCGGAGAAGGCGGACACTGATTGGCAGTTCCGCCTCAGACCGCTTCCGTCCAGCTTTCCGAGAATGCCAGTGCCGACGTCGAGAATGGCCGCCTCTCACGCTCCCGCGGCCACGATCGCCCCTGCGCCTCGATGCCGTTGCGGACGACACGAGTGCCGAGCGCCGGGATCAGCACGGTGCACACGCCGTAGCGCCGGTCGGGAATCTGGTTCGGCTGCGTGTGGATGAGTAGCGGCTCGCCGATATCGAACCAGGTAAGTGAGATTTCTTCGCCGTGCGACTTGACGTGTTCAGTCCAGAAGTAGCGCGGATCTCCCGCTTTGGAGAATTGCGCGTCCGCACAGGGGATCGTTGTGTCGGAAAGTTCGGCATTGAGCATGCCTTGCACGGTTGACTGCAGCCATCGCGCCATCGCGATGTTGTCGGAGTAGATGCGCCAGCGCTGTTCCGTCAGTTCACTCTTCAAATAGAGAACGTGGCCGGGACCAGCTGGCGAAAAGATGATCCGCCAATAGCTCGCCTCGGTCGAGTTCGGTTCGCCGTCCTTCGGGCTCAAGCGGATAAATGGGTTCTCGCCCGTCAGGATCGTCTTGTTGGGATCGGCAATGCTCATTGTAACCGGTCTCCTCTCAACTTCTCGGGATGCGTCGTTGCATGTCTGCTTTGTGCCCATAACCAGAGCTAAAGGCCGTAGGCGGATTCTCTCTAATCCGCCATCTCGTATGGATCGGCGGGATTGAATAGAACCCGCCCCACCCAATTCTAATCCTCCAGCACGACCTCGTCACCCGGGCGAACCATGCCCGCCACCAGCACCGCGGCGTAGACGCCGGCTCTGTTGTCATGGTTCCTGGCGACATGCTGCAAGATCTCAGGATTCTCGTCGAGCGATTCCGGATCGATGTTGATCATGCGACAGCGGATATCGCGTTCCAGAATGTGGACCGTCAGTCTCGGGCCGATCCGCAGCCTGCGGCCGACGAAGGCGTCTTCGGCGAAGCTTTCACCGGAATTGAGATCGAGATAGAGGTTTTCGCGAAAGCGGCGCTTGTCAAGCGTGACACCCGCAGCGCGGCCGATGCTGTCTATCGTCTGGATCGCAAGCAACGACAGCGGCCGACAGTCCGTGATGGCGCGGTCCGAGCGGATCATGGTTAGCTCGGACGCGTTGAACTGATCGCCGCCGATCAGAGCCGGCAGCACCGGATCGGATGCCGACAAAATTTTTCCGTTCGGCGCTTCGATCTCGAGCGCCAGGTCTTCGCTTGTGGGAAACAGTGGCGTCACGCCGGGACCGCGGGTTTCCGCCTCGGTCAAATTGTCAGGGGCAAGCGTCCGCTCGGGATGGCGAAATTTCGGGCGAAATCGCAGCATTTCCTTCCGGCTGCGCGCGGTGAGGAATGGGAACGACTTCGGCGCGCCGGCGTGATGGACCGCGCAGAGCCGGTCGCCGAGCACGCCGGCAAAGTCGACATAGGCCTCGGGCAGGGATTCTCCCGGCATGCTCTTGACCGGGTAACGCCAAACGCTTTCAAGCCGCCCAACAATCGTCACTGCAATCCTCGTTTGACATTTCCCTGGTCGCGGCAGTCTAGAGCAGATTGCTCTTGATCCAAGCCGTATCCGGCGTGGGCGAAGAAGTGTCGTAGGGCGGATTCCCTTTAATCCGCCATCTCGTATGGATCGGCGGGTTAAAGCGAACCCGCCCTACGGACTGCGCCGCCCTGCACGCAAGCGCAATCTCGCGAACTTGCTGCGACAAAACAACCCGACGGGCAAATCACTTCGGATTTACAGAATCAATGTCAAGCCCCGAAATAAAAAATATTTCGCTTTTCCGGAAGGCCGACTCAGGGGCATATATTGGCCATCCCGTCCTACTCAGAAGGGCGTCGGCCGTCGTCACGGACGTTGGACGGGTTGCGGTGGACGCCGATGTTGCGATTGACGGTCGTGACAAAAGCGTACGGCAAAGACGTGTGGTCCTGACGCCGCGGTGCTGGCGTCGATGCACCTGGAGGCAATAGCTTCTCGGGGCGCAACGGAGGCAAAAGAGCCGTTCTCCGGGGAGAGCTCGTTATAAGCCGTAAAGCCATTGCGCAGGGAAGGCCGGGTGTTCACCGCTGCCCTGTATGCTCGTGTGCAGCTTTCTATCTACAATCCGCACACGGGACCGCGGGTGCAGCGCGCACCCGGTCTTCCCTGCGCCCTCTTATGAGAGGGCAAGGAAATTTCTGGCATAGCTCGGGCAGATCATGCCGCGAGAATGCGAAACTGCGTTTTGAATGATGGTGCAACAACAAACACCGCCGTCGTCCCTGCGAACGCAGGGACCCATACTCCGCGGCCCATCGATGAAGGCGCTGGCGTTAGAGGCCTTCTGCAAACAATGACTGCCGCGGCGTATGGGTCCCTGCGTGCGCACATAGGCGCTAAGATAGACGGAGCATAGTTTGATACCGGCGTTTCTCCTTGGCGGCTCGCGAAGATGGCGTTGGAGAGCGGCGATTGATCGGCGCAGACAGCCCATATCGGGTTAGGATCATCACGGCTTGGAGCAGCGAGGCGACGAGATGCTGGAGCAATCGCTGGTACTCCAGGCGTTGTCAGGCGGCTTCTGCCAAGCGGGGAGAGGCCTCAAGTTCGTCGATGAGCGGCTCAAGCAGTAGAATAGTCAGCAAATGGGCCAGAACATGAGGTCTGGCGGAGCTGCTCGTCGGTTCCGGGTGGTCCCTTCAGTCCGATCAAGCTCTTCAACCGCTTGAACCCGAGTTCGATCCGCCATCGCAGACGATAGAGGGCAAGAACATCCGCAGTTGCGAAGTCCTTCTGCTTGAGTGAGGTTACCAAGATCACCCAATCTGCAGCGTCAAGCGTTTGCTTCGAGATCTGGTGGCCTTCCTCGCTGTGCATCTCGGCGCGCTTTTGCGATACGCAGCTTGCGCCGAATGGCCGACCAAACGCAGGGCGAGAGGTGCGCCGCCCTTGCGCCAGATCCAGATCAGCCGATCGATCAGGCCGCGGGCCGATGCCTTGCGCAACTCGGCGACAAGATCGAACTCATTGCCTTCGCGATCGAGCCAACGCGCTCTTCCAACCGGCCTCGGATCGAAGTCTGCGCCGCATGCGAGCAGCGTCGCCATGCGGTCCGGTTGCAAGGCCAGGCGCGATCGGCAGCGCGGATCTCGTCCCGCCGCCGGTATCCGATCCAGCGTCTCGCCAGCCTGCTGATCGGTCAATTCGAAGTGGCCAAACCGCTCCTGCGGAAGGTCGAACGCGCTGTGAATCCGCCACCTCGTTCTTCTTCCTGGCGCCCGGTCCCTTCTTCGGCACCGAAGTGGCGTCGATAATACGGATCAAGCGGCCGCGGGCTGGCTTGCGGGCGGCGTTAGCAAGCGCATGACCCACCAGCATCGCGAGCCAATCTCCGCACTTTCGACGCAAGCGATACAGCAGAGCTTCGGGTTGGAAATATCGACAAGCCCCACCGACGCCGCCCATGCGGCGGCATCGATCGCAACCCCCATTCCTCGCCCAGACAATAGGCCAGTTTGAAGAGGGCAAGGAAATTTCTGGCATAGCTCGGGCAGATCATGCAGCGAGATCGCGAAACTTCGTTTGAATGATGGTGCAACACCAAACACCGCCGTCGTCCCTGCGCACGCAGGGATCCATACTCCGCGGCCCATCGATGAAGGCGCTGGCGTTAGAGGCCTTCTGCAAACAATGACTGCCGCGGCGTATGGGTCCCTGCGTTCGCAGGGACGACCCGTGGAGAGGGATGAAGTCAATTACCCGCATCTCACTCGCGATGAGAATCCTAAAATTCTAACGAATCCCCTTAACCAACATTCACGATACGTCTTAAGCCACAGAAAACTCCTTATCGTTAAGCTCTGCGGACGGTCATCACCGCAAGGCCCCTGGGGTTCCATGACAGCATTAACCAACAAGACTCCGTCCAAGCGCCGGCTGCTGCTGGCGTCGGATCGGAGCGACAAGAGCACCGAATTGGCCAGCATTCTGCAGTCCGTCGGCCAGGTCGACATGATCTCGACCACGGATATCCCCGATGCGCCGGCGCGCGATCTCTCCGGCATCGTGGTCGATATCAACCTGCGCTCGTCGGAAAGCGTGCAGGTGGTGCGCAACAAGCTGCGGACCGAGGCCTATCGCGAAATGCCGCGGCTGTTCGTGCTGGCGGATGCGCTGCATCACGGATCGATGCAGGCCTGGGCGCTCGGCGCCACCGACACGATTGCGCGGCCATTCGACGCGCAGGGCATCCTGCAGCGCATCCGGGCGGCCTTTCCGGACGACAGTTCCTATAACGAGACCGACCGCGGCAAGGCGCTGAACCGCGGCGTCGAAGCCGCGCACGGCGTCATGCTCAAGATTTTCAACGGCATGCGGGCCGGCGAGCCGCTGAAATACAGCGACATCGTGCAGGCCGAGAACAAGATCCTGAAAGCGATCAAGCACACCTCGCTGCGGGAATGGCTGACGACCGTCGGTTGCCACCACACCGACAGCTATCGGCACTGCCTGTTCGTGACCGGCTTTGCGGTTGCGTTCGCGCAGCATCTCAACATGCGCGAGGACGACCAGCGCCGGCTCGCCCGCGCGGCGCTGCTCCACGATGTCGGCAAGGCGTTCATCCCGGTCGCGATCCTCGACAAGCCGGATCCGCTGACGCCCGACGAAATGCACGAGATGCGCCAGCATCCGCGGCGCGGCTATGACGCGCTATCGGCGCAGGGCGGCTTTCCGCCGGAAATGCTCGATGTGGTGCTGCACCACCATGAATTCCTCGACGGCACCGGCTATCCCGACGGCCTCAGCGGCAAGGAGATCAGCGACATCGTGCGCCTGACCACGATCGTGGACATCTATGCGGCCCTGGTCGAGAAGCGCGCCTACCGGCTGCAGTTCACCCACGTCAAGGCGTTCGGGGTGATGGAAGAAATGGGCGACAAGCTCGACCAGCACCTGCTGCAGGCGTTCCGCCCGATCGCGTTCGGGTATGGGTGAGGGCCTTCCGTCATTCCGGGATGGTGCGTAAGCACCAGACCCGGAATCTCGAGATTCCAGGTTCGATGCTTCGCATCGCCCCGGAATGACAGGTAGATGAACGCCTCACCCCAGCATCTTGCGCAATTCCGCCTTCGCCACCTTCTCCAGCGTCGAGCGCGGCATCTCGTCGACGAAAATGACCTCGCGCGGCACCTTGAAATCGGCCAGCGACTTCCGGCAGGTGGCCATCACAGCATCGTGCAGATCGGCCGGCGCGGCCGCGACCCCGGCCAGCGGAATGATGAAGACGACCGGCACCTCGTCCAGCATCGGATGCGGCTTCGCCACGACAGCGGCCTCGCGCACGCCGGGCACCAGCGCGATCACCTGTTCGATCTCGGACGCCGCGACGTTCTCGCCGCCGACCTTCAGCATGTCCTTGGCGCGGTCGCCGAACCTGATGAAGCCGTCTTCGAGCAGCGTGACGCGGTCGCCGGTGATGAAATAGCCGTGCTCGTCAAAGCTCTCGCGCGTCGCCTTCTCGTTGTGCAGATACTCCGCAAACAGCGACAGGCCGGCAATGCCCTTGATCAGGAGATTGCCGGTGTCGCCGACTTCGGTAGGCCGGCCGTCGTCATTGGTGATGCGGATCTCGTATTCCGGCGCGGCGCGTCCGATCGACATCGGCGTGTTGGGTTGATCGACCTCGCCGACGATGCCGTGGGTGATGGTCTCGGTCATGCCCCACCAGCCGATGGTCTTGATGCCGAAGGCGGCGAATGGCGGGGGATCGTTCACCGCCGTGCCCCAGAGCCGGAATTTGTGACCCTTCGGGATCTCGTGCTCCAGCAGCGCCTTCATGCAGAACGGGATCGTCGAGGTCCAGGTGCAGCCATGTTCCAGCGCGACGTTCCAGAACCGGCTGGCGGAAAACCGCGGCTGGATCACGCAGGACGCGCCGACCCACAGCGTTGCCAGCATCGAATAGGCCAGCGCGTTGGTGTGAAACAGCGGCAGATAGGTCTGATGCACGTCGCCCTGGTGCAGGTCCTCATGGGCGGCGTTGATCTTGCCGCCCCACAGCGCGTTGGCGTGGGTCCACAGCACCGCCTTCGGGCGCGACGTGGTGCCCGAGGTATATTGCACGCTGCAGGGCGCGAGCGGGTCGGTGGGACGGCGCGGCCGGTCGGCGCTGTCGGCGAACAGTGCCTCAAAGCTGTCGCCGCGCGCGGCACCCTGCGCGGGCACGGCGCCGGCGTCGTGGGCGATCACCGCGATCCAGCGCAGGTCGCGGCAATGGGCCGAAATCAACTCGGCATAGGCCGGCTGGGTGATCGCGGCGACTGCGCCGCAATGGCTCGCAAAGTATTCCATTTCGGCGGCCGCCGACCGGGTATTGGTGGTGACGGCGATGGCGCCGAGTTCGACGCAGGCGAACCATGCCAGCATGGCCTCGATGCAATTGTCGAGATGGATCAGCACGTATTCGCCGGGCTTGATGCCGCGCTTGATCAGGCCCGCCGCCAGCGCCCCGACGCGTTCGTGAAACTCGCCGTACGTCCATGTCCGCGCCGGAGCCTCGAACGGCGCCCAGATCAGGAACGGATGGTCGCGGCGGCTCTCCGCGCGCATCCGCAGCAGCCACGGTACATCGAGCCCTGCAAAGGGCCCGACGACGCCTGGCGCTGCCTGTGTACTAGCCATGATTCCTCCCGGTGCGGCTTCGCCGCCTTGGTATTGCTTGGGAGCAGTTCTGCCATTGGATAGGGCGGTGCGCAAATCGTAGATGGCCTCATTCTGCACGAACGGTAGCGTCATCCTGAGGTGCGAGCCTCTTCGGCGAGCCTCGAAGGATGACTGGCTCGGTGCCTGCGGCCATCCTTCGAGGCGCGCAAGAGCGCGCACCTCAGGATGACGACGGTTCGCGTGTCAGACCACATCCCCCTCATACGACGAAATCTCAATCAAACTCCCGTCCGGATCCCGGCAATACACCGAACGCAGCGTGCCGCGGGCGCCTTGCCTGGCGACCGGGCCTTCCTCGATCGCGACGCCGTTCGCCTTGAGATGCGCGACCACCTGCTCGGGTGTGCTCGCGGTCAGGAAGCACAGATCGTCGCTCCCGGCGGCTTCATGATCCGCCGTGAACCACTCGACCTTGTCGGCGTCGCGCGGCCGCACGTTGATCTTCTGAGTGCCGAACAGCAGCGACGTCCGCGGCGTTTTGCCCGGGCCCGGATCGAACACCTTGATCTCCATGCCGAGGATGTTCCGGTACCACTCGGCGGAACGCGCCACGTCGGAGACATTGATCACGAGATGATCGAGCGCGTTCACCTTGACGGACATGTCTCATCCTTATGTAGCGACCGGAGGGCGTTGCGTCGCACTGGCCGCATCGGGGATTGTTTGTTACAACGCGCCCCGTCTTCAGTTCAATAGAAACGGACCGGGTGAACCCGGCCCCCAAGGAGAAGAACTCATGATTTCACGCCGTACCGCGATCTGCCTCACGGCAATCGGCCTTTCGATGACCGCTTCGATCGGCAGCGCCCTGGCGGCGGATTATCCGACGCGGCCGGTCAAGTGGGTGGTCGGATATCCGCCCGGCGGCGCCACCGACATCATCGCGCGGCTGCTCGGCCAGCGGCTTTCGGAGCGGCTCGGCCAGCAATTCGTGATCGAAAACAAGCCCGGCGCCGGCAACAACATCGCGACCGAATCGGTGATCAATGCCGAACCTGACGGCTACACGCTGCTGTTCGTCAACCCGGCCAACTACATCAACGCCTCGCTCTACGCCAACCTGAAATTCAACGTGGTTCGCGACATCGCGCCGATCGCGGCGTTCAATCGCGTGCCGAACGTGATGACGGTCAACAATAACGTGCCGGCGAAGACGGCTGCCGAGTTCATCGCCTATGTGAAGGCCAATCCGGGCAAGGTGAACCTGGCGTCATCGGGCAACGGCACCTCGGTGCATCTGTCCGGTGAAATGTTCATGATGATGTCGGGCGCCAAGATGCAGCACGTTCCCTATCGGGGTGCTGCGCCCGCGATCACCGATCTGCTCGGCGGTCAGGTTCAGCTGATCTTCGACAACATGCCCTCGATCCTCCAGCATGTCCGCGCCGGGTCGGTGCGGGCGCTGGCGGTGACCTCGACGGTACGGTCCTCGCTGCTGCCCGACGTGCCGGTCCTCGCCGACACCATCCCGGGTTACGAGGCGAGCGCGCTGTTCGGCGCGGGTGCCCCGAAGAACACGCCAAAGGAAATCATCGAGAAGCTGAACAAGGAGATGAACGCGGTGCTGGCAGAGCCTGCGATCAAGGCGAGGCTGATCGACCTCGGCGGTGAGCCGCTGATCGGCACGCCGGAGGATTTCGGCAAGATGATCGTGGCCGAAACCGAGAAGTGGAAGAAAGTAATCGACAGCGCCAATATCGAGAAGGTGCAGTAAGGCGCCGCGCGGAACCTGCTCCGGGTCGCGAGGTTTTGACCTGATGCGACCCGGCGATGCGGTATGATCGCGGTGAAGGAGATTGATCATGCGCAATGCAACGGTAGCGATATTTGCTTTGTCGGCGGCCATCGCCGGCTCGATGGCCAGCGCGACGCCTGCCGCCGCTTACGATTACCCCTATTGTGTTCAGGGCCGGGGCGTCGGCGTTCCCGGCGACTGTTCTTACCAGACCTATCAGCAATGCATGGCCTCGGCCTCCGGCCGCGGGGTTTATTGCAATATCAATCCGCGCGCGGCATTGAACCAGCAGCCGCGGCGCGGCCGGGTCTATCGGGATTACTGATCCAGAAAAATGACGGTCAGGCGCTTGACGGCTGTTCGTTTGCGCCTATACTAAACCTAATGGTTAAGTATCAAGAAAGCGTCCTGGACCGCACCTTTGCCGCGCTCGCCGATCCCACGAGGCGCGCACTGGTGGCGCGGCTCGGCGAGCGCCAAAGCCTTTCGGTGAGCGAGCTCGCGCAGCCCTTTGCGATGTCGCTGCCGGCGATCATGAAGCATCTCGACGTGTTGTCGGATGCCGGCCTGATCGAGCGCGAGAAGACCGGCCGCACCGTCGCGTGCCGATTGACCGCCAGGCCTATGGAGCAGGCGATGGAATGGTTGAACCGTTACCAGCGCTTCTGGTCCGACAATCTCGACCGCCTTGCAGCTTTTGTGGAGGAAGACCCATGGCCACCCAGTCAAGCATCCAGTCAAGCCCTGCCCGCGACGCCGGTTTCGCGACCAAACCAAGCCTCACCCTCAAACGTCGTATCAATGCGGCGCCCGCGAAAGTCTACGCCGCGTGGACCGACCCGGAAAAACTAGCTGCATGGTTCGGAATGCCTGCGAAGATGCAGGAAGGGTCGCTGCGGGCGGAGACGGATCCGCGCATTGGCGGCCGCTACCGGATCAGCTTCACCGGCATCGACGGCGAGCACTTCCAGGTCGGCGGTATCTATCGCGACATCGTGCCGGACGAGCTGTTGGTGATGAGCTGGGCCTGGCATTCGACGCCGGAACGCGAATCGCTGCTGACGATTTCGCTCAAGCCCGACGGCGCCGGCACGCTGCTGACGCTGCATCATGAGCAGTTTTTCGACCAGGCCGCGCGCGACGGTCATGAGAAGGGCTGGACTGAATTGCTCGGTCAGCTCGAACAATTTTTTGCACACTGAAACGTCGACACCGGAGTCGCCCATGCAACCGCACAATATCGTCTCTCGCGAGGCGTGGATCGCCGCGCGCAAGGTCCATCTCGCGCGTGAGAAGGAGCTGACGCAGGCCCGCGAGCGCCTCAGCGAAGAACGCCGCGCGTTGCCGTGGGTCAAGGTCGACAAGGATTATGTGTTCGACGGGCCCGGCGGCCAGGTGACGCTGGCCGACCTGTTCAGGGGGCGCAGCCAGCTCGTGGTGCAGCATTTCATGTTCGCGCCCGACTGGGAGGCGGGCTGCAAGAGTTGCTCGTTCTGGGCGGACGGATTCGAGCGCATGATCCCGCATCTTGCCGCGCGCGACACCACGCTGGTCGCGATTTCGCGTGCGCCGGTTGAAAAACTTGCCGCGTTCAAGGCGCGGATGGGCTGGAGCTTCGATTGGCTGTCGTCGGGAAACAACGATTTCAATTACGATTATGAAGTGTCGTTTACGCCGCAGGCGCTCGAGTCGGGCGACAACCGGTATAATTTCGGCACCACACGCTTCGGCACGGAGGAAGCGCCCGGCATCAGCGTGTTCTATCGCGACGAGGCCGGGACCATCTTCCATACCTATTCCTGCTTCGCGCGCGGTCTCGACATGATGAACGCCGCCTATCATTATCTCGACCTGACGCCGCTCGGTCGTCACGAGGATGAACTGCCATATCCGATGGACTGGGTGCGGCTACGTGACCAATACACACCGGCGCCGATTCAGGCATCCTGCTGTCACTCCTAACAGAAGTCGTCGCTTGCGTTCCTCGCAATGACGCGAACAATCAGAGGGAAGTAGACCCATGGCCTATGTCGACGGATTCATCGTCGCAGTTCCAAAGAAGAACATCGCGGCCTATCGCAAGATGTCCACCAAGGCCGGCAAGATCTGGCGCGAATACGGCGCGCTGGATTACCGAGAATGGGTCGCCGACGACGCCCCGGTCGGCAAGGTCACTTCGTTTCCGCGCAGCGTCAAACAGAAGCCGGGCGAGACCGTGGTGTTCGCCTGGATCACCTACAAGTCACGGGCGCAGCGCGACAAGATCAACGCCAAAGTGATGGCGGATCCCAGGCTCAAGTCGTCGATGGGCGATATGAAGTCGATGCCGTTCGACGCCAAGCGGATGATCTATGGCGGGTTCAAGAGCCTGGTGAAGGTCTAGGCCGTCGCGGCGGCATGCCACTGCGCGGAATTGCGGTGGCGGCTGCTGTCGAAGGCAATGCATAGCTTTGGAATGCAGGAGCCCTCGCAAGGCTGCGGATAACTGGCCGCGCCTGCTGGACGGCGGCCCCGGCAACCAAATACTCTTGGCCTCGACCGCACAGAACAAAAAGAACCGTCGCGGTCAGAGGCGTCGGCGTGAGCATACAGGTTGCGATACTGAAGGTCTTGGCCAGTCACGGCAACGGCCGGGCCACGCTTGCTTCACTCAGGCGAGACATCATCCTTCTCTCCGCCAGCGGCCCGGACTGGGACGCGCGCATCAAACGCCTGGCCCGCCGTGTCCGCGAGATCGATATCTTCGGCGCCGGCCACGTGCTGCGCGACGACGAGGGCTGGCAAATCACGGCCGCAGGCCGCGACTTTCTCGCTGCGCTCGAAGCCGTGAGCCAGGATAACCAGCCGGCTGAAACGGATTTTCCTTCATCGCACGAGGTCGATGGCGCCGGGCGCCGCCAAGGTGCGCTGATCGTCGTCGGTCACCGTTTCAAGAACCGGATCCGCAGGGATCGTGATCCCGCCCAGCTTCAGATGGATAAGCGCCGGCGTCCGCGACACGATTCAAACGTGTGACCGTCCCGACAATGTCGCGCGACCGTCAGTCCGCGGTCGAAACCAGCTCGAAAATTTTACCGGAATCATAGGCAGCCAGCGCCCGCTCGGCGGTATGCTTGACCACGCGTTCCCTGGCGTCCTCATCCTCGATGTCGAAATCCATCCGGTAGATCGCCGCGACGATCTTCGCGTCCGTTGCACTGATGCGCCACGCCATCAGGCTGACATTGGAATTCGTTCGGTCGGAGAGGTAGGAGATGAGCACGTCCTTGCCGTTCGGCCGCTGCAGGATGTGAAGCTTGGCTTTGGGATTGTCGGCCTTGATCGATTTGACGAGTTTGCCGACCTGCGTCTCGAACGGCGCAGGGTCCGAGATCGCGCGAACCGTCAGCGTTTCCGCAACGCCGTCGTTCTTCCGGCCATATTCGATGAACCGGTCGCTGCCGGCATTGCCCGCGCGAAGCCGCTGCAACGTGTTGCCGGCGAAATCCAGCGACAACGGTGCCGCGTTCGAAACGCCGCATGTCAGCGCCAGCACGGCGGCAACGAACAATCCGCGCGCCGTCCTGCGCATCAGAATGCCTTCGATAGTATCTGGAGCAGCGACGTCGCAATCAGGCTGATTCCGGCGATGCGGGAGAGCCTGCCCCAGCTTTCCTTCCAGGCGATCCATTCCAGGTGCTTCGGGCCGGCCGGTACGGGACGCCAGCCGTAATAGAGCGCGAGGATTCCGGCCGCGAAGGTAATGCAGGCATCGATTGATTGGGCTAGGGCCATCGTGTCATCTCCGAATGAGCCTCTTGGTCGGAGATGGTCCGCGGCAGGTTCAATCAGCTTGCGGGTTCAATCCGCAGGATTTCCCGGCAGGCCGGCGAATCGACCCGGCTCGCCCCAGGTGAATGCAACCATCGAACCCGCGCGCAGCCAGCCGCCGGCATGCATTTCGTCGTCACGACGGTCTCGCCTGCGCCTCGAGGTGCCGGCTATAGCGCGACATGGCAAAGCAAAAGGCGAAATAGATCAGGCTGACGAAGATGTAGACTTCGACACTGAAGGATTGCCAGGCGGGATCGATGATCGAGGTCTTGGCGGTCGTCAACAGATCGAAGATACCGATGATCAGGACCAGGCTGGTGTCCTTGAAGAAGGCGATGAACGTATTCACCAGTGGCGGGATCACGTGGCGGATCGCCTGCGGCAGGATGACCAGGCCGTTCTTCTTCCAGTAGGACAGCCCGAGCGCGTCGGCGGCGTCGTATTGCCCGCGCGGCACGGCCTGCAGGCCGCCGCGAATGACTTCAGCGAGATAGGCGCCGGCGTACAGCACGAACGCGATCTGGGCCCTGAGCAGCTTGTCGATATTGACGCCGTCGGGCATGAACAGCGGAAACATCACGCTCGCCATGAATAAGAGGCTGATCAAGGGAACGCCGCGGATCAGCTCGACATAGAGCACGCAGAGCGAGCGGATCGCGGGCAGTTTCGAACGGCGGCCCAATGCCACGAGGATGCCGAGCGGGAAACCAAAGGCGAGCCCGAAGGTCGCCAGAATCAGCGTCACCGGCAATCCGCCCCAGCGATCCTGCGAAACGTACGTCAGATCGAAAATGCCGCCCCACATCAGGACGCCGATCAGCGCCAGTGCGCCGATCCACAGCAGAACGAGGTTGCGGCCCCAGAAGCTGCGGCGGGTCGAAAGGTAAAACAGCGCGATGAATGCCAGCGTCGCCAGCGCCGGACGCCATTGCTCACTGAAGGGATAGGTGCCGAACAGGATGAAGCGATATTTTTCCGGGATCACGGCCCAGCAGGCGCCGATGCCGCGGAGCGCCCGGCACGGGCCGGTCTGGTCACCCGAGACGATCCAGATCGCGTTCACATAGCCCCACTGCACGAGGCTGAGGAGCGCCTTGCCGAGCACCGCGATCAGCAGCAGCGAGATGATGGACGAGGGGATCGACGGAAACAGGTTGGCGCGCAGCCATCCGATGATGCGGCCGGACAGCGTCCTGCGGTATTGCGGCCGGCCGAGCGGCAGCGGATTTTCCGGGGCTGATGTCATCGACGTCATGGCATCATCGCTCCACCAGCGCGATGCGCGCGTTGTACCAGTTCATGAACAGGCTGATGCCGAGGCTGATGGTGAGGAACACCAGCATGATCAGCGCAATCGCCTCGATCGCCTGCCCGGTCTGGTTCAGCGTCGTGTTCGCGATCGACACGATGTCCTGGTAACCGACCGCGACCGCCAGCGAGGAATTCTTGGTCAGGTTCAGATACTGGCTGGTCATCGGCGGGATGATGACGCGCAACGCCTGCGGCAGCACGATGTGGCGCAGCATGAAGCTGCGGCGCAGCCCGAGCGCCTTCGCCGCGTCCCACTGGCCGATGTGGACGGCCTGGATGCCGCTGCGCACGATTTCTGCAATGAAGGCCGAGGTATAGGTGACGAGCGCGATCAGCAGCGCGAAATATTCCGGCGCCAGCGTCAGTCCGCCGACGAAATTGAAGCCGCGCAATTCCGGCAGCGTGATGCGCCAGGATGCACCGAGTGCCCATGACAGCAGCGCCGGAAGCGCGACCAACAGCGCCAGCGCGTGAGGCCAGACGTGGCGCGTCCGGCCGTCCGCCATCTGCTGCGCGATCAGCCGCCGTCGTATGAAGTACAACGCGATCAACCCAAGCACAGCTGTGCCGATCACCCAGAGGTTGGCTTCCTCGATCGGGATCGACGGCAGCACCAGCCCGCGGTTGGAAAGAAAGACGCCGTCGACCGGTTTCCAGGCGGTGCGCGCCGCGGGCAGGCCCTGCATCAGCACGTACCAGAACAATAATTGCAGCAACAACGGGACGTCGCGCAGCACTTCGACGTAAACCGCCGCCAGCCGCGACAGCAGCCAGTTCGAGGATAGCCGCGCAATTCCGACCAACGTTCCGAGCACGGTCGCGAGCACGACGCCGATGACGGCGACGCGCAGCGTATTGACGATGCCGACAAGGAACGCGCGCGCATAGGGATCTCTCGGGCCGTAGGCGATCCAGCTGTCGGCAATGGGCATTCCCGCCTCGCGGCCGAGAAATGCAAACCCGGTCGAGATGCGGCGGACCGAGAGATTGTGCAACGCGTTCGACCACAGCCAGCCGACGGCGGCAATCGCGATTCCCACCACCAATAGCTGCCAGAGCAATCCGCTCAGGCGCCGCCTGTCCTGCAGAAAGCGCCACAGCGCGCGACGCGCGGATTCGAGGGTCGATATCGTCACGGCATAAGAATCCTTATTGCAGCAGCGATCTTCGGCTATCCGTCGGAATGTTTCATATGTTGCATCAAAACTGAGATTGTGCAACATATGTTTCATGGCTCAGCCGCAACTGAAATCCTCCCCGCTGAACGAGCTGTGCAGCGCGTTGCCGTCATTGCCGGCGCGGTTGCAGCAGGTCGGGCGGTTTGTCGCCGCCAACGATTATGACGCCACGACGCGTTCGATGCGTGATCTGGCCGCCGAGGCGGGCGCCGATCCCGCCGCGTTCACGCGGCTTGCAAAAGCATTGGGTTATTCCGGGTGGGACGGCCTGCGCGCCGCCCTGACCGAGGCGCGCCGGCCGGCGCCGCCATCGCCGTTTTCGGGCCGCACCAAGCAGCGGCGAAGTGGTCCCAATTCCGACGTTGCGCTGGTTGCTGCCAAACTGGAAGCCGAAGCCGCAGGCCTCGCGCGCATCGAAGCCGGTTCGATTGCCGGTGCGGCGAGGGCCCTGCACGGCGCGCGACGGATATGGATCGCCGGCTTCCGAAGCTGCCGCAGCGTGGCAGAGCTGCTCAATTATCAGCTGCGTTTGTTCCGGCCCAACGACGTGCAACTGGTCGGCGGCTCAGGTCCGGAGGATCTCGATCTCGGCGCTTTCCACAAAGGCGATGCGGTCGTCGTGACGGGCTTTGCCCCTTACTCCACCGTAAGCGTGCTGTCGGCGCGCGCGGCGCATCAATCCGGCGCCACGCTGATCGCGATTGCCGACACCGTGACGGCGCCGATGGCGGAGGGGGCCGACCATCTGCTGTTGTTCGAAGCGGCGGCGTCGCCGGGATTCTTTCCAAGCCTGACGGGGGCGATCGCCATCGCGCAGTCGCTTGCGGCGGTCACGTTCGCGCTCGGCGGATCAGTTGCAAAGCGTCGGCTGGAGGAAACTGAAATACGCCTCGCCGCGATGTCGCAATATGTCGCCGAGAAGGGTTGAAAACCATGGCCAGTCAAAAGAGCCGCGTGCTGCATCGTAGTTTGCGCGAAACACCGCCCCGGGCCGTCGGCGGCGAAGGCATGTGGCTGATTGCCGAGGACGGACGCCGGATTCTGGATGCGTCTGGCGGTGCTGCGGTCTCCTGCCTCGGTCATCAGCATCCGCGCGTGCTCGAAGCGATGGCGCGGCAGGCCTCGAAGCTGGCCTATGCGCACACTGGCTTCTTCTCGTCGGAGCCGGCCGAGGCGCTGGCCGAGCATCTGCTCGGCGACGAGCCCGGCGGTCTGGCCTATGCGTATTTCGTCAGCAGCGGATCGGAAGCGATCGAGGCCGGCATCAAACTGGCGCGGCAATATTTTATCGAGCGCGGCGAGCCGCAGCGCCAGCGCTTCATCGCCCGCCGCCAGAGCTATCACGGCAATACGCTCGGCGCGCTCGCCGCCGGCGGCAACGCCTGGCGGCGCGAACCCTATGCGCCGCTGCTGTCGCAGGCCTTCAGTCATGTGACGCCGGCTTTTGCCTATCATGAAAAGCGCGACAATGAATCCGATCAGGATTTTGTGGCGCGGCTGGCGGCCGAGCTGGAGGCCGAATTCCAGCGTCTTGGCCCCGACACGGTGGCGGCGTTTATCGCCGAACCGGTGGTGGGCGCCACCGCCGGATGCGTGCCGGCGCCGGAGGGATATTTCCGCAGCATTCGCGACATCTGCAACCGGCACGGCGCGCTGCTCATTCTCGACGAGGTGATGTGCGGCATGGGACGCACCGGCACGCTGCATGCGTGGGAGCAGGAAGGCATCGCGCCCGACATCCAGGCGATCGCCAAGGGGCTGGGCGGCGGCTACCAGCCGATTGGCGCCATGCTCGCGAGCGGGGCTGTTATCGATACCATCCGGCAGGGCTCGGGCGCGTTCCAGCACGGCCATACCTATCTCGCGCACCCGATCGCCTGTGCCGCGGCGCTCGGGGTGCAGCAGGTGATCCGCGAGGAGCACCTGCTCGACAATGTGAAAGTTCTTGGCGCGCATCTCGAGCGCCGGCTGACCGAGCGCTTCGGCAATCACCGGCATGTCGGCGACATCCGCGGCCGCGGCCTGTTCCAGGCCATCGAGCTGGTGGCCGACCGGGCGACGCGAACGCCGTTCGATCCCACGCTCAAGCTCCATCAGCGGATCAAGGCCGCGGCACTCGAAGGCGGGCTGGCCTGCTACCCGGCGGGCGGGACCATGGACGGTCGCCGCGGTGACCATGTGCTGCTTGCGCCGCCCTACATCGCAACGACGGAAGATATCGACATGATCGTCGACCGATTGGGCCACGCCGTCGACATCGCATTGAAGTCTGTTGATCACCAGGAGGAGCAGAGATGAAGAGAATTGTCATCGCGATTGGTTTGCTCGCTATTTCGCTTGCGGCCGCGCCCGCGGCCACACTCGACACCGTCAAGCAACGCGGCACGCTGGTCTGCGGCGTCAGCGCCGGCTTTGCCGGTTTCTCCACGCCGGACTCCCAGGGCAATTATAAAGGCCTCGACGTCGACTATTGCCGCGCGCTCGCCGCGGGCGTGCTCGGTGACGCCAGCAAGGTGCGCTACGTCGCACTGACCGCGCAGAACCGGTTCACCGCCCTGCAATCGGGCGAGATCGACGTGCTCTATCGCAATTCCACGCAGACCTATCTGCGCGGCGCCACGCTCGGCCTGCGGCAGGGGCCGGTCAATTTCTACGACGGGCAGGGTTTCCTGGTGAAGCGCGACAGCGGCGTCAAGGAGCTGAAGGATCTGAAGGGCGCCACGGTCTGCGTCGCCCAGGGCACCACCCATGAGGTGACGCTCGGCGATTACGGCCGCGCCAACGGCATCGACTGGAAGCCGCTGGTGTTCGACCGCACCGACACGATGTACCAGACCTTTTTCGGCGGCCGCTGCGATGTCATGACCCAGGATGCCTCGGCGCTGGCGGGCGCGGTAACCACGGCGGCACCGAATCCCGCCGACTATGTCGTGCTGCCGCAGACCATCAGCAAGGAGCCGCTCGGGCCGTTCACGCGCAACGGCGACGAAGTGTGGTCGGACATTATCACCTGGCTTCATTATGGTCTCGTCGAAGCGGAAGAACTCGGCGTGACATCCGCCAATGCCGACGAAATGGCAAAATCGGGCGCGCCGGCGACCCAGCGCCTGCTCGGCAGCGCCGGCGACCTCGGATCGCGGCTCGGCCTCGACAACAAATGGATGCTGCTGGCGATCAAGGCGGGCGGCAACTATGCCGAAATCTTCGAGCGCAACGTCGGCAAGGCCAGCCCGATGAAGCTCGATCGCGGCTTGAACGCAACCTGGAACAAGGGCGGGCTGATGTACGCGCTCCCCTTCAAGTAAGCGTTGCCGTTCAAGTGAAGTATCGTCTCTTCAGGTAGGGCATGGCGGCGGCGCACCGGGTTGACACCGATCGCGCCGCCGCCACACTGGCCGACATGCGCATTACCCTCATCCACGCCCTGAAACACTCGATCGTGCCGATCGAGGCCTCGTTTGCAAGACTTTGGCCCGACGCCCGGCTGATGAATTTGCTGGACGACAGCCTCTCGGCCGATCTGGCGCGCGATGGCCAACTTACCGACGCCATGACCGAGCGTTTCCTGAAACTCGGGCGCTACGCGGCGGACACCGGTTCGGACGCGATCCTGTTCACCTGCTCGGCGTTCGGTCCCTGCATCGAAGCCGTTGCACGCGCGCATGCGCCGATGCCGGTGCTGAAGCCGAACGAGGCGATGATCGAGCAGGCCGTCACCAGGGGCCGCAAAATCGGCCTGCTGTCGTCGTTTCCACCGACGCTGGCGTCGATGCCGCGGGAATTTCCGGCGTCGATCGAGTTGGTGCCAAAACTGGCGGAAGGCGCCATGGCCGCGCTCGACCGCGGCGATCGCGCCACCCATGATCGCCTGGTGGTGGAGGCGTCCAAAGATCTGCGGGATTGCGACCTGATCGCGCTCGCCCAATACAGCATGGCGCCCGCGGCCGACATGGTTGCCGAGGCCACCGGCCGTCCGGTCGTCACCACGCCGGACAGCGCGGTGCTGAAGCTTAAGCAAATGCTGCGCGGCTAGCTAGCCGCGCTCAACCCGACTTCTTGGCCGCTTTCTTCTTGGCCTTCTTGGCAGCCTTTGCAGGCTGCTTCTCAGCCTTCTTCTCAGCCTTCTTGGCGAACTTCATCGCCGCGATTTCGTCCGCGGCGTTTTTGACTGCCCGCGCGTAGCTGTCGGCGGCATTGTCGGCGGAGTTCTGCAGCCGTTTCGCCGCCGCCGTGCCATGGAGCATCGCGCTCTGGGCCAACAGCTTGAACCGCGCCTTGGCTTCCTTGTCCTTGGCCGAGGCGGCCTTGGCTATGAACAGGCCTTGCCGCTTTTTGGCGGCGGCCATCAGGCTCTTGTTCTGTGCTTTGGCGAGTTGTCTGATAACGGTATCTAGATCGGCTTCGGCCATTCCGGGTCACTCATCGCTAGGCTGCGTGACCCCGGGGACAGGAGATCGGGGGCACTATACTGACGCACCCGACGCGAATAGAACGCGCGACCGTTGCCTTCATGGAGCAAGGATGGGTACTTCACCCTTGCTTACCCAAGTTTTATTGGAATTGCCAGCCGCCGGCTTACCGGGGGATCGCAGGCCAAGCAGTACCCGGGATGGCGCCTGTCACCGCTTGCGTCATGCCTTCAGTTCTCCTGCTGAGGACCTTGGTCGGCCTAGTCTCGACGGCCACTCCTTATCCGTCGCCGACCATCAAGCCCGCACCGCCAAACGGAGCCGCACGATTATCCGGCGATGCGATCGTTCTGCTGGCGCGCGCCGCCAAGCCCGGCTTCGACATCGCCCAATTGAATCCGCCGAGCGAGACCCGCAACACATGGCGTGTCCTGTTGCGCCCGCCGGGCTCCGATCCAGCCCTTCGCACCTGCGGCGCAATCTGGCTTGATCCTTGGACGGGTGCACTCGTGCACGACCGCACGCCCGATTCCATGTCGCTGGGCGACCGCTATTTGACCGAACAGCTCTGGCTCCATAACGGATCGACTTTCGGCTTGCTCGGCCGTCTTGTTGTCTTTGCCTCCGGCTTCGTGCCGTTCATTCTCTTCGTCACAAGCTTCCAGGTTTGGCGGTCCAAACGGAGTCGCGGAGCAGGAAGAAGCAGCGCGCGAAGCTCGTGATCTTCTTGGGCATGCGCCGTCATGAGATAACGCAAGAACCGTTGCGGCTCAGTGAAGCGAAGTCACACCACAGGATGATGGCGGCCGTCTCATCGAGGTGGCGCGGCCATCCTGGTCACTGTAGGAAAAGGCCTGCCAAGTTCACGAGGCTCAGTCCCGCAAGAACGACGCCAACCAAGGTCAATGTGACGCGCGCTGACAGGATGCGCAAGAGATAGCCGGCAAGCGGTGCAGCCAGCGCGCCGCCGATGATAAGTCCGAGCACGAGCTGGCCATACAGCGCGAAATCCAGCTTCGTCAGAAAGGCGGCTGAAACGCTCAAAGTGACAAAAAACTCGGCCACATTCACCGAACCCACCGTGCGGCGTGGATTGTCGCCGGCGGCAACCAGCGTCCCGACGACCAGCGGTCCCCAGCCGCCACCCCCAATCGCATCCAGAAAGCCGCCGCAGGCGCCCACGAGTGGTGTCGGCGGCCGCCACTGCTCCAGCCTCCATCCGGCCACGCGTGCGAGGATCATCACTGACATGGCGCTCAGATAAACTGTGACAGCCGGCTTGACGATGGTTTCGGGAAGGCCGGTCAGAACATAAGCGCCGAAGACACCGCCGCAGACGCCGGCGATCGCCACCTTGAAGAATAATCTCCAGTCGACATTCCTGTTCCAGACATGCGATACGCCCGAAATGGCGGTGGTGACGACTTCCGCGGCATGAATGGCTGCACTCGCAATGACGGGAGAAACCCCTGTGGCAATCAGGCTCGAGCTTGCGATCACGCCGAACGCCATGCCGAGAGCCCCGTCGACCATCTGCGCGACAAAGCCGATCACGATCAGAATGAGGAACTGAACATCCATCGATTGGCAATCCGCAGCCCGGGTCCCGCGTGGTCACGTGTTATAGAGAAGACGTGCCTCCCTCGTCAGGTTTCGATGGCGGCTTTGATACGTTAGTGCAAGGCGGTGAGCGCTCACCGGGACGACCGGCAGCAAATTTCACGTGCGGCTATCGGCGGCTAGATGCGGCGCTTAAGCGCCGATCGGCAACGATGTCATGTAAAATCGCAAATGGCGCACCCGACACGATTCGAACGTGTGACCTTTGCCTTCGGAGGGCAACGCTCTATCCAGCTGAGCTACGGGTGCAGTGGGGCTTCATTTAGCCGATTGGTCCGGTGACGGCAACGGCCTTTGGGGGCGGAAAAGCTCAGTTGGCGGAGGCGTTATCGCCGAACCGCTGCCGGTAGACGCGGATATAGGCCAGGGCCGCCGGCTTGAGGTGGCGCCGTGTCAGCATGATCAGCTCGTCGCGACGCGAATTCTGCAGCGCCTCGATCATCGCGATATGATCCCGGCGCGCGCTGTCCAGCGCTCCCGGGTCGGCATAGGCGCATGACCGGATGCCGGAAACCTTTTGCGCCAGGTATTCAATGGTTTCGATCAGGCAGATGTTGCCGCACAGGCCGAACAGCACACGGTGGAATTGGACGTTGCTGTGGAACACCGCGAGCAGGTCCCCGGCATCGACCGCCTTGCCGTGCTCGCGCTGGATCGTCTCGAGTTTGACGATATCCGCGGCGGCTACCGGAAACGGCAGGATGCGCACCGCCATTACCTCGAGTTCCTCGCGCACGTCGTAGATGCCCTGCACCTCCAACGGCTTGAGATCGCGCACGATCGCGCCGCGGTTCGGGATGCGTTCGACGATGCCCATCTTTTCCAGTTCGAACAGCGCGAGCCGGACGTCGCCGCGATGGGTGTCGAAGTCCGCGCACAGATCCTGTTCGACCAGCCGCTCGCGCGGATGCCGCCGGCCGAGCACGATGTCTTCCTGAAGTTTTCTGGCAATCAGCTCGGCGATCGATAGCTCGCGCACCGAAGGCTCAGCCATCGTTGGTGAAATGCCGGGGAGGTTCGCGTCGTCCCTGCGGGACGGCGGTTTCCGGGTGGTCTTTGCGGTCGCCATGGCCCAATTTGCCATCATCGCCGTTCGTATACAATATGAAAAACTATCTTGTATACAATCTTGAAGCAGTTGATAATGACCCTCGCCGGCGTGCCCGGCGCACGATCAGCCGACAAAAGCGGCGACGACAGCAGGGGAGGAATTCAATGTCCGTTTCACGGTATCTGCCGCTTGCGCGCGGCATTCTGCTCGGCGCAGCACTTGCGATGGCCTCAACGGCGGCGCTCGCGCAGAAGCGCGAGTTTTCGTTCGCCTACGACCAGCCGAAGAACAGCGGCTACGGCATCGGCGCCGAAATGTTCAACAAGAAGCTCGGCGAGCTCAGCAAGGGCACGCTCTCGATCAATCAATATCCCGGCGCCCAGCTCGGCACCGAGGCGCAGACCCTGCAAAAGGTGCAGACCGGCGACATCGACTTCGTGATGCTGTCGACCGCCAACGCCTCGACCGCGCAGCCGGAGTCCGGCGTATTTTCGATCCACTTCATCTTCCGCAACGAAGCCCACGCCATCAAGGTGCTTGGCGATCCCACCGTGATCGCGGCGATGAAGGAACTCTACGCAGCCAAGATGAAGGGCGCGCACATGCTCGGGCTGGGATCGCAGGGCCTGCGGCACATGTACGGCAAGAAGCCGGTGGAGAAGGTCGCGGATATCAAGGGCGCCAAGGTTCGCGTGCAGGCGACCGTCACCGAAGATACGCTGTTCCCGGCCTACGGCGCCCAAGTCGTGCATATGCCGTTCGGCGAGGTCTACACCTCGCTGCAGACCGGCGTGGTCGACATGGCCGAAAACGGCATCAACAATTATCTCGTCAACAAGCACTACGAACCCGCGCCCGTGCTTTCGCTCACCGAGCATGAAGCCAACAACGCCGCGTTGTTCGTCAGTGACAAGGTGTGGAGCAGCCTCACCGACGAGCAGAAGAAATGGGTGCAGGCCGCCGCCGACGAGGTCAGCCGCAACGAGCCGGCGGCGGCCTTCAAGCTCGAACACGAAGCGCAGGCCAAGCTGGAGAAGATCGGCGTCAAGGTGGTCAAGACCGTCGACAAATCAGGCTTTGCGCAGATCAGCAAGCCGATTCAGGACAAGCTGGCGTCCGACCTTGGGCCCCACGCCGTGAAGGTCCTCGGCCTGGTGCGCAACATCCAATAATCGACGCGGTTCCGCTGCGGGAAGCTTGGCGCTTCCCGCAGCACCGCTGGCACATTTCCAATTCGAGAATCGACAATGCGCGGGTTCAACAGCCTCGTCCTGGAGGAGCAGCGGCACCTGAAGTGGCGCGGGCTCGACTGGCTCGAACAAGTCTTGATGATTCTATGCGGCGTCGCCATCACCGGATTCTCCGTGCTGGTGATGTGCGACATCGTCACCCGCACCATCGGGCACCCCTGGCTGTGGCTGCAGGAAGCGACGATGACCTTCTTCATCTACGGCATCTTTATCGGCGTCGGCGCCGCCACCCGCCGCAACGATCATCTTTATCTCGCCGTGCTGGCGGAATCGCTGACCGGCAACAAGCGCCTGTTCTTCGAGATCTTCAACCGGCTGGTGGTGCTGGGCGTCGCCTTCTGCATGATCTATTTCGGCTATTTGAACTTTCTCGATGGCTTCAAGAGCCTGCGCATGCCGTCGATGACGCCGCTGTCGAGTCTCTACGCGGCTATTCCGCTGTGCGGTGTCCTGGTTTCCATTTTCATCGTCGAGCAGATGGTCAACGGCTGGACCCATGGCTTCGGCGACGCGTCGCACGCCGACGAGAAGAGGAAAGCGCTGTGACGGCCAATGGCGGACTCATCTTCCTGATGGGATTTCTCTTCCTGTTTCTCGGCTATATGGGCGTGCCGGTGGCGTTCGCGCTCATCGGATCGGTGCTGGTGGTAACGGCGTTCACGCCGGTCAGCCTCGCCTCGATGATGGCGCAGCTCTTCAACGGCATGGATACCGAAGCGCTGCTGGCAATACCGTTCTTCCTGCTGGTCGGCGATCTCATGACGTCGGCCAACGTCACCGTCCGCATGATCGCACTGTCGCAAACCATGGTCGGGCACTTTCGCGGCGGTCTTGCCCAGGTGGTGACGATCTTCAGCATGTTCTTCGCCGGCATCTCAGGCTCCTCCGCGGCCGACGTCGCCATCCTGTCGCGAACGCTGGCGCCGGAGATGAAGCGGGAAGGCTATGATCTGGCCTTCACGGCGGCGCTGATCGCATCGGCTTCCACCATGGCCAACCTCATTCCGCCCAGCATCATGGCGGTGGTGTATGGTGCGACCGGCAACGTCTCGATCGGCGGGCTGTTTCTCGGCGGCGTCGTGCCGGGCGTGCTCGTCGGCATCGGGCTGATGATCTACAGCTATTTCTTCGGACCGGTCGGCATCATGCGCCCGCGCGCCACGTTCGGGCAGTTCAGCACGGCGACCAAACAAGCAGCGATCCCGCTGATGATCCCGCTCATCATCATGGGCGGTATCCTCGGCGGCCAGTTCACGCCAACCGAGGCCGGCATCATCGCCGTGGCCTACATCGTTTTCGTCGCGATCCCGCTGCTTAATCCCCGCCATTACAGGCATTTGCCACGGGATATGGCGATGACGGGATTGCTCTATTCGATACCGCTGATCACCATCGGTGCTGCTTCGGTATTCGGCTGGATGCTGGCCTACCTGCGCGGGCCGGCGGTGGTGTCGGGCTGGATCTCGTCGGCGGCCGGCGGCGATCCCTTCATGATCATGCTGCTGCTGGTGCTGCTGTTCGTCATCGTCGGCGACTTCATCGACGCCATTCCGGCGATCATCATCTTCATGCCGATCATCACCGACCTCACCCAGACCACCGACATCAATCCGGTGCATATGGGCGTGGTCATCATCGTGACCCTGGCGTTCGGGTTGATCACGCCGCCTTACGGATTGGCGCTGCTGATGGCGTCGAAATTCGTCGGCGTCCGGTTCGGCAAGGCGATGTTCGCGTCGCTGCCGATCTATATCGTGTTCTTCGCCGCGATCGCGTTCTGCATCTTCTTCCCCGAAGTCGTGCTGTGGCTGCCCAAGCACCTGCTGCCGGAATCGGTCGGCTGCTTCAAGAACCCCAGCGGCCCGGGCTATCTCTGCCCCTGACGGCAGCCGCGCCTTGGCGCGTGCTTCCGGGGCGGCAATCTCGGGCGTGCTCCGGATGGTCTTCAACTGAGCTGGCCCGCATTCGGCCGAAATGTCCGGCAACAACATTTGGGGTTGGCTGAGACTAAGGTGGGAGGACGGCCGACCTCATTCCCGATCAAAAATGCGACCCATACCCGCCCGATTGGTGCTAGTCTCCGCTTGCTGATCTTCTCAACCATCGAGGGGGACTCCGATGTATAAGAAGGTTCTTCTAGCCTATGACGGCTCCGTCGAGGGCCGGCGCGCCCTGCGGGAGGGCGCCAAGCTCGCGCAAATGTGCCGTGCCGAGGTCTTCCTGCTGGCGGTTGTCGAGGTTTCCTCGATCATGACGCCGGAGGCCGGCCTTACCATTCCGATCGAACTGCAAACCGAGGACTACAAGGCGATCCTGGCCGAGGGCACGGAGCGGCTGAAAGCAGTGGGCTTTACGCCGACCTCGCGGCTCGAGGTGGGAGATGCCGGGCAAAAGATCGCGGAAGTGGCCGAGGAAATCGGCGCGCATCTCGTGGTTGTCGGGCATCGCCCGCAAGGGCCGCTGGCGCGCTGGTTCGGTTCCGTCGGCAGCTATCTGGTCAAGCGGCTGCGCTGCAGCGTGCTGGTCGCCCAGACCGAGATCGGCGACGATGAATTCGAGCGGCTGAAGCCGCCGGCCGAGACGGCTGCCTAGCCGGAGCGGGATGAGATCAGGTTGGACCGTGGCGCGGGAGCACTTGTTCTCGTGTCCCGGAAGGAGGCAGCACGCGGGCTGCGGCCCGGGTCTAGCCTAACTTAGCATGGGGTTGTTTTCGCGATTATGTATCGCGGACCTTTCTCCGGCGGACCGCCCATAACGCCTCGAAGACACGCGTGACCGCCGCTGGCGCTGCGTCGCGGAGACGAGATCGCTACGCCGGCACGATGATCTTGCCGATCGGCCATAGCGCGATGCCGGCCAGCTTGAGATGGGCCCAGGCAAAGGGAATGCCGATGATGGTCACGGCCAGCACGACCGCCGTGACGACATGTCCGAGCGCCAGCCACCATCCCGCCAGCACCAGCCAGATGATGTTGCCGACGACGCCGAGCGGTCCGGTGCCGATATCCTCCTCGCCGGTATAGAGGTCGCGCGACACCGCCCTGAACCCAAACGGGAACAGTGTGTAGGCCGCGATATTGAACGCCGCCCGTGCCCAGGGCAGGCCGATGATGGTGATGGCCATGATGATTGCGGCCACCAGCCAGCCAAACGCCATCCACGCGCCGCCAAGCACGACCCAGAGAATATTCAGAAGCAACGAGACCGGAGACATGGCCCATTTCTACCGTGCCGGGAACGTCATTGGTATCAAAAAAGCCATCAGCTGAATTGATTTGGATCACGATGCGTTCGGAACCCGATTTGCGGTGTGTGCTTTGGACGCTAGACTGCCGCGCAACACGAGCCGGATAAGCCGGCCTCTTCTTCAGGGAGAAGTGTCGATGCGTCCGCTCGAATTCGGCTGGTATCTGCCCACGCATGGCGACACCACGGCCTATGGGTTGATGGAGGCGCAGATCCCGGGCTCGCCCGAGCTTTGCGATCGCGTGGTGCAGGCGGCGGAAGCGGCCGGCTTCGAATATCTGCTGATCCCGGTGGGCGCGGTGTGTTGGGAGGCGTGGATCACCGGCGCCTTCATGGCGGCGCGCTCGTCGACGATCAGGCCGCTGATTGCGGCACGGCCCGGCTATATCAACCCGGTGTTGCTCGCAAAAATGATCTCGACCTTCGACCAGATGTCGGGCGGGCGCATCTGCATCAACCTGATCGCGGGCCAGAACGAGAGCGAGGTCGAAGGCGAGGGCGTGCGTTACGCCAAGGAGGAGCGCTACGCGCTGATGGAGGAGGAGGTCTCGATCCTCAAAGCGCTATGGACCACGCGCGGCCCCGTGACTTTCGAAGGCAAGTTCCACAAACTGTCGGGCGCGCATGTCAGGCCGCGTCCGCTGCAACAGCCGTTTCCAAAATTCTATCTCGGCGGCGGCTCGCGCCAGGCCTGGGAGCTGTCGGCGAAACATTCCGACGTGCATCTGTTCTGGGGCGACCTGCCGGAACGGATCGCCAGCAATATCGCCGAGATCAGGCAGATGGCCCGCGCCCATGGCCGCGAGAGCGACATTGGCTTCGGCATGCGGCTGCAGGTGATTTGTCGCGAAAACGAGGCGGATGCATGGGAGGCCGCGGATCAGCTGGTGCGCCACGCCACCGAACGGCAGAAGCAGGAGATGAAAACGCTCTACAACAAATCGGAAGCGAACCAGCGCGTGCAGCAGCTCGCCCGCGAACATGGCGACCTTCTGATGCCGCATCTATGGACCGGCATCACGAAGGTTCGCCCCGGCGCCGGCATCGCGGTGGTCGGCAACCCCGAGCAATGCGCCGATACGCTGCAGCAGTTCATCGATGCCGGCTGTCATTCGTTCTGCCTGTCCGGTTACCTGCACGACGAGGAGGCCGAGCGTTTCGGGCGGCTGGTCCGCCCCATCCTCGCCGAGAACAATCGGGGCCGCTGGACGGCGTAGGCCGCGTCCACGACCTCAAGCCGAAGCCAGCTTCGTTTCGTCGATGATGCCGAGCAACGGCCGCAGCTCGGCAGCGGGCCGCGGCTTGCTGAACAGATAGCCCTGCATCTGGGTGCAGCCGAGCTTTTTCAGCAGGGCTTTCTGCTGTTCGGTTTCGACGCCTTCAGCGGTCGTGATCATGTTGCGCGACGTCGCAATGTTCACCACCGCCTGAACGATCGTCGCCGAACCATCGACCTCGATGTCGCTGACGAAGCAGCGGTCGATCTTGATCTTGTCGAACGGGAAGCGCTTCAGATAGCTCAATGAGGAGAACCCGGTGCCGAAATCGTCGAGTGCGATGCGGACGCCGATGGCGCGGAGCTGGTGCAGGATCTCCAGCGCGGTCTCGTCGTCATGGATCAGGACCGCCTCGGTGATTTCGATCTCCAGCCGGTCCGGCGGCAGGCGGGAGATGACGAGTGCGCCCATGATCCGGAGTGCGAGCGTCGGGGACTTCAACTGGACCGGTGAGACGTTGACGGCAAGCCGGATGTGAACCGGCCAGCTCGCGGCCTCGATGCACGCCGTCTGTAGCACCCAATCACCGAGCTCGTTGATCAGGCCGATCTCTTCCGCCAGCGGGATGAATTCCGCCGGCGAGACCATGCCGCGCTCGGGATGGCGCCAGCGCAGCAGCGCCTCGCAGCCGGCCACCTCGTTGCTGCCGAGATCGAGCACGGGTTGATAGTGGATTTCGAAACCGCCATCGACCATCGCCTGCCGCAGGTCCTGTTCCATGGTCAGCCGCGCCTTGGCGCGGGCATCCATCACCGGCTCGAAGAAACGATGGGTGCGGCGGCCTTCGGCCTTGGCGCCGTACATCGCCAGATCGGCGTTCTTGATCAGTTGATCGAGATCGGTGCCGTCCTGCGGCGCGAGCGCGATGCCGATGCTGGCGTCGGTCGAGAGTTGATGGCCGAGGCATTGATGCGGCTGCCGGATTGCCTCGTGGACACGCGTCACGAATTCGACGACGTCGTCGTGGTCGCCGGCCGCGGTCTGGATCACTGCAAACTCGTCGCCGCCGAGCCGCGCAATGAGGTCGGTCGGCTTGATACAGTCCTTGATACGGGAAGCGACGGCTTTCAACAGCTCGTCGCCGACATGATGGCCGAGCGAGTCGTTGATGCCCTTGAATTCGTCGATATCGATATAGAGCAAGGCGAATTGTTCGCCGCTGGCGGCCTTCTGCAGCTCACGCTCGATCTGCTCGCGGAACAGCACCCGGTTCGGCAGGTCGGTCAGCGCGTCGTAATGCGCGAGATGGGCGATCTTTTCATCGGCACGGCGGCGCTCGGTAACATCCTCGACGACATGGACGATGTAGCTGGGCTCGCCGGCCTGATTGCGAATTCCGAGCCGCCTGGAGGTGATGCAGCGCCGACCCATCGCCTGGGTTTCCCAGAGATGCTCGTCCTTGAACAGGCCGTCGGCGGATTGCAGCGCCTTGTCGTCGTCGGCCGTGACGATCTCGGCGGACGCTTGCGGAAACACGTCGAAGGCGGTTTTGCCGATGATGTTCTCGCGGGAAATGCCGAATTGAGTCTCGGCCACGCGGTTGGCCAGCGGCGGTCATGGGCCCCCTTCACGGTGATCTGCGAGGGGATGTGATCGATGATCTGGCTCAGGAAGGCATGGTTGCGGTCGCGTTCCTGCTCGAGCTTGCGACGCTCCGTGATGTCTTCGATCGTGGCGATCCAGCAGCCATGCGGCAGTGGCCGGCTGATGGCCAGAAAGGTCCGCCCGTCCGGGCACAACATCATGCTGTGGTCGACGTGGCCCTGTGCGATATTCGCCAGGACGCCGGAACAGAATTCCTTGACGTCACCACCGAAGGCCCCCCGGTCCTTGCGGTGCTGGATCAGGTCGTGGAAATGGCAACCGGGCTTCGCGATGTCCGGCGACAGGGTGAACATGTCGATGTAGCGCTGGTTGACGGTGACGATGCGCGCGGACGCGTCGTACATTACCAGGCCCTGGATCATGTTGTTGAGTGCGGTGTCGAGCCGGTGCCGTTCCGATTCCAGCCGCTGCTGGGCCTCTGTGCTTTGCCGGGTTATCTGCCGGATGATGAAGAACAGGATCAGCGCGATCGTCGATGCCGACAAGATGGCGGTGCTGACCAGGAACCTGGTTTGGGCGCGCCAATCGGCCAGCGCGGCGGTGATCGAGTTGGTTGCGACGACGACGATCGGGAAGCGGCTCAACTGGGCTGCGGACCCGAGCCGGTCCCGGCCGTCGATCGGGCTCTTGACGCGCAGCGTCTGCTGACCGCCATGCGTCAGGACACGCTGCAGCAGCGGCGCCGTTTTGAAGTTTTGTCCGACCAGCTGCTCGACGTGCGGGTAACGCGCCAGCAAGGTGCCGTCGGCGTGAAACATCGAAATGGCGGCATCCCCGCCGATCGCGACGGAAGCAAAGAATTTTTCGTAATTGGACGGGTTGATGCGCCGCGTCATGACGCCGAGGAACACGCCGTTCTCCCCGTTCAGCCGATGCGCGATGACGGTGTTCAGATTATTGCCAAGCAGGCTGCGGACCGCCTCGGTTCGGACAGCAGGCGAGTGGGCATCGAATTTGAAGGCCTTGAAGTAGGCACGCTCGGAGATGTTGAGGGTCGGCGCCGGCAATGGTCGCGACCAACTGATCATCTCTCCATTCGGACCATAGATGGAAATGTCGCCGAGATAGGACAGGACCCCGGCCTTGGATCTCAGGATTTCATGGGCTTCCGGGCTTGAAATCCACTCCCGGAACGCTTCAGGCGAAGCAGCGCCGGAAACGCGCAGCCGGGAGATCACGTCGTTCGCGATGGTGTCGGAATCCTCGAATTGCTGGTCGAAGTGACGGGTCAGCAGCAGGACGGTGTTTTCCAGCTCGCGCTCGCTGTTGGCCAGCGCGCGCTCGCGGAATTCCGCCACCATCATTATCGTGCCGGCGAAAATGGCCGCAACCAGCAGCGCCCCGCAAACGGTCAGCCACAATACCGGGCCACGGATCGTCGCGCCGAGACGCCGGCTGGCCGCCGCGGCTCGGGAGACGATGCCCTCCAGACCGTGAAACAGAACGCGCATTCCCCCTTCTCCCCGGGAATATTCATACGATGCGCCCATGCCATAAGCCGTTAGGAAATCCGGTTACCTAAGGCTTAATCGGCCCTCTGAGCCGTCATTTTGACGCGGTACTGCGCCACGCGCAGTACAAGGTGGTGCCTTGTTATTTCTGCAACATCCGGGGTCTGGCGATGCCCGGACGCTGCGCAGGCTGCCTCAGCGGCGATAGCCGCTGGCGCGGGAAAAGGCCGGGCGGGTTTCCTGGGTCGGGCGGCTCGACAGGCTGGCGCGCGCTTCGCTGGCGAGCGGTGCCGCCGGCCTGAGGTCCTCCAGGAAAATCGGCCTGGAGAAATAATAGCCCTGCGCGTAACGGATCTTGGTCGCGGCCTGCAGATAGGCCAGTTCCTCGAAGGTTTCGAGGCCTTCGGCGATCACCGTCATGCCGAGCGCTTCGCTGAGCGATTCGATCGCCCGCAAGATGCCCTGGCTGCGCGGTCGTAGATGGATGTCGGTGATGAAGGAGCGATCGATCTTGATTTCGTCGGCGGTGATGTCGGCCAGCGCCGACAGCGACGAATAGCCAATGCCGAAATCATCGATCGAGATGCCGACGCCGAGCTTGCGGAAGATCGGCAGGATTTCATCCTGGAAATGGGTCTTGGTGACGAAGGCGTCCTCGGTCACCTCGATCATGAAGCGCTGCGCAAATCCGGTCGCTTCCAGCGCCTGCGCGAATGGCAACATGAACTCGGGATTGCCGGCCTGTTTGGCCGCGACGTTGATGCTGATCGTGGTATCGGCGCCGAAGGTCTCGTTGATCAAGTCGATCGATTTGACGATCTCCGCCAGCACCAGATGGGTCAGTTCGTCGATCAACCCCAGTTCGACGGCGAGGTTGATGAAGGTGCCGGGGGCCTGAATCACGCCCTCATCGTCCTTGAGCCGCACCAGCGCTTCGATGCCCATAACGACCTTGGTGCGGATATCGACCTTGGTCTGGAATGCGCAGCAGAAGCGCTTTTCCAGGATGGCCAGCCGCAGCGATTGTTCGATCTTCATCCGCGCCAGCGCCTCGCGCTCCATGCTGGAGTCGAAGAACGCTGCGCCGCCCTTGCTGCCGTTCTTGACGCGGTACATCGCGATGTCGGCATTCTGGCGCAGCGCGTCGTAGGTCTTGCCGTGCTCCGGATAAAGGCTGACGCCGATCGAGGTCGAGGCGAATATCTCCGAATCGTCGATGAAGAACGGCGCCTTCAGCCGTTGCAGGATGAAATGGATGTACTCGGCGACTTCGCTTTCGCTCTGGATCGGATCGAGCAGCAGAATGAATTCGTCGCCGCTGATCCGCGACAGGACGTCGGATTCGCGCAAATCCATGCCCAGCCGCTTGGCCATTTCGACCAGCAAGGCGTCGCCGATCGCGTGGCCATAATAGTCGTTGATGTGCTTGAAATTATCGATATCGAGAAACGCCAGCGCGAAATGGCCTTGGAATTTGCCTTGGAATTTGCCTTGCAAATTGGCTCGCACCTGATCTTGCATTTGATGTTGGACACCGTCGCGCGCCAGCAGCGTGTTGACGCGGTGTTCGATCACCCGCCGCGTCGGCAAGCCCGTTAGTTCGTCGAAATAGGCCGAGCGGAACAGCGCATCCTCGAACGCCTTTTGTTCGGTAATGTCGGTCGAACTCGAGAGCAGCAAATTGCGTCCGGCGATCTGGATCGGCCGGTGTGAGGTGAGAAATACCTGCCTCGACGGACCGGAGGTCACGGCCTCTTCCAGCGTGGCCGCGCGGCCGCCGCGGAGCAGTTCGAGGCAGGTCTCCTGGCGATCGCTCAATTGCGAGGGCGCAGGCGCTGCCGCGGCCATCTGAAGTAACGCCGCGGCCGCCTCGTTCATCAGCAGGAACTCGCCCTGCTCGTCCTGAACCGTCACGCCGCTCGGGAGCAATCTGAGGACATCCCGCAGAATGTTCAATTCGTTATCAAAAGCGCCCTCGTTACCGGCCTCGATCGCGGCGGGCTGAAGGTCATGTTTATGGGGACTGTGCATGGCCGCCGAAGCTTGCCAAAGTCTCTTGTAGTTTTGGTTAAGTGGAACTGCGAAAAGCCGTGACACTCCTACAAGTCGACACGTTCGGTCCGCACGGCCGCAATCGTCATTAACAGATTGTCAATTCCGGCCGCGGGCAATTGCGATTTGCGCGCTTGGATGGCGTACCCGCGTTCAACTGGCGGGGATACGGCATTGCATCGTGCAATGAACGCCGGTCTTCAGGAAACTGACTTCGGTCGTGCCGTCGAACGAGCGCAGTGCCGATTGCAACAGCTTGGTCCCGAAGCCGGGGGCTCCGACATTTTCAACCGCGGGCCCTTCGGTTTCGTCCCAAGTGATCTTGAGCCAAGCTAAGTTGAGATTGTCGTCCGACACCGACCAGGACACCTGCAACATGCCGTTCGCGGCGGAAAACGCGCCGTATTTCCCGGCATTGGTGGCCAATTCGTGGAAGATCAGCGCCAGGCTGACCGCCAGCTTGGCCGGGAGAAACAGCGGATCGCCGTTCAGGTTGAACCGGACATGGCCGTAAGGTCCAAGTTCGGAGCGCAGCAAATCCTTGATATCGCAACCGCTGCCATCGACCCGTGCGATCAGATCGTCGGTCGCCGACAGCGCGCGGATCCGGTGATCGATGCTGTTCCAGGCCTGCGGTTCTTCATGCAAGACCTGGTGCAGAACCGCGTGAATCGTCGATGTCTTGTTCTTCAGCCGGTGTTGCAGTTCGTCGACGATCAGTTTGCGATATTCTTCCTCTTCGATCAGGCGTCTGGCGATCTGCCGTTGTTGCACGACGATCGTCCGGTAGTGCTCGACGCCCCATATCGTGAGGCCGCAGGCGGCCCAGAAAATCAGCAGCAGCGCCAGGCGCGCGGAATCGGCCGCGGTGCCGCCGAAATCGATGGCGACGCCAAGCGCGCCGCCGGCCAGCGCCGTTGCGGTCCCGATCCGGTAACCGCCGAGGGCGGTGGCAAAGAACACCGCCGGAAAATACGGCGTGAAGAACACGTCCGGGCGGATCTGGGCCAATCCCCACCGCGCCAGGGTCGCCAAAACCAGGCAACAGACCGCAAAGCCGGCGCTGAATGGCGGTGAGGGCTGGGAAATCCCCTGCCAGCCGCGCCTGAACTCGTCGATCAATTTCGTCATCGGTGATGTCACTTCACGTGATCAGCGAATCCAAAATAAGGCCGAGCATACCGGAAATCGGGGGATTTCGTGGTCGTCGGCGACGACCAGTCGGTCCTGCCGTGCTGATCTGCGCGCGATCAGCTCGCTTGCGTTGTTCCCGGAGGGCGGGAATATTGCCGTCAACAAAAACGGGAGGATTGGATGAACCGTCTCATTCACGCGTTAGGCGCATCAGCTCTCTTGGTCCTTGCAGCCACGGCCAGCAGCTGGGCGGACCCGGTGCTCCCCGTGGCTATGACGCCCGAAGAGGTCGGCCTTTCCTCCAGCCAGCTCGCGCGCATCGAGGCGGTGACCCAGAAATACGTCGAAACCGGGCTGGTGCCGGGCGCCGTGATGCTGGTGGCGCGGCGCGGCAAGATCGCCTGGCACAAGACCATGGGCTTCCGCGACCGCGCGGCAAAGGACCCGATGCGGCCGGACTCGATCTTCCGCATCTATTCCATGACCAAGCCGATCGTCTCGGTGGCGGCCATGATGCTGGTCGAGGAGGGAAAGATGCAGGTCAGCGATCCCGTCTCGAAATATCTGCCGGAAATGGGCCGCATGAAGGTGGGCAAAGAGACCATCGAGGACGGCAAACCGACGCTGCAATTGACCGACCCCGCCCGCGAGATGACGGTGCAGGACCTGTTGCGGCACACCTCCGGGCTGATCTACGGCACGCGCGGCAAATCGCTGATCAATGCGGCCTATGTCGAGGCCAGGATCGGCAACCGTGATACCAGCAATGAAGAACTGGTCGCGAAGCTGTCGAAGCTGCCGCTGCGATTCTCGCCGGGCGAGCGCTGGGAATATGGCGTGTCGACCGACGTGCTGGGGCGCGTGGTCGAAGTCGTCTCGGGCAAGACGCTGGGCGAATTCCTGAACGAGCGCGTTCTGACGCCGCTCGGCATGACCGACACGGGCTTCTCCGTGCCGGCCGACAAGCTCAATCGCGCCGCGCAGCCCTGGCAAATGCCGGAAGCGCCGCCGATGACGCCGCGCTTCGACGTGGCGCAAAAGCCCCGTTTCGAATCTGGCGGCGCCGGCCTCGCCAGCACGATCGACGACTACCTTCGGTTTGCGATCATGCTCGCCGATAGCGGCGAATTCGCCGGCAAGCGCCTGCTCGGCAACAAGACTATCGAGTTCATGACGGCGGATCATACTTTGGCACGGCCGGGCCGGCCGCCGGGGCTGGGTTTTGGCCTTGGCTTCGAGGTCCGTACCAGCGTCGGGGATGCCGGCTTGCCGGGCTCGCTCGGCGAATATGGCTGGGCCGGCAACGCCGGCACGCTGTTCTGGATCGATCCCAAGGAGCAGTTGATCGCGATCTACATGGTGCAGGTCGACGACGGCGTCCGCGTCATGCTGCGCAATCAATTCCGGACCATGGTCCAGTCCGCGATCATCAACTAGGCTTCAACAGGTTTCAAAGGGGATCATGAAATGGGACGGCTGAACGGCAAGGTCGCGGTGATCACAGGCGCGACCAGCGGCATAGGGCTGCATACCGCGGAGATTTTCGTCGCAGAAGGCGCGAAGGTCGTCATCGCCGGGCGCCGCGCGCCGGAGGGCGAGGCGCTGGCCAAAAAGCTCGGCGCTGCCTGCATCTTTCGCCAGACCGATGTCACGGTCGAGGAGCAGATGAAAGCGCTGATCGCGCTTTCGGTTGAGAAATTCGGCAGGATCGACTGTCTGTTCAACAACGCCGGCGGCCCGGCCCAGACCGGCGGCATTGAAGGCCTCGAGGTCGATCGCTTCGATGCGGCCATGGCGACGCTGGTGCGCAGCGTGATGCTCGGCATGAAGCACGCAGCGCCCCAGATGCGCAAACAGGGCTCCGGCAGCATCATCAACAATGGCAGTATCGCAGGCAGGCTGGCCGGCTTCTCGTCGTCGATGGTCTACGGTGCGGCCAAGGCCGCCGTCATCCATCTCACCAAATGCACGGCGATGGAGCTCGGCGAATCCAACATCCGCGTCAACTCGATCTCGCCGGGCGCGATCGCGACCGGCATCTTCGGCAAGGCGCTGGGCCTCTCGGTGGAAGCCGCCGAAAAGACCCCGAGTGTGATGCGAGAGGTCTACAAGACCGCGCAGCCGATCCCGCGTGCCGGCCTCCCCGAGGACATCGCGCACTCCGCGGTGTTCCTCGCCAGTGACGAATCCTCCTTCATCAACGGCCACGACCTCGTCGTCGACGGCGCGATCACCGGCGGCCGCAACTGGACCCAGCAGCAGCAGGGTTATGTCGCGCTGCGCAAGGCGTTCGATCAGGGATAGGTAACTCGACCGTCATTGCGAGACCGGATGGCTCGCAATTCGTCAGATAGACTGGGAAGGAGAGACAAGAATGTCCGCAACACTTGGCTTGTTACCCGCTAGCCCGCAAGGTCGTCCGTTTTATCTCGCCATGATCGCCGGCCTCGCCTGCGCCCTCGTGATCGGCAAGACGCTGCCGTCCACGATGGACGCGATCGCGGCGATCATCGAGCCGTTATGCGCGACCAGCGCGCCTTCGGGCTCGACGCTCGATACCGTCGAGCCGATCGGCTCCTATGCGCTGCCGAACGTGCCGGGCAAGCGGGTGACGATCGTACGCGTATTCTACGGTCCCGGCGGGTTTACCCGCGCGCACCGGCACGGCGGCTCCGTCACCGCCTATGTCACCAAGGGTGAAATCCGCTCGCAGCTCGCGGGCGGCGCGGTCGAGACGTTCAAGGTGGGGCAATCGTTCTTCGAGCCGCCAGGTGCCGTGCACCTGATCTCGGCCAATGCCAGCAACACCGAGCCCGCGGAATTGATAGCGGTATTCGTGGCCGATGAGGGCGCGCAGCTCACCACGTTCGTGGATTAGCGGCAGAACCGTAGGGTGGGCAAAGGCGCACTTCGCGCCGTGCCCACCATCTTTCCGACAAGTCGCCTGGAAAATTGGTGGGCACGCTTCGCTTTGCCCACCTACGCGGTTGGTTAGACCGCCTTCAGCACGACCTTCAATCCGTCCCGCGGTTTCGGGATCGGCCACATCTGCCAGTCCGGCTTGTAGCCGGGCTCCAGCGAGACGCTGAGATTCTGCAGGAAATGCCGCGAAAAACATTTCGCCTGCATGTAGGCAAAATGCAGCCCGAGGCACATATGCGCGCCGCCGCCGAACGGCACCCAGGCAAAGCGATGGCGGTTGCGCTGCGCCTCGTCGGTAAAACGCATCGGATCGAATTTATCCGGATCGGGCCAGATCTCGGCCATGTGGTGCGTGAACAGCGGATTGACGCCGACCAGGGTGCCGGCCGGGATCGCATAGCCCTTGAAGGTGAAATCGCGCACCGCGCGGCGCGGCATCGAGGGCACCGGCGGCTTCAGCCGCAACGCCTCCTTGAACGCCATTTCCGACAGCGGCATTTTTTCGAGATTGTCGATGCTGGAGGGATCGTTGGCTTCGATGCCAAGCCCTTTGACTTCTTCGCGCAGCCGCGCCTGCCATTCCGGATGCGCGGCAAGCTCGCCGACGAAGGAGGTTAACGACGATGTCAGCGTGTCATGCGCCGCCATCATCAGGAAACTCATATGGTCGATGACGTCCTGCGTCGACAGCAGCGCGCCGTCCTCATGGGTGGCCTGGCAAAGCTGCGAGAACAAATCGTCGCCGCCGCCCCGCGCGCGGCGGATCGGAATTTGCTCGGAGAAGTAGGCAACGATCCGCTTGCGCCCCGCGACGCCACGGCCCATCTGCGTGAACGGCAGCGGGTATCGGATCGGTGCCACGGCGGCCGCCACCATGTCGACGAAGGCGCGCGTGATCTCGTCCACCTCCGGACCGATGTCGGCGCCGAGAAACGATGTTGCCGCCAGATCGAGCGTGAGCTGCTTCATCGCGGGATAGACCAGCATCTCGCCGGGTTGCGCCTTCCACTGCTGGACGCGCGCGGCAATGCCGCGGTCGAGATCGGTGAGGTAGGATTTCATCGGACCGGATTTGAAGGCGACCGACAGCGCGCGCCGGTGCAAACGATGCTCCTCGAAATCGAGCAGCATCAGGCCGCGCGGGAACAGCCGGCCGAGGATCATGCCCCAGCCGTGGGTCGAAGAAAATTGCTTGGCCTGGTCGAACAGCAACAGTTCGTTGGCCTCGGGTCCGAGCAAATTGATGCTGGTCTCGCCGAACACATGGCTGCGATAGACCGGGCCATATCTGGCATGCATCCGCTCGACCTGCCCCTTGGGGTCGGCGAGCACCTCAAGCGTCTTGCCGATCAGCGGCCAGCCTTCGTCGCCCGGTATGTGCCTGAGTGAACTACGTTTCGGCGGCGTGAGGGTGATCGCGGGGGAAGCCACATGCTGCATCGACATGGCGAGTGCTCCGGTTCGGCTCTGGCCCAGTATATGGGATCGCAGTTACGCGGAGTAGAAAATTCGGAAATGAAGCGCCCGATATCGGTTCGGGCGCTTGAGGCGGCGGCGCGGACAGCATCCGCGCCGCACGGCTCGCCTTACGCCTCACGCCTTGCGCTTGGCGGCTTCCTGCTGCAGGTCCGGCGCGTTGATGGTGGGGATCGCGACCCGCCCGGGGCCGGTGACCGCGAGGGCCGCGGCGGCCTTTTCGTTTTCCATGATCTTGGCCATCACGGCTTGCCCTGCGCGCTCGAACACCGCGCGGTTTTCGACCAGGAATTTCTGCGACTCGCGCAGTCCTTTGACATAGCCGTTGATCTCCGGGATCACATAGCGCGCCACCATGTCCCAGCTGCGGCGGGTATTTTCCGGATTGGCCCAGTCGTGCACGAAACCGACGATGGTTCCGACGCCGCCGGAAACCGCCATCAGATTCTTGATGGTCTTGATCAGGTCGTCGGGCGTGCCGATGGTGGAGGCGGCGGCCTCGCCGCCCGCGGTCTTTTCGAGCGCATCTTCGGGCGAGGTGAACGGCTCGAGGCCCGGCCGCTGCAGCGTGCCGACATTATATTCGTTGTGCCACTTCATCAGCCCGGCGCCGGCCTCGCGATAGGCCTGTTCGCGGGTTTCCGCGATGTGCCAGGAGAGCAGCACTCGCCAGTCGCTCCGGCTCACTGTGGTGCCGGCCTTCTTCGCGGCGTCTTCCGCAAAACCCCATTGCGTCGGCAGCGCCATCAGGCCCTGCGTCGACATCGACCCCAGCGAAATGATGCCGATGCCGTATTTGCCTGCCAGCGTCATGCCCGAGGGCGAAATCTGCGACGCCACCACGAACGGCATGTCTTCCTGCAGCGGCAGCAATTGCAGCGCGGCGTCGTTCATCGTGAACCAGTCGCTCTTGGCGGTAACGCGCTCGCCCTTGAACAGCCGGCGGATGATCGCAATCGCTTCGTCCTGGCGGTCGCGCTGCGTCATCGGATCGATGCCGAGCGTGTGCGCGTCGGAGGCCAGCGCACCCGGGCCGGAGCCGAAGATGGCGCGGCCGCCGGTCATCCAGTCGAGTTGCACCATGCGTTGTGCGACATTGTAGGGATGGTGATACGGCAGCGACACCACGCCGGTGCCGAGCTTGATGCGCTTGGTGCGCTCGCCCGCGGCGGCCAGGAACATTTCAGGCGAGGCGATCATTTCCCAGCCCGAGGAATGGTGCTCGCCGCACCAGAACTCGTCGAAGCCGAGCGTGTCGATCTGCTCGACGAAATCGAGGTCGCGGCGGAATTGCAGCAGCGGATTCTCGCCGATCGGATGATGCGGGGCGAGAAAGGCACCAAATTTAAGGCGCGTCATGGGGGTTTCTCTCCGGATTTATTGTTCTTGAGAAATGCTGGGCCGCAAACTACGGGGTGGGGCAGGGCAAGGCAATCCTCCAAGCCCGCCACCAGCGCATGGTTGTCGCGCAGGTTTGGCTGACATGCCGTCGCCCGGAATTATGCCCATTCACCGCAGGGGACTACGAGGCGCTGGGATTGCCTTACGGTGAGGCGGTTAAGATCGACGTCGCGCCTGTTGGCGTCGACATCGCGCCTGTTGGCGTCGACGGTGCGCTGACCTTCGTCGCCGGCGATACGGTCCTGATCGTCGAGCCCGCCGTCGACGCGCGACCAGGTATCGTCTTGCCGGACGTAGCCATCAATGGCATGCTCGGCAATATGACGTCCAAATGCATTCCGCTCAAAGCACTTTGGTGGCGCTCCTCTTAAGGAGCGGCATGGCGTTACTATTTTCAACGACCTTCGCCGCCGTGATTCGGTGAGCCAAGGTCGTCTTCCGACAAGTCTCCAAATCGCGGCGGCTCCAACCAGGAGAAGCCCTATGCTTGCCGAGACTGCGCGGCCAATCATCCTCACCGGGGATCGCACCACGGGTCCCCTTCACCTTGGCCACTTTGCAGGCTCCCTGAGAAATCGGGTTGCGCTTCAACGGACGCATCAACAGTTCATCTTGCTGGCCGACGCACAGGCCTTGACGGACAATATCGGCGATCCCGAAAAGGTGCGCAGCAATGTGATCGAGGTGGCCCTTGATTATTTGGCCGTCGGCATCGATCCGATGGAAACGACGATTTGTGTGCAATCCGCACTGCCCGCGCTCGCCGAACTTGCACAGCTCTATCTCAATTTTGTTTCCGTGGCTCGATTGGAGCGCAATCCGACGATCAAGGATGAAATTCAGATACGGGGCTTTGAGCGGGATATTCCCGCGGGCTTCCTGTGCTATCCGGTGGCGCAGGCCGCAGACATCACTGCATTCAGGGCAACCGTCGTGCCGGTGGGATTGGATCAGGCTCCGATGATCGAGCAGACCAACGAAATCGTTCGTCGGATCAATCGGCAGGTCGGTCGTGAGCTATTGGTGGAAGCAAAGGCGCTCATTCCTGCAGCGGGACGGCTTCCTGGCACCGATGGAAAAGCGAAAATGAGCAAATCGCAGGGTAATGCGATTTCGCTTTCAGCCTCGCCGAGCGAGATCAGCGCTTTTGTAAATCGTATGTACACAGATCCAAGCCATTTGCGCGCATCCGATCCCGGGCTCGTTGAAGGCAATGTTGTCTTTACCTACCTTGATGCGTTCGACACCGACCGCGCCGCCGTCAATGAATTGAAGGAACGGTATCGGCGCGGAGGGCTTGGCGACGTGACGGTCAAGCGCCGCCTGGAAGACGTATTGCAAGAGCTGCTGAGACCGATTCGCGAACGTCGCGACGCCGTGTCTCATGATCTCGGTTACGTGCTCGATGTGCTGCGTTCCGGCACGGCCAAAGCGCGCGCAATAACTCAGTCGACCCTCGATGAACTGCGCGATGGTTTGGGCTTATTTTCGCTAAACAGACCGGTATGAGATCGGCTGCTTTTGTGCGAGTAGCCGCCGCACCATTGTTATGCTGCCTCTGATAACGATGGGCGACTTAGGTTCGTTTTACGAAACTCGATGCATATGTGGCGGTCGAGCCGGGATCTTCTCTCACGCCTTCGTCAGACATCGGTCTGGCGCGCACATTCCAGGACACGCGTTCTCAGCGCGGCGTCTGCCATCAAGACAGATCCGTCCCGGCCGGTGGGTTGACCTTCCAGGTCTCCTTCTTGGTGGACAGCGTAATCAGCGTTTCGGTGCGCTCCACACCGTCCACCGCTTTGATGGTTTCGGTAAGAAATCGTTCGAGATCGCGCGTGGTGCCGACGCGAACCTTCAAGAGATAATTCCAGGCGCCGGTGATGTGGTGGCATTCCAGCACGTCGGCAGAGGCTTTCGCGCGTTCCAGAAATTCCGCCTCGACCTTCGGGTTGCTCCAGCTCACCATGATGAAGGCGAGCAAATTCAGGCCCAGCGCTTCGGGTGCGATCCGCGCGTGAAAGCCCGAGATCATTCCACTTCGGACCAGCCGCTTGATGCGATCGTTGATGGTCGAGACGGCAATGCCGGTCTTCTCGCTGAGCACAGCCAGCGGTTGCCGATCGTCTTCCTGGAGAAGCATCAACAGTTGCCGATCCGTGTCGTCAATTCTGGGCATGAGGCTTCACCGGAAAGTCGCTGGGGTTCGGGGGTTCGCAAGTCTTCCGGAATCTGACCGATCGCGGACCGCGCGCAAGGGCAAAGTACGACCTTGACGGCCAAACATCCGTATAATTTGCGGAATGTACCATGCAAACCACAAGTGCACCGGAAAAGGTCAAAAAGTCCGTAATTTTTACAGATTGGAACCGGGCTCCGGGTATGGTGCCGATGTTCCCCGAGGTCGATCGGGGGTCGCCATGAAAGGCCCAGACCCGATGCTCCGCAAATCGATTCTCGTGACGTCATCATGGATGGTGCTGGGCGCCGCCGCGTCGGCGGCCGATCTGCCGGCTGCGGCCCCGATGCCGCCGGTCGTCGCGCCCGGCTGGGCCGGTTTCTATCTCGGCGTGCACGGCGGTTATGGCTGGGGTGACAACAATTTCAGCCAGACGCTCTTCCCTTTGCCGCCCTACGCGGCCGTTCAGGGCTTCAGGTCGCAAGGCGGGCTTTATGGCGCCCAGGCCGGCTACAACTGGCAATTTGGCCGCGCGGTGACCGGATTCGAAATCGACTTCAGCGCCGCCGACATCCGCGGCAGTTCGGCGACCGCCTCGCAGGAATTTCCAGGGCTGGGAACGCTTTCGAGCAGCCGATTCGATCGCGTGAAATATCTCGGGACCGCGCGGGGCCGGCTGGGTTGGCTGCCGACGGAAAATTTTCTACTCTACGGCACCGCAGGCGCGGCATGGGAGCGCGTCGACGAGGGACGAAACACGTCGATCGGCCCGCCGCTCAATGTCACCGCGCTCAGCAACGCGCCATCCGATCGGTTCGGCTGGGTCGCGGGCGTCGGCGTCGAGACGATGTTGTTCGGTTCGAGCTGGATCGGACGTCTTGAATATCTGCATTACGATTTCGGCACCGTCGCGCAAACGGCGAGCCGTATCTCGAGCGTGCCGAATGGATCTTTCTCCGACCATGCCGGCCGGCAGACCATCGACACGGTGCGCGCGGCGCTATCCTACAAATTCGCTGACCCCGGCGTCGCTACTCAAGCGAGGTACGCGAAAGCTCCTGCTGTCGCGGCGGCTTCAGGCTGGGCCGGTTTCTATCTCGGCGCCCACGGCGGTTATGGCTGGGGTGAAAACAATTTCTCCCAGAATGAAAACGAAGTCCCGCCCGTGCAAATCGGCGGTCCCAAACTGAAGGGTGGGGTTTATGGCGGCCATGCCGGTTACAACTGGCAATTCGGCCGCACCGTGACCGGTTTCGAACTCGACTTCAGCGCCGCCGACATCAAGGGCTCGACGCAGGTCAATTACTTCCTGCCGGTGCCGGGCACGGTGACGACCATTTGGGCCAACAAGGTTGAAGCGCTCGGCTCGATCCGCGCGCGGCTGGGTTGGCTGCCGACCGACAATTTATTGCTCTACGGCACCGCCGGCCTCGGCTGGGAGCGGCTCGATCGAACGTTTACCCGTTCGACAGCGCCGGTAGCGGGCGTGACCACCAGCGTGGGCGCCTCGGCGGTCGACCGTTTCGGCTGGGTCGCCGGCGCCGGCATCGAGGCGATGTTGCCGGGCGGCAACTGGATCGGCCGGCTCGAATATCTGCATTACGGTTTCGGCACGGTTCAGGGCGCGGCGGTCGAGACCGCCGCCGGTGTCAGCTCCGTCTCGACGGCCGGTAACCACGGCATCGACGTTCTGCGCGCAGGCTTGTCTTACAAGTTCGGCGAACCGGCCGCGGTGGCGCCGGTGCGTTATGCCAAAGCGCCCGCTATCGCGCCGTCGTCGACCTGGGCCGGTTTCTATCTCGGCGCCCATGGCGGCTATGGCTGGAAGGACAATGACTTCAACCAGCAGATTATTGGCGACACGCCGACCGGCGGCATCAAGTCACGCGGCCCGCTCGCGGGCGGTCATGCCGGCAACAACTGGCAGTATGGCCGCGTGGTGACCGGCCTGGAGATCGATTTCAGCCTTGGCGATATCAAGGGGACCTCGACGCCAACCATCAACATCTTTGGTGGCGGCACGCAAACCATCACGCTGTCGGACGATGTGAAATATCTGGCCACGGCGCGGGCGCGTCTCGGCTGGCTGCCGGCAGAGAATTTCCTGCTCTATACGACTGGCGGTTTGGCGTGGGAGCGGCTGGAGCGATCCCGCATCATCGCCCAAATCGGCCCGGGAGCACTCACCCAAACGGAGACGGCAACCTCGCCTTCGGACCGCTTCGGGGCGGTGATCGGCGCCGGTGCGGAATGGATGCCGTTTGGGCCGAACTGGGTCGGGCGGGTCGAATACCTGCACTACGACTTCGGCAAGTATGAGAACGCCAGGACGTTCACATCGACGGTGCCGGGTGCCGTGCCTTTTGCGGAGCGCCGGGGCCGGCAGACCATCGACGTGGTTCGCGCCGGTGTCTCCTACAAGTTCGATTCGGCTCAGCCGATCGTCGCGCGATACTGATCGTTCGCCGCCCGCAGCGGCGCGTTGCCGCGCGGGCGGCGGATACATGCTGCCCTCACCTGTTAGGTGAACGTGGCCATGACGGAAGCCGAGGCCGTCATTGCGAGCGCAGCGAAGCAATCCATAGCGCCGCACAAAGAAAGAGTGGATTGCTTCGTCGCGGAGCCTGTCATCGGGCGCGCATTCGCGCGACCCGTTGGCTCCCTTGCGCAAACGCTTCGCGTTTGTCGCAGGCAATGACGAGGGGAGTTGTTTCGTATCTACCTTGTCATCCTGTTCCACGCATCGAGCCCGGCAATCTTGTAGGCTTCCGCCAGGGTCGGATAGTTGAACGTGTTCTGGATGAAATAGTCGATCGTGCCTTTGAGGTTGAGCACGGCCTGGCCGATGTGGATCAGTTCGGTGGCGCCTTCGCCGAGGATGTGCACGCCGAGCAGGCGGCGGGTCTTGGTCGAGAAGATCATCTTCATCATGCCGCTGTTCAGCCCCATGATGTGGCCGCGCGAGGTCTCGCGGAAGCGCGCGACGCCGACCTCATAGGGGATGCCGCGGGTCCGCACCTCTTCTTCCGTCAGCCCGGTGGTCGAGATCTCCGGTACCGAATAGATGCCGTAGGGAAAGAATTCCGGCGGCGCCAACGGCTCCATGCCGAGCGCGTGGCAGGCGGCGACGCGGCCTTGCTCCATCGAGGTCGAGGCAAGGCTCGGAAATCCGATCACGTCGCCGGCGGCGTAGATATGCGGCACGCAGGTTTGCAGCGTCAGCGGATCGACCGTGATGCGGCCGCGGTGATCGACCTCGATCCCGGCCAGGCCGAGGTTGAGCCGGTCGGTGGCGCCGACGCGTCCCGCCGCGAACAGCAGCATCTCCGACATCACGACGCGGCCATCGGCGAGTTTGGTCTGGATACCGCCGCCTGTGCTGCGCTCGATCGAGTTCACCGCCGAGCCGAGCCGCAGCGCGACATTGCGGTCGCGCAGCTCGTGCATGAATTCTTCGATCAGTTCCTTGTCGATGAAATCGAGAAATGTCGACCGTGGTTCGATCAAGGTCACGGCAACGTCGAGCGCGGAGAAGATGGTGGCATATTCGACCCCGATCACCCCGGCGCCGACCACGGCGAGGCTGCGCGGCAGCTTCGGCAGGTCGATGATTTCATCGGAGTCGAACACCGTCTTGCTGTCGAACGGCACGTAATCGGGGCGGAACGGCCGCGTGCCGCAGGCGATCAGGATGTGGGCGGCGGACACGATGCGGGTCTCGCCATTCGCCGCCGTCACCTCGATCTGATGCGGGCCGACAAAGCGGCCTTCGCCGGCCGCGGTGCGCACCAGATTGCGGCTGAACTGATGTTCGAGCACTTCGACTTCGTGATCGAGCGTCTTCTGCAGCCGCACGATCAAATCCTCGGCGGCGATGTCCTGCTTGACCCGGTAGGAGCGCCCGTAAAAGCCGCGCTCGCGCCAGCCGGACAGATTGAGCACGGTTTCGCGCAGGGTTTTGGAGGGGATGGTGCCGGTGTGGACGGAAACGCCGCCGACCCGGCGGCCTTTCTCGACCACCAGCACCGACTTGCCGAGCTTGGCGAATTGCACGGCGGCGCGGCGCCCGGAAGGGCCGGACCCGATCACCAGCATGTCATAGTCGTACATCAAGGCTGCCCCGGGCGCATAAACGCTTTGAAAAAAATGCAGGAAGCCAGATTGCCATGCAGCAATCGGGCCAAATTCCGGGACTCTTACCTCAGGGGTAATCGCCGGGATGATCGAAACTTGTAACGGTTGCGTGCAACGGATTTCGGACAAGGCCGCGCAACATGCACCAGATCGTCAAAAACCGCGTCGATTCCTCGCGCCGCTGGTGGGTGCTGGCGATCGTGGTGTCCGCGCAATTCATGTTCGGGGTCGACGCCTTCATCGTCAACGTCGCGATCCCGACCATTGCAGCCGAGCTGCAGGCAAGCGCAGCCCAGATCGAGGCCGTCATCGCGGTCTATCTGATCGCCTATGCCACGCTGGTGGTCACCGGCGGCCGGCTCGGCGATATCCATGGCACGCGCAACGTGTTCATCGCAGGCGTGTTCGGCTTCACCGTCACCTCGCTGTGGTGCGGACTGGCGCAGTCCGGCCCCGAACTCATCCTGGCGCGGCTGGCGCAGGGCGCGACCGCGGCGCTGATGGTGCCGCAGGTGCTCGCCACCATTCATCTGCTGTTTGCCGATGGCGCGCGTGGCCGCGCCTTTGGCATCTACGGAATCGTGCTGGGTCTGGCCGGGGCGGCCGGCTTCCTGCTCGGCGGCATCCTGGTGACATCAGACCTTGGAGGATGGGGCTGGCGCGCGGTGTTTTTCGTCAACGTGCCGTTCGGCGTCATCATCATCGCCGCTGCAGCGAAGCTGATGCCGATGGCGCCGCGGCGCGCCGGCACGCGGCTGGATATTCCTGGCGCCATTGTGCTGTTCGCAGGCTTGTTGTGCCTGATCGGCCCGCTGCTGTTCGGTCACGATCTGCACTGGTCCATCTGGGTGTGGCTGGTGATGGCCATCGGCGTGATCGTCATCGCCGGCTTCCTGCGGCTGGAACGCTCCGTCGCGCGCCGCGGCGGCATGCCGCTGATCGATCTTTCGCTGTTGTCGGACCAGGCGTTCATGCGCGGGTTGTCAGCGGTGTTCTGTTTCTTCCTTGCCAATCTGTCGTTTTATCTGGTCATGACGATGTTCATGCAGAAGGCGCTGCATATTCCGCCGCTGCAGGCCGGACTGGTCTTCCTTCCGCTGGCACTGACGTTCGTGATCGCTTCGCGCCACGGCGGCGTGCGCGCAAAGCATCGGGGTACGCTGGTGCTGATCGAAGGCTGTGCCGTGCAGATCGCAGGTCTCGCGGCGCTGGTGGCTGTTATCGAATGGACCAGTGCGCCGTCCGCTATCCTGCTGGCATTGGTGTTGACGATCTACGGCTACGGCCAGGGACTGGTGATGGCGCCGTTGTCGAGTTCGGTACTCTCAACCGTCAAGCCCGCGAGCGCCGGCGCAGGCTCCGGCATGTACGGCACCACAGCGCAGATCGCCAATGCCGCGGGCGTCGCCGTCATCGGCGCGGTGTTCTTTGCGATCGAGGCGGCAGCCTCGTCGCGCTTGGCGCTGCTCGCCGCGTGCGCGCTGTTCGCAGTGTCGATCATGGCATGTGCCGCATTCCTGACATGGATGCGGCGCGCGACTGCCCGATGACAAATTAACGTCGATAACGAAAATTCACTTCTGCGAAATGACAGTGCACGGTCTTTTTATTTTGCACTGCAGCAACTATCTGGTTGATGTGTCGTTGTCAGAGCGATCATCCCCAGGAGCTGCAGTTTGTCCCTCGTCAAGAACGTCGAATTCCTGCGCCATTTTTCGAAGCTCAACGCCTTCAATGGCTTGGCTGGGTATGGCCGGGGCGGTGCACCCAGCCCGCTGGTGGAAATTAACGATTTCGGCTCGAATCCCGGCGCGCTTCGGATGTTCTCGTTCGTACCAGAGCACCTCTCGCCTGCGCCGGCGCTGGTTGTCGTGCTGCATGGCTGCGGCCAGACCGCGGCCGGCTACGATCTCGGCACCGGCTGGTCGACGCTGGCGACGCGCTACGGCTTTGCGTTGCTGATGCCCGAGCAACAGGCTTCGAACAACGCCAACACCTGTTTCAACTGGTTCAATCCGGAAGACATTGTGCGCGATGGCGGCGAAGCCGATTCGATCCGGCAGATGATCGCGCGCATGGTCGGCGATCACAATATCGACTCACGCCGCATCTATGTGACCGGGCTCTCCGCCGGTGGCGCCATGACCTCGGTGATGCTCGCGACCTACCCCGAAGTGTTCGCAGGCGGCGCCATCATCGCCGGTCTTCCTTTCGGCATTGCCAGCAACGTGCGGGAAGCGTTGAGCGGCATGATGCAGTCGCCGTCACGCCCCGCGAGCGAACTTGGCGATCTCGTTCGCAACGCCTCTGCGCACAAGGGTCCGTGGCCAAGAGTGTCGGTGTGGCACGGCAGCGCCGACCGCACCGTCAACCCGGCCAACGCCGACGAGATCGTCAAGCAGTGGCTCGATCTGCACGGGTTGCCGCATCAGCCGATGTCGTCAGGCGAAGTCGACGGCCATCCCCGCGACGTCTGGTGGAATGCCGACGGCGAGACCATCGTCGAGTCCTACACCATCACCGACATGGCCCACGGCACGCCGCTTGGCGTGGCCGGCAACGACGAGCCGTATGGCGCGGAAGGCGCGTTCCTGATCGAGGCGGGAATTTCGTCGTCCTACCACATCGCGAATTTCTTCGGCCTGACGGAGCGGATTCGCCAGCCCAAGGTCGAGCAAAAGACCCCTGCCAAGGCCCCGACGGGAGTTTCGCGCGAGCGCGCCATCGCGATGACCGTTCCGGTGCCCGCGCCGGAGCCGGATCTTGCGACCGTGCTGTGGCCGCGGGCCACACGGGCGCATCAAGCCAAGCCGCAGGCCCCGCGCCGCCGCGGCATCGACGTCGGCGGCGTCATCACCCGCGCGCTGACCGCCGCCGGACTGATGAAATAACACGCGGTCGTTCGCGGAACATCAGCGAAGTTGTTGAACCGGACGTCATCCTGAGGTGCGAGCGTAGCGAGCCTCGAAGGATGGGTCACGGGCCCTTCTCATCCTTCGAGGCGCGCAAGAGCGCGCACCTCAGGATGACGGGAGATAGCGAGCGCGCCACCCCGATCTGATTCTAGTTGCGACTCACATCTCGCCGGTGAGGAACGGGTTGGTCATCCGTTCCTGGCCGATGCTGGAGCCGGCGCCGTGGCCGCAGACGAAGCCGACATCGTCGCCGAGCGGCAACAGCTTTTCCTTGATCGAGTTGATCAGCGTGGCATGGCTGCCGCCGGGCAGATCGGTGCGCCCGACCGAGCCCGCGAACAACACGTCGCCGACATGGGCGAAGCGCAATTCCTTGTTGAAAAACACCACGCTGCCCGGCGAATGGCCGGGGCAATGCAGGATGTCGAAGGTCAGATCGCCGATCGAGACCTGATCGCCCTCGTCGAGCCAGCGGTCGGGCCCGAAATTACGCACGCCGGTCATGCCGAACCGCTCGCCGCTCGAGACGACATTGTCGAGCAGGTATTTGTCGGCGATGTGCGGCCCTTCGATCTTAACACCCAGCGCATCGCGCAGTTCGGCAGCGCCGCCGACATGGTCGATATGGCCGTGCGTCAGCCAGATCTTCTCGACCGTAACCCCGGTCTGCTGGATCGCGGCCTGAATTTTCGGCACGTCCCCGCCGGGGTCGATCACCACGGCTTTCTTCGAGGGCTCGTGCCAGATGATGGTGCAGTTCTGTTCGAACAGCGTCACCGGAACGATGATCGCGCCGGCTTTCGGCGGAGTTTCACTCTGGCCTTGGTTCGGATTTTGGTCGTGGTTTTGGTCGTGGTTTTTCTGGGTCATGGCGGCAGATTGCCGATTTTTGGCGTCTCGCCAAGAGAAAGATTCGGGAAAGATTCGCAAAGATTTGCGTACTAGAGGGGAACAGCCGCCTGTCGTCGTCCCGACCCTGAGCCGGGACGACGACAGGTATTCGCGGCTTCGTCAGCGCTCGATCTGCGCCTTCAGCGTATCCTCGACGACGCGGTCGAACGATGACGCTTTCGTTGGCGCCTTGGCGCGCGCTTCGGCGACGTATCTGTCGCGTTTCGCCACCAGTGCACCGAGTTTGTCGTTGAGCGCCTTGCGCTGGCTCATCTGCTTGTTGACTTCATCGACGCGCTGCTCGGGCTTCATCGCGCGCAAATTGTCCGGCAGGTCTTCCTCCTTGATCGAGGAAAAGCTGCTGCGGCCGGCCGAGACGTCAGCGACCAGATCGCCGTCGCCGGTGACGGCTTCATATGTCGCCCTGGAACGCTTGTTGAGATAGCTAGCCATTTCGGAGGCCTGCGACGGTGCGGCTGCCGCCACCCTCGACAATTGCTGCGTCTTGTCTTCGGTGCGCTTCTGCATCGCGCGCGGTCCGTAGGGGATCACGGTGCCGTTGATCTCGCGCTGCAGGATGATGATGTCCTCGTCGAACGGCGTTTCGATCACGACAACCTGTCCGCCATCCTGGGGGATCGGAATGAAGCGGCCATTGCCGTTCTGGGCGATGTCGCGCCACACCCGTTCGGTGTCGGCGGCGGTGCCGGCGAGCACCGCGTTGACGATGATGTCTTTTTGTTTTGCTACCTTCAGCGTCACCGGATATTTGGTGTCCTGCGCGTAGTCCATGTGCGGCGGCGCGTCGCCGACCAGGAACACAATGCGCCTGACGTCGCCGCCGTCGGTCCATTGCAGCTTGTTGACTGCGATGTCGAGCGCCTCGTTGACGCTTTCGGGCCAGTCGCCGCCGCCACGGGCTTTCAGCTCCAGGAGATTGGCGTAGAGATCCTGGATGTCGCGCGTCAGTTCGACCTTTTTGGTCACGTAGTCGTCGCCGATGTCGCGATAGGCGACGAGGCCCATGCGGATCTCGGCGTCGGGATTGGAATCGACGATCGCGGTCGCGATCGACCAGATCTTGCGCTTGGCGCCTTCGATCAGGCCGCCCATCGAGCCCGTGGTGTCCAGAACGAACGCGACTTCGACGGCGGGCTTGGCGAGGGCCTGTGACAGGCCGGCGGTCAGGGGCAGGGTTGCGAGAGCGAATGCCAGTGAGCGAAGCGTGATGCGTTGATACCTGAAGCGTTGCTTCATGGTTTCTCCTCCTCCATATGTTCCGTCCCTCGGAACCAAAGTTCCCTCGGCTTCGCGGTGGGCTGTGGTCCGAATCAAGGCGGGCTGGGTACGAATTTGCGGCGCATTCCGCACCGCCGCCCGATGGCGACCGCCCCGGAATCGGATAGGCTAGGGCGCATGGAATCGCCCGCCCGCCAGGTCAGCCTCGCACCGCCGCCGGACCGCCGCCAGTCGGAGACCGCGCTGGCGATCGCACGCGGCACCGCCAGGATGCTGCGAACGCTGGGTTTTTCCTGCATCAGCGAACTGCCGCTGCCCTCGGGACGGCGGGCCGATTTGGTGGCGCTGAACGAAAGAAGCGAAATCTGGATCGTCGAGATCAAGTCCTCGGTGGAGGATCTGCGCGCCGACCAGAAATGGCAGGATTACCGGATGCATTGCGACCGGCTGTTCTTTGCCTTCACCCAGGATCTGCCGTGCGAGATTTTCCCTGAAGGCACCGGCCTGATCATCGCGGACGCCTATGGCGCCCATCTGCACTGCGAAGCGCCTGAGCATCGCCTGACCGCGCCGACCCGCAAGCTGATGACGGTGCGGTTCGCGCTTGCTGCCGCGCAGCGGATCAACCGGCTGGTCGATCCGCAGGGTCACGCGGAGTTTTAGCACCCGATCACACCGCCAACGCGAATTACCTCTCCGGTTGGAGAAGAGCGATGCCAACGTGGAACGGTTAGACGATCTTGAAGCTTTTCTGGCGATCATCGAACAGGGCAGCCAGGCGGCGGCCTCGCGCCATCTTCGACGTCCATTGCAATCCCTCAACCGGTCGCTGATCGCGCTGGAGCGCGCCGTCGGCGTCGAGCTCGTCAAACGCACGACGCGGCGCTCGGAACCCACGGAGCCCGGCCGGGTGTTCTACGAACGGGTCAAGCCGGCGGTCGCCGAGATCATTGCGGCGCGGAACGAAGCCGCCAATGCGCGCGGCGAGGTGTCGGGCCGGCTCAAGGTCGGCGCCCCCGTGCTGTTCGCATCCAGCTATGTTGCGCCGATCGTCAGCCGATTTTTGATGCTCTACCCGAATGTCGAGATCGAATTGCGGGCGTCCGACGAACAAGTCGACTTCCTCGCAGAGGGCCTCGATGTTGCCGTGCGTATCGGCGAATCCGCTGACGATTCGCTGATTGCGCGCCGATTGCACGCATTGCGGGTCGTGACCTTTGCAGCGCCGGCGTATCTGGCCGATCGTGGCCGGCCGAAGCATCCGAAGGATCTCATCACCCACGCCTGCATTCTGCGGTCCGGCACGGACGCGGTCGATCAATGGCCGTATCGCATCGGCGGCAGGGAGCAGGCGATAAAGGTGAACGGTCGGTTTCGCACCAACAGCGCGGCTGCGATGCGCGCGGCGGCAACCGAAGGCCTTGGCCTTGCCCGGCTGCCGCTGTGGCAGATCAGGGAGCCGGTTGAGCAGGGCGTACTCGAAATCGTGCTGTCGGAGTTCGAAGACGAGGGCATGCCGATCCAGCTGGTCTGGCTTCCCACGAAGGCGCCGATGGAACGAACCCGGCGTTTCGTGGACTTCCTGGCAAATGGCTTGAAGGCCGATTTGCTCTAGAGCGTTTTCAAGCGAAAGCCTGTCCCGCACTTGATGCGGGATGGATACCGGTTCGCGTGAAGAAAACGCGTCAAACAAAAGAGCCTTCAGAATAGATTGTAACCCGGTGTCAGCAGGTTCGCCGGATCGTAGCACCGCTTGGCTTCGCTAAGCTGCGGCCAGCGCGGGCCGAAATGATCCTGCCAGTCGGCGGGCGACATGGAAAAGGCGCTGACCGGATACAGCACACCGCCGGCCTTGCGAATGCGATCGTACAGTGTGCGGTTTTGCGCGACCATCAATCCGGCTGCGAGCGGATCGTTGGACGCCGGGATGCGGATGAGATTGAATGGAAACACGATCTCTTCGTCCGGGAGGCGAACCAGCGGGGTGCGAAATGCACTCGTGCGCAGCGGATAATAGGTCATCCGTCCGAACGGGCCGATATGCGCGGCGCTCATTCCGTCGAGCACCTCGCCGGCAATCTGTTCGGCGTTGCTGCCACGCAGGAAGGTGAGAAGCCAGGGCTGCGGGTTGGTCCACTGGCCCTTGGACCGCAGCAATTGCTCGAACTTCGCGAACGCCAGCGCGTCGTCCCGGTAGCTCACGTCGGTGATGATGGCCAGCTTGCGGTCGTCGGACAAGGCGGACAGCACGGCGCGGTCATCGGGAGGCGCTTCGCCGCCGTAAAATACCGCGCCTTCGAGCTGGTATTGCCAGCCGCCGCTGCCGCCGGGGAGTATTGCTCCTTGCACCTGGTCAAAACGTGCTTCGTTCAATGCGCGGCGTTGGTCGGCCGTGAGCGACGCCAAATCGCGATAGAAAAGCTGATAGCGGCGAACACGCTCCGGGGCGCGTACCAGGTCCAGCGTGGCCCGCGTGACGACGCCGCACTGGCCCAGGCCGGCGCGAACTGCGTTGAAGAGATCGGCATTGGAGGTGGCCGAGCAGGTCAGTTCGCGTCCATCGCCGGTCACCACATCGAATTCGCTGACATGGTCGGTTTGCATCCCATGTCGCGACGACATCGGGCCGATTCCGCCGACCGCCAGCGTGCCTCCCACCGACAACCCGAGATAATTGGTGAGTACGGGCGGCGTGAGCCCTTGCGCCATCGTTGCTTCGAAAACGGTTTTCCAGGTTGCGCCGGCGTCAACGACGATGCGGTCCGGCTGGACGTGATGGATTTTGTCGATCGCACCCATGTCGATCACGACGCCGTCTTCTGCGAGGGCACGCCCGTAGATCGAATGGCCTTGCCCGCGCGCGGCCACTTTTAATCCCCGATCCCTGGCCCATTGCATCAGCCGGGCGATATCCGCGGCCGAGGCCGGTTTGAACACCGCGCGCGGCTGTTTGTGAATCATGCCGCCGAAATCGCCGGCCGCGGCGGCGCGAACGCTTGGGTCCCAACTGATATCGCCAGCAAGCTGCGCGTGATCGGGATCGGCTTGCGCCGCCCCCATCAATCCATGCGTGCAAGAGGCAATTGTCGCGGTGGCGCCAAGGCCGGCGCCCAGAAATGTGCGTCGATCGGTCGTCATGAAGCGTTCCTTTCTTAAGGGAATACCCAGCGCCAAGTTCGAAGTTGGCGCCGCTCATGACGTGAAACAATTGCCGGGGGCCGGGATGCACATTCCCGCAAACCGGGAGAATTGGCAGCGACGGTTCCCGCGTGATGGTCCGCCAGAGCGGACCATCTGCTTTTTTAGGGGGCTGAAAACCGCTTAAGCGGACTTGCCGTAATTGTAAAATCCCTTGCCGGTCTTGCGGCCGAGATGGCCGGCGGCGACCATTTCCTTCAGCAGCGGCGCGGGCCGGTATTTCGGATCGTTGAAGCCTTCATAGAAGACTTCCATGACCGACAGCATCGTGTCGAGGCCGATCATGTCGGCCAGCGCGAGCGGGCCGATCGGATGGTTGCAGCCGAGTTTCATGCCGGCGTCGAGGTCTTCGGCGGTCGCGATCCCCTCCTGGAGCGCGAAGATCGCCTCGTTGATCATCGGGCACAGGATGCGGTTGACCGCAAAGCCCGGGCTGTTCTTCGCCGTGATCGGCACCTTGCCGACCCGTTTTGCAAAATCGGCGGCCTTGGCGTGGGTGTCGTCGGAGGTCTGCAGACCGCGGATCAGTTCCAGCAGCGCCATCAGCGGCACCGGATTGAAGAAGTGCATGCCGATGAAGCGGTCCGGACGGTCGGTCGCGGCCGCCAGTTTCGTGATCGAGATCGAGGACGTGTTGGTCGCGACAATCGCGCGCGGGTTCAGCGTCGCGCAAAGGTCCTTCAGGATCTTGATCTTCAGGTCCTCCCGCTCGGTCGCCGCTTCGATCACGAGGTCGCAATTGGCAAGCTTGCCATTGTCCGTCGTCGCGGTGATGCGCGCCAACGCGGCTTGGCGGTCGGCATCGGTCATCTTCTGCTTGTTGACGAGGCGCTCGAGGCTGCCAGTGACCGTCGCCATTCCCCGCGCCACCGCGGCATCCGAGATGTCGATCATCGTCACCTGCAGCCCGGCCGCCGCGCAGACCTGCGCGATACCGTTGCCCATCGTTCCTGCCCCGATGATGCCAATCGTTTCAATCATTGCTTGCGTGCCTCCATTGCTGAACACCGGCTTCGGCCGTCGTCTGGCTTACCGTTAGCAGACGGCGGCCGGGAGCAAAACCGGTCAAAACCGGCTGAGGCAGGAATCACGCGGGGCGAACGCCCGGTTTACGTCACCGGTATCCATATCTCGATGCCGCCGAGACCGGTTCGCGGATTGAATGTCGGCAGATGCTTTTCGAGCCACGGTCCGTCGGAAACGACCTTGCCGCTTTGCGGTACCCACCGGTCCCAGATCGCTGCGTAGGTTCTCGCGATTTCGGAGACGTGTCCGATATGTGTGAACACCGCGTAGGTCTGCGCGGGCACGCTCACGGCAACGAGGCCCTTTGGCGGGCTGCCTGCGGACGACACGATGACGCCCGTCAGGTATGAAAAATTGCCGTCGCCATCCATGCCGGTGGTGACGCTCACCGGTATAGGTTCGGCCTTGTTGTCGATATCCTCGTACATGGTCATGAACTGCTGCCATTGACCGGGGATCGCCTGCATGTTCGCCAGGCTTTGCTGGCGCGACAGCCCGACCACGGTCAACGGCCCCTGTTTTTCGATCCGGGGCTCGATGCTTCCGTTGGCTGACGCCGTATTCGGAATGCTTGCGGGTTTCATCATGCTCAGATTCTCCGTTGTTCCGTGCCGTCGCACCGCTTCAGGCGTGCAATCGAATTGCGCCTTGAACGCACGTGAGAACGCCTCATGCGAGGCATAGCCGGTGTCGAGCGCCACGCTCAGGATATCGGCAGCACCTTCGGCCAGCCTCTCAGCCGCGTTGCTGAGGCGGCGCGCCCGCACATATTGCATCACCGGCATGCCGACGCGGGCTTCGAATGCGCGCGCCATGTGAAACTTCGACACGCCGCATCCGTCGGCGATCTCGGACAGCGAAAGCTCGTTGCCGAGATTTCGTTCGATCATCCAGATTGTCTTTGCAGCCAGTGACATGAATTTTCATTTAGCAAGCGGCGATCGGCTTCGCTTGATTGGGATTGCGCAATCTCGCCGGCAATCCTTCATTTCATCTTCGCTTCGGCCGCGATCAGTTCCTTGCCTTCCGCGGTCCTGATCGTCAGTTGGACCTGTTCGGCGCTGCCGGCGTCAGGAAACGACGCAAAAATGCGATTTCCGTTTTTCGGGTCGGCTGTCACGGCATCGTCGAACAAGACAGCGTCGCCGTGTTTCATGAGGACGCGCAATGGCGTCGCCGGTTCGATGCTGAACAACTGAAGGGTGACGCCGGACGCCTCGGCCGAAAGATTGATCAGGATGCTTTCGTTCGCATGCGTCACATTGCTCATGCCGACGGTCGGACTGTAGGTTTCCGCAATGGACACTTCGCTCCGCGCCGGAAACTCGGCGCTGTGGAAGAACTCGTCGGAAACCCCCGCCCATAATTCGATGTAGGGCCGCGCCGGGTTGGGGTCCCGGCGTTGGTCGGTTTCGTTCGTGAAGGAGGGAAATCCCCACGTCCACATCTTCAGGCCGCGCGTGATCGTATTGTCGGCGATCCGGATGATCCCCTCTTCATTGTCGTGGTTGATCACGCCCCAGAAATTGCCGCCCTGCATATCCGGCGCGGCATAGGCGATGCCCATCGTCGGCCAATTTTTGAAGTAGCGCAGCTTTTCGAAGCGGCTGTTGCCCGCCCCCGCACGCTCGTCGCCGTCGGACAAGTGTTTCGACCAGGCGGGCGTGCGGTAGGCTGTGATCGGCGCGATGATCTCGGCGCCGCCGGTCGTCCTGGGATGGTTCGGCTCCGAACCCGGCGCCAGCGTCGCGCAGGTCCAGTACTCGTACGGGATTGCCTTGTCGTGCGGGTTCTTCAATACCAGTCGCGCATCGACCGCGGCGCGACCGGCTTTCAGCGTGACATAGTAGGTCGCTTCGATGCCGCTCGCACGCTTCCTGAATTTGTCCGGTGCCGCCGCATACACGACATTATCCGTGAATGACATCGCCACCGTCACTTCGCCGGCACCTTCCTTCACGATCCTGAAATCCCACGGTTTCGGCCATGTCTTGCCGTGCTCGGCATCCGGAAACGTGGGGAAGATGCCGCCATACACCATCAGCCAGTCGTAATAGAAATTGCCGGCGCCGATTCCATAGGGCACGCCCACTTCGGTACGATAGAGCTGTTCGTGGCCGGTCGGCTTGTAGATGATGGAAAGAATGCGCCCGCCAAATTCGGGCAGCAGCACGACCTTCAGGTAGCGGTTCTCGAGCCCGCGGGTTTTGAACGTGCGGTCGACGATGGTGTTCCTGTCGGGCGACCCGCTGACCAGTCCGTTATCCTCGGAGGTCGCGTATTGGACGGTGCTCCAATGCACCGTCTGCTCGCTGAGCGATACCTGGTCTGGCCCGGGCGATGCCGCGTGCGCGGCATGAAATGCGAGCATCGCCGAAACCACTCCAGCCGTGAAGCGGAGACCGATATGCGTGGGAGCCGCAATTGCCATTGACGTCGCCTTCGAAGGACCGGGCGATCCTATCGCGCCACGGCTGGTTTGTTGAGGCGATAGGTGCGATTTCTCCCGCCGGCTCAAAGCCATCGAGCGCGTTTGAAACGCAGGTAAAGCACGGTGCAAAGCAGGGCGATAATGCCAACGACGACAAAGTAGCCGTATTGGGTCTTCAACTCGGGCATATTTTCGAAATTCATGCCGTAGATCCCGGCGATCGCGGTGGGTACGGCCAGTATCGCGGCCCAAGCGGCCAGCTGCCGCGTGATCACGCCCTGACGCTGCTGCTCCAATAAATTGCTCACCTCAAAGACCGACGTCAACACGTCCCGCAACGAGTTCACCATCGCTTCGACGCGCCGCACGTGATCCAGGACGTCCTGAAAATAGGGGCGAGCATTGGCGTCGAGGCACGGAGACTCGAGGTGTACGAGGCGGCTGCAGACCTCCGTCATGGGACCGATGATTCGCTTGAAGCGGATCAGTTCCTGGCGCAGCCCGAAGAGTCGCTTGACCTCTGCGCGGCTGAGGAAGCTGTCGAGGGCGCTTTGCTCCATGTTCAGAACGCGTTCCTCGATCGTCTCGACCACCGGCAGATAGCCATCAACGATAAAGTCGAGGATGGCATGCAGAACGTAGTCTGGGCCATGGCCCAGCAAGCTCGGCGCCGCTTCGAGTTGAGCGCGGAGGCCGCTATGCGCCCGTGCGGAGCCATGGCGAACCGAAATGATGAAGTTCGTCCCGACAAAAATTGCGGTTTCGCCGTAGGCGATGCGGTCGTGCTCGAGATGAGCGGTGCGCGTCGTCACGAACAGCTGGTCGCCGTACACGTCAACCTTCGGCATTTGGTTCGCTTTGAGCGCATCCTCGATCGCAAGCGGATGAAGCCCATAGTTCTTCTCAAGCTGTTTGAGTTCTTGTTCCGAAGGTTCGAACAATCCGATCCAGACAAATTCGGATTTGCCCTTCTTGCAATCGATCGGCTCGTCCAGCGAAACGGCTTTTACTTTCTTGCCGCTGCGATACAGGTGGGCTGCCACGACGCTCACAACGCGCTTCCTCCGGACCGATTGAGCGGGGTGTACAATCCCACCATAAATCGCCTGGCGAGCCGCATGAAGCTTAAATTCCGCATCTCCCCGGTGGGCCGTTTGAACCCCGGGAGCCAAGAAAAGGCAATGCACCGATCCTGATTTGACGCCTTCACGCCGCCAAGCTGGGCCCAGACTACGTCCCCGGTGGCCGGGCAACTGACATCCCCCGGCGGCGTGCCGCGACGCCTCCGGCCAACGTCAATCCAGCATGAAACCAATTCACGCTGGAACCGTTGACTTTAATTGCGTCGCATTTGGGTTCAGCTGCTTTGCAGGCGTGAGGGCCATGCAATCTCGGTCTCCGCAGGTCCTTGCCCTGGTCGCGAGCGGTTCTAGCGTTCTCGGGATCGGCGCTGTTCTCGCTGCCCTGATGGAATTTGGTCCTCATGCGCGGCACATGGCCGTGCATATCCTCGTCATGAACGTCGGGGCACCGTTGCTGGCCGCGGTCGGGCTTGCGCGGTGGAAGCTCGCCGCGCGGGGCGTATCCTTGCTCTGGTTTGCGACCTTTGCCCAGATCGCGCTGCTGTGGGGCTGGCATCTGCCGGTGGTGCAGAGCCTCGGCGCGGACGTGCCGGGGGTGATGATCGCATCCCACGCCGCTTTGTTGTTGGCTGCGACAGCGTTCTGGATGTCGCTGTTCTCGCTGTCCGGTGCCTCCCGCTGGCAGGCTATTCCGGCCCTTCTGGCCACCGCAAAACTGTTTTGCCTGCTCGCGGCTCTGCTGGTGTTCGCGCCACGCGCGCTTTACGGGTCCGCAGCGCATGCCGCGCACGGGCTCGACGATCAGCACCTGGCGGGTCTTCTAATGCTCGCGGCGTGCCCGCTGAGCTATCTCGTTGCGGCCGTGGTCATGACGGTTCATTTGATCGGCGCCGACCAGCCGTCGCGTGCGGTGCCGCCGATCCAACGACCTGCCGGCTAGCTCATGCGCATCGCCCCGCCCGCGCGCATCATCCGCTTCATCCTGATAGCCGGGCTGGCAGCGCTGCTCCTCGGCTTCCTGTTCATGTGGTCGGGCCTCTACACCGTCGCGGCCAGCCGCGGGCACTGGGCGGTGACCGAATGGGTGCTGACATTCGCGATGCGCAATTCGGTCAAGACCCACGCGCTCGGCATCGAGGTCCCGCCGCTCGGCAATGCAGATCTGGTGACGCTTGGCGCTGCGCATTTCCACAGCGGCTGCGCCTATTGTCACGGCGCTCCGGGTATCCCGATCAGCCCGGTCGCGCGGGCCATGCTGCCGCCGCCGCCCGATCTTGCGACCAACATGCGGACCTGGCGCGACCGCGAGCTGTTCTGGATCATCAAGCACGGCATCAAATACACCGGCATGCCGGCCTGGTCGGCTCAGCAGCGCGACGACGAGGTGTGGGCACTCGCCGCCTTCCTGCGCCGCCTCCCGCGCCTCGACGCGGCGCAATACCGCGACCTCGCGCTTGGCGGCCTGCCGGTGCCGCCGCAGAGCGGCCAGAGCTTGGCGACGAGCGAGACGATGGCCCCTGCGGTCGGCGCCTGCGCGCGCTGCCACGGCGCAGGCGACGGCAGGCCCGCCAGCTCGCTCGTCCCGATCCTGCACGGCCAGCCGGCGGAATTCATCATCGCGTCGCTTCAGGCTTACACGAGTGCGCAGCGCGCCAGCGGAATCATGCAGCCGGTCGCGCGCGCCCTTGCCAGCGACGATTTCAGGCGCGTGGCTGACTACTATGCGGCTCTCAAGGCGCCGCCGGCTCCGGAGGGACCAACGGACGCATCCGCGATCGCGCGTGGCCGCACGCTCGCGGAGAATGGCGATCCGGCTGCACGAATCCCGGCCTGCGCCGGCTGCCATGGCAACGAGGCCTTGAAAACCTATCCTCGCCTTGCCGGGCAAAACCTCGGCTACCTGCTCAACCGGCTGCGGCTCTGGAAGAATGGCCTCGCGCCAGGCACGGCGGGTGAAGCCATCATGGCGCCAATCGCGCGCGCGCTGAGTGAGCGGCAGATCGAAGACGTCGCGGCCTATTACGCTTCGGGCGACCCTCGTGCCGGTGGCCCGCGATGAACGGCTTCCTTCAATCCGTGCTGGTGCCGCACGGTCCGCAGGCCGGGCAGATCGCCACGCTGGCCTGGATATTGTTCGGATTCGGTTCGCTCATCCTTGCGCTGGTCATAACCGCGATCTGGCTCGCCATGCGCGGCTCACCGCGTATCCGTGAGGCGCTCGCCCGCGAGCGCACCATCATGGGGCTCGGCCTTGCCTTGCCGGTTGCCACGCTCACGATCCTGCTCGGCGGTGGTATATGGCTCACCCGCGCCCAGACCGGACCTACGGACGATGCCCTGCGCATCGAGGTGACCGGCGAGCAATGGTGGTGGCGCGTCGTTTACGATGGTCCGGCGCCGGCCGCGAGCGCCAACGAGATTCGAATTCCGGTCGGGCAGCCGGTCGATTTCACGCTTAGGGCGGCCGACGTGATCCACAGCTTCTGGGTCCCAAGCCTCGGCGGCAAGGTCGACATGCTCCCCGGCAGGATTACGCGCCTGCGGCTCACCGCCGAACGTGCCGGCGTCTATCGCGGACAGTGCGCCGAATATTGCGGCGGCCCGCACGCGCTGATGAGTTTTAAAGTCATCGCGATGCCGCGCGACGAATACGATACATGGTTTGCCCGCGAGGCCGGTCCGGCGGCTGCCGGTGCAACCGAGCTGGAGCGGCACGGCCAATCGCTGTTTCTGGCGGCCGGTTGCGGCACTTGCCATGCGGTGCGCGGCACCGGTGCGGCGGGTGCGATCGGTCCGGACCTGACGCATCTGGCGGCGCGCGGATCCGTCGGCATCGACACCGTGCCGCTCACGGCCGACAATCTCGCGCGCTTTATCCGCGACGGGCAGCACCTCAAGCCGGGCAACCGCATGCCGGAATTTCGCATCTTCTCGCCCGCCGATGAGACGGCACTGGTCGGCTATCTCATGAGCCTGCGATGAGCGAGCCTTCACAAGCGCGCCTCGCCGGCCACCCGAACAAGCTGCCGCGCCCCAGTGGCGAACTCGAAGCGCTCAAGGCCGCCTGGGAACTGCCGAAGGGCTGGCGGATCGTCACCGCGGTCAACAACACCGCTGTGGGCTACTTCTATGTTGCCACGGCGGTGCTGTTCTTCCTGCTCGCGGGAATTCTTGCGCTGCTGATGCGGCTTCAACTCGCCGTACCCAGCAATACATTCCTGTCGCCGGAGACCTACAACCAGATCTTCACGATGCACGGCACCGTGATGATGTTCCTGTTCGCCGTGCCGGTGGTCGAGGCGATGGGCATCCTGCTGCTGCCGCAAATGCTCGGCGCGCGCGACCTGCCGTTTCCGCGCCTCAGTGCGTTTGCGTTCTGGGTCTATTTCGTGGGCGGGCTGATCTTCTTCGGCACGCTGTTCTACGATGTCGCGCCCTCGGGCGGCTGGTTCATGTATCCGCCGCTGACCGGCGCGCAGTATTCGCCCGGGCTGGGCGCTGATTTCTGGCTGCTCGGCATCGGCTTCATCGAAATCTCCGCCATCGCGGGCGCGATCGAACTGATCGTCGGCGTGCTGCGCACGCGCGCCCCCGGCATGACGCTCGACCGCATGCCGATGCTCGCCTGGACCATGCTCATTTTCGCGGGGATGATCGTGTTCGCGTTTCCGGCGGTGATCCTCGCGACAATGCTGCTCGAACTGGAGCGCGCGTTCGGCTGGCCGTTCTTCATTCCGCAGAAGGGTGGCGACGCCCTGCTGTGGCAGCATTTGTTCTGGTTCTTCGGCCACCCGGAGGTCTACATCATCTTTCTTCCGGCCGCCGGCATGGTGTCTATGATCGTGCCGACGATGGCGCGGACGCCGCTGGTCGGTTACCGCATGATCGTCGTCGCCCTGATCGCGACCGGCTTCTTCTCCTTCGGCCTGTGGGTGCATCATATGTTCACCACGGGCATCCCGGCGCTTTCGCTGAGCTTCTTCTCGGCGGCCAGCATGGCGGTCGCGATCCCGAGCGGCATCCAGGTGTTTGCCTGGATCGCGACGATCGCGGCCGGCCGCCTGCAGCTGACGGCGCCTTCACTGTTCGTACTCGGCTTTCTGTTCATCTTCACGCTCGGCGGGCTGACCGGCGTGATGGTCGCGATGGTGCCGTTCGACTGGCAGGTTCACGACAGCTATTTCGTGGTCGCGCACTTCCACTACGTGCTGGTCGGCGGAATGGTGTTTCCGCTGTTCGGCGCCTTCTACTACTGGGCGCCTGCATTCAGTCGCCGGGCGCTCTCGGAACGCTTGGGCAAGGTGACATTCGCGCTGATGTTCGCAGGCTTCAACGTCGCGTTCTTTCCGATGCACATCTCCGGGCTGATGGGCATGCCGCGCCGCGTCTATACCTATCCGGCGGTCGCGGAGTGGGGCGTTCTCAACATGATCTCGACCGTCGGGGCATTTCTGTTCGCGGCCGGCGTGCTGGTCTTCCTGTTCGATCTTGCTCGCCATCTGCGGCCGGCGCTGTCCGATCCTGCCGGGGACGTCTGGAAGGGTGCCTCGCTCGAATGGCTGCACAACCACGTCTACGGGCCGCGCAGCATTCCCTTCGTGACCAGCCGCGATCCGTTATGGGATCAGCCAGGACTGTCGGAAGCGTCGAAAGCGGGACGCCACTATCTGCCGGGCACGGTGACGGGGCGGCGCGAAACCATCATTACCTCGCCGATCGAGGCCACGCCGGAGGCGCTTCAGCGTCTGCCGGGTGACGGCTGGCCGCCGTTGCTAGGCGCGGTGTTCACCGCCGGCTTCTTCATGCTGCTCACCGTGAAATACGTGACGCTCGCCTTTGTCTCCGGCGCGCTCGCGCTCACGATGATCCTGATCTGGATGTGGAGCAGCGATCCAGGGCCACTGCCTCGGGCCGATATCGGCCATGGCATCAAGGTGCCGACCTATGTCAGCGGTCCGCTCTCGCATTCGTGGTGGGCGATGGTGGTTCTCCTCCTGGTGGCGGGGTCGCTTTACCTGTCGTTGGTGTTCTCCTATCTCTTCCTCTGGACGGTCTCGCCGCAGGTCTGGCCGAAACCGGAGCAAATGCCGCCGTCATGGTGGCCCATCCTCGCGGCGATGATGCTCGCCGCGAGCAGCGGCCTGATCGTCCTTGCGGGCCGCCTTCTTTCTCTCCAATCGCGCAACGGCGCCGCCTTCATCGGCGGGGTCGCCGTCGCGGCCCTGTTGCTTGGCGGAAGCCTCGGCGCCGAAATCCTGTCGCACTGGCGCGCCGGGCTTCGCCCGGAGGCGGATGCCCATGGCGCACTCGCCTACATGGCATCGTTCCTGCAGCTTCAGCTGGTGCTGGCGCTCATCGTCATGGCGGGCTTCGCCATCGCGCGCCGCCTCGCCGGCATGCTGAACCGCAGGCGCCGCGTCGTCTTCGACAATCTCGCGCTGCTTTGGCACTACACGGTCGTGCAGGGCCTGTTCGGCCTGCTGCTCGTGCACGGCTTTCCGAGGATCGCATGACCGCGCCCCGCACCCGGCCGCTCGCCGATTTGCTGCGCCTTTTCGTGGGGCCGGCCGTCTGGTTCTTGCACCTTGCTTTCCTGTACGGCGCGGAGGCCTTGATTTGCACGGCGCCGGCCGGCTCGGGACAAGCGATGGTGTGGCTCGGCGCCGTGGCCACGATCGCGGCGCTCGGTGCCCTTGCGATGCTCGCCATAGCTCCGATGCGGCGCGTGCAAGACCCGCCGGACGAGCACACCGGCGCGGCATTCTTGCGCCAGACCACGTTGCTGCTCGCGCTCTTGTCCGCGATTGGCGTGATGTGGAGCGCGCTTCCTGTTGCCTTGATGCCTGTCTGCGCGGCGGCGGCGAGGTAGGCGGGAACCCCTCCCTATCGGTGCGGTTGTCCGGAAACAAGCGTGCACAGTTCCGGAGTTCCCGCATGGCGTAGCTGGGCGACGCCGGCGAAGAGATGAGGGCACAAAATGATGGAGCGCAGGTCAATCTGGAAGCGATACGGCTTTGCCTGGGTCACCGCATCGTTTTTCGTCATCACGCTGACCGGCCATTGGGTGTTTGGCTGGTTTGCCTATGTGAACGAGCAACAGGCGCTGCAGCAACCGATCGAGTTCGGCGGCTATGCCGCGGAGATGATGCGAGACACGCTGGAAAACTGGCAGTCCGAATTTCTGCAGCTGCTTTGGCAGGTCGCAGGGCTCGCCATCCTGCTCCACGTCGGCTCACCACAATCGAAAGAAGGCGACGATCGCATGGAAGCCAAGATCGATGCGATCCTGCTGGCGGTCGAACCCAAAAAAGGCGATCAGCTCATCAAGGGCATCGACGATGAATATGAAGGCCGGCATACCGATCATCGCTTCGTTCGAATGCTGGAGAAAGGCGTCAGTCGCCGGACCGATGCTGCCTGAAATATTGCCCGGTTGGTTGCACCCATTGAAACCTAACCGACCGTGGCGGGTTGTCCCAATCCACCAGGGAGACATGCGCCATGGCTGATCAGGAGCGCTTGAAACCGAATGGCTTACCGGCCCAAGCCGAAGCCTTGGCCGCGGCAGATGTCGGCGAGCACCGTCCGCGGAATGCCGAGGCGGGTATGTTGCAGTTGCTCGCTCTCGCCTTGACCTTTTTTCCAGGCACAGTCGCCGCGCAGGGACTCCCCGTCGAAACAGCTTCCCATATCCCCGTGGCACTGTGGTTCATCGGCGCGGCCATTCTGGGTCTCGTGCTGGCCTACGGAATCATGCGGAATAGAAGCCGCTCACGCGCGGAGAAGCAGCTCACCGATCAGGCGACAAAGGCAAATTACGCCAATGAAGAGCGCGATCGGGTAAAGTCGGGCGCAGACTAAGCCGCATCTGTCGCTTGGCAACGGTTCGCAGCACATCGGTTGCCGATGGGCGGTACGCGCGTAAATCAAATCCGGAAAATCACTCTGGTCGAGCGGTTGATCCAGTGCGCGCTTGATGCCCTGCCGTGCTCCGCCAGGCATGTCGGATATCGGGTGGATAGGGTTAGGCGGTTTCGACACATTGTGTGTTCTCAAACAAATTGGAGAACCGCAATGGGCACCACAGGCATGGCATTGAACGGCAAAGTGGCGATCGTCACCGGAGCGAGCTCCGGGATCGGGCGCGCAATCGCTACGCTATTTGCGGCCGAAGGGGCTCGCGTCGTTGTCGCCGCACGGCGCCGGGAATTGCTCGACGAGCTAACTCGGGAGATTGAGGCCGCAGGCGGCGCGGCTCGCGCATTCGCAGGTGACGTATCCGATGAATCCTTTGCGCGCGCCCTCGTGGAGGAAGCCAAATCACGATTTGGCGGGCTCGACATCGCGGTGAACAATGCCGGGGTGCTTGGACCGAAGGGAGCAACGCCGGACGTGACTCGGAAGGCGTGGGACGAGACGATGGCGACCAACCTCACCGGCGCGTTTCTAGGCGCCAAGTATCAGATACCCGCGATGTTGGACCGCGGCGCCGGGTCGCTGATCTTCGTCAGTTCATTCGTCGGCTACACGGCCGCGATGCCGGGCGCCGCCACTTACGCGGCCAGCAAGGCCGGCCAGATCGGTCTGATGAAGGCACTTGCCGTCGAGTACGGACCGCAAGGCATTCGGGTGAACGCATTGCTCCCCGGCGGCACTCAGACCGCGGCGGCCGACGCGATGGCCACCACGGAGGACATGAAGGCCTTCGTGCGCAATATGCACGCCTTGAAGCGTATCGCTGCTCCGGGCGAGCAAGCCCGTGCGGCACTCTTCCTGGCGTCAGACGCCGCAACCTTCATTACCGGCAGCGCGATGCTGGTCGATGGCGGCGTATCGATCAACAAGACTTGAGCGTGCTGAATCAGCGCGTCTTAAGCCGCGTAGTACCCGCCGTCGACGACCTGCGACGCGCCGGTCATGAAGGACGCTTTGTCCGAGCACATCCAGACCACGGCTTCCGCGATCTCCTCAGGCACGCCCATGCGGTTCATCGGCACCTTCGCCATCACGGCATCGAGACGCGTTTCCATCACCTCCCTGGTCATGGGCGTGGTGACGTAGCCGGGATTGACGCAGTTTACGCGGATGCCGTCTTGCGCGTATTCGATTCCCGCGGTTTTCGTCAGTCCCACCACGCCGTGCTTCGCTGCCACATAGTGTCCGGATGTCGCCAGACCGATCAGTCCGGCGATCGACGCGGTGTTGACGATGGCGCCGCCGCCGCCTTGCGCCAGCATCTGCCCGATCTCGTGCTTCATGCAGAGCCACACGCCGGTGAGATTGATCGCGAGCATGGTGTCGAACGAGACCTGGCTGAGTTCGTGCAGGCGCTGGCGTCCGGGGCCAACCGATCCTCCGGCAACGCCGGCATTGTTGAACGCGCAGTCGAGCCGGCCGTAGACGGCCACGGTGCGCGCAACCATCGCAGCAACTTCGGCTTCCGCGGTGACGTCGCCGCCGATCGCGATTGCCTGGCCGCCAGCGGCGTTGATCAGGGCGACGGTTGTAGCCGCGCTCTCCTCGGTGCGGTCGGCCACCGCAACGCGTGCGCTCTCGCGCGCCATTGCCAGCGCCGTCGCTCGGCCGATGCCCGAGGCGCCGCCCGTCACCAGTGCTACCTTGCGATCGAGGATTCCTGCCATGCGTTTTCTCCTTGGTTGCGCCCGTTGAGAATGGGCCGGAGTTGAAGATATCGTTCGCATTCCCGACGGATGCGGCGCCGCATCGTCAGATATGGCACGATTTCCGGCCGCCTGCATGCTCTCCATCGAACCCTGCTGCAGCCGCATGCCAATAAGCCGGGTCAGGAAGCCGTTTCCAAAACCGGGCGGCGCCCGCCGTCAGGGGAGTTGCGCCGGGATGACGAACGCCGGTAGTTGTGGTCTACCCGTCGCTGCACGGCGGGTCTTGAACTCGAAATAGAATCCGGCAGCACGCGCCTGCGTCTGTTGAAGCGCTCGGGCCGGCATCAAGAAACGGTGGATCATTCGATGGCTGCAATTTATCCAGATCTTGAGGGTAAGGCTGTACTGATCACGGGTGGTGGATCGGGGATAGGCGCGTCGATCGTGCATGCCTTTGCGCGGCAGAAGGCCAAAGTCGGCTTCCTGGACATCGCCAGAGATCCTTCGACGCGCTTGGTCGATGAACTCGCCTCAAAGGGATTTTCGGTCCAGTATGAATATTGCGACGTGACCAACATCGATCAGCTGCGTGCCGCGATTGTCCGGCTTCGGGCTGGCATTGGGCCGATTCGCGTGCTGATCAATAATGCCGCGCATGACGACCGGCATACGACCGAAAGCGTTACCCCGGAATATTGGGATGACAGAATTGCCGTCAATCTGAAGCATCAGTTCTTTGCCGCCCAAGCCGTCCTGCCGGACATGCAAGCCGCGAAAGACGGCGCCATCGTCAATTTCGGATCGATCTCCTGGATGACCGGGCAGGGCGGGATGCCGGTGTACACCGCGTCGAAGTCAGCCGTGCTTGGATTGACGCGCGGGCTCGCGCGCGATTACGGAGCCTGGAATATCCGCGTCAACGCGATCGCTCCCGGCTGGATCATGACGGAGCGCCAGCTCGAAAAGTGGCTGACGCCGCAAGGCGAGGCCGACCTGATGAAGGCGCAGTGCCTCAAACGCAAACTCTATCCGGACGACATAGCCAGGGTCGCGGTGTTCCTGGCCTCGGAAGAAGCGAGCGCGTGCACCAGTCAGCATTATGTGGTCGACGGCGGAAGGGTGTGAGGCCGCGAGATCGGGGAGGTGTGTGTCCCGACCACGACTGTCATCACCCGCGAAAGCGGGTGATCCAGTATCCCAGAGGCGGCAGTGATTGAATCGATAGGCCGCGGCGTACTGGATCCCCCGCCTGCGCGGGGGACGACAACCGAGTGTGAATTGGCTGGCTGCCGTTAACTTACCGCGGCGCGCGCTTCGCCAGGATCCGCTGCAAGGTGCGACGGTGCATGTTCAGGCGCCGCGCGGTTTCCGAGACGTTGCGGTTGCACATTTCGTAGATGCGCTGGATGTGTTCCCAGCGCACGCGGTCGGCCGACATCGGGTTGGCCGGCAGTTCGGATTTCTCGGTGCCGCTGGCGAGCAAGGCTGCGACCACGTCATCGGCGTCGGCAGGCTTCGAGAGATAGTCGACCGCGCCCATCTTCACCGCCGTGACGGCGGTGGCGATGTTGCCGTAGCCGGTCAGCACGATCGCGCGCGCCTCGGGGCGCTTGCGCTTCAGCGCCGAGACCACGTCGAGCCCGTTGCCGTCGCCGAGCCGCAAATCCACCACGGCGAAAGCCGGCGCGGAACGGCCGATCTGGGCAAGACCATCCGACACGGTATCGCACGACGTCACCGCGAAGCCGCGGCTTTCCATCGCGCGTGACAGGCGTTCCAGAAATGGCTTGTCGTCCTCGACGATCAGGAGTGAGCGGTCGGTGTGATCGTTCAGTTCGGCGATGGCGTTCAAGGTCGGGTATCCCCCGGGTTGCGGTTCAACAAGATATGGCGTTGCCGGATGGCGCTGCCAAGGCCCTCCGATAATCGATCAGGCTGTCATTCCCGATCGCTGGAACCATTCCAGGAATCGGTCTCGGCTGGCTTTTCGTCCGCCTCGAAGCGTTCGCGGGGCCAGGCGATGTGTACCACAGCCCCGTGATCAGGAAAGGTCCGGTTGGTAAACGCGACCTTGGCGCCGGTGCGCTCCAGCAGGGTACGGGCGATAAAGATGCCGAGCCCGAGGCCGCTTCGCCCGCCCTGGTCCTGATCCATGTTGCGCCGCCGCGACAGATAGGGCTCGCCGATGCGATTCAGCATGTCGGGGGCGATGCCCGGACCATCGTCGGAAATGATGATCTCGACCGTATCCGCGTTCCACCAGGCGTTAACCTCGACCGTGGTCCGGGCGAAATCGACCGCATTTTCCAGAATGTTGCCAACGCCATAGAGGATCGCGGGGTTACGGGCGCCAACCGGCTCGCGTGTCGCTGCGACGGCTAACCGCACTTTGATGGTGACGCCGAAATCGCGGTGCGGTGCAACCGTTTCCTCGATCAGCGTCGACAGCGGCATGCGATCGAACGGTGCGCCGGAGGAGGAGAGCTGGGTGATCTTGGCCAGGATATCGCGGCAGCGCTGCGCCTGCTCGCGCAGGGTTTTGAGGTCGCCGGCGAGCTGCTCGTTGCCATCCACCGTCTTTTCGAGTTCGCGCGCAATCAGGAAGATCGTCGACAGCGGCGTGCCGAGTTCGTGCGCGGCCGCGGCGGCAAGGCCGTCGATCTGGGTGAGGTGCTGCTCGCGGGTCAGCACCAGTTCGGTCGCGGCCAGCGCGTCAGACAATTTCCGGGCCTCCTCGGTGACCTGGAACGCATAGAGCGAGGTGACGCCAATCGCGACCAGGATCGAGAGCCAGACGCCGAACAGGTAGATCGGCGGCAGCACCATCGGGTCGTCGCTGTCCCAGGGCAGCGGCAGATGGAAAAACACCAGCGCGGAAGCGCAGGCGACCGCGAGCACGCCGAGCGCGATGGTCAGCCGGATCGGCAGTGCGGTTGCCGAGATCAGGACGGGAGCGAGGAACAGGAACGAGAACGGGTTTTGCAGCCCGCCGGTGAGGAACAGCAGGGCTGCGAGTTCGACGATGTTGAGCGCGAGCAAGGCGGCCGCATAGACCGGTTCCAGCCGCTGCATCGGATTGAAGGCGATCTGCAGCGCGAGATTGACCAGCGCCGAGATGCCGACGATGACGACGCAGGGAATGATGGCAACGTCGAATTCCAGCCCGTGCGCCACGATGAAGATCGCGGTGAGCTGGCCGAGCGCCGCCAGCCAGCGCAGCCGTAATATCGTATCCAGACGGACATGGCGGAGCGGATGGCGAAAATCGGAGCCGGAAATTTCAGTCATTCCGCAACTTTAGCCGCGTGGCGCCGCGATCACAAACCCTGGCCACATCCTTCGAGACGCGGCCAAAAAAGGCCGCTCCTCCCGAGTGAACGCGAATGCGTTCATCCGGGGATGAGGTGATAGACCCTCATGGTGAGGAGCGCGGCAGAGCCGCGCGTCTCGAACCATGCAGGCCCGCCCCGCCGCCAGGCACCCCGAACCCTTGCGCTATCAGCCCCGATGGCTCAATGAACGGACGGAAATGATCGATAGCGCCGCCACGCCAATGCAGTCTTCCGCAGCCGATCCGGCAGGGTCTGCTGCGATCGACGTCGCGCATCTGATCAAGGTTTACAAAACCACCCGCGCGGTGGACGACGTCTCGTTTCGCCTTGCGCGCGGCAGCATCACCGGCCTGCTTGGCGGCAACGGCGCCGGCAAGACCACGACGATTGCGATGATCATGGGACTGGTGTTGCCGACGTCGGGCCGCATCCAGGTGCTCGGACATCCGATGCCCGAGCAAAGCGCCGAGGTGCTGGGCCGGATGAATTTCGAAAGCCCCTATGTCGACATGCCGATGCGGCTCACGGTACGGCAGAATCTCACGGTCTTCGGCCGGCTCTATGCAGTGGAGAATCTGCGCGAGCGCATCGCGCAGCTCGCCGCCGATCTTGATCTTGAGGATTTCCTCGACCGCGCCAACGGAAAACTCTCCGCCGGCCAGAAGACCCGCGTCGCGCTGGCAAAAGCGCTGATCAATCAGCCCGAGCTGTTGCTGCTCGACGAGCCGACGGCCTCGCTCGATCCTGACACCGCCGACTGGGTGCGGCAGCATCTGCTGGATTACCGCAAGACCCATGACGCGACGATATTGCTGGCATCGCACAACATGCTGGAAGTGGAGCGGCTGTGCGACCGCGTCATCATCATGAAGCGCGGCCGGATCGAGGATGACGACAGTCCCGACCAGATCATGGCGCGCTATAACCGCGCAACATTGGAAGAGGTGTTCCTCGACGTTGCGCGCGGGCGGGTGAGGGAGGGCACCTCGTGAGCGGAATTGCCGTTCATCGCGGAATTTCGGTGCATCGCGTCAACGCGATGGTGCTGCGCTATTGGTATCTCTTGATGTCGTCCTGGCCGCGGCTGCTGGAGCTGATCTACTGGCCGGCGCTGCAGATCATCACCTGGGGCTTCCTGCAGAACTACCTTTCGCAGACCTCGGGGTTTTTCGCGCAAGCCGGCGGCTCGCTGATCGGGGCTGTCATATTGTGGGACATCCTGTTCCGCGGCCAGCTCGGCTTTTCGATTTCGTTCCTCGAGGAGATGTGGGCGCGCAACCTCGGCAACCTGATGATGAGCCCGCTGAAGCCGATCGAGTTCCTGATCTCGCTGATGGCAATGAGCCTGATCCGGCTCGCGATCGGCGTGATTCCGATGACGCTGTTGGCGCTGTTCTGGTTCGACTTCAATTTTTTCGCCATCGGCCTGCCGCTGATCGCGTTCTTCTGCAATCTGATCTTCACCAGCTGGTCGATCGGGATCTTCGTGTCGGGCCTGGTTCTGCGCAATGGGCTGGGCGCCGAGAGCATTGTCTGGACGCTGATGTTCGGCCTGATGCCGCTTGCCTGCGTCTATTATCCGGTGTCGGTGCTGCCTGACTGGCTGCAATATCTCGCCTGGATACTGCCGCCAACCTACGTGTTCGAGGGCATGCGCGCGCTGTTGATCGACCACGTGTTTCGGACCGATCTGATGGTGTGGTCGCTCGCCATCAACGCGGTGCTCTTTATTGGGTCATTTGCGATCTTTCTTGCCCTTTTGCGCAGCGCCAGACACCACGGCTCGCTGCTCGGCGGCGGTGAATAAGTCACAAATTCCCGTGTATTTCTGAGGTTTTTGGCCATTTCGCTGCGTATATATACTGAGGTGTGCATTGACGCATTATTGCGCATTCGCCACTATGCTGCGGCGCAAAACAGGGGTTTATATTCAATGCCGATTGGTGAGTTTGGCGGTGCACCGCCGCTGGTGGCCGAAGGCAGTCCGGCGCTTACGACGCCGATGTACTGGATGTACGAAATGGGCCACGCGTCGCTCAATCCGGCCCGTGCCGTAACCGATGCGACGAAGATCCTGTTTCAAAACCCGCTGAACCCGTGGTCGCACACCCAATTCGGCAAATCGATCGCCGCAGGCTGCGAGTTGTTCGAACGTGCCACGCGTCGTTACGGCAAGCCCGAATGGGGCCTGGACACGACCGAAGTGAACGGCGTCCGCACCGCGGTCGAGGTTCGCTCGATCTGGGAAAAGCCGTTCTGCCGTTTGCTGTATTTCGACCGCAAGCTGACGCGGCCGCTGCGCAGCCCGCAGCCGCGGGTGCTGATCGTGGCGCCGATGTCCGGCCACTACGCGACGCTGCTGCGCGGCACCGTCGAAGCCTTCCTGCCGACGCATGAGGTCTACATCACCGACTGGTCCGATGCGCGGATGGTGCCGCTCGCGGAAGGCCGCTTCGATCTCGACGACTATGTCGACTACGTGATCGAGATGCTGCACGTCCTCGGCGGCAACATGCACGTCATCGCGGTATGCCAGCCCTCGGTGCCGGTGGTGGCCGCGGTTTCCGTGATGGAAGCTGCCAACGATCCCTTCGTGCCGCTGTCGATGACGCTGATGGGCGGCCCGATCGACACCCGCTGCAATCCGACCTCCGTGAACAATCTCGCCGCCGAGCGCGGCATCGAATGGTTCCGCAATCACGTCATTACCAAGGTGCCGTTCCCGCATCCCGGCGTGATGCGCGACGTCTATCCGGGCTTTCTGCAACTGTCGGGCTTCATCACGATGAATCTCGATCGCCACACCGACGCGCACAAGGCGCTGTTCAGCAATCTGGTGAAGGGTGACGGCGATCTGGTCGACAAGCACCGCGAATTCTACGACGAATATCTCGCGGTGATGGATCTGACCGCGGAATATTACCTGCAGACCGTCGATGTCGTGTTCGTCAAGCATGCGCTGCCGAAGGGCGAGATGATCCATCGCGGCAAGCTGGTCGATCCGTCCAAGATCCGCCGCGTCGCGCTGATGACGGTGGAAGGCGAGAAAGACGACATCTCGGGTCTCGGTCAAACCGAAGCAACGCATTCGCTGTGCACGTCGATTCCCGATCATCGCCGCGTGCATTACGTGCAAAAGGGCGTCGGTCACTACGGTGTGTTCAACGGTTCGCGATTCCGCTCCGAGATCGTGCCGCGCATTTCCGATTTCATGTTGTCATCGGCCAACAGCAAACCGAAATTGGTCGCCGCGGCAGAATAATGTCGATTTCGACACCGATTTGGCGGCGCAACTAAGTTGCTGAATCGATTAAAAGAATCGGGATTCGCGAGTCCGTGAAAGAATGATTTTAAATTCACTCTTTGGGATAAGAGTGAGTTGAAATTCAGCGAAAAATTTTTGGTTCCAGCCCCTGCCGGTAGGGGCGGAATAGAGTCCAGCCCCTGTATATTGGGCAAATGATTTGTTTTTGCGCCGAGCGATTTCAGTGGCGGCTTGAGTGGCAGCGGTTATGGCAGAATCCGGGCGAACTCCTGCCCCCCGGACTGTCAGACATGGCTACTCGCGCCCTCCTCTATCGGCGGCCCGCCGAACCCGCGACTCTTTTGGTCAAACACGGCTCGCAATTCTTCGCGATTCGGCTGCGCCGGCATCGCCGCGCGCGGCGCTACACCTTGCGCATTCATCCGACCGACCGCGAAGCCATCCTGACGATGCCGCCGCGCGGCACGCTGATCGAAGCAAAGGACTTTGCGCAGCTTCACGGCGGCTGGATCGCCGCACGTCTCGGCCGTCTGCCGAAGGCGGCACCGTTTCATGTTGGTACAGTGGTGCCGCTGCGCGGTGTTCCGCACCGTATCGTGCATCGCGCCGGCGAGCGCGGCACGGTGTGGACCGAAACCCGCGACAGCGGCGAGAAAGTTCTCTGCGTCGCAGGCGGTGCCGAACACATGGATCGCCGCGTCCACGATTATCTCAAGCGCGAAGCGCGCAAGGAACTGCACAAGGCATCGCTGGCCTATGCCGAAGAACTCGGCGTCAGGGTCAAGCGGGTGTCGATCCGCGATCAATCGAGCCGCTGGGGTTCGTGCACCTCGGCCGGATCATTGTCGTTTTCCTGGCGGCTGATCCTCGCACCGCCCTATGTGCTGGACTATCTCGCCGCCCATGAAGTCGCGCATCTCGTCGAGATGAACCATTCAGCGCGGTTCTGGCGGGTGGTCGCGAAAGTCTGCGGCCATGTCGAGCGCGCCAAGTCCTGGCTCGATACCCACGGCAATGATCTGCACCGGTATGGGATTCAGGACTGAGTCCGTCAGCCCGGAGCCCTTTGATTGCAAGGGCTTGCTTTCTGTGCATGGGGTTGTTTTCGCAGTTTTTGTTTTCAGCGCGCTGCGCCGCGTCTAGCGGTTGCCGCCGAATACCCGGTCCATTAGCCATCCATCCAATCCTGCGGCCGCTTCGGGGCGTGCCGATGGATTCGGCGGCGGCGCTGATGGCCGTGTCGGTGGCGCGCGATAGCCGCCGCCTGACGGGATCGGTGCCTGCGCGGATGGCTGATACGAGGGCTGGTGTGGCGGCGCGCTGACCTGCGAGGCGGACTGGAACAGACCCGAGAGCAGGCCGCCGCCGCTGGCCTGTGATTTCGGCAGGCTGGCGACCGCCACGCCCTGGTGGGCCGATCGCATGAAGCGGGTCCAGACCTCGACCGGCAAGCCGCCGCCGGTGGCCTTCTTGGTCGGCGAGTTGTCGTCATTGCCGAGCCAGACGCCGGTGACGAGGTTCGCGGTGTAGCCGATGAACCAGGCATCGCGGAAATCCTGGCTGGTGCCGGTCTTGCCGGCGGCCATCCAACCCGGCAGCTCCGCCTTGCGCGCGGTGCCCGAGAGCAGCGTCTCCTGCATCATGGTGTTCATCATCGAGACATGGCGCGGCTCGATCACCTGGCTCGGCTCGTCGCGCTGCCGCGCATACAGCACCTTGCCTTCATTGGTACGGATCCGGGTCACGACATGCGGGGAAACCCCGAGCCCGCCATTGGCGAATGGCGCGTAGGCGCCGACCAGTTCGATCACGGAGACTTCCGAGGTGCCCAGCGCGATCGAGGCGTTGGCGTCGAGTTTGGAGGAAATGCCGAGCCGGTGCGCGGTCCGCACCACGCTCTTGGCGCCGACTTCGAGGCCGAGCCGCACCGCCACGGTGTTGAGCGACATCGAAAGCGCCTGGGTCAGCGTCACCGATCCGAAATATTCGTGGGTGTAGTTCTCGGGCTTCCAGCCCTTGATATCGATCGGCGAATCCTGCCGGATCGTTTCCGGCGTCAATCCGGCTTCGATCGCGCTGAGATAGACGAACGGCTTGAACGCCGAGCCGGGCTGCCGTTTGGCGGTGACCGCGCGATTGTACTGGCTCTCGGCATAGTTCCTCCCCCCAACCATGGCGCGCACCGCGCCATCCGGCGTCATCGCCACCAGCGCGCCCTGGGTGACGTTGAACTTCACGCTCTTGGCGGCGAGTTCGTCGATGATGGAGGCTTCCGCCACGCTTTGAAGTTTGGGATCGATCGTGGTTTCGACCACGATGCTCTGGTCGATCTGGCCGACGAGATCGTCGAGCACTTCGCCGATCCAGTCGGCGACGTAATTGACGGTGCCGGCGCCGACCGGCTTCACATTATAGGAGGGATGGCCGATCGAGGCCTGCGCCTGCGCATCGGTGATGAATTTGGCGTCGGCCATCGCCGCGAGCACGATCTGGGCCCGCTGTTCGGCGCCTTCCGGATTGCGGTTCGGCGCCAGCCGCGACGGCGATTTCACCAGCCCCGCCAGCATCGCGGCTTCCGCCATCGTGACGTTCCTGGCGGACTTGCCGAAATAGCGCTGCGCCGCGGCCTCGACGCCATAGGCGCCGGAGCCGAAATAGACGCGGTTGAGATAAAGTTCGAGGATCTCCGATTTGGAATGCTTGCGCTCCAGCCAGATCGCGAGCTCCACTTCCTGCAGCTTACGCGCGATGGTGCGTTCCTGGGTCAGGAACAGGTTCTTTGCCAGCTGCTGGGTCAGCGTCGAGCCGCCCTGCGAGACACCGCGGTGCATGACGTTGGCGAGCGCCGCACGCGCGATGCCGATCGGATCGATGCCGTAATGCGTATAGAAGCGGCGGTCTTCGATGGCGATGAACGCCTTCGGCAGATGCGGCGGCAGATCCTTCAGCGCGATATTGGCGCCGGCCATTTCGCCGCGCGAGGCCAGCACACTGCCGTCGCGGCCGACGATCTGGATGGTCGGCGGGCGTGTCGGAACCGCCAGCGAGTGGATCGCCGGCAGATGCGCACCAACCCAGATGATGACGCCGACCACCGCGATCGCGGCCCACAGGCCGAGCACCGCGCCCCAGTAGAACAGCCGTCCGAGACGAAATCCGCCGCGTGATTTCGACCGGCGTTTGACGCCGCTGCGGCTCGCACGCGGTTTGCGTTCGCGCGGCGGCGCATCATCATCGTCGTCGGGTTTGCGCTTCGCCGATGACTTTTTCGGTTTGTCGTCGGCAGCCGCGATGCGGTCCTGCGGCGTCAGCCGCAATTCGCTCAGCGCGGCGGCGAGCCCGAATTGCGGTTCCTTGCGGCCGCCGCTCTTTTTCCGTCCCCACGCCATACGCCAACGCTGCTCACACCACGCCCGCCGCACGCTAACGTTCGCAGTTTAAGGGTCGGTTACGGAGAGGTTAACGCGGGATTAGGAGGTGCGGCGGCGCGTGGTAAAAGACGGCATGCAGCATAGGGAAACCGCCATGGGCCACATCGATCCGACCAGGGAAGTGTTCGCGCAATTTCGGGCCGACGACCGGCCGGGCCCGATCCACATGCTCAATCTGGTCCGGTTGCGGCAACAGGCTGCCTATCCCGACGGCCGCAAGGCGACCGGCGCGGAAGCCTATGCGGCGTATGGGCGGGAAAGCGGCCCGGTGTTCGAACGGCTGGGCGGCCGGATCGTCTGGCAAGGACGCTTCGAATTGATGCTGATCGGGCCGGCGGAAGAGCGCTGGGATCATTGCTTCATCGCCGAATATCCCAGCGTCGCCGCGTTTGCGGAAATGATCCGCGATCCCGTTTACCGCGAGGCGGTGAAGCACCGCCAGGCCGCGGTGGAGGATTCGCGCCTGATCCGGCACGCGGTGTTGCCGGTCGGCAAGACGTTCGGAGAAATTCCGAAGTAAGGAGCGCCAGAAACAATTCGGGTCATTTCGAATTGCGGTGGTAACCAACAACATCCTTTTTCGTCGCAATCGTTTGCCTTGCCTGAGGCGAGCCCTCACACTATCAGTTGAGTGCAGATCCAGTTGCGTGCAGATCGCCGAACCCTAAACTATCAGGAGAATGCCGTGCGAAAGTCATTTATCGTCCAGGGAATTGCTATCGCGTTGCTGGGAACAGCTGCTCAAGCGGATGATCTGAAGATCGCACTAATCTATGGCAAGACGGGGCCACTGGAAGCTTATGCAAAGCAAACCGAAACCGGGCTGCGCATGGGCCTGGAATATGCCACCAAGGGCACCATGATGGTCGATGGCCGCAAGATCGTGGTCATTACCAAGGACGACCAGAGCAAACCTGACCTCTCCAAGGCGGCGCTCGCGGAAGCCTATCAGGATGACAAGGTCGATATCGCGATCGGTACTTCGTCGTCGGCCGCAGCACTCGCTGACCTGCCCGTCGCCGAGGAAAGCAAGAAAATCCTGATCGTCGAACCCGCGGTTGCGGACCAGATTACCGGCGAGAAGTGGAATCGTTACATCTTCCGCACCGGCCGCAATTCCTCCCAGGACGCAATCTCGAACGCGGTAGCGATCGGCAAGCCTGGCGTCACCATCGCTACGCTGGGTCAGGACTATGCCTTCGGCCGCGACGGCGTCGCCGCCTTCAAGGAGGCGCTGGCCAAGACCGGCGCCACGCTCGCCGCCGAAGAATACGTGCCCACCACCACTACCGACTTCACCGCGGCCGGCCAGCGCCTGTTCGACGCGCTGAAGGACAAGCCAGGCCGCAAGATCATCTGGATCATCTGGGCCGGCGGCGGCGATCCCCTGACCAAGCTGCAGGACATGGACCCGAAGCGCTACGGCATTGAGCTTTCCACCGGCGGCAACATCCTGCCGGCGCTGGCGGCCTATAAGCGGCTGCCCGGGATGGAAGGCGCCACCTATTACTACTACGACATCCCGAAGAACCCGGTGAACGACTGGCTGGTCGCCGAGCATCAGAAGCGTTTCAACGCGCCGCCGGATTTCTTCACCGCCGGCGGATTCTCCGCCGCAATGGCCGCGGTGACCGCCGTCACCAAGGCGAAATCCACCGACACCGAGAAGCTGATCACGGCGATGGAAGGCATGGAGTTCGATACGCCCAAGGGCAAGATGATATTCCGCAAGGAAGACCATCAGGCGCTGCAGAGCATGTATCACTTCAAGGTCAAGGTCGATCCGGCCGTCGCCTGGGCGGTGTTGGAGCCGGTGCGTGAACTCAAGATCGAGGACATGAACATCCCGATCAGGAACAAGAAGTAAGGCTTCTACTTCTCCCTCGCCCCGCTATTGCGGGGAGAGGTCGGGGTGAGGGACTCTTTCAACACGACGGGCCTGTCGATGTTGGAGCTCCCCTCCCCCGATCCCTTCGTGATCGACCTCGGCCCGTTCTTGCGGGGAGAAGTCAAGATTATTGAGCGTTTCGCGCTTTATCATGAGTGGCATATGGCCTTGCTCGAAACCCGCGATCTCACCATTCGCTTCGGCGGCCACGTCGCGGTGAACCGTGTCAGCTGCACGTTCCGGCCGGGCGAACTGACCGCCATTGTCGGCCCCAACGGCGCCGGCAAAACGACCTATTTCAATCTGATCTCCGGCCAGCTGCGCCCAACCGAAGGCGGCATCCACTTCGATGGCGTCGATATCACTCAGCTTTCGGCGCCGCTGCGCACCCGCGCGGGCCTCGGCCGCGCCTTCCAGCTGACAAACCTGTTTCCGAATCTGAGCGTGGAAGAGAATGTCCGGCTCGCCGTGCAATCGGCCAGCGGCGTGCATTACGAAATGCTGCGGCCGTGGATGACGCGCAAGGACCTGATCGCGCGCGCCGACGCCATTCTCGATGAGGTCGCGCTCGGCAGCCGGCGCAGCGTGGCGGCGACCGCGCTCTCGCACGGCGACCAGCGCAAGCTCGAGGTCGCCTTGATGATGGCGCTGGAGCCGAAGGTATTCATGTTCGATGAGCCCACCGCCGGCATGAGCATCGACGAGGTACCGGTGGTGCTCAATCTGATCGCCCGACTGAAGCAGGATACCAGCAAGATCATCCTTTTGGTCGAGCACAAGATGGATGTGGTGCGCTCGCTGGCCGACCGCATCATCGTATTGCACAATGGCCAGCTGGTAGCGGACGGCAAACCGGCCGAAGTGATCGCCTCGCCGATCGTCCAGGAGGCCTATCTCGGTATCCCGCCCGGAAAGAGCGCGGCATGAGCGACCTTCTGACCCTCGCCGGCGTGCATACCCATATCGGGCGCTACCACATTCTGCACGGCGTCGATTTTGTCGTCCCTGAGGGCAAGACCACCATGCTGCTCGGCCGTAACGGCGCCGGCAAGACCTCGACGCTGCGCACCATCATGGGCCTGTGGCAGGCGTCCGCCGGCGAGATAACGCTGGACGGGCAGCGCATCGAGGCCAGTGCGACGCCCGATATCGCGCGGCTCGGCGTCGGTTATGTGCCGGAGAGTATGGCAGTGTTTTCCGACCTAACGGTGAAGGAAAACCTGGTGCTGGCGGCGCGCGACGGGCCGCTCGACGATGCCCGGCTGGAATGGATATTTGGATTTTTCCCGGCGCTGAAGCGGTTCTGGCTGTCGCGCGCAGGCGCGCTGTCGGGCGGACAGAAGCAGATGCTGTCGATCGCGCGCGCCATCATCGAACCGCGCAAGCTGCTGCTGATCGATGAGCCGACCAAGGGTCTGGCGCCCGCCATCGTGGTGGCGCTGATCGAATGCTTCGCTGAAATCAAACGCCGCGGCGCCACCATCCTGCTGGTCGAGCAGAATTTCCATGCCGCGCGCGAGATCGGCGATAGCGTGCTGGTGATGGACAACGGCCGGATCGTGCACCGCGGCGCGATGGCCGCGCTAGCGGCAGACACGGCGCTGCAGGAGCGGCTGCTCGGGCTCAGTCTGGAGACACATCAGTGACCGACCTAGTCGCGACCGAAGCGCTGCCCCGGCCAAGGCGGGATCTATTGCCGGTGCTGCTGCCGGGAATCCTCGCGCTCGCGATGCTGCCCTTGATCGGATCGGGAAGCTCCTGGGTAACGTTGACGGTGGCGAGCCTTGCGATGGGAATGATGATCTTCATCATGGCGTCCGGCCTCACCTTGGTGTTCGGCCTGATGGACGTTCTCAATTTCGGCCACGGCGCCTTTATCGCGGTCGGTGCCTACATTGCGACGCTGGTGCTGCTGCCGCTGGCCGCATATGTGCAGGCCGATTCGCTCTGGCTCAATCTCGCGGTGCTGGCGCCGGCGGCGCTTGCCGCGATGGCGGTATCCGGCGCGCTGGGTCTCGTGGTCGAGCGCGTGCTGATCCTCCCGGTCTACGGCCAGCATCTCAAGCAGATCCTGATGACAACGGGCGGATTGATCGTGGCCGAACAGGCGCTGTATGCGCTGTGGGGACCGCAGATCATCCCGCTGCCGCTGCCGACCTCGCTGCGCGGCTCCTTCATCGTCGGCGATGTCGCCATTGCAAAATACCGGTTGCTGGCGATGCTGGTCGGGCTGGTGGTATTTTGCGGGATTCAACTGGTGCTGAACCGGACCAAGATCGGTCTGTTGATCCGCGCCGGTGTGGAAAACCGCGAGATGGTGGAGGCGCTAGGCTATCGCATCAGGCGGCTGTTCCTCGGCGTGTTCATGGTCGGCTCCGGCCTCGCCGGGCTTGGCGGTGTGATGTGGGCGCTCTACCGCGAGCAGGTGCACGCCTCGATGGGAAACGATCTTACCGTGCTGGTGTTCATCGTGGTGATCATCGGCGGCCTCGGCTCGATCGGCGGTTGCTTTATCGGCGCACTGCTGGTCGCGATGGTCGCGAACTACGGCGGCTTCCTGGTCCCGAAACTGGCACTGGTCTCCAACATCCTGCTGATGGTCGCGATCCTGATGTGGCGGCCGCGCGGGCTTTATGCGGTGACGAGCCGATGATGATCCTGTCAGGCGATCCGCCGCGCAGTCGCGTGCTTTCCATCCTGTTGGTCGTGATCATCGCGGCACTGGCAGTAGCGCCGTTCGTGTTTCCCGGCGCCAAGGCGATGAACGTTGCCACCAAGATCTGCATTTTTGCCGCGCTGGTGGCGTCCTACGACCTGCTGCTCGGCTATACCGGCTCGGTGTCGTTCGCCCACACCATGTTTTACGGCATCGGCAGCTATTCGGTGGCGATTGCACTTTACTCCTTGGGACCAAGCTGGGCCGCGGTCGGAATCGGCGTCGTGACGGGCCTGCCGCTGGCGATGCTGCTGGCGCTAGCCATCGGCCTGTTCTCGCTGCGGGTCGAGGCGATCTTCTTCGCCATGATTACGCTGGCGGTGGCGTCAGCCTTTCTCGTGCTGGCCTCGCAATTGTCGTGGCTGACCGGCGGCGAGGACGGCCGTAGCTTTCAACTGCCGGAATTGTTGCGGCCAGGCACGGTCTTGATCCCGAAGGACTGGTTCGGCTTCGCCGTCAACGGCCGCGTGCTCACCTATTACCTGATCTTTGTGGGCTGCGCGGCGATGATCCTGGCGCTGCTGAGGGTGGTGAATTCGCCGTTCGGCCGGGTGCTGCAGGCGATCCGCGAGAACCGATTCCGCGCCGAAGCGCTCGGCTTCCGCACGGTGTTTCATCTGACCTACGCCAATTGTCTCGCCGCCCTGGTCGCCGCCAGCGCTGGCATGCTGAACGCGCTGTGGCTGCGCTATGCCGGACCGGACACGTCGCTGAGTTTTTCCATCATGCTGGACATCCTACTGATGGTGGTGATCGGCGGCATGGGCACGATCTACGGCGCGATCGTCGGGGCAGCAATCTTCATTCTGGCGCAAAATTATCTGCAGGCCCTGATGGGGGCCGCCTCCAACGCCGCGGCCGACGCCGGACTGCCGCTGCTGCCGGGATTGCTGCATCCGGACCGCTGGCTGCTGTGGCTGGGTCTGTTGTTCATCGCCAGCGTCTACTTCTTTCCGGCCGGCGTCGTGGGACGGCTGAGAAGCCCGCGGCAGGCATCGTCTTGAAGCACCCGGAGCACTTCGTCGCGCTCGACCGGCTTGCCGAACTGCTCGACCGCGAATAGGCGCCGCCATACTGGATCAAATTGATCTTGCTGCCGTTCACGCCGCCCCAGAGCAGAATCAATGCGAGGGCAGCGGGCGCGGCCTGCACATAGCGTCGCCGCTTTCGCCCAGATGATCCGCGATCCCGTCTATCGCGAGGCGGTGAAGCACCGCCAGGCCGCGGTCGAGGATTCGCGCCTGATCCGGCACGCGGTGTTGCCGGTCGGAAAGACCTTTGGGGAAATTCCGGAATCGTAGGGCAAAGGGCGCACTTGCGCCGTGCCTACCATCCATCCGGAGCATGATCGTAAATGGTGGGCACGCTTCGCTTTGCCCACCCTACGAAGGTCACTAAGAGTCTCAAACAAATCGGCGGCCCCGAGAGGCCGCCGATCGTTCGTATCGATGGAGGTTGCTGCTAGCCCGCCGGGCCGGCGTCCTCGAGGATCGGGCCGAACAGTTCCCAGCGCTCGCCGTTGAACCGCATCATCTGCAACTGCTTGTTGACGCGATAGTCGTCCGGCGTGGTGTTGGCGACGATGCCCGGCAGCGACAGATCGAGCTGCACGTTCTTCAGGCTGGTCGCCTGCTTCATGACGTTCTCGCGGGTGAGGTTGTCGCCGCACTTCTCGAGCACGTGGATCATCAGCTGCGCGGTCGAGTAGCCGTAGGCGTTGAAGCTGGAGTCCTTGTCGCCGTCCGGATAGTACTTCGCCATGAACTCGAAATACTTCTTCATGCCGGCGTCGTCCTTCCAGGTCGGATCGAGCGGATCCTTGCCGTAATTGACGCTGATGACTCCCTTGGAGGCTTCGAGTCCCGCCGGCTTCATCACGGCGCCGACCGAGGTGGCGTTGATGTCGAGGATGTGCACCGGTTTCCAGTTGAGTTCGTGGATCTTCTTGATGGCCTGCGCGGCCTGCTTCGGCGTCGTCGCCGAGAAGAACAGGTCCGCGCCGGCGTCTTTGATCTTGATGATCTGCGAATCGACGGTCGGGTCGGCAACCTCATAGGAAGCTTCCGCCACGATCATCTTTGCCGCCTTGTCGCCGAGGCCGGCCTTGATGCCGTTCAAATAGTCTTTGCCGAGATCATCGTTCTGATAGAGGATTCCGATCTTGGCGTTCGGATATTCCTTGATGATGTACTGGCCGTAGATGCGGCCCTCGACGAAGTAGTTCGGGTTGAAGCCCATCGTCCAGGGGAAGTTCTTCGGGTCGGTGAACCTCGACGCGCCGGTGGCGGAAAACAGCTGCGGCACCTTCTTGGCATTGAGATATTTCTGCACCGCGGCGTTCGAGGGCGTGCCGAGCAGCTGGAACATGAGCAGCACTTCGTCGCTCTCGACCAGCTTGCGCACCTGCTCGACCGCCTTCGGCGGGCTGTAGGCATCGTCATACTGGATCAGGTTGATCTTGCGGCCGTTCACGCCGCCCTTGTCGTTGATCATCTTCATATAGGCAGCCTGGGTCTTGCCGATGGTGGCATAGGACGAGGCAGGTCCTGAAAATGGATTGGTCTGGCCGAGCTTGATCTCGGTATCGCTGGCGCCGGTATCGTATTTCTTCTGCGCGTAGGCCGACGAAGCCGACAGCGCGAGCGCGAGCGCGGTGCCGGTGATCAAATGGAAAATACCATTCCTCATACTGCTCATTTCCTCATGTGTTGATTGAGCCGACGGTCTTGTTCCGGACCCTCTTGGGCCAACGGACGCCATCGCTATCGACAATAGTGGCGGAATGGATGCTGCATTGCAAGGCGAGGTTGCGCGATCGGGCTTCCGCACGAATGCGATTAAATGGCAGGCAGCTAATGCGGCTGCACAAAAAGCATCCACGCGTACGATTGCCATTTCGGAATGACACGCCGGGCATTGGAACCCGCAACGGATGCCGAAGACGAATGGAGCCGTAGCGGCGCCGTTACGCCAGCCAGAGCAGAATCAATGCGAGCGCCGCGGGCGCCGCCTGCACATACAATATCCGGCGGCTGACGGTCGCGGCGCCATACGCGCCGGCCACGATCACGCAGAGCAGGAAGAAGGTTTTGATTTGGAACGCGAAGCCCGGGTTGCTGTGGATCAGGCCCCAGGCGAGGCCGGCCGCGAGGAAGCCATTATAGAGTCCCTGATTGGCGGCCAGCACCGCCGTCTCTTTCGCCTTCTCGGGCGTATTGCGGAAAGTCTTCAGGCCGAGCGGCTTTTCCCAAAGAAACATCTCCAGCGCCAGAAAATACATATGCAGCGCGGCGACCACCGCGACCAGGCAATTGGCGATCAGCATCATATGGCGGCCCCCAAAACCGACAGCGGAATTCGGGTGGACGCTAGCATGTCCGGCGTGAAAAGTGCGACGGCATGGGAAACTCTGACGAAAATGACCGTGTCCGAAAACCGCGAGACATGCCGGGCGCGATATCGGATGCTTTCGATCGAACGGCAGCGCGAGAAATCAAGGGGAAAGGCGCCCGCTCGCCCAGGGCATCACGACCTGCCTGATTTTTCGAGAGCTGAGCATCCCGGCGCGCAACGCGCCGGACATGCCTTGCACGACGGTGGATGATTTTCTGATGGATATGGACCGTACCGCTTGCTATCGCGCGATCTCGACCCGGGATATCAGGTTCGACGGGCGGCTGTTTGTCGGCGTCAAGACCACCGGCATCTACTGCCGGCCGATCTGTCCGGCGCGCACCCCGAAATTCGAGAACGTGTCGTTCTATGCATCGGCGGCCGCGGCCCAGGAGGCCGGCTTCCGTCCCTGCCTGCGCTGCCGGCCGGAAGTGTCGCCTGACCTCGCGTTCTGGCGCGGCAGCTCCAACACGGTCTCGCGCGCGCTGGCGCTGATCGAATCCGGCGGGCTCGATGAGGACGATGTCGAAGGTCTGGCCAGTCGGCTCGGCGTCGGCGGGCGGCAATTGCGGCGGCTGTTCCGGCAGCATGTCGGCGCTTCGCCGATTGCGGTGGCGCAAACGCGACGGGTGCTGCTTGCCAAGCAATTGATCCACGAAACCTCGCTGCCGATGGCCGAGGTCGCCTTGGCGTCCGGCTTCAACAGCGTCCGCCGCTTCAACGAAACCTTTTTGGAATTGTTCGGGCGTCCGCCGGCCGCATTGCGGCGTTCCCGCGAAAAGACCCGGCGTGAAGCCGGCGCGCTGTCGGTTCGTCTTCCCTATCGGCCGCCGTATGACTGGGACGCGATGCTGTCGTTTCTCGCCGCCCGCGCCATTCCCGGTGTCGAGGTCGTCGCCGGCGACAGCTATCGCCGCACCATTGCAATCGGCGCAAACCGCGGCGTGATCAGCGTTATGCCGGCGGACAAGAACCGGATCGACGTCGCCGTTCGCTTCCCCGACATGGCGGTCTTGCCGCAGATCATCGCGCGGGTCCGCCGGGTATTCGATCTCGCCGCCGATCCCGATACGATCGGAGCGCACCTTGCGCTCGACCCGGTGCTGGCCCCGTTGGTCGCGGCGCGGCCAGGTTTGCGCGTGCCCGGCGCGTGGGACGGGTTCGAACTCGCGGTGCGCGCGATCTTCGGCCAGCAGATCACGGTTCCTGCCGCGACCAAACTGCTCGGCAAACTGGTGCAAACCTTTGGCGAGCCGCTGCCGGCGGCGATGGCAGAGAGCGAGGGCCTCAGCCACCTGTTTCCCGACGTTACCAGGATCGCGGCCTCCGACCTGACCACGCTCGGCATGCCCGGCGCGCGGGCGATGGCGGTGACCTCGCTGGCAAAGGCCATCGCCGCCGATCCCGCCATCTTCAGTCGCGGCGCCAGCCTCGAAGATGCGATTCTGAAACTGAGGGCGCTGCCGGGCATCGGCGAATGGACTGCGCAATACATTGCCATGCGCGAGCTGCGCGAGCCCGATGCGTTCCCGGCCGCCGACATTGGATTGCTGCGCGCGATGGCCGATGTTGAAGGCCGACGACCATCGCCATCCGAGTTGCTGACGCGTAGCGAGCGCTGGCGGCCGTGGCGTGCCTATGCGGCGTTGCATCTGTGGGCGGCGGGCGTGCGGCCTCCAGTGCTATCGGGGAAAATCGATGAGCGCGAAGCCGCCTGACACTTTCAATCTCGACCGGCTGCAAACGCCGATCGGAACTGCGCTGCTGGTGACCGATTCCGGCGGCGTGCTGCGCGCGCTGGATTGGGAAGAGCATGAGCCACGCCTGAAGGCGTTGCTGCGGCTGCAATATGGTGCGGTCGTATTGGAAGCCGGGCGGTCACCGAAAGGCGTGACGTCAGCGCTGACAGCGTACTTCAGAGGTGACCTCGATCGCCTCAACACGATCAAGTGGCGCGTCGCGGGTACGCCGTTCCAGCAAAAGGTCTGGTCCGCATTGCCGAAGATTCCCGCGGGCACAACGATGAGCTACGGCGCGCTGGCAGCGAGGTTGCACGCGCCAAAAGCCATGCGCGCCGTCGGTCATGCCAACGGCTCCAACCCGATCAGCGTCGTCGTGCCCTGCCACCGCCTGATCGGCGCCAACGGCGCGCTGGTCAAGTACGGTGGTGGGCTGGAGCGGAAGCGGTGGCTGCTGGAGCATGAGGGGGTGGTGCTGAAGGCATCAGCACGCGTCGTTTGATCTCTGCCGTCATTGCGAGAATGTGGGGTGGGCAAAGGCGCTCTTGCGCCGTGCCCACCATCTTGTTTCGTCGTCTTGATTGGTGGGCACGCTTCGCTTTGCCCACCCTACGATCGCCTTCACATGTCACGTCCGTAAATCGCCAGACAGCTTCACGCGACACCCCTAGCGTCTCCCCACATCCCAACCACGGAGACGACCAATGACAGACGCAGAAATTCAGGAATTCGTGACGCGATTTGCCGCCGCGTGGGCGGCGCGGGACGGAAAAGCCTTTCTCGAGCTCTGGCATCCCGAGGGCTCGCTGCATACGCCGCTGGTGGGCCGGCGGGTGGCGGGGAATGAACTCGACCGCCTGATGGAAGTGCAGACCGCGGCGGCGCCGGATTTCGTCTGGCAATTGCTGGACTGGACCTCGCGCGGCGACGTCGTCATCATCGAATGGCAGACCACGCGCAACGTCAACGGCGCCAGGTTCGACTGGCGCGGCGTCGACAAGTTTCGCATCCAAAACGGCAAGATCATCGAGGAGCGGGTCTATACCGACACCGCGCCGCTGCGCGCCTTCCGCAAGGGCGAGAAGCTGGAGCCGATCACCCAGTTCTGAGCGGGATCACGCCACGGACGTTCGGCCCGGGCGGGATTTTTTGGCAGGCCGCCTGGGCTACGAACGGGGTTCGAGGTTCAGATAATAACGCCACTCGGTGCCCATATTGTCGTCGGTGATGAGTGTCCGGTCGGTTGTCGCAGCCAGCAGTTCCGGACATTCCTCAATTCTGGCGCTGCCGCGGCCGTACCTGGTCATGATGGATTCGATCCAGGAACGGTCCGCGGCGTCGTTCAGATCGAATTCGGCCTTGCCGTCGATCCTGTAGTTCTCCAGCACCGTCCGCCAGCGCGAAAAATCCCACGCGATCGGCGTCTGCGAAACCACCATGTGGTTGGTGAAACGGGCACCGTGCGAAAAGGCGGTGCAAGCCGTCCGCTGCGCGCGCCGCGAATCGGTCGTGTTGTAGAAGAACACGCCGCCGGGATTGAGGTGTTGCTTGACGAGTTCGAGAAATTCCAGCGAGAGCAGGTTGGTGATGTTGGCGCGGAAATGCCAGGTCGTGTTGGAGACGATGGCATCGAAGCGCATCTCGGGGTGATGGCCGAGCCAGCGGCGGCCGTCATCCTCGATGATCCGGACTTTCGGATTGCGCAGGATCGATTGCACGTCGGGCTGCGCCTTGATGAGTTCGAGATAGCCGCGATTGATCTCGACGATGGTCAGCGACGCCACCGCCGGGTTGCTGGCGATGACCTGGGCCCACGATCCGGACGACAGCCCGATCATCAGGACGTCGCGCGGCGCCGGGTGGAACAGGCTCAAGGCGTAGGGACGAATGATTCCGTTGAGGTCGGTCTTCAGATCGGTATTGAAGCGCCCGTCATACATGCCGTTGCCGTAGACCGTGCCGTCGGTATCGACGGTGATGATGCCGCTGCGATTTTCGACGATTTGCGCGAAACCATGGTCGGAGACGCCCTTGCTCTGGAGGTTCTCCAGCACGCGGGACGCGATCACGGGATTGGCGATGGCGCCAATGATCAGGATAGCCGCGGCAATAGCGCCACGGCGCATGCGTTCCGTTGCGGGCGCGGGCAGGGCCGCGATCAGCAGCACGGCGCACGAGGTGCCGCCGGCCAGCAGGAACACGGCCATCGCCTTCAGGCCGAGCCAGTTGCTCAGAACGAAGCCGGTCAGTACCGCCCCGCTGGCGCAGCCGAGGATGTTGGCGAAATACAGAATGGCGGTTTGCATGCCCGCCCGGCTGTCGGCGGAAATGCCGAGTTGCGACAGGTATGGCAGGAGCGCGCCCCATTGCCGCGCGATCAGATAGATGACGACAATGCCGATGCCGATCACGCCGGGGCCGATCCATGCCAGCTGCGCCATCAGCGGCAGGAAGGCCGCGCCGAAAATATTGGCCCAGATCAGATCCGTCGCAGCCTTTCGCATTGCCGCTCGGGGCACGAGTTCGTCACAGGCCTGTGCCGCATTTCGTGCGCCAACGGCAATGCCGATGAGAAAGGCGCCGAGCGTCAAGGCAAAGGCGAGCGAACTTGATCCGGTCGCAAAAGAGATCGTGCGGAACAGGAATATCTCGTAAGACAGCGAAATGAAGCCGCCGAGCATGGCGACGACCGTCACGAAGGGCATCGCCAGCAGCGGTCGTGCCGGCGATCTGGCGTGATTGGCTGGCGAGGTCTCCGTCACATCAGGGCGCGCGTAATGCACCGAGATCGCGCCGATGCCGACGGCGAGATTGATGCCGGCGGCGATCCAGACCGCCGCATGCATTCCGAACAAGGGAAAGATGACCGTGGCGCAGGCGAGGCAGGCGGCACCGGCGCCGAGCGTATTGACGAAATAGAGGGTGCCGACGGCGCTGCCGATCTGGCCGGAGGTTCTGGCGAGGTATGAGACGAGGATCGGCAGGGTCGCGCCCATCAGCAGCGTGGGAATCAACACGAGCAGCAGGTTGATCGCGGCCAGCGCGGCCAGCGGCAGATCGGCGACGAGATGGCCGACCTGTTCGAAGATCGCCAGCGAGACCAGGCCGAAGGCGGCGGTCAGGAGCTCGATGATGCCAAGCAGCAGCAGCGCCCTGACGTTGCGCCGTTTCGATATCCAGCCGCCGGCAAGGCTTCCCAATCCGAGGCCCAGCATGAAGGCCGTGACCACGATGGTCACGGATTCGGTGTTGACCCCGAAAATCCGGAACAGGCTGCGTTGCCAGGTCAGCTGATAGATCAGCGCGGGAAAGCCCGAGAAGAAGAACAGGACGCACAGCAAGCGAACGCGGGACGTGAGGGACGCCGTTGTCGGTGGCGCCACAGTCGGCAGTTCCAAGGATGTCATCTGCTGGTTCCGGTTGTCAGGCCAAATATAGGGCCCAAAGGTCAACCAATGCTTGCGCCGCCGGGGAGGTTGGGCCCCAAGGCGATGGCCTCGATTTGCGGCGGCGCGGGGCTTGCAGCGCCACAACGCGGTCAGTCGATCAAATTGCCATGCGGGAAGTTGCGATCTGTTCACCAGAGCGAACGCGCCGCCCAGGCGGCAGAGGCGAGCGCGGCTGAATTGGTGGTTATGCCGCCGGCTTGGCGGCGTCGTCCTCGCTGGCGAGCAGATGCAGCAGTGCGCTCTTGATCGCGGCCTGCCGCGTCGGCGCGGTGATCTGGGCGCCGAGCAGGTCGGTGACGTAGAACACGTCGCGGGCGCGCTCGCCGAAGGTCGCGACGTGGGCGGAGGCGATGTTGAGGTTGAGCTTCGAGATCGCCGTCGTCAGCTGGTACAGCAGGCCCGGTCGGTCGAGGCCCGAAACCTCGATCACGGTGTAGCGGTCCGACCATTGATTGTTGATGGTCACTTCAGGCTCGACCACGAACGGCCGTGCCTTGCCGCGCGCGGCGGCCTTGCGCGCCACCACTTCGGGCAGCCGCAACCTGCCTTCCAGCACCTGCTCGATCATCTCGCCGATCCGCGTGGCGCGGCGGCCCTCGTCCTCGTCGCGGTCGTATTCCCGCGAGATCGCGATGGTGTCGAGCGCGCGGCCGTCGGTGGTGGTGTAGATCTGCGCGTCGACGATGTTGGCGCCCGCGGACGCGCAGGCGCCGGCGATGATCGACAGCAGCCAGGGATGGTCGGTCGCCAGGATCGTCAGTTCGGTGACGCCGCGCGCTTCGTCGAAGCCGACATTGATCGCAAGCTTGTGGCCGGCCTGTTCGCTGGCCCGCAGAAACCGCGCGTGGCGGATCTTTCGCGGCAACTCGACCTTGAGCCAGTACGCCGGATAATGCCGCGCGACATAGGCGTTGAGTTCCTGCTCCGGCCACTCAGTGAAGGCGGCGCGGAATTCCGACTGCGCCACCGCGATGCGCTGCGCGCGGTTCACTTCCGAGAAGCCGCCGGTCAGCACCGGCTCGGTTTCGTAATACAGCGTGCGCAGCAACTGCGCCTTCCAGCCGTTCCAGACGCCGGGGCCGACGCCGCGGATATCGGCGGTGGTCAGGATCGTCAGCAGCTTCATCTGCTCGACCGATTGCACCACGGCGGCGAAATTCTCGATGGTCTTGCGGTCCGACAGGTCGCGCGACTGCGCCACCGTCGACATGGTCAGATGCTGTTCGATCAGCCACGCCACCGTCTCGGTGTCGGCGGCGTTGAAGCCGAGCCGCGGACACAGCCGCCGCGCCACCTTCGCGCCGGCGATCGAATGGTCCTCGGGCCGGCCCTTGGCGATGTCGTGCAGCAGCGTGGTGATGTAGATCACCGCGCGGTGTTCGGGGCGAATTTTTCGCATCAGGTCGCTGGCGACGGTGAACTCGTCATTGCCGCCGCGCTCGATATCCTGCAGGAAGCCGACGCAGCGGATCAGATGCTCGTCCACCGTGTAGTGGTGGTACATGTTGAACTGCATCATCGACACGATCTTGCCGAAGGCACGGATGAAGTGGCCGAGCACGCCGGTCTCGTTCATGCGCCGCAGCACGGTCTCGGCGTTGTCGGACGTCAGGATCTCCATGAACAGGCGGTTGGCTTCCGGATTTTCGCGTAAGCCGGTGTTGATCAGCTTGAGCGAGCGCGTCACCGTACGCATCGCGTCGGGATGGAAGGCGAGGTTGTTCTTCTGCGCGAGCCGGAAGATCCGGATCAGATTGACCGGATCGTGCTTGAAGATGTCGGGTGCGGCGAGGTTGATGCGGTTGTTGTCGATGATGAAATCGTCGCTGTCGGGCACGCGCCGGCGCTTGGCGCCGCCGGGCCGGAACCGCGCCACCACGCGGCTCAGCACCGGCGCCGGCTTGGCCTGCTCGTCTTCCAGCTTGGCGCACAGGATCGCGGTGAGGTCGCCGACGTCCTTGGCGACCAGGAAGTAGTGCTTCATGAAGCGTTCGACATCCTGCATGCCGGGATGCGAGGTATAGCCGAGACGGACCGCGATCTCGCGCTGCATGTCGAAAGACAGCCGCTCTTCGGCGCGGCCGGAGACGAAATGCAGGTTGCAGCGCACCGACCACAGGAAGTCGGCGCAGCGGCGGAAGGTGCGGTATTCCTGCGCGTCGAACACGCCGCGCTCAACCAGCTCGTCGGTCTCGCGTACCCGATAGACGTATTTCGCGATCCAGAACAGCGTGTGCAGGTCGCGCAGGCCGCCCTTGCCGTCCTTGACGTTGGGTTCGACCAGATAGCGCGACTGGCCGCCGCGGCGGTGGCGTTCCTCGCGCTCGGCGAGTTTGGCGGTGACGAATTCCGCCGCCGTGCCCTGCACGACGTTCTTGTCGAAACGCGCGACCAATTCGTCGTAGAGCGGCTGGTCGCCGGTCAAAAAGCGTGTCTCGAGGATGGCGGTGCGGATCGTCATGTCGCCGCGCGCCTGCCGGACCGATTCATCGACCGAACGCGTGGCGTGGCCGACCTTCAGCCCCATGTCCCACAGGCAATAGAGGATCGCCTCGGCGACCTGCTCGCCCCAGGCGGTCTGCTTGTAGGGCAGGATGAACAACAGGTCGATGTCGGATTCCGGCGCCATCAGGCCGCGGCCATAGCCACCGGTGGCGACCACCGACATCCGCTCTTCGCCCGATCGGACATGCGAGCGATAGAGATGCCGCGTGGCGGCGGAATAGAGGATGCGGATGATTTCGTCCTGCACGAAGCACAATCGCTCCGCGCAGCGGCGGCCGTGCCGGTCCTTCAGCAGCACCGCCTGCGCAACCTTGCGCGCCGCGATCATCTCGGCCTTGAGCAGTTGCGCCATCGCCGAGCGGAACACGTCCTCGCGGCCGGCATTTTTCTCGGCGAGCGCGTCGATCGCGGCGGTGATCCGCGCGGTATCGAAACGGTCATCTGCTTGAGGGCGGTCCTCGGTCACAACGCTATCCATGATCTAACCCGATATCGGACGGCGCCGACGCTGTCACGGATGATTGTGCAGTGGCGGCACATTCATGCCGGGAATCCAGCTGATATGCGGATATAACACATTGAACTATCACAAGATTTTTTCAACGCCGATACCTTACTGGGTGACATCGGCCCGATAACGCTTTAAATCCGGACCTACAAAAGAATAGCCGGGAGAAGAAAATGGACGCCGCCGAACTCCGAGCGATGCAGGCCCCGATCAAGGAGCGCTACAAGTCCGATCCCTCCGCCGCCGTCATTACCCTGAAAGCCAAGGGCTCGATCGACCATGAAGGCATCGCCTGCAAGGTCGAAACCGGCCGGGCGATCGCGATGGCCGGCCTGCACCCCGCCACCGGCGGTTCCGGACTCGAACTGTGTTCCGGCGACATGCTGCTGGAAGCGCTGGTCGCCTGCGCCGGCGTGACGCTGAAATCGGTCGCGACCGCGGTCGAAGTGCCGCTCAAGTCCGGCCACGTCATCGCCGAGGGCGATCTGGATTTCCGCGGCACGCTCGGCGTCGACAAGGAAGCCCCGGTCGGTTTCGCCGAGATCCGCCTGCGCTTCGATGTTGAAACCGACGCGCCGCAGGACAAGCTCGATCTCTTGCTGAAACTCACCGAACGCTATTGCGTGGTCTATCAGACCATCAAGAGCGGCCCGAAGGTCGCGGTGTCGATGAAGCGGGTGTGAGCGCTGCAAATGAGATGTCGTCCCTGCGAACGCAGGGACCCATACGCCGCGGCCCCTCGTTTCAACAACCGCCGTTCAACGCCTTTCGCGCCACACGAACAGATGTGGTTATGGGTCCCTGCGTCCGCAGGGACGACAAATAATGTCCCCCGAAAACGCCTTCCTCCTGACGCTCGTCCTGCGCATGGTCATCACCGCGGCGTTCGTGGTGACGGCGTCCATCATCACCGAGCGCTCAGGTCCGGTGATCGGCGCGCTGATCGCGACGCTGCCGATTTCGGCGGGGCCGTCTTATCTGTTCCTCGCGCTCGATCATGACGCCGCGTTCATCGCCGAGGGGGCGCTGGCGAGCCTGCCGATCAACGCCGCGACGATCTTTCTGGGGCTCACATACGTGGTGCTGGCGCAACGCCACAACGCGGTCATCAGTTGCCTCGCCGCGGTCGCGGTGTGGATCGCGCTCGCCTCGATTATTCGCTCGGTACACTGGACGCTGACTGGCGGCCTGACCGTCAACGCCATCGCCTATGCGATCTGCGTACCGCTGCTCGCGCGTTATCGCCACGTCAAGATGCCGCCGGTCGTGCGGCGCTGGTACGACATCCCCCTGCGGGCATCCCTGGTCGCAACGCTGGTGGCAACCGTTGTGACGCTGTCGGGCTGGGTCGGCCCCAAGGTGAGCGGCATCCTCGCGCTGTTTCCGGTGGTGTTCACTTCCATGATGCTGATCCTGCATCCGCGCATCGGCGGGCCGCCGACCGCGGCCGTGCTCGCCAACAGCGCCTGGGGCCTGATCGGGCTGGGCCTCGCCATTGCGGTGTTGCACGTCGCCGCGTTGCGGTTCGGCTCGACGATCGGGCTGAGCCTCGCGCTTGCGACCTGCGTCGGCTGGAATCTGGCGCTGTGGTGGAACGGACGGAGGAAGGCGGCACGTGCGGAATGACGGCCTACGGTACTCTCCATTGAATGTAGCCGAACAGGAGCAAATACAGCAGCGTTGAAGCCACCAGCGAGAGCACGGCTACCGCCAGTGGCACGATCGCTGCGGGCGTTCGCCAGCTGCTTGAATCCTGCATCAGGATCAGCGGCAGCAGCGGCAGCGCGATCAGTCCGAGAAGCACGAAGATGCGCCAGCCGCCTTCAAACAGCCCCGAGATCAGCAGCAGCATGGGCGGCGCGCCGTACACCAGCGCGGTCCACGCGAGCAGCTTCGCGGCGCGCTTCAAATCTTGCGTTCTTTTGCCAGTGTTTTCAGCGCGTAAAGCGCCTCCAGCGCCTCGCGCGGCGACATCTCGTCCGGATGCAGCGCTTTCACCGCGTCGAGCAACTGCTCCGCCTCGCTCGGCGGCGCAGCTTCAGCCGCGGCGCGCGACGGCACCGCGAACAGCGGCAGGTCATCAGCCAAGGCGCGGGCGGTCTGGCCGCGGTCCTGGGCTTCGAGCTTTGCCAGCACCGATTTGGCGCGTGCGATCACGGCCGGCGGCAGGCCGGCGAGTTTGGCGACCTGGATGCCGTAGGAGCGATCGGCCGAACCCGGCAGCACCTCGTGCAGGAATACGACGTCGCCCTGCCATTCCTTGACGCGCACGGTGGCGTTGAACATCCGCGGCAGCTTGGCCGAGAGCGCGGTCAGTTCATGATAGTGCGTCGCGAACAGCGCGCGGCAGCGGTTGCTCTCGTGCAGATGCTCGATCGCGGCCCAGGCGATCGACAGCCCGTCGAAGGTCGCGGTGCCGCGGCCGATCTCATCCAGGATGACCAGCGAGCGCTCGCTGGCCTGGTTGAGGATCACCGCGGTCTCGACCATTTCCACCATGAAGGTCGAACGTCCCCGCGCCAGATCGTCGGCAGCGCCGACGCGCGAGAACAGCCGGTCGACGACGCCGATCCGCGCCCGTGACGCCGGCACGTAACTGCCGATCTGTGCCAGCAGCGCGATCAGCGCGTTCTGCCGCAGGAAGGTCGATTTACCCGCCATGTTCGGGCCGGTGATCAGCCAGATCTGGCCGGAAGTTTGCGCAGGTCCCGGCGAAAGATCGCAGGCGTTGGCGATGAACGGCTGGCCGTCGCGCTTCAGCGCCGCCTCGACCACGGGATGGCGGCCGCCTTCGACGGCAAAGCCGAGCGAGCCGTCCACTTCGGGCCGCACATAATTGTCGTCGACTGCGAGTTTTGCCAGCGCGGTTGCGACATCGAGCAGCGCAAAGGCGTGCGCTGCGGCGCGCAGATCGTCGCTGGCGTTAAGTGCCAACGCCGACAGCCGTTCGAAGATTTCCAGTTCGAGCCCGAGCGCACGGTCGCCGGCATTGGCGATCTTGGCTTCGATCTCGCCGAGTTCTGACGTCGTGAAGCGGACCTGTCCGGCCAGGGTCTGGCGATGGATGAAGGTCGCGTTCAGCGGCGGCGCCATCAATTTATCGCCGTGCTGGGCCGTCACCTCGACAAAATAACCCAGCACATTGTTGTGGCGGATTTTAAGACCCTTGATGCCGGTATCATCGGCATAGCGCGCCTGCATCGCGGCGACAACGAGGCGCGAGGCGTCGCGCAGATTGCGGCTCTCATCGAGCGCGGGCTCATAGCCTTCGCGAACAAAACCGCCGTCGCGCTTGATCAGCGGCAATTGCTCAGCCAGCGCCCGTTCGAACTCGCGCGCCAGACCGCGCGAGGGGCGGCGCAGCGCCTCCATCACGGCTGCGATCTCCGCTGGCGGCGCATTAAGCTGCGCGAGCCGCGCCAGCGCAGAATCGGCGGCCAGGATGCCGTCGCGCAGGCCCGCAAGATCCCGCGGCCCGCCGCGGCTGACGGACAATCGCGCCAAGGCGCGCGACATGTCGGGCGCGGCGCGCAGGGTGGCGCGGATATCCTCACGCGCAAAGCTGTCGGCGACGAAGGTGGCGATGGCATCCAGCCGCCGCGCGATCGCGGCGCTGTCGGTGAGCGGCGCCGCGAGACGTTGCGCCAATAGCCGCGATCCGGCCGCGGTCACGGTGCAATCGATCGCGTCGAGCAGCGAGCCGCGCCGCTCGCCCGCCAAGGTGCGCGTCAATTCGAGATTGGCGCGGGTCGCCGGATCGATCGCCATCGTGGTGCCGGCGGCCTCGCGCGACGGCGGCGACAGCGGCGGGCGCTTTCCAACCTGCGTGCGATCGATATAGGTGACGGCGGCGGCCGCGGCCGTTGCTTCCAGCCGCGACATGGCGGACAGGCCGTCCATGGTGGCCACCGCAAAATAATCGCACAGCCGCCGTTCGGCGGTGGCGCCGTCGAACACGTCACGGGTCAGCGGCGTCACCGCCGGCAGTTCGCGCAAGCTTGGGCCGAGATCAGCATCGCCATAGAGCGCGTCGGTGACGATGACTTCGTTGGGGTTGATCCGCGCCAGCGTCGCCGCAAGTTCGGCGGTCGAGCATTCCGTGACCATGAATTCGGAAGTCGAGATATCGATCCAGGCCAGGCCAATGCGGTCGCCGCCGGCAGATCCCCGCGCCCGCGCGATCGCCAGCAGGTAATTATTGGTCTTGGCATCGAGCAGGGTGTCTTCGGTCAGCGTGCCCGGCGTCACCAGGCGCACCACGCCGCGGCTCACCACGCTCTTGTTGCCGCGCGCGCGGGCGGCTGCGGGATTCTCGGTCTGCTCGCACACCGCGACCCGGTGGCCGGCATTGATCAGCCGATGCAGATAATCCTCGGAGCGCTCCACCGGCACGCCGCACATCGGTATATCCATGCCCTGATGCTTGCCGCGTTTTGTCAGCACGATGCCGAGCGTTTTGGAGGCGATCTCGGCGTCCTCGAAGAACAGCTCGTAGAAATCGCCCATCCGGTAGAACAGCAGCAGCCCGGGATGGCCGGCCTTGATCTCGAGGTATTGTTCCATCATCGGCGTGACGCGCGCTGTCGCGTCGGCAGCCGTCGGCTCGGTGGCCGGCGTGGTTTCAGGTGGCATGGGCGCGGAGATGGATTGCTGGATCGTCATTGCGGGGCGCAAACTACAAAATTTTGTCCCTCGGTCCTATTGCTTTGCCCTGAGAATCCACGTTTTCCCCCGTCGTCCCGGACAAGTGAGCGCAGCGGACGCGATCTCAGATGCGCAATTGCGCATCGGGGGATCCATACGCCGCGGCCCCTCGGTAAGCCAATGGTGGCAGATACCATGCTAACAACTGCTGCTGCGGAGTATGGGTCCCGGCTCAAGGCCGGGACGACGCGTTGCGAGAACCCGGCCGGCAGGGGGAGGGAACAGACCATCTGCGTTGCTGTCAACGTCAATTGACCTGCCGCGACGCCGCTCCTAAAACTCGCCATCAATTCAGTGGGGTCAACGGCCCAAACGCGGCGTTCAGGGAGAGATTCAATGCGTGATGTGTTCATTTGCGATGCCGTACGGACCCCGATCGGCCGGTTTGGCGGTTCGCTCGCCAAGGTGCGCGCCGACGATCTGGCCGCCATCCCGATCAAGGCCCTGATGGCGAAGCATCCCAATCTGGACTGGACCCAGGTCGACGAGGTGTTTTTCGGCTGCGCCAACCAGGCCGGCGAGGACAACCGCAACGTCGCGCGTATGGCGTTGTTGCTGGCGGGCATGCCCGATTCGGTTCCCGGCCAGACCCTCAATCGTCTTTGTGCGTCGGGCCTCGATGCCGTCGGTGCCGGCGGCCGCGCGATCCGCGCCGGCGAGATCGATTTTGCCATCGCCGGCGGCGTCGAATCGATGACGCGGGCGCCGTTCGTGATGGGCAAGGCGCCGGAAGCGTTTTCGCGCTCGGCGGATATCTATGACACCACGATCGGCTGGCGCTTCATCAATCCGTTGATGAAGGCGCAATATGGCGTCGATGCGATGCCGGAGACCGGCGAGAACGTCGCCGAGGAATTCCAGGTGTCGCGTGCCGATCAGGATGCATTCGCGATCCGCTCGCAGCAGCGCGCGGGCGCCGCGATCGCCTCCGGCTACTTTGCGGAAGAAATCACCCCCGTCTCGGTGCCCGGCGGCAAGGCCGGTCCGATCACCGTCGACAAGGACGAGCATCCGCGCCCCGAGACCACGCTGGAAGGCCTGACCAAACTGAAGCCGATCGTGCGCAATCCCGGCACGGTGACGGCGGGTAACGCGTCCGGTGTCAATGACGGCGCCGCCGCGATGATCCTCGCTTCCGAAGCGGCCGTGAAGAAGCACGGGCTGACGCCGCGGGCGCGCATCCTCGGCCTCGCCTCGGCCGCGGTGCCGCCGCGCATCATGGGCATCGGCCCGGTGCCGGCGACCCGCAAGCTGATGGAGCGGCTCGGGCTGAAGATCAGCGATTTCGATTTGATCGAGCTCAATGAAGCTTTTGCCTCGCAGGGTATTGCTGTGCTCAGGCAATTGGGCGTCCAGGACGATGCCGATTTCGTCAATCCGCATGGCGGCGCCATCGCCCTCGGCCATCCCCTCGGCATGAGCGGCGCGCGGCTGGCGATGACGGCGGTGCACGGCATGGAGAAGCGCGGCGGGAAACGCGCACTCGCCACCATGTGCGTCGGCGTCGGCCAGGGCGTTGCGATGGCGATCGAGAAGTTGAATTGAACTGCTACTCCTCATGGTGAGGAGCGCGTCTTCGCGCGTCTCGAACCATGAGGCCCGAGCGCGGCCACATCCTTCGAGACGGCCGCGCTGCGGCCTCCTCAGGATGAGGGGAGAATGTCGGCTATCAACCGCAAAAGACCGCTTTTCCGGATTAGTTATATCATATAATGATCCAGACGGCGGGGCTCACCGGTCAGGCCAGGGAGGAATTCGTCATGACATTATCGTATCCGCTGCAAAGCCTCACTGCGCATCCGCCGCGGCTGTCGCCCGGCTACAAGAGCACGGTGAAGCGTTCGCCCACCAAGCCGCTGATCCCGATGCGGCATACGCTGTCGGAGCTGACCGGGCCGGTGTACGGCCACGAGACGGTGCGCGAAAACGATCACGACCTCACGCTGCAGGGCAAGGGCGAGCCGCTCGGCGAGCGCATCATCGTGCACGGCCATGTACTCGATGAAGACGGCCGCGGCGTGCCCAACGCGCTGGTCGAATTGTGGCAGGCCAACGCCTGCGGCCGCTATATCCACGTCGTCGATCAGCATCCGGCGCCGCTCGATCCGAACTTCACCGGTGCGGGCCGCACGCAGTCGGACGGCGAAGGCTATTACCGCTTTATCACCATCAAGCCGGGCGCCTATCCCTGGGGCAACCACCACAACGCCTGGCGCCCGGCCCATATCCACTTCTCGGTGTTCGGCCACTCCTTCGTCTCGCGGCTGGTCACGCAGATGTATTTCCCCGGCGACCCGCTGTTCCCGTTCGATCCGATCTTCAATTCGGTGACGGACGAGAAGGCGCGGATGCGGATGGTGTCCGATTTCGACCTCGAAAACACCAAGCCGGATTGGGCGCTGTGCTATCGCTTCAACATTGTGCTGCGCGGGCGCAACGCCACGCCGATGGAGACCAAGTAAGTGTCCAAGGCCCAGAGCAAGCCGGAAGGCGTTACCCCGTCTCAAACCGTCGGCCCATATTTCGCCTATGGCCTGACCTCGAACGGCAAATACGACTGGAACGACGCGTTCTCCAATAATTTGGTGACATCAGATACCTCGGGCGAGCGCATCCGCGTCGAGGGCCGGGTGTTCGACGGTGACGGCCAGCCGATGCCGGATTGCATGCTGGAGATCTGGCAGGCCGACGCGCAGGGCCGATTCTCCGATCCGCAGGACAAGCGCGCGCTGCCCAATTCATCCTTCAAGGGTTTTGGCCGCTGCGGCACCGATGCCGGCGGCGGCTATGCTTTCGACACCATCAAGCCGGGCATCGTGCCCGATCCCGACGGCAAGCCGCAGGCGCCGCATATCGTGCTCGCGCTGTTCGCGCGCGGCATGCTGCTGCATCTCTACACGCGGATCTATTTCGACGGTGAGGCTGCCAACGCTGATGATCCGGTGCTGGCGCTGGTACCGGCCGATCGCCGCGCCACGCTGATCGCGACGCGCCAGCCCGGCAAGGCGGTCTATCGTCTGGATATCCATTTGCAGGGCGACAACGAGACGGTGTTCTTCGACGTCTAGGCAAGCACGCAGACGTCATCCTGAGGTGCGAGCCTGCGGTGCACTTGCACCGCTGGCGAGCCTCGAAGGATGGGCCACGGGCCGTACTCATCCTTCGAGGCTCGCTGCGCTCGCACCTCAGGATGACGGAAAGAGTGCGAGTTGAGGGAGCGTGGCATGATCATCGGGCGCGAGCAGGATGTCACGGTTGCCGCGTCTGCCGTGATGGAGCGAACGTCCGATCCGCGGCTGCGCGAGATCATGGTGTCGCTGGTCAAGCATCTACACGGCTTTGTCCGCGACGTCAGGCTGACCGAGGCTGAATTCCGCGAAGCCACGGCCATCCTCGCCGAACTGGGCAAGCAATCGACCGACACCCACAATGAAGTTGTGCTGATAGCGGGCTCGCTCGGCGTGTCCTCGCTGGTGTGCCTTCTCAACAATGGCGATCAGGGCAACACCGAGACGGCGCAATCACTGCTCGGGCCGTTCTGGCGGCTGAATTCGCCGCGCGTTGAAAACGGCGGCTCGATCGTCCGGTCCGATACGCCGGGCGCGGCGCTGTTCGTGGCCGCGCGCGTCGTCGACCATGCCGGCCATCCGATCGCGGGCGCCGAGGTGGACATCTGGCACGCCTCGCCGGTCGGGCTTTACGAGAATCAGGATCCTGAACAAGCCGAGATGAACCTGCGCGGCAAATTCACCACCGATGCGGACGGGCGCTTCGCGTTTCGCTCCTTGATGATGGTCGGATATCCGATTCCGACGGATGGCGTGGTCGGGCGGCTATTGAAGGCGCAGAGCCGCCATCCCTATCGGCCGGCGCATCTGCATGCGCTGATCTTCAAGCCCGGCTTCAAGGTTCTGATTTCGCAGGTCTATGATCCCGCCGATCCGCATATCGACAGCGACGTGCAGTTCGGCGTCACAAAAGCGCTGATCGGCGAATTCATACGGCATGACGAGGCGCATCCGACTGCCAATGACGTCGGCTCGCCCTGGTATTCGCTCGACTACGTCTACCGGATGGAAGCCGGCGAGGCCGTGCTGCCGCGCCCGCCGATCAAGTAGGGCCCAGCTCGTTCGACTTGCCGGCGATGTCCATCGCCGCGCGCCAGGCAAACACCATGGCGGGGCCGATCATGGTTCCGGGCCCGGGATAGGTGCCGCGGAAAATCGAGGCGGCGTCGGCACCGGCGGCATAGAGGCCGGGGATTGGTGCTCCGCCGGATGTCAGCACGCGGCCGTTGGCGTCGGTGCGCAAGCCTGCGCTGCTCGCTAGGTCGGAAGGCCAGACCGCCACCGCGAAATAGGGTGCGGGACCGATCCTGCGCAGGCACGGGTTCGGCTTGTTGGTGGGATCGCCGTTGAAGCGGTTGAGTTCGCTCATCCCCCGGCCGAAATCCTCGTCGGTGCCGCTCTCGGCAAATCGATTGTGCCGTTCGATGGTGCGGGCCAGCGCGTCGCCATCGACGCCGATGGCCTGCGCCAGTGCAGCGATGCTGTCGCCCTGGAACAGATAGCCCGACTTGCTGAAGCGCGTGAGATCGCGCGTCCCCGGATGGATCAGGCCGAGGCCATAGTCGCGGATAAAGCTGCGGTCGCAGATCAGGAACGCCGGGATGCTCGCAGTCGTACGATGCGACCGCAGCATGCCTTCGACGAAGTCATGATACGAATTGGCCTCGTTGACGAAGCGGACGCCTGATCTGTTGACCGCGATCAGCCCGGGCTTGGCGCGATCGAGCATGATGTGCGGGAATACCGAGAGCTGGCCGTCGTCTTGCGGCATCACCGAACTCGGCATCCACAGCGCCGGGCTCCGGATGTCTTGCGCGAGTTCGCCATGCGCGCGTTCGCCGGCGAGAATGCCGTCACCGGTGTTGCTGTCGGGCGAAAGCGAATAGCGCTGAGTCGCTTCCGGAAACAGCCGGCTGCGCAGCTCGATACTCCAGCCGATGCCGCCGGCCGCCAGCACAACGCCGCGCCGCGCGCGAATGTTGACCTCGCTATCGTTTGTCGTGAAGACCGCGCCGATGATTCTCCCATCGTCTTCGATCAATTCGCTGAGTTGGGTCTGGTAGCGAATCGCGACGGCGTGCTGCTTCAAACTGTAGAGCAGCCGCGCGACCAGCGCGTTGCCCATGATCAGGCGCGTTCCGCGCGGATGCCTGATACGATCCAGCGCCTGCCGCGCCAGCAGGCGCGTCGCGTTGGCAAAATTCTGCGCGGAGCGAAACGGGTGCAGCAACGACGGAATGTCCGTCTTGCCGACCATCATGCCGCCGAGCACCATGAATTCCCGGCGCGGCGGCCGCACCCGCGCGAAGTCCTCGCCGAGCTTTCGTCCGTCGAATGGCAAAACACCCAGCGCCCTGCCGCCAAGCGCGGCACCCGGCTGGGCGTGGTAATCGGGATGAACCGGCGGCGGCGCAAAGGCCACACTGGTTCTCTGCTGGAGATAGTCGAGCACCGTTGGCCCGGTCGCGAGAAAAGCGGCGAGCCGTACATCATTGGCGGCGTCGTCGCCCAATATCGCCCCAAGATAGGTCTTGGCAGCCTCGACGCAGTCGGGCACGCCGGCCGCCGCACTCTGCCGGCTGCCGGGAATCCACACCGTGCCGGCCGAGGTCGCGGTGGTGCCGCCGACCATGTCGGACTTTTCGCAGATGATAACCTTGAGGCCCTCGAGCGCGCCGACCAGAGCCGCCGTCATGCCCGCCGCACCGGCGCCGATCACCAGCAGATCGGTCTCGGCATCCCAGCGGCGGTTCTCTGTCTGGCGGCCGGTCACGACACTCAGGCCAAATAGCTCATTTCAACGTCCCGATCGCCAGCGCATGCGCCACGCAGCTGTTGATATGCTCGGTCAGGATCGATTTCGCGCCCTCGGCATCGCGCTTCAGCGCGCAATCCAGCAAGGCCTGATGCTGCGCGATCGTGGCGCTGCCGCGGTATTGCAGGGCGTAGCGGAAGTACTTGTCGAACACGACGGCATGGGTCTGCATCAGTTCGCGCGAGCCGCAGTTCGAGATCAAGGCCTGGTGGAATTCGCCGTCGTAGCGCTTGCGCAATTCGGGATCGTCGCCCGCGGTGAGGATGGCGCGCTCGGTGGCCGCCAGCTTGTGATGCGCCGACACCACGCGGCCTTCCCACTCCATGTCGCCGGCCCGGAAGGATTCCGTCATCGCGTGGTGTTCGAGCAGGATTCGCAGCTGCGCGAGCTCGCGCAAATTCTGGATCGAGACCGGAGCTACTTCAAACCCGCGCTGGCCTTCGGCAACGACAAAGCCTTCCGAGGCCAGCCGGTTGAGGATCTCGCGCAGCGTACTGACACTGACGCCGTAATCCTCCTTCATCGAGTCGAGTTTCAGCCGTCCGGACGGATTGAGCACGCCGAAAATGATGTCGGAGCGGATGCGGCGATAGCCGCTGTCGCCGGCCGACATGGGGGACTGGGGCTGCACCGGGATCGTCAAGGTTCAATTCCGCTCTTGGGCCCGCGACGGCTGGACGACTCGCAGGCGAAACATAACCGCGAATGGCGGCTTTACCGCAAATGTCATTCATCCGGTAAAAACATAAACCTCATATATTTCATTGATTATCATTTGACAATGATTTCGCTATATGGTTTCCACCGAAAAAGGACCGGGCCGACACGAAAAATCGCGGCAAAAGCCGTGGCTGGGCACCGGATCGTTCAGGGGAGGTTGAGATGAGGCTGTTTGCAGTTCTGTCCGCGGCCGTGTTCGGCGCCGCGCTTTTGGTCGGCCCCGCGTCCGCGCAAGAGGAGCGGACCATTCGTTGGGGGCACCTCAACAACACCGACCATCCCGTCAGCTTCGGCGTGAAGAAATTCGCCGAAATCCTGCTTGCCAAGAGCGGCGGCAAGCTCAAGATCCGCGAGTTTGCGTCATCCCAGCTCGGCAATGAGTTGCAGCAGCAATCGGCGCTGCGCGGCGGCACGCAGGAAATGCTGTCGGCCTCCACGACCTCGCTGGCGACCGTCATTCCGGAATTCGGCCTGCTTGATTTCCCGTTCATCGTCACCACCACCGACCAGGCCGACGCGCTGGTGCAGGGCGCGTTCGGCAAGGCGATGATCGACGCGCTGCCGCAGCGCGGACTGGTCGGGCTCGGCTATTGGGGGCTCGGCTTCCGCAACGTCACCAACAGCAAGCATCCGATCATGAAGCTGGAGGATTTCGCCGGCCTCAAGCTGCGCGTGATTCCGAATCCGGTCTATCTGGAGTCCTTTAGCGCCTTCAAGGCCAATCCGATCCCGATGGCGTTCGGTGAACTCTACACGGCGCTGGAAACCCGCACGGTCGATGGTCAGGAAAATCCCTACACGGTGATTCTCTCCAACAAATTCTTTGAGGTTCAGAAATACGTCTCGGCCACCAACCACACCTTCACCGAGAACATCATCATCGTCAGCAAGATCTTCTGGGACAAGCTGTCGCCGGCCGAGCAGAAGATGATGCAAGAGGCGTATAACGAAAGCCGCGATTACCAGAAGGAGCAGACGCGCCTGCAGACCGAAAAGGCGCTCTCCGAATTGCAGGCCAAGGGCATGACCTACAACGCCGTGGCGCCGGCAGAGCTGGAGCGGATGCGTAAAGCCGCCCAGCCCGTGGTCGACAAGATCTCGGCAGCGCTGAAGCCGGACACAGTGAAGCTGTTCAACGCGGAGCTTGATCGGGTCCGCAAAGAGGTCAAGTGACGCGCCGCTGATATCAGCGCAAGCAGGGCTGCCGTCCAGCGGCCCTGCACCAACTCCAGCTCCAGACGGCGCCGATGGCACGCATCCTCGATCTCTATTGCGCGGTGCTCAAGGGCGTCATCGCGCTCTGCCTTGCGGTCATGGTGGTGCTGGTGTTCGGCAACGTCGTGCTGCGCTACGGCTTCAATTCCGGGATTACGATCTCGGAGGAAATGTCGCGCTGGCTATTGGTGTGGTTGACCTTCCTCGGCGCCATCGTCGCCGTTCGCGAGCATAGCCACCTCGGCGTCGATTCCCTGGTCCGGATGCTGTCGCCGACGGGCAAGCGCATCTGCTTCATCATCAATTATTGCCTGATGCTGTTTGCGGATTGGCTGCTGCTGACCGGAAGCTGGCGCCAGACCATCATCAACCTCGACGACCGCGCGCCGGCAACCGGCCTGTCGCTCAGCATATTCTATTTCGCCGGCGTCGTGTTCGGCGTCTCGGCCGGCATCATGCTGCTCTACGATCTGTTCCGGGTCGTCTCCGGCCAGGCCAGCGAAGCCGACATGGTCGCGGTCCGGGAATCGGAGGAGCACTGATGACCATCGCGGTCTTTGCCCTCTCGTTGCTCGGCGCCATGGCGCTGGGCATGCCGATCGCGTTTGCGCTGATCATCTGCGGCGTCGCGTTGATGAGCACGATCAACATGTTCGATTCCCAGATCGTGGCGCAGAACATCATCAACGGCGCCGACAGCTTTCCGCTGATGGCGATCCCGTTCTTCATGCTGGCCGGCGAGCTGATGAACAAGGGTGGCCTCGCCAAGCGCATCGTAAAAGTCGCCCTCGTCGCCGTCGGCCATCTGCGCGGCGGGCTTGGCTATGTCACCATTCTGGCCTCGTGCATCCTGGCCTCGTTGTCCGGCTCGGCCGCGGCCGATGCCGCTGCGCTGGCCGCGCTGCTGGTGCCGATGATGGTGGCCGCGGGTCACAAGAAGCACTATGCGGCCGGGCTGGTCGCCGCCGGCGGCATCATCGCCCCGGTGATCCCGCCCAGCATCGGCTTTGTCATCTTTGGCGTCGCCGCCGGCGTCTCGATCTCCAAGCTGTTTCTCGCCGGCATCTTTCCCGGCATCATGCTGGGCGCCGGATTGTGCGTCGCCTGGTGGTGGGTGGTTCGCAAGGAAGACCTGACGCCGCCGCCGCGGGCGTCGTTCAGGGAAGTCGCCCACGCCGTGATCGACGGTTTCTGGGCGCTGATGCTGCCGGCCATCATCATCGTAGGCCTCCGCTTCGGCATCTTCACGCCGACCGAGGCGGCTGTGGTGGTCGCGGTCTATTCGCTGTTCGTGACGACCTGCATCTACCGGGAACTGAAATGGTCGCAGCTGTATGGCGTGTTCGTCTCGGCGGCCTTGACCACCAGCATCGTGATGTTCCTGGTCGCCGCGGCGCTGGTGTCGTCCTGGCTGATCACGGTATCGGAGATTTCGGCCCAGGTCGTCGATCTCCTGAAACCCTTCATGGGCAACAAGACGCTGCTGATGTTCGCGATCATGGTCGTCGTGGTCATCGTCGGCACCGCGCTCGACATGACGCCGACGATCCTGATCTTGACCCCGATCCTGATGCCGATCATCAAGGCGGCCGGCATTGATCCGGTCTATTTCGGGGTCCTGTTCATCATCAACAATGCCATCGGCCTGATCACGCCGCCCGTCGGTGTGGTATTGAACGTCGTCTGCGGTGTCAGCAAGATCAGCATGGAAGAGGTGATCAAGGGCGTCTGGCCGTTCCTGATCGCCCAGCTCGTCGTGATGTTTCTGATGGTGCTGTTCCCGGAATTGGTGACAATCCCGGCCAAATGGTTTGCCGGCTAGAACCCGGATAGTCGTAAAGGGGAGCCACGATGGCCACCAAGATCATGATCCTGAACGGACCCAATCTGAACTTCCTGGGAATTCGGGAGCCGCACATCTACGGCCCGACCACGCTTGGAGAGATCGAAGCGAGCTGTGAGGCGGTCGCAAAGGTTCTCGGGGTTACGATTTCGTTCCACCAGTCCAACCTCGAAGGCGAACTGGTCAACTGGATCCAGTCGGCGCACGGCAATTATGATGCGATCATCATGAACCCGGCGGCTTATTCTTTTACATCGATCGCGCTGATCGACGCGCTCAAGATCTTCGAAGGCCCGAAAATCGAGGTTCATATTTCCAATATTCATGCGCGGGACGAACTGCACCGGCATTCGATCACGTCGAGCGCATCCACCGCCGTGATTTGCGGTCTCGGCCCTTACGGCTATGTCGCGGCGATGCTGGCGGCCGTGCAAAAGCTGGGCAAGCTGCCGGACGCGGTTCCGGCACCGCTGCACGGCCTTAAGGGGAGATGAGGATGCGCGGCGCTGGTTTTCTGGCGGTCTGGAGCGACGTCGAGCCCGACCATCTGACCGACTACCGGCACTGGCTGACGCGCGAGCACACCACCGAACGGGTCACGACCAAGGGATTTCTTGGTGTCCGCGTGTTCCGCGCCGCGCGCGATGACACTAATCGCTTCTTCATTCTCTACGAACTGGAAGCCCCCGAAGTGCTCGACGGGCCCGCCTATCTGGCGCGGCTCAATGCGCCGACGCCGTGGTCACAGCGGACCATGCCCCGCTTGGGCAATTTCGTTCGCGGCGGCGGCGTCATGACGGCGCGCGCCGGCCGCGGCGAGGGATCGACCATCGCCGCGTTGCGCATCGAACGTCTGCCGGAGAACCCCCGGCAACTCGCTGATGCGCTGGTCGCGCTCGATGGCATTGCCGCGGTGCAGATCGGCGCCACCGATCTGGCGCGCACCTCGGTGCCGACGGTCGAGAAGGGCATGCGGAAAGACGAGGGGATTTTCGCGGGCCTCCTGATCATCGAGGCGCTTGACGAAGAAGCGCTTCGCGGCGCATTGCGTGAAGCGGCCAAACTGGCGCCTGGTCTCGGTGGCGCCGGCGAGCCGGAGGTCTACCAAGGCATGTTCGCACTCGACGCCCGTATCGCAGACAGAGAATAAATGCCGTCGTTCTCGCTCGCCGCGCTGACCGTCCTCGAACTGGCGCCGCCCGCGCTGATCGACGTCGCAGCTAGCTGCGGCTATGACGCCGTCGGAATCCGGCTGCTGCCCGCGATGCCCGGCGGCATCGCCTATCCGCTGGATGACGAAGCGAGCCTCAAGGAAACCCTCGCCCGGCTGGATGCAACGGGCATCACCGTGGCCGACCTCGAAGTGGTGGCGCTGCGGCCGGAAACCGAGATTGCCGCGTTCTCCACGTTTTTCGAAACCGGTGCCCGGCTCGGCGCCAGGCACATCCTGGTCGCGGCCTATGATCCCGATCTCGGCCGGTTCAGGGACACCTATGCGGCATTCTGTGAGGCCGCCGCGCCATACGGGCTGACCGCCGATCTCGAATTCATGCCCTGGACCTATGTCCCGGATCTGGCGACGGCCACCAGCATCGTCGCGCCGATGCGGCAGGCCAATGCCGGCATCCTGGTCGATGCCTTGCATTTTGACCGGTCGAAGAGTTCGTTCGCCGAACTTGGCGCCGTGCCCGCTCACCGGCTGCATTATTGGCAGCTATGCGACGGCCCGGCGGAGCGGCCCGCGACGAACGAGGAACTGATCCACGCTGCCCGCTATGAGCGGCTGTTTCCGGGTGACGGCGGCATTGACCTCATCTCGCTGACCCGCGCCATGCCCGCGGATATCACCATCAGCATAGAAGTCCCGACCGCCGAGCTTGCGAAGACGGTCGGGGCAAAGGATCGCGCCCAGCGCGCGCTCGATGCGGCGCGGAATCTGATAGCCCGATCCCGCGATGGCGCTTGATAAGGTCATTTGCGCCGATCGAACATGGGAGTATCTCTCAGGTTCATTTTCGGGATTGCTGCACATGATGACGCTGCGCCAGGTCGAGGTTATCAGGGCCGTGATGATCACGGGCACGATCGGCGGTGCGGCAAAACTGCTCAACGTGTCGGCGCCGGGCATCAGCCGGCTGGTGAAATATACCGAGCGCTCGCTCGGCATCCGCTTTTTCCAGCGCCAGAACGGACGCTATTTCCCGACCTCCGAAGCCCAGAACATTTTCGAGCAGATCAACGGCGTCTACAAGAAGGTCGACGATCTCACCGAAATCATTTCCAAGATCGGGCGCGGCACGCTGTCGGAACTGCGCATCGGCTCGGTGCCCAGCATCTCCCAGATCATGGTGCCGCGCGCGATCGAACGCATCCGGCGGCGCTATCCTGATCTGCGCATCGACATCAACATCCTCAAGATCGAGGAGGCGATCGACTATCTGTTGCTCGGCAAGGGCGATTGCGTCGCCATGAGTTATCGGCTCGATCATCCCGGCCTCGATTTCATGCCGCTGGCGTCAGGCGAATTGTTCTGCATCGTGCCGCAGGGACACGAGCTGGCGGGCCGCAAACAGGTCTCCGCCGCCGAAATCATCCGCTACCCCCTGATCGGCATCGACCCCAACGATCCCTATGGGCGCATCATGGCCGAGATCTTCGCGCGCAATAAATTGTCCTACGACATCACGATCCGGGCGCGGTTCGGCACCACCGTCTGCGCGCTGGTCAAGGCCGGGCTCGGGATTGCCGTCATCGATCAGTTCACCGTCGCGCATGGCGGCTATCCCGGCGTCGAGCTGCTTCGGATCGTCGAGCCGACGAGATTCGACACCTACATCGCGGTGAAGCGCGGCGCCTCGCTCTCGCTGCATGTCGAGCACTTCATCGAATGCCTGCGCTCGGAGATGCGTGCGCTCGAGCCCAGCCGGAAAAGCCCGGCAACGGCGGCATCACGAGCCCGCAGAAAATAACATCATGTTATGTTTGTGGAATAAATGGGTAATTGTGTTATCTGGCGAAGGCGGTATCGTTTGCGTGGTTTTGGTGCTCTAAGCCGCGCGATCCCGTGTTGATATGCGAGACATTAGCGACGTGTCCAAACGCCTGCCTTTGATCGGTCAAAAATTCCTCACCGGCCTGATCGGAGCCCCGATTGCGCATTCGGCGTCGCCGGCGATGCACGAAGAGGCGGCCGCTGCACTGGGTGTCCGTTGTCATTATCAATTGATCGAGGTCGCCGGCCAGAGCTCGGCCGAGCTGCGCACGTTGCTCGACAGCATCAAGCGCATCGGCTTTGCTGGGGTCAACGTGACGTTTCCCTACAAGGAAGCGGTAATCCCGCTGCTCGACGATTTGTCGCCAGCCGCGCGCGCGATCGGCGCCGTCAATACGGTGGTCGTGCGTGACAGAAGGCTGGTCGGATACAATACCGATGCCACCGGGTTCGAGCGGGCGGTCGGCAATCTGGTGAAGGCATCCGGGCATGGCCCCGTTGCCCTGATCGGCGCCGGCGGCGTCGGCAAGGCGATCGCACATGCGCTGGCGGCGCTCGGTGTCGCCGAACTCAGCATCTTCGATACCGACCGCGCCAAGGCCGAACAGATCGCGGCGCAGTTGCGCGGTCGCCAGCAGATCCGGATTGCGGCAACGGTGGAAGACGCGCTGCGCGGCGCCGTCGGCGTGGTCAACGGAACGCCGATCGGCATGCTGCCGGACCGCGGTACGCCGGTGCCCGACGCGCTGCTCCGTCGCGACGTCTGGGTGGCCGACGCGGTCTATTCGCCGCTATGGACGCCGCTCCTGACCGCGGCCAAAGCCAAGGGCGCTGAGATCATGACCGGGCGTGATCTCGCGATCCATCAGGCCGCGGACGCCTTCGAATTATTTACCGGAATGAAGCCGTCTATCGTCGAAATGGGAAATGCATTCGACGCCGTGATGGCAAGACGCTACGCTGCGACATCGGACGCGTAGCCGGTCACAAGGCGCGCGTCGACAAGATCAAAAGATCAAGACAAAAGGGGATGGAAATGAAATCAGGCATTCTGGCAGGTATCCTGCTCGCAACCATGGCGGCCGGTGTGGCGTTGGCGCAATCCGGCGCACCCATCAAGCTCGCCAATGTGGCCGAACTCTCCGGTGGTGGCGCCACCGTCGGCACCAATTGGAAAAACGGCATCGATCTTGCGATCGAGGAAGTCAACGCCAAGGGCGGCGTGCTCGGCCGCAAGCTGGAAGTCAGCCACGCCGATTCGCAGTCGAACCCCGGCGTCGCCCGCGCCCAGGTCCAGAAGGCACTCGACGGCGAGCCCTACGTGCTGCTCGGCCCCGGTTATTCCGGATCGGTCAAGGTCACCGCGCCGCTGGCGGCCGAAGCCGGCATCGCCCAGATCATGGGCGGCGAGGCTGCCGAGCTGACCCAAGGCGGCAACAAGTTTCTGTTCCGCACTTCGTTCGGCCAGCAATCCTCGATGCCGAAGGTCGCCAAATACATCAACGACGAGGTGAAGGCGAAATCGGTTGCGATCGTCTGGGTCAACAATGATTTCGGTCGCGGCGGCCGCGACGTCATCACCAAGGAATTCGCCAAGCTCGGCATCAAGGTCGCCGCCGATCTTTCCACCGAAGCAGGCCAGGCCGATTTCGCCGCCGACGTCAGCAAGATCAAGGCCGCCGCACCCGATGCGGTCTTCGTCTATCTGAACGAAGAGGAAAGCGCCCGCATCCTCAAAGAGCTGAAGCGCCAGGGCGTCACGGTGCCCCTGATCGGCGAAACCACGCTGGTCGGCCAGAAAGTGGTCGAACTCGCCGGCGACGCGGCGAACGGCGCGCGCGGCCATGTCGGCCTCACCACCGATGCCCCGGTCGATCTGATCAAGGCGTTCCGGGAAAAGTTCGTCAAGAAGTACAATTACGTGCCCGACCATAACGGCCTCAAGGGCTATCTGGCGATCTACATGATCAAGGCCACCACCGAGAAAATGGGCAAGGTCGATTCCAAGGCGTTCGCCGACAATTTGCACGGCCTCACCATCAAGGCGGCCAGCGAGCCCGGCATCCTGATGGACGCGACCTTCGATCAGAACGGCGATATCGACCGCCAGGGCTTCCTGGTCGAGATCGTCGACGGCAAGCAGGTCATCAAGCAGGTGCTGCCGAAGCTGAAGTGAGGTCGCGGCATCGTTCTTCGTCATTGCGAGCGAAGCGAAGCAATCCAGAATCGTGAGGTAAGGCTGGATTGCTTCGTCGCAAGGGCTCCTCGCAATGACGGTGGCGCGTTAGTCGATCTAAATTTATCATGGACTTTGAAGGTCAGACACCAGCATGTCCAATCTGCTTGATCTTCTGATAGCGGGGCTGGCGACAGGGGCGATCTATGCGATCGTTGCGGTCGGCTTCACGCTGCTGTGGCAGACGTCGCAGACCATCAACTTCGCGCAGGGCGAATTCGTCATGCTGCCGGCGTTCCTGATGCTGGCGGCGATGCATGCCGGCGCGCCGTTCTGGCTTGCCATCCTTATCGGCATGCTGCTGTCGATGCTGCTGCTCGGCCTCGGCTTCAAGATGCTGCTGGTCGATCCGATGCTTCGCCACGGCGTGCTGCCGCTGGCGATCGCGACCATGGCGCTGGCGATCGGTCTCAAGGAAGCGGTGAAGCAGTTCTTCAGCGCCGAAGCCTCGCCGTTTCCTTCGATTGTGCCTTCAGGCGATATTTCGATCCTCGGCCGCCAGGTCGCGCTGCAAAGCGTCGGCGTGCTCGCGCTCGCCATCGCCGCGGTGGTCGGGTTGACCGCGCTGTTGAACCGCACCTCCATCGGCCATCAGATGCAGGCCACCGCGCAGAATCCTGTCGTAGCCCGCATCATCGGCATTCCCGTCGAGCGCATGATCCTGCTGACGTTCCTGATCAACGCTTTTCTGGTGGCGCTGGCTTCGCTGCTGATCACGCCGATCTATCTCGCCAAATTCTCCAGCGGTGAAGTGCTGGGGCAGGCGGCGTTCATCGCGGCGATTGTCGGCGGGTTCAATCAGGTGCGCGGCGCGATCGCCGGCGGCCTGCTGATCGGCGTCGTCGACAATCTCGCCGCGGCCTATGTCTCGACGCAGTATCGCGCTGCGGTGCCGATGGTGCTTCTGATCCTGATCATCCTGCTGCGTCCGCAGGGACTGCTCGGTCGCGCCGAGGAGCGTACGGTATGAGCGTGCTCAAGCAATATTGGCGTGTCGCGCTCGGCATCGTGGTTATCGCGGCTCTGATCGTCGCGCCGATGTACCTCAATCGCTACGGTCTGTTCATCCTGAGCCAATGGGCTGTCATGACCATCGCCGCGATGGGGCTCAATCTGACGCTGGGCTATGCCGGACAGGTCTCGCTGGCGCAGGGCGCCTTCGTCGGCATCGGCGCCTACACCGCGGCGATCATGACCGCGAACGGAATGCCGCTGATCGCGGGACTCGGCGTCGCCATCGTGTTGTGCTTTGCGATCGGCTGGATCCTCGGCTATCCGGCGTTGCGGGTGCAGCATCATTACCTCGCCTTCGTGACGCTGGCGTTCTCTACGTTGGCCTTCCTGGTGTTCCGCAACGAGAGCTGGCTCACCAACGGCATCTACGGCATCAGCAACATTCCGCGCCCGGTGATCCTGGGATACCCGACCAACCGGCCGCTGCCGTTCTATTATGTCTGCCTGGGCTCGCTGGCGCTGGTATCGCTGGCGACCTGGTGGTTGATCCGCTCGCCCTGGGGCCGCGCCTTCGTGGCCTTGCGCGAAAACCCGGTGCGGGCGCTGTCGCTCGGCATCGATACACGGCGCTATACCTTGATGGCGTTCGCGATCGGCTCGGTGCTCGGCGGCGTTGCCGGCACGCTGTACGCGCCGCTGACGCAGTATATCGACCCCGTTCCGTTCAACCTCTCGCTCTCGCTCGATCTGTTGCTGATGGTGATTGTCGGCGGCTCCGGATTCTTCTTCGGCCCGTTCCTCGGCGCAATGATTGCGGTGCTGCTGCCGGAATGGCTGCGCGAGGTAACGCAGGGCTATTATCTGATGCTCTATGCGGTCGCCGTGATCCTGCTCTTGATCTATTCGCCGACCGGCATTTTGGGGATCATCGATCGCTATCTGACCGAGCGCCGCACCAGGGCGGCGTCCGCGCTGCGGGCCGTCGCAAAATCCGGGTTGGAGCCGGCGCCATGACCGCGGTCCTCGAAATCAGCAACATCAAGAAGAATTTTGGCGGCATCCATGCGGTCGACGGCGTCAGCTTCGACGTTCAGGAGGGTGAAATCCTCGGCCTGATCGGTCCCAACGGTTGCGGCAAATCCACCCTGTTCAATTGCATCCTCGGCCAGTTGCAGCCGAGCGCCGGCGAGGTGAAGGTCGATGGCAAGGTCGTCACCGGGTTTCGGCCGTCGGATCTGAATCGGCTCGGCGTCAGCCGCACCTTCCAATTGCTGCAGGTGTTTCCGAAATTGTCGGTGCGGGAAAACCTGATTCTCGCCGGTCAGGAACATCAGGGCAACATGCTGTCGCGGCTGCTGGGTCCATCGGATGCCGGTCTCAGCCAAGCGGCCGATCAGATGATCGAGTTCTTCAAGCTCGGCCATCTCGCCGGGGAACTGGCCGGCGGATTGTCCTATGGCCAGCAGAAGCTGCTCGATGCCGCGATGGCCTTCATGGGCGGACCCCGCCTGGTGCTGCTCGACGAGCCCGCCGGCGGCGTCAATCTCACCATGCTGGGCGATTTGAAGGCCCGGCTGGCCGAGATCAACCGCGAGAAGCGCGCCACCTTCGTCGTGATCGAGCACAACATGGAATTCGTGATGTCGCTGTGCTCGCGCGTGGTGGTGATGGCGGAAGGCAAGGTGCTGGCGATCGGCACGCCCGCCGAGATCCGCGCCAACAGCGCGGTTATCGACGCGTATCTCGGCCACTGAACCGGTGGGGAACAGACCGATGAGCGAACCCATCCTCGACGTTCAAGGCCTGGTCGGCGGTTACGGCAAGATGACCATCCTCAATGGCACCAGCTTTTCGGTCCCGGCGGGCACCATCACCACGGTGATCGGGCCGAACGGCGCCGGAAAATCCACCGTGTTCAAGGCGATCTTCGGCCTGCTGAAACTGCGCGAAGGAAAAGTTACGTTCAGGGGCCGCGACGTCACCGGCCTCAGCCAGCGCGAGCTCCTGACGTCGGGCATCTGCTACGTGCCGCAGGGCCGCAACATCTTCCCGGAACTGTCCGTGCGCCACAATATCGAACTCGGCGCGGTGGTCGCAGGACGCGATATCGCGGATCTGCCGGCGCGCATTGAAGCTGCGCTCGATCGATTCCCCATTCTGCGTCGGAGGGCAACCCAGCAAGCGTCCACGCTGTCGGGCGGCGAACAGAAGCAGCTCGAAATCGCGCGAGGTTTGTTGCTCAATCCGCAATTGATGCTGGTCGACGAGCCGTCGATCGGGCTTTCGCCGCTGATGATCCGGCAGACCTTTGGCATCCTGCAGGACCTGCGCGATCGCGGCGTTTCGATCCTGCTGATCGAGCAGAACGCGCGCTCGGCGCTCGAGATCTCCGATTACGGCATCGTGCTCGAACTCGGCCAGACCCGGCTCATCGACAGGGCCGACAAGGTGCTCAGCAATCCCCGCGTCGGCCAGTTGTTTCTGGGCGGCGCGATCGATCAGCCATCCGCATAGGCGACAACTACAGCAAAAATCACCGGGGGAGCGAAACGATGTCGATCATGACAGGCAAGCGTATCTGGGCGATCGTGTTGCTGGCGGTCTGCGGCCAGATAACACCGGCCTTGGCCCAGCAGTTGCCATGCGACGATAGCATCAAGACCGCTTTCAAACCCGACGCCGATACGACGGTTGTCGCGGTTCGTCAGGTCAAGAAGGGCGAGGAATTGCTGGCGCCCGACGCACCGAAGCCGGTGACGGCGGCCGCCGATCTGTGTCTGGTAAAACTGCTGGTGGGCCCCGGCGCCACCGCGGAAAAGGACAAGAGCGCACGCTCGTACTCCGAGGGCATCGGCATCGAGGTCTGGCTGCCGACGCCCTCCAACTGGAATGAGCGCATCCGCAATTATGGCGGCGGCGGATGGGTCGGCGGCGGGCATCGCTATGCCGACAAGATCGGCAGCAAGGTCCCGGCCATCGTCAACGCCAATATCGGCTATGCGTCGGGCACCACCGATGCCGGCCAGCCCTGGTACCAGGACGGCTCGTTCACGTTTCTCTCCGACGGCAAGCTCAATACCGAGTCGCTGCGCGATTTTTCCGTGCGTGCGATGGTGGAGCAGGCCAACAAGACCAAGGCGCTGGCCAGCCTCTATTACGGCAAGGCGCCCAAATACACTTATTATGACGGCCATTCCCAGGGCGGCCGGCAGGGCTTGAAGATTGCTCAGGAATATCCGGAGCTTTACGACGGCTACATGATCGGGCAGCCGGCGCTCAGCATCGCCAAGTTCGGGCCGTCCGGATTGTATGCGCAGATCGTGATGAAGACCGAGCTGGGCTTCACGTCGGTGGACAAGGACGCGGCGAAAGCTTTCGCCGTCAAGGTCGCCGCCGCCAACGCGCGCGCCGTCGCCGCCTGCGACACCGCCGGGCTCGGCTTCCTGCTCGATCCGTTTGCCTGCAACTACAATCCCGCGCGCGATCCCGCAGCTCTTTGTGCCGGTGCTGTCGGCGACGGCGTGACCGGCAGCCATCCCGATGCCGCGACTTGCTTGAGTGCGAAGGAGGCGATGGCGCTGAACCGGATCTGGTACGGCCCAACGCCGGATGGCAGTTTCGACGCCGCCCAGACGCCTGACAGCCGCAGCGGCAAGTCGCTCGGCCCCAAACAAATCTGGTGGGCGTTCACCCGGGGCACCGGCATCGGCACTCAGATCACCAGCGCCAGCGCCGACAGCGTGGCCCAGGCGATGCAGGACGTCAGCTATGCCGCCGACGCCAGTGCGACCGTCGCCATACCGATCCGTAACGGTTCGACAAATGTGCGCAACAAATGGCTCGAACTCGATTATGCCGGTTTGGCCGACGCGATCGGCAAGAACGTCGGGCTGCAGCCGACGCTGTTCAGCAACCTCATCACCGACAAGGCGGACCTTGCAAAACTGCGCGACCTCGGCCGCAAGGTGGTGGTGTGGACCGGCCTTGCCGATGACGCGATCCCGCCGGCCGGCAACGTCAATTATCATGAGCGCGTGCTGGCGGCGATGGGCGGCCATGCCGAGGTGGCGAAGTTCATGCGGATGTATCTGGTGCCGGGCGTGGCGCACAGTTCGCAGGGCCGCGCCTACACGGTCGGCGGCAAGAACGACACCGTGCCAATGCCGAAACTACCCGGGAATGCCAACCAGACCCCGGCGCGCGAGCAGGACCAGTTCTTCACCGCACTGGTCGATTGGGTCGAGAAGGGCATCGCACCCGACGAGATCACACTGACGTCGCGCGACAACAGCGTCAGCTATCCCATCTGCGTCTATCCGCTGAAAACGACATGGAATGGGATCGGGTCGGTGACGCAGGCCAAGAGCTTCGGCTGCCACTGACGCGCTGATTGCATTCCCGCAATCCGATCGTTCTCGCCGGCAAAAAATCACGTTGACAATCAGCACATCGTTATATAATAGCGAAGTTATATAATAGATGAGACATGCTTTGGTTCACCTCGACGCTGCCTTCTCCGCGCTTGCCGACCCGACCCGCCGGGCGATCCTGGCCCGTCTCGCCTTGGGCGAAGCAACCGTCATGGAACTGGTTGAGCCTTTCGAGCTGACGCAACCGGCGATCTCTCGCCACCTCAAGGTCCTCGAGGGGGCCGGACTGATCCTCCGCCGCGTCGATGGCACCAAGCGGCCATGCCGGCTCGCACCGGCGGCCGTGACTGAAATCGACCAGTGGCTTGCGATGCTGCGCGAAGCCCTGGCGAAAAATTACAACCGGCTGGACGACGTTCTGGCCGCCATGAAAACCGAGAAAGGCAATCCATGAGCAAGTTGACGCTGAAGACCGAAGGCGACAAGCACGTCGTTGTCACCCGCCGCTTCGATGCGCCGCCGGAGGCGGTCTACCGCGCGCACACCGAGCCGGCGCTACTCCAGAAATGGCTGCTCGGCCCGGACGGCTGGACGATGCCGGTTTGTGTCAGCGAAGCGCGGCCCGGCGGCCGGATCAGATTTGAATGGACGGACGGCAAGGGCGGTGGATTTCACCTGACAGGCGAGTATCTCGAGCTCGAGCCCTTCAGCCGCATCGTCCATGTCGAGCGCATGCATCTGCCCGATCCCACGCCGGACAACCGGGTCGAAACGACGTTCAAGCCGGACGGCGACGGCACGCTGTTCACGCTGCGGATGACGCTGCCCGATGCCGCGACGCGCGAAGCCATGCTGGCGACCGGAATGGAGCACGGCATGGAAGCGAGCTATGCGCGGCTCGATGCGATGGACAACCTGGTCAGTCCGTAACGCAGGGCCGGTCCCGCTCCTTCGACAGCGTGATGGCGAAGCGCGGCTATGATACCTGATAGGGCATCGGGAATATCAGCCGGAAGCGATCGACCATGAGCGAGCCACCAACGGCAACAGCCGGGCGGACCCACGAAATGCTGGGCCTGCTCGGCTTTCTCTTGGTTGCCACCGCGCAGGTCTCCAACATGATCCTGGCGCGCGGTGTGGCCGGCAGCGTGCCGCCGTTCTCGATCGCGTTCTTCCGCTGGAGCATCGTGGCGCTCGGCCTGCTGCCGGTCGTCGTGATGGCGCTGCGCGAGAAGCCCGCCGCGTTGCGCGGGCAGTGGCCGGGCGTCGCGCTGGCCGGCTTCCTCGGCATGTTCATCTGCGGCGGCCCGGTCTATGTCGCCGGGATCACCACGTCGGCGATCAACCTCGCGCTGATCATGGCGCTGTCGCCGATCGTCGTGCTGCTGTTTTCCTTCGCCACCGGCCGGGAATCCATCGCCCGGCGGCAGATCATCGGCATGGCGGTCGCGCTCGCCGGGGCGCTCTTGATCATCACCAAGGGACAGGCCTCGGTCGGGACCGGCTTGTCGACCGGCGATTTGCTGGCGCTGCTCGCGATGCTGGGCTGGGCCGGATACACCCTGATGCAAAATCGCGTCGGCCAAGGCGTCAGCTTCCTGGCGCGGATCGGCCTGTTCGCGGCCGCCGGCGCGCTGTTCTCGCTGCCGTTTGCGGTCCACGAAATCTGGCAGGCGCCGTCAGCCGCATTCACCGGCCGCGCCGCGCTCGTGTATTTATTCGCAGGCCTCGTCCCCGGGCTGTTCGCCTATGCGGCTTACGCCTTTCTCGGAGCGCGCTTCGGCGCGGTATCGACCTCGCTGAGCCTCTATCTCGGTCCGGTCGTCAGTGCGGTGCTGTCGATCATCTTTCTTGGCGAGGCACCGACCATGATCCATCTGATCGGCGGCGCGCTGTCGCTTGGCGGCATGTATTTGTGCCTGCGGACCAAGCCAGGCGAGGCGCGATAGCACGCTGCCGGGTTAACGGTTGAGCAGCCCCGCTTTCAGAACATGGCTGGGAACTGCGGAACCGCCGGGCTTTGGCATTGCCCGCCAAAATGCTACAAACCGCCGGCAATGACCCTGGCAAAACCCACCTTTCCCGCACCCGGCCACGATCACGGCCGCTGCGCCGCGGATGCGATCGCGCATGCCGAGCAGGTTTGCGCCAGACGGGCGCAGAAATTCACCCCGATCCGGCGTCAGGTGCTGCAGGCGCTGCTGTCCAGCCACCGTCCGCTCGGCGCCTATGAGGTGATCGACGAACTCGCCAAGACGATGCCGCGGCCGGCGCCGATCACGGTCTATCGCGCGCTGGATTTCCTGATGGAGAACGGCCTCGTCCACCGTATCGAAAGCCGCAACGCCTTTCTGGCCTGCGCGCACGACCATGACGAAACCTCGATGGTGGCGTTCCTGATCTGCGACCATTGCGGCTCGGTCGGTGAAATTCCCGCGGCCCCCGTCGCGCAGAGTCTCAATGCGGCGGCGCGCGCCACAGGCTTTGCACCCAAGCTTTCCGTCGTTGAGATTGCCGGCACCTGCGCGCATTGTCAGAAAGCTCTTTAGATAAGGGCATGATCCTTATCCGAAAACCGGAATCCCACTTTTCAGGGATCATGCCAAAACCAACACGGCGCCAAGCCGGCCACGAGGATAAATGTCACCCAATCCTGTGATCTCTGCCGCCGGGCGTGCGCTCACCCCGGGCGCTATCGCCTTGATGCTGATGCTGTGCCTGAGCTGGGGGTTCAACCAGATCGCGGTGAAGCTGGTGTTGCCGGAGGTGCCGCCGATGCTGCAGGCGCTGGCCCGCTCGCTTGGCGCGTTGCCGGTATTGCTGATCATCGGCTGGTTTCGCGGCGTCAAATTCTTCGAGCGCGACGGCACGCTGTGGCCCGGATTGATTGCGGGCATGATCTTCGGCATTGAGTTCGTGCTGATCTATCGCGGCCTGCTGCTGACGTCGGCGTCGCGCGCGGCGGTGTTTCTCTACACCGCGCCGTTCTTTGTCGCGCTCGGCTCCTATGTCTTTCTCGGCGAGCGGCTGCGCGCCTCGCAATGGGGCGGGCTCGCCCTCAGTTTCGCCGGTGTGGCGCTGGCGATCGGCGTGCCCCAGGCAAATGTCGACGCCAAGGTGTTGATCGGTGATCTCTTGATCGTCGCCGGCGGTTCGCTGTGGGCGGCCACGACGCTGATCGTCAAGGCGACCGCGCTGATCAAGGCGCCGGCGGAAAAGGGGCTCGGCTATCAGGTGGCCGTCTCGATCCCGATTCTGGCGTTTGCGGCGTGGATTTCGGGCGAGACCATCACGCATATCCCCGGGCCGCTGTCGCTGGCGCTACTGGCCTACCAGGCGTTCTGGGTGGTCGGCCTGACGTTCCTGTTGTGGTTCGCACTGGTGAAGACCTATTCGGCCAGCAAGCTATCGGCCTTCACCTTCATCACGCCGTTGTTCGGCGTGGTGGCCGCGTATTTCATGCTGCACGACACGCTGACGATAGCGTTCGGTGTCGCGGCGCTGCTGGTGATCGCGGGACTCTATCTCGTCAACCGCCCGGAAGCGGCGCGGGCGGCAGTGGCGCCGGATCCGAATGTGTGAGGGTTTGTGAACTGGCAGCTACAATAAAAGCTGTCATCGCCCGGCTTGACCGGGCGATCCAGTACGCCGCGGCCTATCGCTTCTATCGCTGGCTTCTCTGGAATACTGGGTCGCCCGGTCAAGCCGGGCGATGACAGCGGTATGTGTGTGCGAGCAGTGCACTCACTCCGATGAAATTGCTAATCCGTCTCGATCGGCAGCGACTCGTCCTTCGCCCACTCTCCCATCGAGGCGTCATAGAGGGTGAGGTTGTCGTAGCCGAGCCGGTGCAGCAGGAACAGATCGACCGTGGCCGAGATGCCGCCGCCGCAATAGGCGATCACCTGCTTGTCCTTGCGCAGGCCCTGGGTCGCGAATTTCGCCTCGGCGTCCGCAAGCAGCACGAAGGTTCGCGTCGACGGATCGAGCAGCGTGGCGGCTGAAACGTTGCAACTGCCGGGAATGCGGCCCGGCCGGCCATAGCGGCTTGGCTCCAGGCCCCGGTGGAATTGCGGGCCGAGCGCATTGACGACGACGGCGCTGTGATCCCTGATAGCGGCGAGCACCTCGTCCTTGCCGACGAAAAAGCCGGGTCGCGGTTTTGCCCTGAAGGTCGCGGGTGGATATCCTTTTGCCGGCCCGGTTTCGATCTCGCGCTGCTCCGCCTTCCATTTGTCGAAGCAGCCATCGAGCACCGCGGCATTGTCAAAGCCGAGCGATCTCAGCATCCACCAGAACCGCGTCGCCCACATCGGCGTGCCGATCGAATAGAGCACGACGCGGCTGTTGGCGTCGACGCCGTGCCGCCCGAACGCCGCCTCGAGCTGTGCGATATCGGGCATCATGAAGCGAAGGCCAGTACTGGAATCGGAGAATTCGCCCTGCAGGTCGAGAAAGTCCGCGCCGGGAATATGGCCGGCCGCGAAGGTCTGGTCGCCGGGCACCGCAATATAGGGAACCCCGCTGCCGTCGGGCGCCGGTTCCAGGTAGGTCGTGCAATCGAACAGCCGCAGGTTGGGCCTATCGAGTATGCCAGCGAGTTCCACCGTGCTGATGAGCTCCGACATTGCAACCTCCCGTTATTTTGAACGATGCTAGGGGTTGCAACGTCAGAAGAAAAGGCGGGCCCGCCTGGCGTATCCCGCCCTTTCAATCCGGCGATTCCTGTCCAATATAGCGGGAGAGGGTGGCCCGGGCGCCGACGTCGGGCCTCCAACCGCAATGACCCATACAAGTCATTGAAAACATAGAGATAAAATTCAAATTCGGATGCGGCCGCTCGGCCCGTCGCCGTCCCCTTGGTGAATGTCACCAAAACCTGATATTCGAGACGCCATGAACAAGCCCGAAAAACCGCCGCAAGACGACATCGCCGGCCCCAGCGCCCGGCACAAAACCACCCAGGTCATGGTCGGCAATGTCGCCGTCGGCGGGGGTGCGCCGATCGTCGTGCAGTCGATGACCAACACCGACACCGCCGATATCGACGGGACCATCGCCCAGGTCGCCGCCCTGTCGCGCGCCGGCTCGGAAATGGTCCGCATCACGGTGGACCGCGAAGAAGCCGCCGCCGCCGTTCCGCACATCCGCGACGGCCTGCGCAAGCGCGGCATCACCACGCCTTTGATCGGCGACTTCCATTACATCGGCCACAAGCTGCTGGCGGATTATCCGGCCTGCGCCGAGGCGCTCGACAAATACCGCATCAATCCCGGCAATGTCGGCTTCAAGAACAAGCGCGACACCCAGTTTGCCGACATCATCGAGATCGCCAACAAGAACGACAAGCCGGTCCGCATCGGCGCCAATTGGGGTTCGCTCGACCAGGAACTGCTCACCAAGCTGATGGACGAGAACACCGCCTTGCCGAACCCGCGCGATGCGCGCGCGGTGATGCGTGAAGCGATGGTGCAGTCGGCGCTCTTGTCGGCGGCCCGCGCGCAAGAACTCGGCATGCCCAAGAACAGGATGATTCTGTCGGCGAAGGTTTCCGCCGTGCAGGATCTGATCGCGGTTTACGAGGTGCTCGCGGAGCGCTCGGATTACGCGATCCATCTCGGCCTCACCGAAGCCGGCATGGGATCGAAGGGCATCGTGGCCTCGTCCGCGGCGCTCGGCATCCTCTTGCAGGAAGGCATCGGCGACACCATCCGGATTTCGCTGACGCCCGAACCCGGCGGCGATCGCACCCTCGAAGTGCAAGTCGCGCAGGAACTGCTGCAGACCATGGGCTTCCGCACCTTCGTGCCGCTGGTCGCCGCGTGTCCCGGCTGCGGCCGCACCACCTCGACCACGTTCCAGGAACTGGCGCGCTCGATCCAGGATTTCATCCGCGAGGAAATGCCGGGCTGGAAGACGCAGTATCCCGGCGTCGAAGCCCTGAACGTCGCGGTCATGGGCTGCATCGTCAACGGCCCCGGCGAATCCAAGCACGCCAATATCGGCATCTCCTTGCCCGGCACCGGCGAAGCCCCGGCCGCCCCGGTGTTCGTCGACGGCAAGAAGTTCCGCACGTTGCGCGGCCCGAGCATCGCGGCCGACTTCAAGGCGCTGGTGATCGATTACATCGATCAGCGTTATGGCGCGGGCGCGAAGGCGCCGGTGACAGCGGCGGAGTAGGCTTCTCCACACGTCGTCCCCGCGAACGCGGGGACCCATAACCACAGGGCCTCGTGGTTATGCCCGGGCTGTCGCTCCAGCTTTCACAAATACGTGCTCCTGTGGTTATGGGTCCCGGCTCAAGGCCGGGACGACACCTATTGCATTGCGCTCGGCATCGCCTGGGCTACGATGACTCCCAATCAATAATGATCGGGAGAAACACTCCATGAGCTCACTCTCCAGCAAGCAGGGACCGCGCTACCGGCACGTCGCCGGCGAGAGCGAACGCTATGAGACGATCGGCGTCGAGAAGCTGACGCCGATCATCGGTGCGGAGATTTCGGGTGTCGATCTTTCAAGCTCGCTGTCGAACCGGACGATGGACGAAATCCATCGCGCGCTCGCCGAAAACCTCGTGATCTTCTTTCGCGACCAGCACATCACCCCGCAGCAGCATCTCGCCTTCGGCCGCCAGTTCGGCGAACTGCACATCCATCCCGCCGCGCCCCATGAAGGCGAAGACCCGGCGTTGATGAAGATCTACGCCGACAAGGATTCGCCGCGCGCCAATGGCGAGGGCTGGCACACCGATGTGTCCTGCGACGTCGAACCGCCGATGGGCTCGATCCTCTACATCAAGCAGTGCCCGCCGCGCGGCGGCGATACGCTGTTCGCCAACATGTACGCGGCCTATGAATCGCTGTCGGACCGGATGAAGGCCTATCTCGACGGGCTCACCGCGCTGCATGACGGCGAGCAGACCTATCGCGGGCTCTACGCCAATTACGGCGTCAAAGACCGGCCGGAATATCCGCGCGCCGAACACCCCGTCGTGCGCACGCATCCGGTGACGGGCAAGAAGGCGCTCTACGTCAACCGCGGTTTTACGCGCTTTCTCATCGGCGTTCCCCGCGACGAGAGCGACGCGATGCTCGCCTATCTCTACCAGCACGCGGAAAATCCGCTGTTCCAGTGCCGCTTCCGCTGGACCGAGAACGCCATCGCGTTCTGGGACAACCGCTGCGCCCAGCACCGCGCGATGTGGGATTACTGGCCGCACACAAGGTCAGGCACGCGCGTGACGGTGAAGGGCGAGCGGCCGATCTAAACGACTGGCGACGAGGAGTCCTCTATCCCCGTCATTGCGAGCGGAGCGAAGCAATCCATAGCGCCGCAAGCAGAGGCATGGATTGCTTCGCTCCGCTCGCAATGACGACGTTGAAAACGTTGACGCTCCGCGCGACCTGCGCCAATCTTCACCAAAACCAAAACAATCCGGAGGTCACGCCATGCTCCGCGCCGAAGACAACGCCTTCCTGACCGAAAGCGGTGCGGGAACCGGAATGGGCGAATTGCTGCGCCGGTTCTGGATGCCGGTGCTGCTGTCGAAAGAACTGCCTGAGGCCGATGGCACCCCGAAGAAGATCGTCGTGATGGGCGAGGAACTGCTGGCGTTCCGCGACAGCAGAGGCGTGGTCGGTGTCATCGATCAATATTGCCCGCACCGCGGCGCCAATCTCTGGCTCGGCCGCAACGAGGAATGCGGCATCCGCTGCGTCTATCACGGCTGGAAGTTCGACACCGACGGCAACTGCGTCGACATGCCGACCTCCTATCCCGATCTGAATGCAAAAGACCTGATCAGGATCAAATCCTATCCGGTGCGCGAATGGGGCGAGATGATCTGGGCCTATATGGGCCCGGCCGGCCAGATGCCGGAACTGCCGGCGCTGGAAATGGCGCTGGTGCCGGCCTCGCACCGCTATGTCACCAAGAAATGGCAGGACTGCAACTGGGTGCAGGCGCTGGAAGGCTCGATCGACACCGCGCATTTCACCTTCGCGCATCTGAGCTTCGAGAAGGAAGAGAACGAGATCCTCGACATCAAGAAGCACTTTGTGAATCCGCTGACGCGGGTCGCGACCGATCACATGCGCTGGATCGCCGAGGACCCGCGGCCGGTGATCAAGATCAGCCCGCACGAGGCTGGTCTGACCGTCGCCGGCGGCCGGCTCACCGGCTCCGACAACATCTACTGGCGCATCGCCCAGTTCCTGATGCCGGTGCATGCCTATGCGCCAAGCTCGATGCCGGGCGAGAACATTTTTGGCCAGAGCTTTGTACCGGTGACCGACACCAGTTGCTGGATCTACACCTATGCGTGGAATCCGGAGCGGCCGCTGACGCAAGGAGAGCGCGACGGCTACGACCGTGGCAACGGCGTGATGTCGGAGGTCGACGAGAATTACATTCCGCTGCGCAACAAGGCCAACGACTATCTGATCGATCGCAAGCTGCAAAAGACCAAAAGCTACACCGGCATCAAGGGCGTCTCCGAACAGGACGCCGCGGTGCAGGACAGCCAGGGCCCGATCGCCGACCGCACCCGTGAACATCTCGGCCCGACGGATCTCGGCATCATGCATTTTCGAAAACTGGTGATGGACGCCGCCCGCGCCCTGCAGCAGGGCGAAGCGCCGCCCCACGTCAGGCATCAGGATCGCTACACCATACGGTCCGGCGCCTGCGTGACCAGCAAGGCCAAAGACCTCGCCGCCGTGATGATCGAGCGTTTTGGTGACGCGGCGGGGTTTGTCGGTGGCCCCGGACGGAATGTAGCGGCGGAGTAATCTGTCGTCCCTGCGGAAAGCAGGGACCCTGTTGAAAAAGGAAGACAACACTCAGCGTGCATAAACAATGACCGCCGGTGGCTATGGGTCCCGGCTCAAGGCCGGGACGACGATGGAGAGAGTAGGACGCAAACTATCACTGCTGTCATTGCGAGCGCAGCGAAGCAATCCATGTCACGGCATAACGGATTGATGGATTGTTTCGTCGCGGAGCCTGTCATCGGGCGCGCATTCGCGCGACCCGGTGGCTCCTCGCAATGACGAAAGTTAAAGCGGAATCCGCCGATACTCCCGATTGCTCAAACTCGCTTCTTCCAGATCGAGGTCGCGCTCGATCCGGCGCCGCGTCTCGTCGGTGATCTTGCCGTCGCGCAGCAGGGCGTGGATGAATTTGCGCTCCTTCGCAATCAATTCGCGTGTCAGTTCGATGCCGGCTGTCGAGGCGTCCTCGCCGCCGGGATCGAGCGCACCGGGCAGCTGGTTGGTGCGGGATTCGTGCCTCGCGCGCAGCAGCTTGACGACTTCGTCGGTCAATTCGCGGTCGTTGGTGATGGCGTCGAGCGATTTCAGCGCGGCAGCGAGTGCCTCGCGCCGCGCCGCGATTTCGGATTCGTGCTCGGCGATGTGTTCGTCGCGGCCGGCCCGCGCCACCCCGAGCCATCGCACCACCGCCGGCAGGCTGAGCCCCAACCCGATCAGCGTGATGAAGATGACGCCGAAGGCAACGAACAGGATCAGGTCGCGATGGGGAAACGCATCGCCGCCGGGCAGCGCGAGCGGCAGCGCCAGTGCCGCGGCCAGCGACACCGCGCCGCGCACGCCGGTGAAGGCGACCACGAATGTGATGCGCCAGGATGGCGGCGGATCGCGCTCGCGCAGGCGCCTGCTCATCAGCCGCGGCAGGTAGGTCGCGGGATAGACCCAGGCGAAACGCGCCACGATGATGATGCCGGCGACCAGCGCGGTGGCGATCAGGATGTCGTCGAGCGGAAACGCCTTCGACTTCTCGTAGAGCGAGCGCATCTGGAAGCCGGTGAGCAGAAACAGAAAGCCCTCGATCAGGTAGATCACGAGGTCCCAGAAGAAGATGCCCTGCAGGCGGGTCGCCGACGAGATCAGCAGCGGCCCGTTCCAGCTCATGTAAAGCCCGCAGGCGACGGTGGCGATCACGCCGGAGCCGCCGAAATGGTGGGGAACCCAGAACGCGAGGTAGGGCGTGATCAACGACAGCGTGATCTCGACCTGCGGGTCGCGCGCGCGGTGGCGCATGCGCAGGCTGAGCCAGCCCACCGCGAGGCCGAACAGCAGTTCGCTGACGACGATGGCGGCGAACGTGCCGGTGGCCTTCGGCAGCGAGAACATGCCGGTCGTGATCGCCGCCACCGCGAAGCGATAGAGGATCAGCGCGGTCGCATCGTTGACCAGGCCCTCGCCCTCGAGCACGACGAGGATCCGGCGCGGCAAGCCAAGCTTGCGGGCAATCGCCAGCGGCGCCACCACGTCGGGCGGTGCGACGATGGCGCCCAGCAGGAAGCCGACGGTCCACGGCAGCCCGATCAGATAATGCGTCGCCGCGGCGACCGCGAAGGCGGTAAAGATCACGCAGCCGACCGCCAGCAGGACGATCGGGCGGAGGTTGGATTTGAAATCGCGCCAGCTCATGGCGACGCTGGCCGAATAGATCAGCGGCGGCAGCACTACCAGCAGCACCAGTTCGGGCGGCAGTTCGATCGAGGGCATGCCCGGCACGAAGGCGAGTACGATGCCGGCGAGCATCATCAGGATAGCCGGCGCCAGGCTGATACGCCGGGCCAGCAGCGCGGTGCCGGCCAGCACCGCGAGCAGGATTAGAAAGATCTGAAACTTGGCCTCCATGATCGTCCCAATTCGCAGGGAAACCCTCGCGCGTCAATCCGGTCGGATGGACCCGCGGACGGAACGCGATCGTGCTTCGCTGAAAATCGGAGCGCAGGCTACTCGCGCAGATCAGTGCAGTAGGACTTCGAGACGATCTGCCAGCCGCCCGCGAGCTGCATCGCCACCAGATAGTCGGTGAAATACATCGGCGGCAACTGGCAGCGCACCTTGATGAAGGCGGTGGACTCGTCCGAGCGGTCGACCGTGACGATAAAGTCCTCGCGCGGCTTGCCCTCCGCCTTGGCCGACGGCCGCTTGCGGAAGTAATCCAGCCAGTCGGGCATGCTGATGACCTTCAGCCTGCCCCGCTCCAGCGAGCGCAAATCGGCGGAGGGATGAAAGATCGCGCCAAGCTTGTCGACGTCGCCTTCATGGACGGCGTCGAAATAATGCTGGATCACGGCCTCGAGGGTCGAGCGGTCATAGTTCACGGAGCGGTCCTCACATGCAGGCTCGCGCAGCGCGCAGCCATCATTCACGCAGATCGTAGCGGTAGGACTTCGAAACGATCTTCCAGCCGTCGGCGAGCTTCATCGCTACCAGATAGTCGGTGAAATAACGCGGCGGCAATTGGCAGCGCACCTTGATGAAGGCGGTGGATTCGTCCGAGCGGTCGATCGTGACGATGAAATCCTCGCGCGGCTTGCCTTCCGCCTTGGCCGACGGCCGCTTGCGCACGCGGTCGAGCCAGTCCGGCACGGTCAGCACCTGCAGTTCGCCCTTCTCCACCCAGCGCAAATCGGCGGTAGGATCGAAGATGGCGCCGAGCTTGTCGGCATTGCCTTCATACAGGCCGTCGAAATAATCCTGGACGACGGCTTCGACGCTCGATCGGTTCTCGCTCACAATAGTCCTCCCCAAAAGATGCCGGATTGTTCGAGTTCAAGTAAGCCACGAACAGATGAATTGCGCTATGGGTGAGTTCAAGATCGCCGCAGGGAATGAATTGATGACGGGTTCAGCAAATTCGAATGCTCGCATTCTGGCCGGAGAATGCTTCTGTGGCGCGGTGCGCTACGCCGTGGATGATTCATTCGAATATGCCCTCAATTGCCATTGTTCGAATTGCCGGCGGACCACCGGTTCGGCATTCAAGCCGTTTGCCGGCATCGCGCGCGACAGGCTCAGCATCGCCAGCGGTGACGACAATGTGATGATCCATGGCGACGATGCCGGCCATGACGCGCACTGCCGGCGGTGCGGCTCCTTGCTCTATTCGGTGGTACGCGATGGCGCGTTCGTCCATGTCGCGATGGGGACGCTGGTCGACGCTCCCGCGATCCGCCCGACCGCCCACATCTTCGTGGGTTCCAAGGCGCCCTGGTTCTCCATCACCGACGATTTGCCGCAGTACCAGGCCCACCTTGTCTCGCGCTGAAGGCGCGGAATCGGCGTAGCTATTGGCGGTCGGAGGAACCCGGCGTAAAGCATGATCGGCAACGGGCAAACCTGGGGCCTGGTTGCCGGACTAACCAGACTAACGAGACTAAAATGGCGGCGCGATCCAGGTCGATGCGGTTCGTGACCCAACTCACAAAGCCTGGCCGAAGCCCATGTTAGGCAGGTCGGGCGTTAGAATAGGCGAGGCTCCGGAAGCGCCATGATCAGGTCTGGATCTCCAAAATTGCATCGATGGCTTCTTGCCGCCGCCGCACTATTGGCCGTGTGCCAGCCGGCGTTTGCCGAGAAGCGCGTCGCCCTGGTGCTGGGTAATTCCGCCTACAAGAATGTCCCGCAGCTTGCCAATCCGGTTAACGACAGCGCCAGGATCGCCGCGACGCTGAAGGAGGCCGGCTTCGATGTCGTCGATTCCCGCCGCGATCTGCCCGCGGCCGAAACCCGGCGTGCGCTGCGCGACTTCGCCGACCGCGCGCGCGATGCCGACATCGCCGTGGTCTATTACGCCGGCCACGGCATCGAGGTGGACGGCTCGAACTATCTGATTCCGGTGGATGCGAAGCTGGAACGCGATACGGATGTTTACGACGAGGCGCTCTCGCTGGATCGGGTGCTGATCGCGATCGAGCCGGCCAAGAAATTGCGGCTCGTCATTCTCGACGCCTGCCGCGACAATCCGTTTGCCAAGTCCATGAAGCGGACCGTCGCCTCGCGTGCGATCGGGCAGGGCCTGGCCAAGGTCGAGCCGACCAGCCCCAACGTGCTGATCGCCTATTCGGCCAAGGCCGGGTTCACCGCAGCCGATGGCGACGGCACGAACAGCCCGTTCACGTCAGCGCTGTCGCGCCACATTGCGACGCCGGGGCTCGACGTACGCCGGGCTTTCGGATTCATCCGTGACGAAGTGCTCAAGACCACCGGCAACCGGCAGGAGCCATTTGTCTATGGTTCGCTGGGCGGCGAAGACGTGCCGCTGGTGCCGGCACCCGCCAAAGCGGCGCCCGCCGTGGCCGCGCCGGCGCCGGCGCTCAGCGCGCAGGCCGAAGCCCGCCGCGACTACGAACTGGCGCTGCAGCTCGGCAACAAACACGCGCTCGACGCCTTCCTCAAGCAATATCCTGACGGCTTCTATGCCAGCCTCGCCAAGCTGCAGCTCGACAAGATCGCCGCTGAGGAAATCCGCATCGCGGCCACCGAGAAGGCACGGCTGGCCGAGCAGGAGCGGGCACGGCTGGTCGCCGAGGGCGCCCAGAAGTCGCAGCAGTCGAAGGCCGATGCCGACGCCAGGGCCGCCGAGCAGGCGCGAATCGCCGCCGAAAAGGCCAAGCAGATTGCGCAGGACCAGGCCACCGCCGCCGAACAGAAGCGCCTCGCGGCTGAATCGCCTGCGGCCGGCAAGGACAAGCCCGTGAATCTCGCGGCTCTCCCGCCGGGACCGGCCCCGGCCGACATCACCAGATCGGTACAGGCCGAACTGCGCCGTGTCGGCTGCCTGACCGGCGCCGCCGATGGCGACTGGAACCCGGCTTCGCAGCGCTCGCTGACGCTGTTCAACCGCTACGCCGGGACCAGGCTCGATACCAAAGTGGCCAGCATCGACGCGCTCGATGCGATCAAGCTGAAGCCGTCCCGCGTGTGTCCGCTGGTCTGCGAACATGGCTTCAAGGCCGACGGCGACCGCTGCAGCAGGATCACCTGCGCCCAGGGTTCGGTGCTCAACGATGACAATGAGTGCGAAAAGCGCCGCGCCAACAAGCCGGTGGCCAAGCGCGACACCGATGATCGCCCGGAGCGTCCGGTGCGCGAACGGCCGCGGCCCGAGGCCGGTGCGCCCAGGCCTCAAGCGTCCGGCCGGGCATCCGGTCAGGTCGTATGCGATCAGGCCGGCTGCCGTTCCGTGAGCGCCGGCTGCCGCGTCGAATACAAGACGTTTGCCCAGGGCGGTCCATGGCCAAGCGGTGGCAATGTCGAGGTGTGCCGCTGAGGCTTCTTAGATCGCACTCGCGGCGATATTGACCATCAGCGCGACCAGCGCGGTATTGAACACGAATGAGATAATGCCGTGCACGGTCGCGGTGCGGCGAATGATCTTGTCGGTGATCCCGACATCGGAGACCTGCGCGGTCATCCCGATCACGAACGAGAAATAGACGAAATCCCAGTAGTCGGCGTCCTCATGCCGGTCGCCGCTTGGAAACTGCAGGCCGCCCGGTGTGCCGCTGCGGTAGTATTCATGCGCGTAGTGCAGCGAGAACGCCGTGTGCACCGCTGCCCATGACAGGGCGATGGTCACCGTCGCCAGCACCAGCCCCGGCGTGCTGCGATTCGAGGCGCCGAGTTCGAACACGATGGCGGCGATGCTGGCGAACGCACCGAGCGCCGTCAGCAGCAGGATCAGGAAGCGGCCGTCGTCCTGCAGCACCGCGTTGCGCCGGATGTGCGCCATGCCGCTGCGAAACACCATGGCGAAAACCAGCACCAGATACAGCGCGACGAAGCTGTCCCAGCTGACCAGCAGCCGCGTCACCAGCCGCAACGAGCCCGGCAGCAGGAAGAACGCGACGATGCCGGCCGCGATCGCGATGAAGGTGCGTGGCCGTCCATAGACCACACGGAGCAGAACCGGCTTTTCCCTGAACCGGTCGACGAACTCGTCGAGTTCCTGCTGCTGCGATGGCACGTCAGCTTTTGCGGTCGGCGACGAAACGCGACGCGGCCTTGAGCACGTCGCCCCTGGCGCCGAAGATCGACAATGCGGAATCCGCACGCGCCAACAGATCGCGCACGCGCTGCTTGGCGCCGTCGATGCCGAGCTGGGTGACGAAGGTGGTCTTGCCGAGTGCCGCATCGGCGCCGGCCGGCTTGCCGAGGGCGGCGGCATCGCCTTCGACGTCGAGCAGATCGTCGGCGATCTGGAACGCCTCGCCGAGCGCGCGGCCGTAATCGTCGAGCGCCTGATATTGCTGCTCCGTCGACTGGCCGAGGATCGCGCCGGCGATGCAGCCATAGCGCAACAGCGCGCCGGTCTTCATCTGCTGCAGCCGCGCCACGTCGACCGGCTCGCGGTCGCCGAACCGGCCTTCGCCGGCGAGGTCGAGCATCTGGCCGCCGACCATGCCGCCGATGCCCGAGGCGCGTGCCAATGCGCGCGTCAGCAGCAGGCGCACGGTCGGGTCGCTATGAATCTCGTCGCGGGTCACGATGTCGAACGCCAGCGTCAGCAAACCGTCGCCGGCGAGGATCGCGGTGGCATCGTCGGTCTTCTTGTGCAGCGTCGGACGGCCGCGACGCAGGTCGCTGTTGTCCATCGCCGGCAGGTCGTCATGGATCAGCGAATAGCAGTGGATGCATTCGAGCGCCGCGCCCGCGAGCAGGGCAGCGTCGCGCGGAACCCCGAACACGGCGGAACTCTCGACTACCAGAAACGGCCGCAGCCTTTTGCCGCCGCCGAGGCTGGAATAGCGCATCGCGTCCATCAGCCGCTTCGGCCGTGCGATCTCGTCGGGCAATAGTGTATCCGACAACAGCTTCGCCAGCAGGGCCTCGGTATCCTCCGCGGTCTGGTCCAATCGCTTGGTAAAGTCGGCAGTGGCGCTCGTCATTTAACAATGGCTCCAGGTTAACTTGGTCGTCAATTTGGCCGGACAATCGTTGATGGCACGGCGTCAGTCAATTCCGCAGCCAGGCCGGAATCGCCTTAAAAGCGCTGGAAAACCCGCGAAATATCATGGTGATGTCATCGATTAAGGGGTCTCTTGGTCGCTCCTCGAGCCGGCTCGGCTGAACCGGAAGCATCCGAATTTGCGCTTCGTTCGAATTTTATTGCTGATTTTGCTGGTGGGGCTGTTGCTGCCGTATCTGGTGACGCCGTTCTATCGCAGCGGCCATCCGGTCTCGACGCTGATGGCTTGGCGCTGGCTCAAGGGCGCGCCGGTGTCGCGGCAATGGATCGATTTCAAGGCGATTTCGCCGGCGCTGCCGCGTTCGGTGGTGGGCTCCGAGGACGCCAAATTCTGCAGCCATCATGGCGTCGATTGGGGCGCGCTGCGCGAGGTGATGGACGACGCCGAGGAGGGCGAGGTCACCCGCGGCGGTTCGACCATCACCCAGCAGGTGGCCAAGAACCTGTTCCTGTGGCCGGGCCGCAGCGTGGTCCGCAAGGCGCTGGAACTGCCGCTGGCGATGTGGATCGACCTGGTATTGCCCAAGCAGCGGATCCTCGAGATCTACCTCAATATCGCCGAACTCGGCCCTTCCGGGCAGTTCGGGGCCGAGGCGGGGTCCCATTACGCGTTCGGGCGTTCAGCCGCCGCCCTGTCGCCGCGGGAGGCAGCCTTGCTGGCGGCGATCCTGCCCAATCCGGTCAGGCGCAGCGCCCGCAATCCCGGCCCCGGGGTGCGGCGTTTGGCCGGGACGTACATGGCCCGGGCGAACGTCGCCGCATCGCAGCGGTGCTGGAGCGAGAATCGTGCTTTCTGAGCCAATTTTGGGCCGTTTTAACCGCGCCCAACCCTAGCTTTACGCCATTCCTTCCTCTATAAGCGCGGCCTTATCGGCATCGTAGCCCGTGCTTTGAAGCGCTGGGCGGTCCTACCGGGACGATGCCTCCGACAACACCCCTAGAGGACCGTTATGGCCGTTCCCAGAAGAAAAACATCGCCCTCGCGGCGTGGTATGCGCCGCTCGGCGGACGCCCTGAAGAAGCCGACCTATGCCGAAGACAAGGATTCGGGCGAATTGCGCCGTCCGCACCACCTCGACCTGAAGACCGGCATGTACAAGGGCCGGCAGGTTCTGAAGGCCAAGAAGGAATCCTGACCGGGCCGCAGGTCTTAAGGCGCGGCCCTCGCCGTGCCTGGCTGAATTAGGCCAACGAATAGGGTAACACGGTTCCAGGGGCGAGGCGCGATGCTTCGCCCGGGAACGTTCCGGTTTCCTGTAGTCCGGTTTCCTTGAGTTAAGGCCTCGCCGATGTCCATGGTCGGATTTCCGCTCCTCCTGATTCCGCTCGCGATCTACAACATCATCGCCTTCCTGATGCCGGAGGTCGCCTTCGGCACGCCGCTGCTGAAGCTGACGCTGATGTCGGGCGCGGAATGGCAGGTGACGCTGAGCGATGTGCTGATTTCGCTCGGCATCGTGCTGCTGCTGGCCGAGATCGTCAAAGGCGCGCGTCCTGGCGCGAAATATCTCACCGACCATTTGCTCTCGCTGATCGTGTTCGGTGCGGCCGCCGCCGAATTCGTGCTGTGGCCGAAGTTCGGCACCTCAACCTATTTCCTGCTGACGGCGCTTTCTCTGGTGGACTTCCTGTCCGGCCTCGCCTTGCGCACGCGGCGTCGCGCCGTCGCGGCACCGGCGGCTTCCGCCAAAAGCGCAAGAAGCGCTGAACCGAAGGCCGAGCCTAAGGCCGATCCGGCGGTGGCCGAGCCGAAACCTGAGCCTGCGCCTGCGCCGGCATCCGCGGCGGTGCCGCCCGCTGCGTCGGTTGCTGAATCCGTGCTGCAGGGTCGCCCCGAACCGGCACCCGCGCCTGCGGCCGCGCCCCATGCGGCTTCGCCGGAAGTCCCCTCGCCGGGGATACAGCCGGGTGGCGGCACGACGCCGTCGCCGGACACGCCGCCGCGCTGAGCGGTCGTCGGATCGGATTTCTTGTTCAGATGACCTGCCGGGTCCGCCGTGCCACGCTGCGTCGTTCCTGCGGGTGTGCGCCGTAGGCCGTCTGCACATCCTCCGGCGAAGCGCGCCGCATGCTGCGGGTCTGCGGCGCCTGATCGGCGGTTGCGATGAGGTGGGCGACAAAGGTCGGATCAGGCCGCGCCATGGTCGACTTCCGCGACCATTGCACCGGTTGGGCCACCGGCACGAGCGCGACACAGGCCGGCGCGTCGGCGTCGGAGACCTCGCCGTCCAGGATATCTTCTGATTGTTCGGTATCGAGCATCGGAGACCGTAACCGGCTAAAAACTGTCGCGTTTTGGGACGTGCCGCCCCGCTGAGATTTGCTTCTCGCAAGCCCTATGCCGATGCGTGCCGGTTCGTTCCTTCCGGGTTTGCGACATCCGTAAAACGTGGTTTCCAGATTATTTATGAACTTTGCCTAGCGTCTGATTCGCAAGAGCCACTATCTTTAAGCTGCCAGAATCATCTTGCTTGTCCTTGGCCTGTCCCTGGGCTGTCCTGAATCGAGGCGACATTGATGTCCGCTGTCCCGCAAGCTTCCAGCATCCTCGCGTCGCTCGGGCAGGCCACTTTCGTCTGGGATCTGGTCACCGACAGCATCGCCTGGAGCGATAACGCCGCCGCCGTTTTCACCGACATTCCCGCGCAAGCGCTGAAAAGCGGCGCCGAATTCGCCAGGCTAATCGAGCCGAAAGCTTCGATCCGCTCGGACGCGCTGGGTCATACTGCGCCGGCGCGCAGCGGCGAGGGCGTCGCTTACCGGATCGAATATGGCGTGCGGGCCTCGACCTCCGCGCCTGTGATCTGGATCGAGGAAACCGGCTGCTGGTTCGCCGGCGCCGACGGCAGGCCGGCGCGCGCGCAAGGCATCGTCCGCGTCGAAAATGAGCGCCACGCCCGCGACGAACAGCTGGTGCGGCTCTCGCGGCACGACCCGCTGACCGGCGAACTCAATCGCAGCCACCTGATCGCCGCGCTCGCCGAGGCGATCGAGGAGGCCGCCCGCTTCCGCTCGTCCTGCGCTTTCATGCTGATCGGCATCGATCATCTGGCGCGCATCAACGACGCCTTCGGCTTCGATGTTGCCGATGGCGTGATCGCGGAAGTCGGAAAGCGCATTCGCGCGCGGCTGCGCGGCGGCGACGTGCTGGGGCGATTCTCCGGCAACAAGTTCGGGCTGATCCTGCGCAATTGCACCGTCGACGACACCAATGTCGCGGCCGAGCGGTTTCTGGCCGGCATCCGCGACGAGGTGGTGCCGACCGTGTCCGGCCCGGTGTCGGTGACCGCATCGATCGGCGCGATCAGCATCCCGCGTTACGCCCGCAGCGCCGATGAGGCCGTCACCCGCGCCCAGGAAACGCTGGATGCCGCCAAGAGCCGCCGTGCCGGGTCGTTCTCGCTATGGCGTCCGAATGTCGAGCGCGACGCCCAGCGCCGCGTCAATATCCGCGTCACCGATGAAATCGTCACTGCGCTGAACGAGCGCCGGATCGTGACCGCGTTCGAGCCGGTGGTCGAAGCGCGCTCGCGGCAGCCGGCGTTCTACGAATGCCTGGTGCGGATGGAGCAGGACGACGGCCAGGCGCTGCTGGCGCCCGATATCGTGCCCGTCGCCGAGCGGCTCGGCCTGATCCGGCTGGTCGATCACCGCGTCCTTGAACTCGCGGTCGCCGAGCTAGCCGCTTCACCGAACGTGCGGCTCAGCCTCAACATCTCGCCCGCCACCACGATGGACCCGGACTGGTGGAGCACGATCGAATCGCTGATGCGTGCCAATACGGGTGTCGGAGAACGGCTGATCGTCGAGATCACCGAAACGGTGGCAATCCAGGATATCGACGACATCAGAGGCTTCGTCACCAAGCTGAAGAATTTCGGCAGCCGGATCGCGATCGACGATTTCGGCGCCGGCTACACCTCATTCCGCAATTTGCGCAAGCTTGGCGTCGACATCGTCAAGATTGACGGCGCCTTCGTGCAGAACATCGCGCGCTCGGCCGATGATCGCGCCTTCGTGCAGACGCTGATCGATCTGGCGCGCCGGCTGCAGATCAAGACGGTGGCGGAATGGGTGCAGGACGAGGAGTCCGCGGTGATGCTGCGCGAATGGGGCTGCGACTATATCCAGGGCCGCCTGATCGGCCTCGCGTCACCGGAGCGGCCGTGGAGCGTGCCGGGCGCGGCCGTGTTGCCCGCGGCGAGTTAGGATTCTTGCGTTGATTTTTCCGGTGTCGTCCCGGGCTTGACCCGGGACCCATAACCACAAATCTTTATTGTTGCGCGAAGGCGTCTACCACAGCGCCTCATTGATAGGCCGCGGCGTATGGGTCCCCCGATGCGCAATTGCGCATCTGAGGTCAACCCGGGACGACGTGTGGCGAGAGTCGCTCTATAGCGCCGAAGAGAGAACTACTCTTCCTTCTTCGGCTCTTTCGACATGCGCTCGAGGCGGTCCTGCATGTCCTTCATCTGACGGCGAAGGTCGTCGATGTTGGCTTCGTCGGCCGCCGGCTCCGGCACTTTCTCCGGCTCGGGCGATGTCGCGCCGCCGCGCGGCGGCACGAACGGCTTGAACATCGAGAACGTCTGCTGGAACAGTTCCATGTTGCGGCGGACGTGCTCTTCGAGCGGCGCGAACGGCGTTCCCGAGAACGTATTGGTGAGCTGCTTGCGGAATTTTTCCTGCTCGCGCGTCAGCGTGTCGATCGACTGTTCCAGATATTTCGGCACCACCATCTGCATGCTGTCGCCGTAGAAGCGGATCAATTGGCGCAGGAACGTGGTCGGCAGCAGATTTTGCCCGGCCTTGTTTTCCTGTTCGAAGATGATTTGCGCCAGCACCGAGCGGGTGATGTCGTCACCGGTCTTGGCGTCATAGACGAGAAAATCCTCGCCATCCTTCACCATCGCCGCGAGATCCTCGAGCGTCACATAGGTGCTGGTGCCGGTATTATAGAGCCGCCGATTGGCGTATTTCTTGATCGTCGTGGGTTGGTCTGACTTGGCCATGGCCATGGGGCTCACACATCGATACCGAGAGCGGGGAACCCGACGGGCATCGCCGGCGGGCAGACGAGCAACGCAACGCAGCAAAGTAAGCATTTTCAATGCGGTTCGGCTACCGTTTTGTGCGCCACGGTTAATTCCAAGGCATGGGCACTGCTATGGAAACTGCCAGGGACGCCATTTTGAATGCGCCGCGGCGGGATTTTGCCCCCTGGCCGATTGACACAGGATGCCTAGGTTAACAGGATAGGCCCAAGAGACAGGCCCGCCAACCGGCCGCCCGCCGTCAAGAACCTCAAGCCCACAGGAGATGTCCATGTCAGACGATGTCGTCATCGTCAGCGCCGCCCGCACCCCGGTCGGCAGTTTCAACGGCGCGTTCGCCACCACCCCGGCGCATGACCTCGGCGCCATCGCCATCAAGGCCGCACTGGAGCGGGGCGGCATCGAGCCCGGCCGCGTTTCCGAAGTCATCATGGGGCAGATCCTGACCGCGGCGCAGGGCCAGAATCCGGCCCGCCAAGCCTCGATCGCGGCCGGCATCCCGGTGGAAAGCCCGGCCTGGGGCGTCAACCAGCTCTGCGGCAGCGGCCTGCGCACCGTCGCGCTCGGCTATCAGGCGCTGCTCAACGGCGATTCGGAAATCGTCGTCGCCGGCGGCCAGGAATCCATGAGCATGGCCCCGCACGCGCAATATCTGCGCGGCGGCGTCAAGATGGGCGGGTTGGAACTGGTCGACACCATGATCAAGGACGGCCTGTGGGATGCCTTCAACGGCTACCACATGGGCAACACCGCCGAGAACGTCGCGCGGCAGTACCAGATCACCCGCGCCCAGCAGGACGAATTCGCGGTTCACTCGCAGAACAAGGCCGAGGCCGCGCAGAAGGCCGGCAAATTCACGGACGAGATCGTTCCCGTCACCATCAACTCCCGCAAGGGCGACATCATCGTCAGCGCCGACGAATACCCGCGTCATGGCGCCACCCTCGACTCGATGGCCAAGCTGAAGCCCGCTTTCGAGAAGGACGGCACCGTCACCGCCGGCAGCGCGTCCGGCATCAATGACGGCGCCGCCGCGGTCGTGCTGATGACCGCCAAGCAGGCCGCCAAGGAAGGCAGGAAAGTCCTCGGCCGCATCGTCTCCTGGGGCCAGGCCGGCGTCGATCCCAAGATCATGGGCACCGGGCCGATCCCGGCTTCCCGTGCCGCGCTCAAGAAGGCCGGCTGGAACATCGGCGATCTCGACCTGATCGAGGCCAACGAAGCGTTTGCCGCACAGGCCTGCGCGGTCAACAAGGACCTCGGCTGGGATACGTCCAAGGTCAACGTCAATGGCGGCGCGATTGCGATCGGCCATCCCGTCGGCGCTTCCGGCGCCCGCGTGCTGGTGACGCTGCTGCACGAAATGCAGAAGCGCGATGCCAAGAAGGGCCTCGCCACGCTGTGCATCGGCGGCGGCATGGGCATTGCCATGTGCATTGCACGCGACTGAACCATAGCGTTTTCAAGCGAAGTGGATCCCGGTTCGCGTGAAGAAAACGCGTAAGTAAGATAAAAAGGCAGAATGGATGCGTTGTTGATGAAAACTTCATCTGTCAACCGCAGAGCAAATCGATAAAACTGAAATGCCCGGTCTCGCGCCGGGCATTTTCATCTCTGGTGCGCTGCCGCGTGAGGAGCGCGCCGGACTCGACCAGTCAGGCTTCGTCAAAGACCGGGGCAATTCCGGCTTCTAAAAAAGACCAGAGGAGGACTACGACATGGCACGTGTTGCATTGGTTACGGGGGGCACGAGGGGCATTGGTGCTGCGATCAGCAAATCGCTGAAGGCTGCGGGCTACAAGGTGGCGGCGAGCTATGCCGGCAACGATACGGCGGCGGAGAAATTCAAATCGGAGACCGGCATTCCCGTCTACAAATGGGACGTCAGCTCGTTCGACGCCTGCGCGGAAGGCGTCAAGAAAGTCGAAGCTGAACTTGGTCCGGTCGACGTTCTCGTCAACAATGCCGGCATCACCAAGGACGGCGCCTTCCACAAGATGACGCTCGATCAGTGGAACGCGGTCATCAACACCAATCTCGGCTCACTGTTCAACATGACCCGTCAGGTGATCGAAGGCATGCGTGCCCGCAAGTTCGGCCGCGTCATCAACATCTCCTCGATCAACGGCCAGAAGGGACAGTTCGGCCAGGTCAATTATTCGGCTGCCAAGGCCGGCGATATCGGCTTCACCAAGGCGCTGGCGCTGGAGAATGCCAAGGGCGGCATCACCGTGAACGCGATCTGCCCCGGCTACATCAACACCGAAATGGTGCAGGCGGTGCCGAAGGACGTGCTGGAGAAGAGCATCCTGCCGCTGATCCCGGTCAATCGCCTCGGCGAGCCCGAGGAAATCGCCCGCGCGGTGGTGTTCCTCGCCGCCGACGATGCCGGCGCCATCACCGGATCGACGCTGACGATCAATGGCGGGCAGTATATGGTGTGATGTGACGCAGTCATTCCGGGACACGCGGTAACGCGTGGACCCGGAATCCCGAGATTCGGGTTCGCTCGGTCGTTCGCCGTTACAACATACCGAGAAGTCGTCTTGCCCGGCCTTGTGCCGGGCATCCACGTCTTTACAACTCGACAACAAAGAAGACGTGGATGGCCGGGACGAGCCCAGCCATGACGAAAACAACTTCGACCATTGACGGCCGCATGACCCCCCGCACCGCCACACTAATCGGACTGACCGCGATCCTGATGTGGTCGCTGCTGTCAGTGTTGACGGTTGCGACCGGAAAAATTCCGGCGTTCCAGCTCGCGGCGATGACGTTCGCGATCGGCGCTGGGGTCGCTTTCATCAGCTTCATCTGGCGGCCCGCGGCCTTCGGCGCGCTGCGGCAATCGCCGACCGCGTGGGTGGTCGGCGTCGGCGGGCTGTTCGGCTATCACGCCCTGTACTTCCTGGCGCTGCGCTTTGCGCCGCCGGCCGAAGCCGGGCTTTTGAATTATCTCTGGCCGCTCTTGATCGTGCTGTTCTCCTCGCTGCTGCCCGGCGAGCGGCTGGCGCCGCATCACATCATCGGCGCGCTGCTCGGTCTTGCCGGCACGGTGCTGCTGTTGTCAGGCAATAGCGGCGGCGGCTTCGCGCCGGACCAGATCCCCGGACTGGCGGCGGCCTTCGTCGCCGCCTTTGTGTGGGCGGCCTATTCGGTGATGTCGCGCAAGCTCAAGGCGGTGCCGACCGATGCCGTCGCCGGTTTTTGCCTTGCGACCGCGCTGCTCGCGGCACTGGTTCACGGCATGGTCGAGACCACGGTCTGGCCTGAGACAGTCGGCCAGTGGCTTGCCATCACAGCGCTCGGTGTCGGCCCGGTGGGCGCCGCGTTCTTCACCTGGGACATCGGCATGAAGCGCGGCGACATCCGCGTGCTGGGCGCGGCGTCCTATGCGACGCCGTTGCTCTCGACCGCGTTTTTGATCCTCGCAGGCTTTGCCACGGCGAGCGCCACGATTGCCATTGCTGCGATCCTGATCGCCGGCGGCGGGTTGATCGCGGCAAGGGATATGGTGTGGAAGCGCTGACGCGTGTTCGCCAATCTCGTCATTCCGGGGCGTGCGAAGCACGAGCCCGGAATCCATAACCACGATCGGGAGTATGGATTCCGGGCCTGCGCCCAGTGGCGCATCCCGGAATGACAAATCACTCCGGCTCCCAATCCTTCGGCGCCATCTCAAACTTCGTAAAATCGAATCCGGGCGCCACGGTGCAGCCGACCAATGTCCAGTCGCCGGTGCTCTCGGCGGCCTGCCAGGTATCGGGCGGCACGATCGCCTGCGGCTGCTCGCCGGCGGCGAGGTTCGGGCCGAGTTTAAAGCTCCATCGCCCGTCATCGTCTGCAATCTTCAGGGTCAGCGCACTGCCGGCGTAGTAATGCCAGACTTCGACGGCATCGATGCGATGCCAGTGCGAACGCTCGCCGCGCGCCAGCAGGAAATAGATCGCGGTGGATCGCGAACGGCCGCTCGCATCCGTACGGGTATCGCGAAACGTCTCGCGATAGTGCCCGCCTTCCGGATGCGGCTTCAGCTCCAGCCGCGCGATGATCTCGGCGGCGCTCATCTCGGCAGCATTGGCCGGGAGCGTCATCAGGACTTGTTCTTGCGTTCGCGCAATTCGCCGAACACGTCGGCGGCACTGGCGCCCTTCATGTGAAGTTTGGCGGCGACCGACGGTTCGTCGGCGCGCAGGAACACGTTGGATTTTTTCTCCGCGCCTAGCAGCACCGGGATCGTCGGCTTGTTCTCCGCACGGAGCTTTGTCACCTCAGCGGCGCGCGCCACCAGCGCGGGATTGTCAGGCTCGACCGTGAGGGCGAACTTGACGTTGGCGGCGGTATATTCGTGGCCGCAATAGAGTTTGAAGTCGTCCGGCAGCGCACGCAGCTTCAACAGCGAATCCCACATCATCGGATAGTTGCCCTCGAACACCCGGCCGCATCCGATCGAAAACAAGGTATCGGCGGCGAACAGCGCCTTCTCGCTGTCGAACACATAGGAGATGTGGTCGAGCGTGTGGCCGGGGGTTTCCAGCACGCGCACCAGGAGGTCGCCGACCTTGATGACGTCGCCATGGCTGGCGCGCAGGTCGACATTGGCGATCGCGGTGGACTTGTCGTGCGGGGCGACGACGCGGCAATTATACTTCTGCTTCAACTCGGCGACGCCGCCGACATGGTCGTGGTGGTGATGGGTGATCAGAATATCGGTCAGCGTCCAGCCTTCGCTCTCCAGCGCCTTGAGGATCGGCCCGGCTTCCGGCGCGTCGATCGAGGCGGTCGCCTTGGTCGCGGGATCGTGGATCAAATAGCCGAAATTGTCGTTGAGGCAGGTGAAAGTGCGAATTTCCGAAGCCATGGTATCTCCACGAACAGTATGAGCGTTGATTTTTTGCTTGAGCAGGATCTCTTCGGAAAACCGGTGCCACCCCGCTATCCCGGTGCGGGGCATGCCTTTCCCGACCATGCTCTAACACGCCACATATGGGCAGGAAATATGGCGTTAACGCTCATGCGGCAATGCAAATTTCCGCAACCCCTGGGGAACAGCGGCGTGATAGATTGAGCCCATGACCATCGACGTCATCGACCTCCGCGATTTTTATTCGCGCCGCCTCGGCATGGTAGCGCGGCAGCTGATCAACCGCGGCATCCGGGCGAGATGGCCGAATGCAGGAGGCCTGCGCGTGCTCGGGCTCGGTTATCCCACGCCCTATCTCGGCCTGTTCCGCGAAGATTCCGAACGCTGTCTTGCCTTCATGCCGGCGGCGCAGGGGGTGCTGAAATGGCCGACGGCACGGCCGGCGCTGGCGACACTGATCGATGAGTTCTCGATGCCGTTGCCGGACGCCGCAGTGGACCGTGTCCTGCTGGTTCATGCGCTGGAAATGTCCGACGATCCGGAGCGGCTACTGCGCGAGGTCTGGCGCGTGCTGGCGCCGTCGGGGCGCCTGATTGCGGTGATTCCCAATCGCCGCGGGGTGTGGACGCGCACCGACAACACGCCGTTCGGTCACGGCCGGCCCTATTCGCGCGCGCAGATCACGCAATTGCTGCGGCAGACCTGGTTTACGCCGACGGCGTGGGGCGAGGCGCTGTTCGTGCCGCCGGTCGGCAAAGGCTGGTTCCTGCGCTCGGCGATGGCGTGGGAGCGCGTTGGCGCGGCGCTGTCGCTGCCGTTTGCCGGCGTGCACGTCGTGGAGGCGACCAAGCAGGTCTACCGCGCGATTCCCGCGCATCGCGAACGCACGCGGCTGATTCCGTCGCTGCAGCCGGTGTTGGTGCCGTCGTCGACGGCGACGCGCATCACTGTCGTCCCTGCCTAGTGCGCAATTGCGCACGGGCGCAGGGACCCATAACCACAGGGCGTTGTGAGTTAAGGAAGTCGTCAACCACCGTCGCTCATCAGGACGGCCGCGGCGTATGGGTCCCTGCTTTCGCAGGGACGACAAGTTGAGAGAGCCCTAACTACTCATTCCCCGGATTGAAATCTTCGCTCGGGGCGGCCGGTGCGGCGGCCACGTTGTCGGGGCGCGGGCCGTGCGGGCGGCGGCGGCGGCGCGGGAAACGTTCACCGCCGGCATTGCCTTCAAAACCGGGCGCGCCGTTCACTTGCGGCTGCGGTCCGGTGATGAAGGAGGGCAGGCGATCGACGCCGCCGGTATCGGCAATCACCGGCTGGGGCTGCGGCTGATATTGCGGCTGCGGACGATGCTCGCGTTGTTCGCGATGATGCTCGCGCGGCGGCTGGTCGCGGTCGCGCTGGAAGGGCTGCCCGTCACGCGGCTGGAAATCGCGCTGCTGATTGTTTTCGCGCGGCACGAACGGCTGTTGCTGCTGCGGCACGAAGCCTGGTTCCTGGCCGAAATGGGAGAAATTCTCGCTCTCGTCCTCGCCTTCCTCGACCGGCATTTCGCTTTCGGTGCGCGGCTGCGGCTGGTTCTGCCGGAACTGCTCCTGGGCGGCGGCGATCAGGCGGAAATAATGCTCGGCATGCTGGTAGTAATTCTCGGCCGCCACGGGGTCGCCGGACGAGCGTGCATCGCGTGCCAGCTGGACGTATTTTTCCGCAACGTGGGAGGCAGTGCCGCGAATCTTGATGTCGGGCCCGTTCGATTCGAACACCCGGGTCATCGGGTTTTGACCGCGCCGGTTATTATTGTTGTTGTTGTTATTGTTGTTGTTATTCCGGTTACGCATCCGCTTGTTGTTCTGACCGTTTCTCATGTCTCGCCTTTATTCCAGCCCTGAAGTTATGCAGTTGCCGTCGTAGCCTCACCGAATCGGGCGCACGCCTGTACACTCCGATTCACGGTGTCGTTCAAATTCACAACGTCGATTTCGCCAACCATCGCGTTCAGCAAAGACGCGTTCCCCGACCGCCGGCGTTCACAGCCGGCTGGATCAAATCATTTAGCCTGCCAAAACCAGCCCGACCGAAATACGCCCAACACCAACAGTCTCGCGAGCACAGGCTCTGCGCAACTGCTTTGCGTGACTGTTTCTTGCGTAAGTCTTCAAGCGCAATATCGGGCTTTCGTTCGCTTTGCGGTCAGGAGCAGCACAGCTCAGGCTATTGCGCTCGATCGGACCTGCGTTTTGGAACCTTTCACTCGGCGGGCTCTCATTTCGAGAACTCTGGCCCCCACCCGATTATACCTACGGAGGGCGGCAACCCTAGACCGATGTTGTAGGCGGAACGTAGTCGCTCCCGGACAATATTCCAAGTGGTTTTTTGCGTTCGATTAGGGCTTTATCGGGCCATTTTGCGGGCCGCGACGGCCCTCTGGATGCCTGCCAGATCGGCTTTTGGGGCGCCTGCGGGCGTTAATCCCGCCGCCGTCATCAAAGCCCGGATCTGCTCGCTTTGGCCTTCGCCGGCCTCCACGACCAGGGCAGCGCCCGGCGCCATCAGGCGAGCGGCCTGGGGAATCAGCGCGCGATAGGCATCGAGCCCGTCGATGCCGCCGTCGAGCGCGGCCGGCGGGTCGTACTCCCGGACGTCGACGGCAAGACCTGCGATATCCGCCGAGCGGATATAGGGCGGGTTCGACACGATCAGGTCGAACGACCCGGTCAATCCGGACGCGTAATCGCAGGCGACGAATGTCGCACGATCGGAGAGCCCGGCCGCCGCGGCATTGGCGGTGGCGGTCTGCAGCGCGGCTGACGAAATGTCGGTGCCGAACCCGTGTGCGTTCGGCAGCTCCGACAGCAGCGCCAGCAAAATAGCCCCGGAGCCGGTGCCGAGGTCGGCGATACGCAATGTGCGGCCGAGCGCGCCGCCGGCAGCCAATAATTCCAGCGCCAGCTCAACCACGGTCTCGGTGTCGGGCCGCGGTACCAGCGTCGCGGCCGAGAGTTTCAGCGGCAGTCCCCAAAACTCCTTGTGGCCGAGAATACGCGCGGTGGGCTCGCCTTGCAGGCGGCGCTGCGCGAAATCCTCCAGCCGCGTTGCTTCGTCCGCCGTGAGCCGCCGCTGCGCGGCCGTGATCAGGCCGGTGAGATCGAGGCCCAGCACGGCGCCGACCAGCAGCCGTGCATCGAGCTCGCTGGAATCGATCGCACTGGATTTGAAGCGCGCCGTGAGTGCGCGCCGCGCGGTCTCTACGGATTGTCCGGCGAAGGATCCGGTCATGCGGCTTGCTCGCGCAAATCCATCCCGTCGTCCCTGCGAACGCGCCACAATTTCGGTGTCGTCCCTGCGAAAGCAGGGACCCATAACCACATGAGCCAGTTGCTGCGGGAAGTATTAGCGCTCACCGCCCAATTCGATGGGCCGCGGAGTATGGGTCCCCGCGTTCGCGGGGACGACAAGCCACTGGTACTCACGCCGCCGCGCCCTGGGCGGCGAGTTGGGCGGCCTGATGCTCGGTCGTCAGCGCGTCGGTCAGTTCGCCCAGCGCTTCACCCGCGATCACTTGCGGCAATTTATAGAGCGTCAGGTTGATGCGGTGATCGGTGACGCGGCCTTGCGGGAAGTTGTAGGTGCGGATGCGTTCGGAGCGATCGCCCGAGCCGACCTTCTCGCGGCGGTCGGCGGAGCGTGCCGCATTGATGCGCTGCTGTTCGGCGTCATAGATCCGCGAGCGCAGGATGTTCATCGCCGAGGCGCGATTTTTGTGCTGCGAGCGGCTGTCCTGCATCATGACCACGATGCCGGTCGGGATGTGGGTGATGCGGATCGCGGATTCGGTCTTGTTGACGTGCTGGCCGCCGGCGCCCTGCGCGCGCATGGTCTCGATCCGCAAATCGTCGTTCTTGATGTCGACGTCGACATCCTCGACCTCGGGCAGGACCGCAACGGTCGCCGCCGAGGTGTGGATGCGGCCCTGCGTTTCGGTGTCGGGCACCCGCTGCACGCGGTGCACGCCGGATTCGAATTTCAGTTTGGCGAACGCGCCGCGGCCCTGCACCTCGGCGACGATTTCCTTGTAGCCGCCCATGGTGCCCTCGCTGGCGGAGATCACCTCGACCTTCCAGCCCTGTAGGGCGGCAAAGCGCTCATACATCCGGAACAGGTCGCCGGCGAACAGCGACGCCTCGTCGCCGCCGGTGCCGGCGCGAATTTCCAGTACCACGTTGCGGTCGTCCATGGCGTCTTTCGGCAACAGCGCGACGCGGATTTTCTGCTCAAGTTCGCCGACACGCGCCTGCAGCGTTTCGAGCTCGGCTTCCGCCATGCCACGCATGTCAGGATCGGCCGCGGAATCCGCCAGCAGCGCTTCGGTGTCTGCTATTTCGGCGCGGGCGGCGCGGTAGGCCTTGACGGCATCGATCAGCGGATTGAGTTCGGCGAGCTCGCGCGTGATCTGAACGTATTTTTCGGATGAGAGCTGACCAAGCAGCTCCGCCTCGAGCGAAGCGTGGTGGGCGAGCAGGATATCGAGTTTGGCTTCGGGTAACATTTGGAAAATTCTCAAATAGCGGAAAGGGAAGAGGGCGTTGCCGGGACCGAGCCTCGCTACAACGACAATCCCTCGGCTTCCGCGAATTCCGTCAGCTTCTGCCTAATCGAGACGCTGCCAGCCGGCGCGTCCAGCAGCGGCATCATGATCGCCTCGGCCTTCTTGGCGTCGAGCTCGAGGATCAGCGCCTTCACCGGGCCATGCGCGGTCGCCGACAGCGACAGCGAGCGGTAGCCAAGTGCGATCAGCGCCAGCGCGCCCAGCGGCTTGGACGCCATCTCGCCGCACAGCGAGGCGTTTTTCTTTGCCGCGTCGGCCTTGCGCACGATGTCGCGCAACGCCCGCAGGATCGGCGCCGACATGGTGTCGAATCGTTCGGAGACCTTGGCGTTGCCGCGGTCGACCGCGTACAGGAACTGGAATAGGTCGTTGGAGCCGACCGAGACGAAGTCGACCTTCTTCAGGAGTTCGTCCATCTGGTAGAGCAGCGCCGGCACTTCGACCATGGTGCCGACGTCGATGCGTTCTGGGAGCGCGTGGCCGTGCTGGCGCAAATAGGTCAGTTCGCGCTCGACGATCCCCTTGGCCTGATCGAACTCGGCGACTTCCGAAATCATCGGGAACATGATCTTCAGCGCGCGGCCGCCGCCGGCCCGCAGCAGCGCGCGAATCTGGCCGCGCAACAGGCCGGGCCGGTCGAGGCCGAGCCGGATCGCGCGCCAGCCGAGCGCGGGATTTTCCTCGATCACGGTTTCCATATAGGGCAGCGCCTTGTCGCCGCCGATGTCGAGCGTGCGGAACGTGACCGGCTTCGATCCCGCGGCATCCAGCACCGTGCGATAGAGCGCAAGCTGGTCGGAGGTGCGCGGCAGGCTCTGGCCGACCATGAATTGCAGCTCGGTACGGAACAGCCCGATGCCGGCGCTGCCGGTGTCGTCGATATGCGGCAGGTCGATGACGAGGCCGGCATTGATCATCAGTTCGATCTTCTGGCCGTCCTTGGTGACGCAGGGCTTGTCGCGCAGCGCCGAATATTGCGCCTGCCGCCGCGCGCGGAATCGCACCCGCTCGGCATAGGCCGATTCGATCTCGGCCGAAGGGCGCACATAGATCGAGCCCGAGGTGCCGTCGACGATGATGGCGTCGCCGGGGTCGGCCAGCCCCGGCGCGTTCGGGATTTCGCCGACCGCGGGAATGCCGAGCGCGCGGGCCACGATCGAGACGTGGGAATTCGCGGTGCCTTCCTCCAGCACCAGGCCGCGCAGCCGCTTGCGGTCATAGTCGAGCAGCGCGGCGGGGCCCATCGCGCGCGCGACCAGGATCGCGTTGTCGGGCAGCTGTTCGCGTGACGGCGCGTGGTCCTGGCCGACCAATTGCCGCATCAGGCGGTGGCCGAGGTCTTCGAGGTCGTGCAGCCGGTCGCGCAAATAGGGATCGGTGGAGCGCAGCATGCGCGCGCGGGTGTCGGATTGCACGCGTTCGACGGCGGCTTCCGCGGTGAGGCCGGTGGCGACCGCCTCGTGCAGCTTGTGCGACCAGCCATGGTCGTTGGCGAACATGCGGTAGGCTTCCAGCACCTCGCGGTGCTCGCCGCCGTCGGCGACGTCGCCGCGCTCCAGCATGCGGTCGAGATCGGCGCGCAGCTTGGTCAGCGCCGCGTCCAGCTTCTTGATTTCCTTCGGCAGGTCTTCGGCGATGTAATTGGTGATGACGACGCGCGGCTCGTGCAGCACGACGTGGCCGAGCGCGATGCCGTCGGACAGGACCGCGCCGGTCTTGTGCAGCGAATGCCGCGCCGCCGGCTCGGCGCCGGGCTGCGCCAGCGCCGCCAGCTCGCCGGAGGCGATCATCTCGGCGAGCACCATCGCGGTGGTCTGCAGCGCCTCGACCTCTTCCTCGACATAGGTGCGCTTGGCGCGGTTCTGCACCACCAGCACGCCGAGCGTGTTGCCGGCGCGCAGGATCGGCACGCCGAGGAACGAATGATAGATTTCTTCGCCGGTTTCCGGGCGGAACGAAAACGCCGGGTGGGTCTGCGCGTCGGAGAGGTTGAGCGGGGTGGCCTCGCTGGCGACGAGGCCGACCAGGCCCTCATGCGCGCTCAGGACCGTTCTGTGGACGGCGTCGCGGTTCAGACCCTCGGTGGCGTAGAGTTCGAGCGTGTTATCGACGCGCAGCACGTAGGTCGAGCAGACCTCGGCCACCATGTTGGCCGCGATCAGGACCACGATCTTGTCCAGCCGCTCCTGCGCGGAGACCTGCTCCGCCATGGTTTCGCGGAGCCGTCTCAACAGGACGCGGGGGCCTCCCGACGTGCTCCGCATCTGCCAAAATCCTCCCCCGCGAGGCCAGCGTGCCGGGTGGCCGGGCGCTGGCGTGAAACTCGACAATAGCAACAATTTTATTCATTCGGCGCCGCCGCAAGCCCACCAAACCATCGTTCCCGGCCGAATCGGGACCGCCAAACTGTGGCACAGTTTGCGGCAGCTCACCTGTCAGGCCGTATAGCCAATCGAGGCTTGCTTTGCCAAGCAAAACGCCTGCCAGCAGCAATAACGTCTGTGTCAGGCCAATGCTGCGGGCGCTAAGAGAAATTCGTTCCAGCGTGCTTCTTAGTTCCGGGGCTTCATCCTTCGAGACGCGGCCAAGCGGCCGCTCCCTCGGTAAGCGCAAAGCGCTTATCCGAGGATGAGGGCTGGCAGCTCAGCATGTGGCCTTAAACCCTCATGGTGAGGAGCGCGGCAAAGCCGCGCGTCTCGAACCATGCGGCCCCAAGTTCGCCCCGACGAATCAGGCGCTACGCCTGGTCGAGCCCGTAGAGCGTGTGCAGCGTACGCACCGCAAGCTCGGTATAGGCGGCGTCGATCAGCACCGAGAACTTGATCTCGGAGGTGGTGATGGCGCGGATGTTGATCTTGCGCTCCGATAACGCCTTGAAGGCCTGGGCCGCGACGCCGGCATGGCTGCGCATGCCGCTGCCGATCACCGACACCTTGGCCACGTCGGTGGCGCTGTCGAGCCGCTTATAGCCGATCTTGTCCTTGGCCGCGGTGATGGTGTCCTTGGCGCGGGTATAGTCGGAGGCCGGCACGGTGAAGGTCAGGTCGGTGGTCTTGCCGTCCTCGGAGACGTTCTGCACGATCATGTCGACATTGATGTTGGCGTCCGCGAGCGGTCCGAAGATCGCGGCGGCAACGCCCGGCTTGTCCTCGATCTGGCGCACGGAAATCTGGGCTTCGTCCTTGGAGAAGGCGATGCCGGTCACGACGTGGCTTTCCATGATTTCCTCCTCGCTGCAGATCAGCGTGCCCGGCGGCTGGTTGGCGTGCGGGTCAATATCCTCGGGCTTGTCGAAGCTGGAACGGACGAACACCGGCATGTTGTGCACCATGCCGAGTTCCACCGAGCGCACCTGCAGGACCTTGGCGCCCTGGGAGGCCAGTTCCAGCATGTCCTCGAACGCGATTTTGTCGAGCCGCCGCGCCTTGGGAACCACGCGCGGGTCGGTGGTATAGACGCCGTCGACGTCGGTGTAGATGTCGCAGCGGTCGGCACGGATGGCGGCCGCGATCGCCACCGCCGACGTGTCCGAACCGCCGCGCCCCAGCGTGGTGATTCGGTTGGTCTGCGGATTGATGCCCTGGAAGCCGGCGATGACGGCGACTTCCTTGCGGTCCTTGAAACGGTTGATGAGCTCTGACCCGTCGATCTCCAGAATGCGCGCCGAGGCGTGCGCATCCGAGGTCCGGATCGGGATTTGCCAGCCCTGCCAGGAGCGGGCCTGAATCCCGATCGCCTGCAGCGCGATCGCCAGCAGTCCGGACGTGACCTGTTCGCCGGAGGCCACCACGGCGTCATATTCGCGGGCGTCGTGCAGCGGCGAGGCGTCGCCGCACCATTCCACCAGCTCGTTGGTCTTGCCGGACATTGCCGACACCACCACGGCGACATCGTGCCCGGCATCGACTTCGCGCTTGACGTGGCGCGCGACGTTGCGGATTCGGTCGATATTGGCGACGGATGTACCGCCGAATTTCATCACGAGGCGGCCCATGACGACGCGTGCATTCCCTGTGAGGATAAGTATGGTGGCCCGCACGAAAATGGAGCGCCCGGGCCGAAAGCGGCGTATACATAGCGGCGCGTCCCGGGGCAAGCATCCGGGTGCATTTTCGGTCTAAAATGGCGCAATATGCCGTGGTAGCGGGTTAATTCAGGTCAGGCGCAGTTTAGGTCAGGTGCAAGGTCAGGTGTATGGGGCGTTATATCGACGATATCCTGCAGCCCGATGAGAAGGTGCTGTATTCCAGCAATGCGCACTGGATATTCTTCCTGCCGGCGATCATGGCTTGGGTCGTGGCCGTCGCGCTCTTCGTGGTCTCGGGCATGGTCCCGCCGGGCCCCCTTGTGCTGGTCTGCATGTCACTGGCCGCGATCGTCGCGATCTTCGCCCTGTACAGGACCGTGACCGCCTGGTTCCACCGCTGGATCACCGAGATCGACGTCACCAATCTGCGCGTCGTCCACAAGACCGGCTTCATCCAGCGCAAGACGTTCGAGATGAGCCTCGACAAGGTCGAGAGCGTCGACGTCAGCCAGAGCATCCTCGGCCGCCTGCTCAACTACGGCGATGTCGAGATCTTCGGCGTCGGTGAAGGCGGCAAGATCATCAAGACCATTGCCTCGCCGCTGGAATTCCGCAATGCCATCACTGCGCGATAGGAGCGGCGCGCCCCCCATGGCCATGCAAGCAAATCACGCCGGCGCATCGGGCAGCACGGTCGATCCGGCCGAAGTCGCAAAGTTTTCAAAACTGTCGGACGAGTGGTGGGACCCCAGGGGCAAGATGGCCCCGCTGCACAAGATCAACCCGCTGCGGCTGACCTATATCCGTGACGCGGCCTGCCGCAAGTTCGAGCGCAACGTCAAAAGCCTGAATTGCCTCGGTGGCCTGCGCATCCTCGACATCGGCTGCGGCGCCGGCCTTTTGTGCGAGCCGTTCACGCGGCTGGGCGCGCAGGTGATCGGGATCGATCCCTCCGCCAGCAATATCGCCGCCGCCAGGCTGCATGCCGACAAGGGCCATCTGTCGATCGATTACCGCTGCACCACGGTCGAACAGATGGACGTGCGCGAGCGCTTCGACATCGTGCTGGCGATGGAGGTGGTCGAGCACGTCACCGACGTCGGCGTCTTCCTCAACCGCTGCGCGGCGATGCTCAAGCCCGGCGGGATGATGGTGGTCTCGACTCTGAACCGCAACTGGAAAAGCTTTGCGCTGGCGATCGTCGGCGCCGAATACGTGCTGCGCTGGCTGCCCCGCGGCACCCATGAGTGGAACAAGTTCGTCACCCCCGACGAACTCGCGCAGCATCTGGCCAACAACCGGCTCGCCATCACCGAACAGGCCGGCGTGGTCTATAACCCGCTCGCCGACAAATGGAGCATCTCGTCCGACATGGACGTGAACTACATGGTGGTCGCGGAGGAGATGTAGGCACACTCTATCGTCGTCCCTGCGAACGAACGCAGGGACCCATAACCACCGGCCGAAATGGCCAAACAAGATCAGCGTTCCGAGCATGTACCACGTCTACATCCTCGCAAGCCGGCGCCACGGGACCCTGTACATCGGGGTAACGAACTCCCTGCAGAAGCGGATCGAGCAGCATCGCAACGGCGAGGGCTCTTCGTTCGTTAAGACATACGGCGTGTTTCGTTTGGTCTACGTCGAATCATACGATCGTGCGGACGAAGCGATTGCGCGAGAGAAACAGCTCAAACGCTGGAAGCGCGACTGGAAGATCGAGCTCATCGAGCGTGAGAATCTTGAATGGCGTGACCTCAGCGATTTGCTGGTTTAGCCCGACCTCTCTCCCCACGTCGTCCCTGCGAACGCAGGGACCCATAGCCACCGATGTGGCGACTGAAAAAAGGTCACTCCCCGCGTGCCTTGTAACAACGGCCGCGGCGTATGGGTCCCTGCGTTCGCAGGGACGACGATGAGTTGGGCTCTGCAACCAGAGACCTTGGCGTGATCGCAATCCTTGTCGTGCTTCCTGACTCAATGCCTGCGTCAATCCGAGACCTCTCCCTACGTCGTCCCTGCGAACGCAGGGACCCATAGCCACCGATGTGGCGACTGAAAAAAGGTCACTCCCCGCGTGCCTTGTAACAACGGCCGCGGCGTATGGGTCCCTGCGTTCGCAGGGACGACGTGAGATTTGGGTTTGCGACACGAGATTTTTGCGTAAGCGCAATCCTGTCATGCGCGGTTTCGGTTGACCGCGTGCGCGGCGACCGGCACGGTGCGGCGCCCTCCCGCCGGTATTTTCATGTTCACGATTGCCTCGCTCTGGATTCCCTTCACCCTTGTTGCTGCGCTCGGCCAGGTCGCGCGCAATGCGATGCAGCGGTCGTTGACGGGGCCGCTCGGCACCTGGGGCGCGACCAATATCCGCTTCCTGTTCGGCTTTCCGTTTTCGATCCTGTTCCTGGCTGTGGTGCTGGTTGCGACCGGCGACAAGGTGCCATGGCCGGCGCCTGTGTTCTGGCCGTGGCTCCTGCTCGGAGCGCTCAGCCAGATCGTCGCGACAGGCATGATGCTGGTTGCGATGAACGACCGCTCCTTCGTGGTGACGACGGCCTACATCAAGACCGAAGCAATCCAGGCCGCGATCTTCGGCTTCATCTTTCTCGGCGATCACCTCACCTGGCTCAAGGTGATCGCGATCGTCATCGCGACGGCGGGCGTGGTCATCACAGCACTGCGGCCCGGCGGCGAAAAGAGCTTTGCGGAGGTCAAGCCGACCATCGTCGGCCTCGTCGCCGCAGCCTTCTTCGCATTGTCGGCGGTCGGCTTTCGCGGGGCCGTTATTTCCGTGCCCGGCGTGTCGTTCGTAACGGCAGCGTCCTGCACGCTGGTGGTCGGCCTGTTCGTGCAGACGCTGGTGCTGACGATCTACCTGCTCGCCCGCGCCCCCGACGTGCTCCGGAAGATCCTCGGATTGTGGAAGCCCTCAATGCTGGCAGGCTTCATGGGCGCGTTCGCCTCGCAATTCTGGTTTCTGGCGTTAGCGCTGACGGCCGCCGCCAACGTCCGGACGCTGGCGCTGGTCGAAGTGCTGTTCGCGCAAGCGGTGGCGTATTACTCGTTCAAGCAGCCGCTGTCGGCGCGTGAATTCTCCGGGATTGTGCTGATTGTGGCTGGCGTGGCGCTGCTGGTGGCGGCGTGATTCCAAATTCGTAGGGTGGGCAAAGGCGCACTTGCGCCGTGCCCACCATCATCATGTCGATGTGAGATGGTGGGCACGCTTCGCTTTGCCCACCCTACGGAAGCTAATTCCGATCATCCGGCAGTACCGGCAGCGGCGACACCTCGACGCCTTCGTCGATCAGGGCGCGGGCTTCGTCGGGCGAGGCCTCGCCATAGATCGGGCGGTGCTCGATATCGCCGTAATGCATCTTGCGCGCTTCGTTGGGGAAGCGCTCGCCGACATTGTCGGCGTTCCTGGTGATGTGATCGCGCAATTCCTTGATCTTGGCGCGCAGCTCGCGCTCCTGCGCCATCAGCAGCGGCGTCGACTCGGATGCCGTTACCTCCGTGCCTGTGACTTCCGCGGCCGGCACGGTGCGCGCGTCCTCGCGCCCCTTCTTGCTGACGATCTGCGGGGCCATGATGGCGCGCTCGACCTTGACCGAGCCGCAGGACGGACAACTCACCAGCTTGCGCTTCTCCTGGCTTTCATAGGCCGACGAGCTTTGAAACCAGCTTTCGAAGCCGTGGCCACGTTCGCAGCGCAGGCTGTAGCGGATCATGCCGACCCCCGGACCAGATGCAGGTGCTCCGGGCCGGCCTTGGGGTCGACGATGCCGAAGCGCCGACCGTGCTGCAGCGACGGCACGGTTTTCCGCGCGGCCTCCACTTTGGAGGTATCGATCTCGGCGAGGAACACGCCGGGCTCGACGCCGCCCTCGGCGAGGATCTCGCCCCAGGGCGCGATGATCAGCGAGTGCCCATAGGTCTCGCGCTTGTTCTCATGCATGCCGCATTGCGCGGCGGCGAACACGAAGCAGCCGGTCTCGATGGCGCGGGCGCGCAGCAGAACATGCCAATGCGCTTCGCCGGTCTTTCGGGTGAAAGCCGACGGCACGGTGAGGAACGAGGCGCCGCTTTCGGCCAGCGCCCGATAAAGCGCCGGAAAGCGCACATCGTAGCAGATCGTGAGCCCGATCCGGCCCCACGGCAGGTCGGAGATCACGGCGGTCTCGCCCGGCTGGTAATTGGCCGATTCGCGATAGCTCTCGCCGCCGGGCAGGTCGATGTCGAACATATGGATCTTGTCGTAGCTGGCGAGCAGATTGCCCTCAGGCCCGATCAGGAAAGAGCGGTTGACCGCGCGCTCCGGCGAGAAGCGCAGCGCCAGGGAGCCGATGTGCAGATGGATTTTCAGCTCCGCCGCCAGCGCGCGATAGGCTTGCAGCGATTTGTCGTCCTCTCCGCTGGCCAGATGCTCGAACAGCGCCGTGCGGTTCAGCTGCATCATGTTGCTCACCTCGGGGGTGAGCACGTAGTCGGCGCCCTGGGCCGCCGCCTCACGGATCAGCCGGATGCCCTGCTCCAGGCTCGGCTCCGGCAATAACCCGGTCCGCATCTGCACCATCGCGGCGGTGAAGGTCGGGGCGACGCTCATGATGCTGCCTTTTCTCCCGCCAGCATCGCGTCGAGCTTGCCCGCGCGGTCAAGCGCATAAAGCTCGTCGCAGCCACCGACGTGGGTTGCGCCGATGAAGATCTGCGGAAACGTCGCGCCGGCGCCGGCACGATGGTACATCTGGTCGCGGTAGGTGGGATCGCTGGAGACGCTGAGTTCGGTGAACGCGGCTTTCTTGCGCGTCAGCAGCGATTTGGCCGCGGTGCAGTAACCGCAGCCCGGGCGGGTGAAGATTTCAACGGCGGTCATGGCACGCTCTGGTTCGCAAGGTCCGGAAATGACAAGTCTTTGAAGTACAAGTCTTTGAATTATATGGGGGCCCGATGGGTGTCCACAACCCGCGCGAATACCAGCACGTCGACTTGCGCGGCCCTGGCGCGCAATAAGGCACGGGCGCAGGCGTCCGTGGTGGCGCCGGAGGTCAGGACGTCGTCGATCAGCACCACGCGGCGGCCCTGGATGTCGGCGCTGCGGTCGGGGGCGACCTTGAAGGCGCCCTGCACATTGCTGGCGCGCTGCGGCCGCGACAGCCCGATCTGCTGTTCGGTCGCCCGGACCCGCCGGAGCGCTTCGGAAGCCAGTTTCACCCCGGTTTGACGCGAAATCACCCGCGCCAGCGCGCCGGACTGGTTGTAGCGGCGGCTCCAGCCGCGCCGCCAATGCAGGGGAACCGGCACCAGCACATCGGCTTCTTCGAGCAATTCCTGCCCCGTGCGCGCCATCCAGCGGCCCATCGCCGGCGCCAGATCGGTGCGGTCCTGGTATTTCAGCGAATGAACCAGCGTGCGCGCGACGTCGTCATAGCGCACCGCGGCGCGGGCGCGCTGATAGGCCGGCGGATTGGCGATCGCCTCCATCGACAGCAATTCCGGGCCGGGATCGTAGACAAAGGGAATGCCGAGCCGCGGGCAGTAGGGCGGTTCGATGAACGACAATTTGGCCCAGCATTCCGCGCAGACGCCCTCGCCATCGACCGGCTCACGGCAGGAAACGCACAGCGTCGGCAGCGCAATGTCGAGCGCCAGCCTTGGAATATGCGCGAACACCTCGCGGCAGGCGCTCAACGCGCCTCGTAAATGGGTGAAGATGGAGCGTGGTGGTGATGCCTCGGCGCCCATGGGGCGAGGCTAGCGCCAGGGTGCGTGCGGCTCAAGCGGCGAATGCCGAGCATTTCACCAAGCAAAAGATCCTCATCCCCGCGCAACGGCTTCGCCGTTGTCGCTGGAGGAGCGGCCACTTGGCCGCGTCTCGAAGGATGGGCCACGGGCCGCATGGTTCGCCCGGCTACGCGAAGCATCGTCCGGAGACGCGCGAAGCCGCGCTCCTCACCATGAGGGATCGAGACGGATTGCCACCAAGCCGATAGTCAGCGTACCAACCGCCATGGCTCCGAACCCGACCACAGCCCCCGTCCTGTTCGACCGCGCGCTGTTGCGCGCGCGGCAGGATCGCGCGCGGCGGCTGGGCCCCGCGACCTTCCTGCTCGATCGCGTCACCGAGGACATGGAAGAGCGGCTGGCCGCGGTGACTCGGGAGTTTTCCGACGCCGCTGAAATCTGGACGCCGGGCGAGGTGCTGCGCAAACCGCTGGCCGATCGCTTCAAATCCATCGCCCGGATCGAACCGGATGAAACCGAAACGCTGAGCCTTGCGCCGGAATCGCTCGATCTTGCGGTCTCCGCGCTGGCCTTTCAGTTCGTCAACGATTTGCCCGGTGTGCTCGCACAGATCAGCCGCGCGCTGCGGCCGGATGGGTTGCTGCTGGCGGCCATGATCGGCGGCGATACGCTGACCGAACTCCGGCAGGCCTTTGCGCAAGCCGAGGCGGAATGCGAAGGCGGCGTGTCGCCGCGCGTCGCGCCGTTCGCCGATCTGCGCGATGTCGGCGCGCTGCTGCAACGCGCGGGCTTTGCGCTGCCGGTCACCGATGTCGATCGCGTGGTAGTGCGCTACGACAGCGCGTTGGCGCTGATGACCGATCTCAGACGGATGGGCGCGACCAACGTCCTGGTCGAGCGGCGGCGGACGCCGACTCGCCGCGCCACGCTGCTGCGAATGGCGCAGATTTACGGCGAGCGCTTTGCCGACGCGGACGGCCGCATCCGCGCCACCTTCGACGTGGTCTGGCTGTCCGGCTGGGCCCCGCATCAAAGCCAGCCCAAACCGCTGCGGCCAGGTTCAGCGAAAGCGAGTCTCGAGGCGGCGGTGAAGCGGGCGCCGAAGTAAGCGGCGGCTGTCCGGACCATATGTCCGTGCCGAGTGACGTCCATCACAGTGGTGCCGTGCAGGCTTGTGTAGATCACGAACGAGGGCGGATGGGACCGCCGAGCGGCAGATAGGGGATTATCAGCCATGACAACACACTCCGACGCTCATTTCGATAGAGACCTCGGCAGCGACACTGAACACAATTTGCGTCGCGCGCGCATAGCCGGTTATGTGCTGCTTGTGGGTCTTTTCCTTGAGGTTGTGAGCTGCGTAATTTGGTTTCATGGTGTCGAGACCCTGGCTTCGATGATATGCGTCGCGTTGGTGGCCGGAGGTGTCGCGGGAGAGCTCTTCTTTGAATACAGAGCCAGACTGGTCGACAAGGGCACGCCCATCGCCGCGCCCTCCATCAGCAAGGTTGAGCAGCTGGAGCCGGGGTACAGCTGGTCGAGGACCAGCGTGATCAGGACAGGCGTGCACGGGCTCGGCGAACTCGTTCGCGCTGGCATTACATCGCCTTCGCCGAACAGTCCCAAGCTGCTGCCAACATTTCCCGAACGAGCTCGCAGAAGCCAGCCACCGCGACGGCGAGAGCGCTTTGCGTCGAGCAAGGCAGTTTGTACGTAAGAACCTTGGGCAGCTACCAGTGGCGTGATGGCGCCTACACAAGGCTCGCTTGGGTGTTTTTGGAGTCGACGTTCGCTGTGGCAGGTTCGTTCAAGGCAGTCCGCAACAGGCGATGCGGATTGAAATCGCTCATTGGCCTTCGTAGGGCGGGTTCTCTTTAACCCGCCGCTTGATTGCGAGATGGCGGGTTAAAGGGAACCCGCCCTACGGACTACGGACTGCGCGACTGCGCGACTGTCGCAATTTCCTTCCAGCCGAACTGCGTCGCCCACTCGGGCAAGCGCAATCCTGCGTTCCGGGTGCGACAAATCAACCCGACGGGCAAATCAGTTCTGCTTATCGGAATTCATGTCAAGCCCTGAAATAAAAAATATTTCGCTTTTACAGAAACAAAAATCAGTTTATGTCTTCGCCCATCCCGTTCCGCCAGAGGGGCGTATCATGATCGTCACGATCGTTGGGACGGGTCGCGGTGGACGCTGGCAGTGCCGATAACGAACGGCGCGAGAGCGTACGGCAAAGGCGTGTGGTCCTGACGTCGCGGTGCTGGCGTCAATGCACCTGGAGGCAACTGCTTCTCAGGGCGCAACGGTGGCAAAAGAGCCGTTCACCGGGGAGAGCTCGTTATAAGCCGTAAAGCCATTGCGCAGGGAATGTCGGATGTTCTCCGCTGCCCTGTATGCTCGTGTGCGCACTTCCTTGTGCACATTGCACACGAGATCGCGGGTGCAGCGCGCATCCGGCATTCCCTGCGCCCTCTCCATTTCTGGAGAGGAGCAAACGGACGCAAACCTCGGGCGCAATGTGCCGCGAGAATGCAAACACATATTCAGTTGTCATCGCCCGGCTTGACCGGGCGACCCAGTATTCCAGAGAAGCTGATGATAGAACTGAGAAGCCGCGGCGTACTGGATCACCCGCTTTCGCGGGTGATGACAACCGTCTGGGCGTCTGTCACGCGTGTTTCGATCACCACGTCATCCCGTCGACCGCCCACTTCACAACAGCAAATCCAGCAGATGCGGGATCAGCGGAATGTCCGCGGCCGGCATCGGGTAGTCGCGCAGTTTGCCGGCGCGCACCCAGGCCAGTTGCTGGCCCTCGCGCGGGGCGACCTGGCCTTCCCAGCGCCGGCAGATGTAGAGCGGCATCAAGAGATGAAAGGTCTCATAGGCGTGGCTGGCAAAGGTCAGCGGCGCCAGGCAGGGCTCGCTGACGTCGATGCCGATCTCCTCATGCAGTTCGCGGATCAGTGTCTGTTCGGGCCGTTCGCCGGGCTCGACCTTGCCGCCGGGGAATTCCCACAGGCCGGCGAGCGGCTTGCCCTCCGGACGCTGCGCCAGCAGCACCCGTTTGTCGGCGTCGACCAGCGCGCAGGCGACCACGAGCGTGAGTTTGATGTCGGCCATGCGCCCCTTGTCCGCCGAAATATCGAGCTTCATCTGAAAGGTTTTATTAACGAGCAAATCGCCTGACGCCAAACGCTTTGTTAACGCGGTTTGCGCGTCCGAATAAGCTCGATGTTAATCTGCCGCGGCTAGGATTTGCGCGATTTTGCCACAGAACAGGCCCGTCCCATGCGCGCGCTTCCCGCCCTGCTCAACCGTTTTCGCCGTGACCGCTCCGGCAATATCGCCGTGCTGTTTGCGATCGCGTCGTTGCCCATCATGACCGCGGTTGGATGCGCGGTGGACTATTCGCTGGCCACCCAGCTTCGCAGCAAATTGCAGTCGGCGGTCGACGCGGCCAGCGTGGGCTCGGTCTCCAAGCTCTCGCCCGGCTTCATCGCCGCGGGGTCGATGACCTCGGATGGACCGATCGCGGCCGGCGTCACCGATGCCACCAATATCTTCAACGCCAACATGAACGGCGTGACCGGCTACACGCTCACCAGCATGACGCCGGTCATGACCAAGGCCGGGAGCATCATCACCTCGACGGTGCAGTTCTCCGCAACGGTTCCGACGACGTTCCTCGGCGTGATCGGCAAGAAGAATGTCACCGTAACGGGCACCTCGACCGCTACCACCAGCATGCCGCTCTATATCGATTTCTATCTGCTGATGGATAATTCGCCATCGATGGGCGTCGGCGCGACGCCGGCCGACGTCAGCAAGATGGTCAACAACACGTCGGACAAATGCGCGTTTGCCTGTCACGATCTCAACAACACCAACAACTACTACAAGCTCGCAAAGACCCTCGGCGTGACCACGCGGATCGACGTGCTGCGCAGCGCCACCCAGCAGCTGATGGATACAGCCGCCGCGACGCAGACCTATTCGAGCCAGTTCCGCATGGCGATCTACGATTTTGGCGCCTCGGCGAGCACGGCCGGGCTGCGAGCCCTGTTCTCGCTGTCGTCCAGCCTGTCGAGCGCCAAGAGTGCGGCCGGCAACATCGACCTGATGACCGTCCAGGGCCAGAACCAGAACAACGACCAGGATACCCAGTTCACCAACATCATTCCCGCGATCAACAACGTGATCACCGCGCCCGGCGCCGGCACCTCCGAGGCGCCGCTGAAGTATTTGTTCTTCGTGTCGGACGGCGTCGCCGACGAGTACAATCCGGGATCGTGCATCAAGCCGACCACCTCCAGCGGACGCTGCCAGTCGCCGCTCAACGCGGCGCTCTGCACCGCGATCAAAAATCGCGGCATCAAGATCGCGGTGCTCTACACCACCTATCTCGCGCTGCCCACCAACTCCTGGTACAACAGCTGGATCGCGCCGTTCAACGCCGGGCCCTATGGGCCATCGCCGAACAGCCAGATCGCGCAGAACATGAAGAGCTGCGCCTCGAGCGGATTGTATTTCGAGGTCAGCCCGACCCAGGGCATCGCCGAAGCGATGAACGCGCTGTTCCAGAAAGCCATCGCCGACGCCCGGATCAGCAGCTAGTACCACCGTCATTCCGGGGCGATGCGAAGCATCGAACCTCAGATGCGCAATTGCGCATCGGGGAATCCAAGGATTCCGGGTTCAGTCCTGCGGACTGTCCCGGAATGACGATTTCAGGACCGGTAATCGCCGTTGATCGCCACGTATTCCTTGGTGAGGTCGCAGGTCAGCACGCGGTCGCGGCCCTTGCCGAGGCCGAGCGAGATCTTGATCTGGATCTTCGGCGCCTTCATCGCCTCGGAAACCTCCGCCTCGTTGTAGGACGGATCGCGCGCGCCGCTTTTGGCGACGCGGATGCCGTTGAACGAGATCGACAGCTTGTCGCGGTTGGCGGGCTCGCCGGCCTTGCCGACCGCCATCACGACCCGGCCCCAATTGGCGTCCTCGCCGGCGATCGCGGTCTTCACCAGCGGCGAATTGGCTACCGACATCGCGATCCGGCGCGCCGAGATTTTGCTGGTCGCGCCCTCGACGATGATCTCGACCAGTTTTCGCGCGCCTTCGCCGTCGCGGGCGACCTGCTCCGCAAGATCGGCGAGCACGCCGCGAAACGCCTTCGTGAAAGCTTTCAGCCTCGGATCGCTGGCGCGCGTGATCTTCGGCGCGCCGTGCGCGGCGGCCGTGCCGGTGGCGAAGGCGAGCAGGGTGTCTGATGTCGACGTGTCGCTGTCGATGGTCAGGGCGTTAAAGGTGTCCTCGACACCGCTCTTGAGCAGCGATTGCAGCACGGCAGACGACAGCGGGGCGTCGGTGAACACGAACGACAGCATGGTCGCCATGTCGGGCATGATCATGCCGGCGCCCTTGGCCATGCCGTTGATGGTGACCCTGGCCTTGCCGAGCTTGACGGTCGCGGTGGCGACTTTCGGAAAGGTGTCGGTGGTCATGATCGCCTTGGCCGCGTTCATCCAGTCCTCGGGGGCCGCGCTGTCGGCCAGCGTGCCCAGCACGCCGTCGAATTTGGTGGCGTCGAGCGGCTCGCCGATTACGCCGGTGGAAGCGAGAAACACCTCATTTGGTTTGCATCCGACCGCCTTGGCGGCAATCGACGCCGTCAGCGCCGTAGCCTGCCGCCCGGTCTTGCCGGTGAAGGCGTTGGCATTGCCGGAATTCACCACCAGCGCGCGGGCAAGCCCGCCCTTGGAAGCGGTGCCGCCCTTGAGTTGGGCGCGGCACCATTCCACCGGGGCGCTCGGGCATTTCGATTGGGTGAAGACGCCGGCGGCATTGGTCCCCGCGTCCATGATCGCGAGCAGAACGTCGGTGCGCCCCTTGTAGCGGATGCCGGCAGCGGCAGTGGCAAGCCGCACGCCCGCGATCTCGGGCATGTCGGGAACTTCGGTCGGGGCGAGGGGGGAGACGGCTGATGACATGAGGGCGCATCCGGGAGAAGAAAAAATGGATCGTCATGGCCGGGCATAGCCGTCCGAAGGACGGCGTCGCTTACGCTCGCCTGTGTCCCGGCCATCCACGCCCTTGTCTCGCTCAGCGATGCCTAAAGACGTAGATGGCCGGGACAAGCCCGGCCATGACGACTGTAGATACTATTGGCTTCACCGAAGTGACAGCGAATTTTACTTCTTCGCCGGCGCCATCTTGGAGGCGTCCGGCTTGGCGGCCTCGGCGGGCTTCGCCGCCGGCTCGGCCGGCTTGTCCATGCGCTCGACCTTGGCGGCTTCGCGCAGCTTCGCCACGTAGTCGGCCTGCGCCTTGCGCGTCACGTAGGTTTCGATCTGGGGCTTGACCTGCTCGAACTCGGGCGCCTTGCGGTTGCGCTTTTCCTCGACCTTGATGATGTGCCAGCCGAATTGCGACTTGACGGGGTCGGAGATCTTGCCGGGCTCGAGCACGAACGCCACCGCCGAGAATTCCGGCACCATCTGCTCCTTGGTGAAGAAGCCGAGGTCGCCGCCGTCGGAGGCGCCGGGATCCTTGGATTTCTTCTTGGCGAGGTCGGCGAAATCGGCGCCCTTCTTCAACTCTTCGGCGATCGTCTTGGCCTCGTCCTCGGTCTCGACCAGGATGTGCCGGGCGTGGACCTCGGCTTCGCCGGTGATCTGCTTGGAGGCCTCCTCATAGACCTTCTTCATGGCCTCGTCGGTGGTAGCAGCCTTGCCCTCGGTGGCGAGCAGGCTGTCCATCAACAGCCGGCTGCGCGTGAACGCCATGCGCCGCTTGAAATCCTCTGAATTCTCGACCTTCTTGTCCTCGGCGGCCTTGGCGACGATCTTCAGGTCGATCAGGAAGGCCAGCACGTTGTCCTTCTTGGTCGCCGGGTCCATCTGGGCGAGGCTGGGGCCGAGTTCCTCTTCGGCCAGCGCGACGTCGCTCTGGCGGATCTCCACGCCGTTAACCTTCGCCAGAACGGGGTTGTCCTGGGCACGGGCCGGCAGACCGGCGGCCAGAACCGCGGCCAGGCAGGTCGTCAGGGCCAAGGTGACCTTCAAGGAGGCCAAGCCGAAGCGCAGGCCGGTTTTCGTTTCCGGGAACGGGGAGGTCATGCAAAATCCTTGTCTTGAAGATGGGAATGCCGGAGGCGGCGGGACACTCGCCCAATCGTGGCACCTTGGCAACGCGAAAACTCTGTCAAAATGATGAATTCCTTGACATCTTGGCGGCGTTGACAACCCACCGGCCCAGCCATATCTCTGCCGGAACCCATCGACGGCGATAGCGCTTATTTTACTGGGCTTTTTGCCGTTGAACCTTAGCTTGTCTAAATCCCACTCACTTGGCGGACGACCCCCGGATCGGGTGTTTGCCGCGACGCGTCACGGTGAGTTGATAGGCAATCTGGTGGACCACGTCACGGCTGCAACGCAAGACACGGCCAGGACTTAGGGCCGAGGCTTAAGGCAAAGACAGGAATTCGGCATGATCGGCGCGCTCGCCCGCAAGTTTTTCGGCTCCGCAAATGACCGGCGGGTGAAGGGATATCAGTCCCGCGTCAACGCCATCAACGCGCTCGAGCCCGAACTCGCCGCGCTGTCGGACGAGGCGCTGAAGGCCCGCACCGCCGAATTCCGTGCGCAGCTCGCCAATGGCAAAACGCTCGACGACCTCCTGGTTCCGGCCTTTGCCACGGTGCGCGAGGCGGCCAAGCGCACGCTCGGCCAACGGCATTTCGACGTCCAGCTGATCGGCGGCATGGTGCTGCACGAGGGCGACATCGCCGAGATGAAGACCGGCGAAGGCAAGACGCTGGTCGCGACGCTTGCGGTCTATCTCAACGCGCTGGCCGGCAAGGGCGTCCACGTCGTCACCGTCAACGACTACCTCGCCCGCCGCGACTCCGAATGGATGGGCCAGATCTATAATTTCCTCGGACTGACCGTCGGCGTGATCGTCCACGGCCTCGACGATGCCGAGCGCAAGGAAGCCTATTCGCGCGACATCACCTACGGCACCAACAACGAATACGGTTTCGACTATCTGCGCGACAACATGAAGTACCGCCTGGAAGACATGGTCCAGCGCAGCCATTTCTACGCCATCGTCGACGAGGTCGACTCGATCCTGATCGACGAGGCGCGCACGCCCTTGATCATCTCCGGGCCGCTCGACGACCGCTCGGAATTCTACAATACCATCGACACCTTCCTGCCCAAGCTCGACAAGACCGATTACGACGTCGACGAGAAGCAGCGCACGGTGACGCTGACGGAAGCCGGCATGGAGAAGATCGAAACCCTGCTGCGCGACGCCGGCCAGCTCAAGGGCGAGTCGCTCTACGACATCGAGAACGTCTCGGTCGTTCACCACATCAATCAGGCGCTGCGCGCCCATTCGCTGTTCAACCGCGACAAGGATTACATCGTCCGCGACGGCGAGGTCATCATCATCGACGAGTTCACCGGCCGCATGATGCAGGGCCGGCGCTATTCAGAGGGCCTGCACCAGGCGCTGGAAGCCAAGGAACATGTCCAGGTTCAGCCGGAAAACCAGACGCTGGCCTCGATCACCTTCCAGAACTATTTCCGGATGTACGCCAAGCTCGCCGGCATGACCGGTACGGCGCTGACCGAAGCCGACGAATTGTTCGACATCTACAAGCTCGAGGTCGTGGAAATTCCGACCAACGTGCCGGTGGCGCGTCTCGACGAGGACGACGAGGTCTATCGCACCCAGAATGAGAAATATGCCGCGATCCTGGCCGAGATCGAACGCGCCAATGCGCGGCTGCAGCCGGTGCTGGTCGGCACCGCCTCGATCGAAAAGTCGGAAGTGCTGGCCGAATACCTGAAGAAGCACGGCTACAAGCAGATCGATTTCGGTTCTGAGTCCGGCATGGAGAAGCTCTATGCCGCGGCGCGCGCGGGCAAGCCTGCGAAACTGTTCGCGGTGCTGAACGCGCGCTTCCACGAGCAGGAAGCCTATATCGTCGCGGAAGCCGGCGTGCCCGGCGCGATCACGATCGCGACCAACATGGCCGGTCGCGGTACCGACATCAAGCTCGGCGGTTCGCTCGAGATGCGGATCCTGCAGGAGACCGCTGACATCACCGACGAGGCCGAGAAAGCCGCCAAGATCGAACTCATCAAGGCCGATATCGAGCGTTTCCGCGAGATCGTGCTGAAGGCCGAAGACGTCGTCGAAATCGAGCCCGCCAAGGGTTCGAAGCCGGCCAAGACCGTCAACAAGCCCGGCGGGCTCTATATCATGGGTTCGGAACGCCATGAATCGCGGCGCATCGACAACCAGCTGCGCGGCCGCTCCGGCCGTCAGGGCGATCCCGGGCGCTCGAAATTCTTCCTGTCGCTGGAGGACGATCTGATGCGGATCTTCGGGTCCGATCGGCTCGATACCATGCTGACGCGGCTCGGCCTGAAGGAGGGCGAGGCGATCATCCATCCCTGGATCAACAAGGCGCTGGAAAAGGCGCAGCAGAAGGTCGAGGCGCGCAACTTCGACATCCGCAAGAATCTGCTCAAATTCGACAACGTCCAGAACGACCAGCGCAAGGTGATCTTCGACCAGCGCGTCGACCTGATGAAGGACGACAGCGTCGCCGAGACGGTCGCCGACATGCGCCACGCCTTTGTCGAGGACGTCGTGACCAAGCACGTGCCCGAGCATGCCTATGCCGAGCAGTGGGACGTCGCCGGACTGAAGGACGAATTGAAGCGCGTGCTCGACGTCGACCTGCCGGTCGATGAATGGGCCAAGGAAGAAGGCATCGCCGACGAGGAATTGCTGGCGCGCATCGACAGGCATGTCGATGAGCGGATGGCGGCCAAGGTCGCGCAATGGGGCCCCGACGTGATGCGCTACGTCGAAAAGACCATCCTGCTGCAGACGCTGGATCATCTCTGGCGCGAGCATCTCGTGATGCTCGACCATCTGCGCCAGGTGATCGGCCTGCGCGGCTACGGCCAGCGCGATCCGTTGCAGGAGTACAAATCGGAAGCCTTCAGCCTGTTCGAGGCGATGATCGCGCACCTGCGCGAGGCGGTAACGGCGCAGTTGATGCGCGTCGAGATCGTTCCGCCGGAAGAGCAGCAGCCGGTGTTGCCGCAGATGGAAGCGCACAAGCTCAATCCGGATACCGGCGAAGACGAAATGGCGTTCGCCAACGTGTCCCTGGTGCCCGAGGTGGCCGCTGCCGACCGCGATCCCAAGAACCCCGCCACCTGGGGCAAGGTCGGCCGCAACGAGGATTGTCCCTGCGGCTCCGGCAAGAAGTTCAAGCACTGCCACGGCAAATACGGTTAGCCATATTTCACGGGGTAGCTGAACGCTTCGCCCGGACAACGCTCTCGTTGTCGAAGTGCGCAGGCGTCCGGGACGCCACGGATGGAAGGCGCTTCAGTCGGCGGCGTTTTTCCAATAGACATGCTCGCATGCCTTCCGACCTCGTGCAAAATCACCTGCGCCACATCGCCAAGCAGGAAGCCAAGTTTGGGGCCGACAGCGAAGAGGTCGCGGTCGCGCTCAATACTTTGGCTCGCCTGATCTGCCAATACCAAGAGGCGGCGGACGCCGTCCCTTACTTCGAGCGCAGCATTGCGATACGCGAGGCACTCAAAGGCCCGGAATCGATCCTTGCCGCTCTAGACGACTGGATCGACAAGAACAGCTTCGAACTCACGGAGCCGTTTCTCCTCAAGCGGCTTGCCATCGAGGCAGGCATTTTGGGGGAGGTCGATCCGCGCATCGCCGACCAATGCGACGGCATCGCCGCGAGATATCACGATCAAAAGCGATGGCATGAGGCCAGGACGTTTCTCGAGCGCAGCCTCGCGATCAGGGAGCGGCTTAATGGCGCTGACAGCGCCGAGGTGGCGGTAGCTCTCGAAGCGCTGGTCGAGGTGTGTCTCCGCTCCAGGGAAAGGGAGCTGGCCGACCAATACCTTGAGCGCTGCATCAAGACACTGGAGCGCCTATTCGGGCCAAGCAGCGGGGAAGTGGCGGCGGCGTTGGTTTCCCTTGCGGTGGTTTACGTCAATTCAAGCACGCTGCAGCACAGGGGCATCAAGGCCGACGCCAAAAGCAAATCGCGGCCCATGATTGTGCGAGCGCTTTCTATCAAGGAAGACCTGTTCGGGCCGGATAGCCTCGAAGTGCGAAAGGCGCTGGAAGCCACGGCGCGAAGCTACCTTGATTGCGGAGAGTTTTCGGAGGCCGAGCCGTTGTTGAAGCGCTTGCTGTCGATAAGCGAGCGCGTCTACGGAGATGACGCGGCTGCGTTGCTCTGGATCCTCGTCGAACTGGCTGATGGATATGCGAAGAAGCGGTCTGCTCTGGCCGAGCCGGTGATGAAGCGAGCCTTTGCGGTCATGCGAACGCTTCTCGACGCGAGAAACCCGACAAGCCACTGGGAGATGACGGATGCTCCCGGAAACAGGACTATCCTGTATAGCCCGCGCACTGGTCTTCTCGAGCGGCTGATTGTCGCGTCGGAGAGGGTCCGCAGCAATCTCAGGAGAAGATGGGGCGCCGGATATTGAAGGAGCAAGGTTCGCTGCGCGCCCGCTTCCGCTCAATCACTCCCCTTCGAGCCTGTATCGCAGATAGTCAGCCAATATTTTCCGGTTTGCAGCATCAAGAGAACTCGGGGGAGGCGGGCGTCGATCGGCGAGCGCCCTCGCTATGGTATAGCAGCCGTCATCACGCGCGGCGATTTTGTCGACGTGAAAGCCGATGATGACATCGAAGGGATGTTCGAGTTCCTCCGAGTTCAATTCTGAAGCCAGGCCGCTGGCAGCCTCCCAGCGAGACGAACGACGTAGGACATCCAGCAAGCGAAGTCGCGTATCGATCGATACTCCGGCGCGGCCGTACACATGGCCGGCCGCCTTGACACGGTGCGCGCTGGCTTGCTCGGTGCCACGATCATCGGCAGCCCACGCTGCGCACAGCGCATTGGAGAATGCGCTCTCTGCCTCGCCCCTCATCGCAAACAAGGCAGCCTGTAACAGAAACCGCCGTTCCACGGACGACGAGAACGAACTTGCGACCAGCGCTCGATATTCAGGACTGGAGGCGTTGGTCCGATCTATCTCATGTCCCTGGTCGATGCTGCGCGCGACAAAACCGCACGAAGGGCATTCCTGCAGCCACATTTCCATCGTGTCGCGCTCCATCTCGGGTGGGCGCTGATCGAGGTCAGCCGAGCCGGACGCGTTCGTACTCAAGAGGATCCAGTGATCCGAGTCGGTCCCGCAATTGCAGCAATGAATGGTTCTTCGGTCGCAGTCCGTCATACGAACTCTCTGAATGGCCTCATGCGCGGTCGCTTCAACCTGACCACATTCCTGCTGCCTGGAGGTTCCTGCCTCCACCTACATAGCGCGTACGACAGGATCACCAAAAGCCCCGTTCGCGGAGGCGCAACACGGCTGTCAAATGGGATCGGACGCCCTATTTCATCGCCGAGAAGCGGCTGACGAATGAATTAGACGAGAACATCGGCGCCGATCAGGCCACCTGGGCGGGGCGTTGCAGCCGGAGCCGGGGTATCTGAAACTGAGTGGTCCGAACCTGGCAACAAAAGCACTCAGCCGCCGAAGCGATAGTTCAGCTTGACCAGAACCTGATGGATGTTGAAATCGATGGCATCGTTGTAGGCGGCTACCGCGACACCACCCAAAGCCTGCTGCTGTCTGCCGACATCGAAGCCGTAGTAATTGTACTCGCCCGCCACGCTCCAGTTGCGCGCGAATCCGTACTCAAGGCCGGTGCCGACGACAAAACCGTCAACCCGGGTGCTGGATTGCCCTAGAACCGCGCCCGTCGCATTCAGCGTGTTCGAGAACTTCAACTCGGAATTGGCATAACCGCCCTTCACGTACAGCAGCGATGCCCCGAAGGCGTATCCGAGGCGGCCTGCAACACTCCAGATATCGCCAACCGTCGTAGCGCGGGTTCGCGGCGGCGCCGCGATGACGGCGGCCGAGGCGCTCTGATCGAACCAGCTATAGGCACCTTCGACGCCAACGACGAAGCGGTTCGAGAACTGGTACTGATAGCCGACCTGAGCGCCGCCCGTGAATCCGGCGGGTTCGGGACCGTAGCCGACCGACGTAACGATGGCGCCGCCAACGCCCGCGGTTTCGTTATGGGTGTAGGACGCCGGCGCCCAGGCATATCCAGCGTGACCGCCGATGTAGAAGCCGGTCCAGTTGTAACCGACATCGACCACGGCCGGAGCTTTGGTATAGGGCCTGGCGCCGAGGTCGGCGGCCGAAGCCGAAACGCAACCGAGAACCAGTAGTGCTGCCGAGGCCAAAGCTGATTTCATGGGCGAATCAATCCACTGAAAAAATTCAGCCCAACTGTCTCATGGAACTGGAATCCAGTCTGTGCCTTTTGAGCAACCACAGGCTGAAATCATCAGCCGCGAAAGCGGGTTGATCCGGTACGCTGCGCGCCTTCGACAAATCCACGCACCCTCGACAAATCCAAATGTCAGGAAATGCTGGCCGCCCCGCTGGAGCCCGTGATCGGGCGCGCCGAGGGCGAGACCCGATGGGGGCATGACGGCTCTCAGTTGCTGGAAGAGCCGAAGCCCCTTTACTTCATCGCCCCAAAACGGCTGTCGAACGAGTTCGACGAGACGATCGGCGCGGATCCGGCCACCTGGCTCTCCCTGGTGGCGGGCGCGGGTGCCACGGCCGCGGTATCGGTTACCGACGGTTTGAGCGGCGGCCGGCTGGCGGTTTGCTTGGCTTCGGCCTTCGGTGCTGACGTCTTCGGCGCGGCGGCCTCGGGACGTGGCGCCGGCTCGGTCCGCTTGGCTTCGATGACCTTCGGCTTCGCGGGCGGCGCGTTGCTTGAGGTGCTCGCGGTCGCATCGGCGGCGCCGCCAATGCCGACCTTGCGGGCCAGGCTGGAGAACCATCCGTCGGATTGCGAGGCCGGCGCGGCGTTGGCGACCCGGGTGGGCGCCGGCGCCGAGGCTGTCGGTCCAGCCGTTGGCGCGGTGGCGACCGCAGCAAGCTTCGGCTCCTGCGGCGCGCCGAGCAGGAGATTGTCCGAGGGCGCGCGCGGCGGGTTGACGTGGGAGGGGATGGTGCCGGGTGCGCGGGCCAGCGAGAGCGCCGCCAGTCCCTGGCTGTCGCCGCCTTCCGAGAGCCCGGTGCTGGCTTCAGGAACGCGCGCGGCGAATATCTTGTGCATGCCGCCGTCGATGCCGGTGTTCAGCCGCGCGACCGGTGTGCCCTTCGAAATCAGCTTGGCGGTTTCTGCCGCTTCGGCTTGCTGCTTCTCGCGCACGGCGTCGGCGACTTCCTCTGATATTGCGTAGGCCGGGCATTTGGCCGACGCGTCGAACACCGGCTCGCGCGTGGCGTTGGGCGCCTTGATGGCGTCAAACACGTATTTTTTCTCGCAGAAATCGACCTTCGGCTCCTGCTTCGTCACCTCGAAATGATCGTAGCCTTGCTTGATCATCTTCCAGAACGGCATGTGCGGGTTGTTGCGATGCTTCGCCATGTTGATTGGCGTCATCTTGAACGGATAGGCCTGCAGCTGGAACGATTTCTGACCGCCGAAAAAGGATTCGCGGCCCAGCGAATAGATTTCAGCGATCTGCTCGTCGGTCATCGCGTAGCAGCCGCGCGAGGAGCAGTCGCCATGCACCATCAACTGCGAGCCGGTGCGGCCAAGCGCCTTGTCGAATGCGTTGGGATACCCGGTGTTGAATGACAGATAGTAGGCCGACTGCGGGTTCATCTGCGCCGGCGAGATCGAGTAGAAGCCTTCCGGCGCCTGGCGGTCGCCCTCTTTGATCTTCGGTCCGAGATCGCCCGACCAGCGGCAGATCGGATAGGTCTTCAGCAGCGCGAAACGGCCAGAACGATTCTGCTTCCAGATCTCAAGTTCGGCTTCCTGCTTGAACAACCGGACCAGGATCGGCGAATTCAGGTCCATATCCTTGGCGACCATGTCCGCGACCAGTTTTGGCGGAACTGGCTGGTTGGCCTTGGCGTTATTGGCGAGCGAAATCTCGTCGCTATTGCAGCCGGCCAGCATGACGCTGGCCGCGAGGGCAGCCGACGTGATGAGCGCGCGAACCAGCGAGCGATAAATCAAAAGCTAAGCTCCACACCCATCAGGCAGATGTCGCACCCCAACCACAGCGTCATGCCCTGAAGCCGATGTATAAAATCTTACCCTTTAGGCCGTTTTGTCGCAACTCGAAGAGGCTGCGCCACCCGGTTCGTTGGCGGGCATGGTCAACAGACCATAAAGAACGGGGTCGGGGCATAATTGCGGCCAAAATCAACGATTTGGCGAAAAATCGGCGATTCTGCGATCGAGCGGCCGCTTTCGCGGCAGGCGGTCCCTTCCCAAAAAAAGCGAGAGGTCGAAGCCGAGTCAGCCCAGTTTGCGCCCGATATCGAGGAATTTCTGCCGCCGCTGCTTGCGCACCGCGTCCGCATCGAGGTTACGGAATTCGTTGAAGGCCTGGGCAATGGCATCGCCAGTGGAGGCGATGATGGCGGCAGGGTCGCGATGGGCGCCGCCGGGAGGCTCTTTCAGGATCTGGTCGATCACGCCGAATCGCAGCATGTCCTGGGCGGTGATCTTCATGCTGGTCGCAGCTTCCTGGGCCTTGGTGCCGTCCCGCCACAGGATCGAGGACGCCGCTTCCGGCGAGATCACGCTGTAGATCGCGTGTTCGAACATCAGCACGCGGTTGGCGGTGGTGATCGCAATCGCCCCGCCGGACATGCCTTCGCCAGTGATGATCGCAACATTGGGGACGCCGAGCGACAGGCAGGCATCGGTGGAGCGCGCGATCGCTTCGGCCTGTCCGCGTTCCTCGGCGCCGATACCGGGATAGGCGCCGGCCGAATCGACGATCGACAAAACGGGAATGCCGAACCGGTCGGCCAGTTCCATCAGACGAACGGCTTTACGATAGCCTTCGGGGCGGGCCATGCCGAAATTGTGCTTGATGCGGCTCTCGGTGGTGGCGCCCTTTTCCTGACCGACGACGCAGATGGCTTCGCCGCGGAAGCGGCCGAACCCGCCCATCAGCGCTTCGTCCTCGCCGAATTTGCGGTCGCCCGCCATCGGCGTGAATTCCGTGATCAGCGTGTTGATGAAATCGGTGAAATGCGGCCGCTGCGGATGACGCGCCACCAGCGTCTTCTGCCACGGCGTCAGGCTGGCATAGAGGTCGGTCAGCGCCTGCGACGCCTTGTCCTCGATTCGGGCAATCTCGTCGCCGATGTCGCTGCCGCTCGCAGCCAGCGCGCGCAGCTCGTCGACCTTGGCCTCGAGTTCGGCGACGGGTTTTTCGAAGTCGAGATAGCTGCGCATCTGATCCGGCATCAAACCAATATAGGGAGGAACTTAACTGCGGGCGAAGTGGTTTCGTCTTTGAGAAAGAAGATTAGCTTCTTCAATGATTTAGCTTACATTCTGGGGGAATGCCCACTGGAGGTGGTGATGAGGTGACGGCTGTTTCGGGGGAGAAGGCGTCGAAGTCAAGGCGGATACTTGCTGGATGCTCTGAAGTCTACTTCTCCGCCAGCGGATGCAGGTCGCGCACCAGGCTCTTGAGCCGCTCTTCGACCACATGGGTATAGATCTGCGTGGTCGAAATATCGGTGTGACCGAGCAGCGTCTGCACGATGCGCAGGTCGGCGCCGTTGTGCAGAAGGTGACTGGCAAAGGCGTGGCGCAACACGTGCGGTGAGACCAGCCGCGGCGCCAGCCCCGAGGCGGATGCCAGTTCTTTCAGGTCGCGCGCGAAATGCTGGCGCGTCAAATGTCCGCTTTCGCCGAAGGAGGGAAACAGCCATTTCGAGGCGAGTGCGTTTTTCTTCTTGTCGGGCTTTAGCGCCTCCATGGCGGCGAGGTAATCGGCCATCGCCTGCCGCGACGCCTGGTTCAGCGGCACCAGCCGCTCCTTGTTGCCTTTGCCGCGCACCACGATCATGCGCGCGTCGCGGCGCGCCGCCGACAGCGGCAACGCCACCAGTTCGGAAACGCGCAGCCCGGTGGCGTAGAGCACTTCGAGCAGGCAATGCAGCCGCAGCGCACGCAGCCGCTGCGCCGGTGAGGCGTCCGTTTCCGTCAATTCCCTGGACCGCGTCAGCATGCGGTCGACGTCCGCGATCGACAGGACCTTGGGCAGGCCGCGGCCGCGTTTCGGACCGGACAGGATCGCCGCGGGATCGTCGGTTCGCATCCGTTCGTTGAGCAGAAACCGGAACAGATGGCGCAGCGCGGAGAGACGCCGCGCGACGGTTGTGGACTTGAAGCCGCGGGAATCGAGATCTTCAAGGTAATTGCGCAACAACTGGGTGTTGGCAGCGATGAAGCCGGAATTCGCCCGGCCGGCGAACTCCGAAAAATCCTCGAGGTCCCGCCGATAGGCGTCCAGGGTATTATCGCCAGCGCCCTGTTCCGCTGCCAGCATGTCGAGGAACAGGCTGACCAGCTTTGCGTCGGGCGTATTTTTCGTGACCATGTCCGATCATATCCCATGATCCAGGTGGCCGCAGTTTTTTGTCAGGCGGGCGCACTGATCGCGGTCGCTTGCGACCACACCACCATCCATTGCTGGTCGCGATATTCATAGGCGTCGGTGTGCCAGTAATCGCCTGGCGGCACTTTGTGGCCTCCGAACACGACCTCGAGCCGGGCGCGATAGCGAATCAGCGTGCTGGCTGCGTACAGGCGGACAGCGATGTCACCCGGCTCCCACAGCAAATATCTGATCTGCCCGCTGGCCACGGCGCCGAGATACTCGGCCTTCGACAGTGTCGCGCCGATCGGCGTGACCAGTTGGAAGTCCGGCGCGTGCAGTGGTTCGGCCGCAATCATGTCGGCGTTCACGAGGGCACGAAGTCGTGCGCGCTCAATGCTCCGAATATGCTCCGCTTCAAGATGGTTATTCGGATCGGCTATTGATGAGGTCATGTCTGGTTCCGTTGTTGATATTTGCGAAGGTTCAGGAGGCCGGGATCAGGCCGTGGTCGATCAGACTTTGCGCGCTGGCGCAGATCGCTTCCTTTTCGGAGCGTGGTTGCCAGCCCAACACCCGCGTCGCCTTGGCGGCGCTGACGCTGAGATCACGGTCCAGTTCATGGACGATCATGCGCGAACGGGCGCTGAACGGCGCCGTCATGCGGACCATCCAGTTCGGCACTTCGCCGGAGGGTAATTTGGAGGCGTAGTCCGGAAATGCGTTGGCTAGCGCGGCGGCCATGTCTCGCATCCAGAAGAACTTCCCGGCAGCGATAAAGCGCTCACCTGACGCTTCCGGATGTGTCATCGCCCGGATATGGGCATCGGCTGCATCGCGCACGTCGACGACGGCAACACCAAACCGCGGTATGCGCTTGAGCTTGCCGCTCATCATCTGCTGGATCAGTCCCACCGATGTTCCATAGTCCGGGCCGAGCAGCGGCCCGAAGATGATGCCGGGATTGATGACGGCCAGATCAAGTCCGGTTTCGTCGGCAAAAGCCCATGCGGCTCGCTCGGCCAGCGTCTTCGACTTGTAGTAAGGCGTTGCCCGCAGGCTTGTCGGATCGGTCCAATCGTCCTCCGTATAGGGCGCTTGACCGTTGCCGTGGTTGGTTGCCGCGATCGAGGAAGTCATCACCACGCGCGTCGTGCCAGCGCGCTGCGCTGCCCGCAGCACCCGCAAGGCGCCCTCGCGCGCGGGCCGGATCAGGTCATCCTCATCCTTCGGCAGGTCCGACGGGAAGGGGGAGGCAGCGTGGATCACATAGCGGCATCCGGCGACCGCGGCATCCCAGCCTGCATCGAAGCGAAGATCGGCTTCGATGAAGCTGATTCGGTGACCGTCGGCCGCCACGTTCGGGCAGACCTGGTCCCTGATCTTGTCGCAATGCCCCATGTGGCGAACGCTGCCACGAACAGAGTACCCGTGGGCCAGTAATTGCCGGGCGATGTGCCCGCCGAGAAAACCGCCGATTCCAGTCACTAGAACAGTGACATCTCCATTTGCTGAGTGCGAACGCATGTTCAGTTCCTTGTCTCGCATGCCTCCACGGGCGGATGCGTAAATTAGACGATTAGACATTTATAGTCTATATGTCTTTTGACGCATCGGACAAGAACTGTCAATCTGTCCAAATGATCGAACTTGATGCCAAATCCAACCACATTCTTGATGCGGCGCTGCCGGTGTTCGTCCGCCACGGCTTTCGCAAGGCTTCGATGGCGGACATTGCTCGGGCGGCGAAGATTTCCCGAGCGTCGCTCTATCTGAGCTTCGGCAGCAAGGAAGAATTGTTCCGGGCGGGGTCGACACGAGCCCATGCCAGCACGCTGCGGAATGTCGAGGCGGCGTTGGAAGGCAAGGGCGATATTTTCAGCCGGATCGAAAACGCGATCGCCGCCTTTCATCGCGGTTTGATCGCGCCATTTGCTGCCAGCCCAGATGCAGTGGAGCTGTTCGAGGTCAACATGGCCCTGGCCAAGGACATCACGCTGGCTGCACGCGCAACATTGGTGGAACGACTGGCGCAGGCATTGGCCGATGCGCAGGCCGCGCGCGTCATTGCTTTGGATCGATTGAATTCAGAGCCGGTCGATATCGCCAACGTGATCGTCGCAGCCATGGACGGCATCAAGCACGCGCCCGGCGACGGCGCGAAACTCGAGGCGGGGATGCAGCTCTTTATGCGCCTGCTGCGTGCCGCTATCTCTTGAGGAACTTATCCGGCGGGATGGTGACGATCATTTCCCGCGGCTTCGGATTGACGAAATTCGCCAGCGCGAAGACCACGCCATAGCCGATCCCGGCAATGATGCCGACAACCGTCAAAAACCGGAACAGGCTGGGCATCAGGGCGCCTTGAAGGTGGCCTTGGGCGGCGAATTAACCATCGAAATCATCGGGGTTGGACCAGCCTGACTACCTACATGTTCCCATTCCCGTTGCAAGAGTCTCTGGCAACGGTATCGGCGGGGGTAGTATAGGTGGCGCAGAAACGCGGAAAAATCCGCAGGCGACAGAGTTTTGAATGCCCGAGACCGCCATACCGGCACACGCAAGCACCCCCCAGGAGGCCGAGATCGCGGCGGCACTGGGGCGACGGTCGGTCGTGCTTGTCGGCATGATGGGCGCCGGCAAATCCACCATTGGCCGCCGGCTGGCGGCCCGGCTGCGGCTACCGTTTTTCGACGCCGATATCGAGATCGAGGCGGCGGCCGGCATGTCGATCCCGGATATTTTCGAAACCCGCGGCGAGCCGGATTTCAGGGATGGCGAGGCCCGGGTGATCGCGCGGCTGCTCGATAGCGGCCCCTGTGTGCTTGCCACCGGCGGCGGCGCCTTCATGCGCGAGCAAACCCGCCAGCGGATCGCCGACAAGGCGGTGTCGATCTGGCTCAAGGCGGACCTCGACGTGATCATGAAGCGCGTCAAGCGTCGCGCCGACCGGCCGCTGCTGCAGACCGAGGATCCGGTTGCAACCGTCGCCCGCCTGCTCGAAGTCCGCGAGCCGGTCTATCAGGGCGCTGATCTGACGATCCTGTCGCGCGACGTGCCGCATGACCGGATTGTCGATGAATGCATGGACGCCTTGCGCGGCAGGCTGTGTGGCGCTGCGCCAGCGGCCCAGGAGACCAATGCAACAAGCACTGCTACAAACGACGGGATAAGCGCTCGGTCATGACGGTCCCCCTGAAACACTCCGATCCCATCACCGTCGACGTCGCGCTCGGCGACCGCGCCTATGACATTGTCATCGGCCGCGACGTCCTGCAGTCGCTGGGGGCGCGTATCGCAGCCCTCCGCCCGGGCGTGCAAACCGCTATCGTCACTGACCGCACCGTTGCCAAACACTGGTTGGAACCAACGCTGGCATCGCTGGCCGCGGCCGGCATCCCGACGTCGCATGTCGTCGTCGCGGAAGGCGAGGGCTCGAAAACCTATGCCGGACTTGAGAAGGTCTCCGAGGCGCTGATCGCAGCCAAAATCGAGCGCAACGACCTGGTGATCGCACTCGGCGGCGGCGTGGTCGGCGATCTCGCAGGGTTCGCGGCGGCGATCCTGCGCCGCGGGGTCGATTTCGTACAGGTGCCGACCTCGCTGCTGGCGCAGGTGGATTCCTCGGTCGGCGGCAAGACCGGCATCAATTCGCCGCAAGGCAAGAATCTGCTCGGCGCGTTTCATCAGCCGGTGCTGGTCATCGCCGACACCTCGGTCTTGGACACGCTGTCGCCGCGCCAGTTCCGCTCCGGCTACGCCGAAGTCGCCAAATATGGCGTGCTCGGCGATGAGGCCTTCTTCGCCTGGCTCGAGACCAACCACGCCGGCATCTTCTCCGGCGGTGCTGCGCGCGAGCATGCGATTGCCACCTCCTGCCGTGCCAAGGCTGCGATCGTGTCGCGCGACGAGCGCGAAACCGGCGAACGCGCGCTGCTCAATCTCGGCCACACTTTTGGCCATGCGCTGGAGGCCGCAACCGGTTTCTCCGATCGCCTGTTCCATGGCGAGGGCGTTGCCATCGGCACGGTGCTGGCGGCGGAGTTTTCCGCAGAGCGCGGCATGATCTCGCAAGCCGACGCTGCGCGTGTCGAACGTCATCTGGCTTCGGTCGGCCTGCCGACCCGGTTGCAGGACATCGCCGGCTTCACCCAGGAAGGGCTGGCGGACGCCGATACGCTGATGGCATTGATGGCGCAGGACAAGAAGGTCAAGCGCGGCAAGCTCACCTTCATCCTGCTGGAGGCGGTGGGGCGCGCGGTGATCGCAAACGACGTCGAACCGGCATTGGTTCGCGATTTCCTGCAACAGAAGCTGTCGGGATGAGAGCGACCTTGTCCGGGCGTATCGCGCGGACGGCATCGCCCAGGGCCTGGACCATCGCGAGGCAATATGAGTTCGACCGCATTCAATCTGTTGCTCGCGTTTCTGCTGCTTGCCGCCAACGCGTTCTACGTGGCCGCCGAGTTTGCGCTGGTGAAGAGCCGCGGGTTTCGTATCAAGGTGATGGTCGAACAGAACCGCTTCGGCGCGCGGCTCCTGCAAGATATGATGGGCAACATCGAGGCCTATCTCGCGTGCTGCCAGCTCGGCATCACCATGGCCTCGCTCGGCCTCGGCTGGGTCGGCGAACCGACCGTTTCGGCGCTGCTCGAACCGTTGCTGATCCCGCTCGGCATGTCGCAAGCCACGTTGCACTTTGTGTCGTTCCTCGCCGGGTTCCTGGTGTTCTCCTCGTTGCATATCGTGATCGGCGAGCAGGTGCCGAAGACGTTGGCGATCAGGCAACCGATGCCGGTTTCGCAATGGATCGCGTATCCGCTCTATTTGTCCTATCTGGTTTTCTGGCCGCTGAACTGGCTCCTCAACAACGCCTCACGCGGAATTTTGCGCCTGCTCGGCGTGCAGGAATCCTCACAGCATGAGATCCTCACCGACTCCGAGATCGAAGGGCTGGTGGAGGAATCGGCCGTGCATGGCGGCATCGAAAGCGGCGAGGCCGAATACATTCATAATGTTTTTCGCTTTGGCGACCTTGCTGTGTCAGACGTCATGGTCCACCGCACCGCCATGGTGATGATCAATGCCGATCTGCCGCCGGACGAGCTGGTGCGCGAGGTGCTGGCGACGGAATACACCCGCATCCCGCTGTGGCGCGACAAGTCGGAAAACATCATCGGCGTGCTGCACGCCAAGGATCTGCTGCGCGCGATCCGCGCCTCCGAAGGCGATACCTCGCGTATCAATGTTGCGGCCATCATGCTGCCGCCATGGTTCGTGCCGGAGATGCGGCCTTTGTCCGAACAGCTCAAGGCGTTCCGTCGCCGCAAGACTCACTTCGCACTGGTCGTCGACGAGTATGGCGAAGTCGAAGGCATGGTGACACTGGAAGACGTTCTGGAGGAAATCGTCGGCGACATTTCCGATGAACACGACGTGGTGGTGGCGGGCGTCCGCGCCCAGCCCGACGGCTCCGTGGTGGTCGATGGTTCGGTGCCGATCCGCGATCTCAACCGTGCCATGAACTGGCATCTGCCCGACGAGGAGGCGACCACGATCGCGGGTCTCGTGATTCACGAGGCGCGTTCGATCCCCGAGCGCGGCCAGAGCTTTACCTTCCACGGCTTCCGATTCCGCGTGCTGCGCCGCGAGCGCAACCGCATCACCGCCTTGCGGATTGTGCCGGTGCCGCGCGACTCCGAGGCCGAAGAAAAGAAGCCAAGGCGGGCGGGTACGTCGTTCTAGCTAGAGCGCCACGCACCGCCTCAGGCATTTCCTATTCGATATCGATCGCGACGCCGCTGAGCTTCCACGCGCCCTCCGATTCGATGAAGCCAAGCTGGTATTTGACCTGCTTGGGCGCCGTCTGGAAGCGGCCCTTCAAGCTCAGTACGCCCTTCTCGTCGATCCTGGCGTCCTCGTCGGGGATCATCTTTTGCGCGACCACGGCGTCGAACACGGCGTGCTTCTCGACCAGGTCCTTGAACACGGCCCGCAGCTTTTCCGGCGGGAACTGCTCGCGAAACGGTTTTGAGATCTTGGCGTGGAAGATGGTGAAATTGTCGGCTGCGACCGCGTCGTTCAGCGTCACCAGGATGCTTTTCACCAGCACCTCCTGAGCGGCGGGGCCGGGCATGTCGAGCGCGAGGGCATTGAAGGGACAGCCGGTCATCAACGCTAGAACGGCCGCCGCGAACCCCTGATGTGCCCAAGGACGCATCGGACGACCCCATCACATGGCGATGTGCGTCAGGGTCAGCGCGACCCTGCGTTTTCATGAAACCGAACCATCGCGCCACCGATTGTCTCACAAAGTTGAAAGCGCTGCCACTGTCCTTGCCCGATCGTCGTATCGGCATGGCCGCACGCTCAGGCCAGATAGTGGATCGCTTCCGTGAGCAGCCGTTCCGACGATTGCGCCGAGGTGTCCAGCGTCAGCCTTGCATCGATCCACGCCTCATATTCGGCGCGCCGTTGTTCGACCCTGGCCCAGTCGATCTCGGCCATCCCGTCGATATTGCGGACGCGGGCCTCGACGCGGCGGCGATGGATCGCCTGATCCACGCAGATGCATTCGATGATCTTCAAATCCGCGCGAAATTTTGCCGCAAGTTTGCGCCACGCCGCGCGTGGGGCCTCGACCGGATTGACCGCGTCGATCAGGACGGAATGATTGAGCCGCAATTGTTCGGCTGCCAGCGCTAGCGCGATCTCGTAGGCCGCAATCCCCGTTTGATCCCGGGCGAGGCCGCCGCGCCACATCGCCGCCTCGATCGGATCGATCGAGAATAGCGGCAGCGAAAAATGCCGGGAAAGCCCTTCCGCCAGCGTGCTCTTCCCGGAACCGGGAAGTCCGGCCAAAACAATGAGCTTCAGCGTAGTCATCCGACGCTCACATATGCGGCAGGGGTGATAAAATCAGCGGTCCGGAGTTTCCCCGGGTGCCTGTGCCTTGATCGCCAGCGCGTGCACGGACCCCTTTAGTTCCGCGTCCAGCGCCGCATTGACCATGCGATGGCGTTCGATCCGGCTCTTCCCTTCGAAGGCCGGCGACACAATATATACCCGGAAATGCGTCTCGCCGCCGGGCCTGTGGCCGGCATGGCCCTCATGCAGATGCGATTCGTCCGTCACGTCGAGGCTTTCGGGTACGAAAGCTTCACGCAACTTGTTTATGATAACGTCCTTGGTGCTCATGGCCGCGGCATTACGTCCGGGACCGTTTTTCGTCAATGGCCCATCGGAAGAGAGGTATTCGCAATGTCAAGACTTGAAGCCTTGGGCATTGCGTAGTCAAAGTCAGCCATGCCAATCGATTCATCCAAATTCTTCGACTCCATTCGCATCAAGCCCAACAAGCTGAGCGCGAAGCAGCAGGCGGCGGCGCGCGAAGAAGCCGCCCTGTGCGAATGGCCGGAGTGCAAGAACAAGGGCCCGCACCGCGCGCCCAAGGGCCGCGAGAACTCGAAAGAGTACTGGCACTTTTGTCTCAACCACGTCCGCGAATACAACCAGGGCTACAACTTCTTCCAGGGCATGAACGCCGACGCCGTCGCGCGCTACCAGAAGGATGCGCTGACCGGCCATCGCCCGACCTGGAAGATGGGCGCCAACGGCGGCAAGAAGGGCAAGGCCGGCGCCGAGCCTGACATCGACGCGGCTTCCGATCCGTTCAGCATGTTCTCCGAGCTCAACGGCCGTGGCCGCTGGCGGCCCGGTCCAGGCGGTGCTGCCGGCGAGGCCAAGCCTGAAACCCGAAAAGTGATGAACGCCGAGCGCAAGGCGCTGCAGGTGATGGGGCTCGGACCCGACGCGACGCTGGAAACGGTGAAGGCGAAATACAAGGCGCTGGTGAAGCAGCACCATCCCGACGCCAATGGCGGCGACCGCTCCACCGAGGACCGCCTGATCGAGATCATCAAGGCGTATAATTATCTCAAGACCGTCGTGCGCGGCGTGTAGTAGCCGTCGTCCCTGCGAACGCAGGGACCCATAACCACCGGCGGTCGTTGTTTGCCCGCTGTTCGTTATCTTCCTTCTCCAACAATACAGGCCGCGGCGTATGGGTCCCTGCGTTCGCAGGGACGACGGCGGAGATGATTTTTCATCGTTGCTCCATCACCCCGGCATCGGCCCGACATAGGCCGAGCTCGGCCGGATCAATCGCCCCGTCCGCTGCTGTTCGCGGGCATGCGCGGTCCAGCCGGCGGCGCGCGCCACCGCAAATATGGGCGTAAACGCCTGCCGCGGGATTTTCAGCGCGTCGAGCAGAATCGCGGTGAAGAACTCCACATTGGTGTCGAGCGGCCGGTCCGGATTTTTCCTCTTCAAGGCGTCGCGGATATAGGCCTCGACTTCGCCCGCAAACGGCAAATCCATGCCGCCGCCGGCGAGCCGTTCGATCGCGCCCTTGAGCACGTCGGCGCGGGGATCGCGCACCCGATAGACGCGATGACCAAAGCCCATCAGCCGCTCGCCGCGCGCCAGCGCGCTGTCGACCCACGGCTTGATGCGTTCGCTCGAGCCGATGGCATCGAGCATTTCCAGCACCGGCTCCGGCGCCCCGCCATGCAGCGGCCCCGTCAGCGCGCAATAGCCACCGGTGACCGACGCAAACAGATCGGCATGGGTCGAGGCGATGACGCGCGTCGCGAACGTCGAGGCGTTCATGCCGTGATCGGAGACGGTCACGAAATAGGCATCGAGCGCCGCCGCTTGGCGCGCATCAGGCCTGCGGCCCAGCATCATCGACAGCGTGTCGGCGGCATGGCTGGCGGTCGGGTCGGGCGACACGGGATCGTTGCCTTTGGCGCGCTGCACGAGTGCGCCTGCGATGACTGGAAATGCGCCGACGATCGTGGCCTCATGCGCCAGTCCCGATTCCGCGCGCAGTCCGGCGATTGCGGCCCGAAAGCCGTCGACGATCGAGAGGCCTCGCGTGATTCCGAGCAGTTCCGGCAGCCGGGCGAAAGCGCGTTCGCGTCCGGCGCCAAGCGCAGCGCGCACCGCGGCCTCGCCGATCGGCTGGCCGATGCCGCCGCTCCACAGCCGCGCGGTCACGCCCTCGAATCCGGTCTTGCGGGCGAGGTCGCCGACCCGTTCGCCGGCAATGATCAGTTCGCCGCGCTCGCCATCGACATGGCTGAGCACGGTTTCGGCGGCGGGAACGCCGTCGAGGCCGATCGGGGTCTTGGAAAGCTGAATGTTCATGATGGATCTCCCTTTGTGCATTGCAAAGGTCGGTCCTCTCGACAGAGTGATCAATCTTGATTATGTAAATCAATATGAAAAAATCCGTCGGCCTTTATCTCTCGGCCCGGGAGGCCTCCGCCGAACTCGCGATCTCGCAGGCGACGCTCTACGCTTACGTGAGCCGCGGCCTGATCCGCTCGGAACCGTCGGCCGATTCGCGCAGCCATCGCTACCGGGCCGAGGACGTCCGCACGCTGAAGGAGCGGCGCACGCCGGCGCCGGAGCCGCGCGGAATGCGCAGTTTCGATGCGGATTTGCCGGTGATGGATTCGGCGATCGCGACCATCACCGAGGACGGCCCGATCTATCGCGGCGTCAACTGCGTCGACCTCGCCGAGCGCGATACGCTCGAACACGCCGCGACGCTGTTGTGGGATGTCACCGGGGTCGATCCGTTCGCTCCGGACAATTGCCCCTCGATCTCGGATGAAATGCGCGCGGTCGCCGACGCCGCCCGCGGCGCCAATGCGATCGATCGCACGATTGCGGTCCTGGCGCTTGCTGCCGTTGCCGATCCCCGCGCCTTTACCCGCGCGCCCGAGGGGCGCGCGATGGTCGGCGGCCGCATCATGCGTCTCGTGGTCGCGACCATGCTGAACGCGAAGACATCGTCGCAACCGCTGCATCTGCAGGTCGCCAAGGTCTGGGCGCCCGATCACACGCACGCCGCCGATCTGATCCGCCGCGCACTGGTGCTGCTGGCGGATCATGAATTGAACGCCTCGACCTTCACGGTGCGCTGCGCGGCATCGACCGGCCTCAACCTCTACGACGCGATGATCGCCGGCCTCGTCGCCCTGAAAGGTCCCAAGCATGGCGGCGCCGGCGTGCTGGCGGCGCAGTTGCTCAAGACGCTGGCCAAGGGCGACGTCGCGCCCGTGATCCGCGAGCGGGTGGCGCTGGGCGAGCGTTTCGCGGGCTTCGGCCACGGCGTCTACAAACTCGGCGATCCGCGCGCGCAAGCCTTGCTGGAGGCTCTCGCGCGCTCAGGCGCAGACCGCAAACTGACCCATGAAATCCCGGAACGGATTGCGGAAGCGACCGGCGAATTCGTCAATATCGACTATGCGCTGGCGGTGCTCGTGCATACGCTGGGCCTGCCGCCCGGCCATGAACTGGTGTTGTTTTCGATGGCCCGCACGGTCGGATGGATCGCGCATGCGAGCGAACAATTGCGCCATGGCAGGCTGATCCGCCCGCGTGCGCGCTATGTCGGCCCGGCGCCGGGCCGCGCCCGGTTTACCTGACCGGCTTGGCGGGCTCGATCACGCCGCCGCCACGGCGGCGCCGGATGATCCAAATCGCCAGCGCGACGATCAGCGCGCCGCCCAGCACCGCCAGCATCCAGAGATGTTTGCCGGTGCTGCGATGATGCGGCAGCCCGAAATATTCGTGCAGCGCCGAAACCGCCAGCACGCCTGGCATCACATGCGCCATCGCCCAGACCAGGATCGCGGGAATATTGATGCCGTAGAACCGCAGCGGCGGCATGCCCAGCGCGCCCGCCGTGACCGGCACGAAGGCGCGTATCGGCGGCACAAAACGCGCAAAGAACACCGCGAGCGAGCCGCGGCTTTGGAAGAATGCTTCGCTTTGTGTCACCACGGCAGGATAGTTCTTCAGCGGCCAGACGCCGAGGATTTGGCGCTGCGAGCGATGGCCGATCCAGAAGGCGCTGCCGTCCCCGATTGCGGCCCCGGCAATCGCCGCCGCCAGCACTGCCCACAGCTTCAATTCGCCGCCGGGGACCAGCGCGCTCAAGGCGAGGATGATGGTCGATCCCGGCACCAGCGAACCGACCACCGGCACGGCCTCCAGCAGGGCCGCGAGGAACAGCGTCAGGTAAGCAAGCCACGGATGGGCCGAGACAAATGCGATGAAAGGATCAAGAAATGAGGCCACAAAAGTCCCGTTTCGGTCGCGTGGTTCGCCTGATGGCTCAGACCTAGCAACTCGCCATGGGGGCGAGAAGGGCCTCCCGGCCACCGGACTCTCCGGCGACCAGCCCGGCCACCGGGCAAAAGTACGGCGTGATTCGCAGGGCAGCCCTCCAAAAACCTGATACAGCCCCTATCTCAATGATAAGGCAGCGGAACTTTCATTGCGCCGCGGGCTTCTGCCAGCCGTTGCTCTCTGCTAGGTTTATCGGAGCACCCATCCGCAGCCATTCAACAAATCTGGTTTCGGGAACGCCCGGGACCTCGGAGGATTGATGACGACCGCCGCCATGACCAAAGTTACGGAGCCCGTCGGATTACCCGATATGAAGGTGTCGGTCCGGCAGGTATTTGGAATCGATACCGATCTTGAAGTTCCGGCCTATTCCGAAGTCGATCCCCATGTGCCGGATATCGATTCGGATTACCGCTTCGATCGCGCCACCACGCTTGCGATCCTGGCCGGTTTCGCCAAGAATCGCCGCGTCATGGTCACCGGCTATCATGGCACCGGTAAATCGACCCATATCGAACAGGTCGCGGCGCGGCTGAACTGGCCCTGCGTGCGTGTCAACCTCGACAGCCACATCAGCCGTATCGATCTGGTCGGCAAGGACTCCATCGTCGTGCGGGAGGGCAAGCAGGTCACGGAATTCCGTGACGGCATTCTGCCCTGGGCGCTGCAACACAACATCGCGCTGGTGTTCGACGAATATGACGCCGGCCGTCCCGACGTGATGTTCGTGATCCAGCGCGTGCTGGAAGTGTCCGGACGGCTGACGCTGCTCGACCAGAACAAGGTGATCAAGCCGCATCCGTCGTTCCGCCTGTTCTCGACCGCCAACACGGTCGGTCTCGGCGATACCTCGGGCCTCTATCACGGCACCCAGCAGATCAACCAGGGCCAGATGGACCGCTGGTCGATCGTCACCACGCTGAACTATCTGGCGCATGACGAGGAAGTCGAAATCGTGCTCGCGAAGGCGAAGCACTACCGCACGCAGGAAGGCAAAGACATCGTCAACAAGATGGTGCGGCTCGCCGATCTCACCCGCAATGCGTTCGCCAACGGCGATCTGTCGACGGTGATGAGCCCGCGTACCGTAATCACCTGGGCCGAGAACGCCGATATTTTCGCCGACATCGGCTTCGCGTTCCGCGTCACCTTCCTCAACAAGTGCGACGAGCTGGAACGGCCGCTGGTGGCTGAATTCTATCAGCGCTGTTTCAACGCGGAACTGGCCGAGAGTTCGGTCAACGTGGCGCTCAGCTAGCCGATGCCGTCCATTTCCGTCGAGCGCACCATTGGAAAGACCAAGAAGGCGGTGCTCGGCGGACTGATCGGCTACAACACCGAGAAGATGGGGAAGCAAAAATACAAGCGCCTCGCCATCTCACTGCGCGAACGCGACAAGATCGTCGGCGGGATTGTCGGCGAGGTCTGGACCACGGTGCTGTTCATTCAGTTCTTCTGGATGGAACAGAAACTTCGCGGCAAGGACTTCGGAACAAAGCTGATCAAGGCGATTGAAGACGAAGCGAGACGGTTTGGGGCCACGCGGTCCTATCTCGATACGATGAGTTTTCAGGCGCCGGGTTTCTACCGCGCCTGCGGTTATGAGGAATTCGGTTCGATCGAAGGCTATCCTGAAGGCGTGTCGCGCCATTGGTTTACGAAAGCGCTATGAGCACATCCAACTCCAAATTCCGCACGGGATCCAAGGAAGCGCCGACCGAGCCGTTCAAGCGCGCCGTGACGTCGTGCCTGCGCGCAATCGCAAAAGCGCCCGAACTCGAAGTGACGTTCGCGGCCGAACGTCCGGGGCTGGCGCCGGGCAAAGCGCGGTTGCCCGAACCCGCGCGCAAGATGACCAAGCGCGATGCCGCGATCGTGCGCGGCCATGCCGACTCGATCGCGCTGAAGCTCGCCTGTCACGATCCGAAGGTGCATCGCAAGCTGATGCCGGGCAATCCGCAGGCGCGCGGCGTGTTCGAGGCGGTGGAGCAGGCCCGCGTCGAAGCCATCGGCTCGCGGCGGATGGCCGGTGTCGCGAAAAACCTCACCGCGATGCTCGACGATCATTTCCATCGCGGCAAGTTCGACGAGATTACCGACCGCGCCGACGCCCCGCTGTCGGACGCGCTCGCTATGCTGGTGCGCGAAAGGCTGACCGGCATGGCGCCGCCCACGGCGGCGAAGAAGATGGTCGACCTCTGGCGCCCGGTGCTGGAAGACAAGATCGGCCCGCGGCTCGATCAATTGAGCCGGGTTACCGAGGACCAGGCCAAGTTCGGCGATCTCGTGCACGATCTGCTGTCGGCGCTTGATCTTGGCGACGACCGCAACGCCGATGCCGATGACGACGAGAACAACGAAGAGAACCAGGACGGCGAGAACGATCAGTCCGGCGCCGAAGGCTCGCCCGACTCTGACGCCGCGCAGGAAATGAGCGCCGATCAGGCCCAGGCCTCCACCGACGAAATGTCGGAGAGCGCGATGGAAAGCGCGCAGGCATCCACGTCAGATACGTTCGACGATGGCGAACTTGGCGACGATGAGACCCCGGGCGAGGCGACGCGGCCGAATTCGCGCGGCGCCAACGAACCGCGCGGGCCGGAATATCACGCCTTTGCGCCGAAGTTCGACGAGGTGATCGCGGCGGAAGATCTATGCGACCATGACGAACTGGAACGGCTGCGCAGCTATCTCGACAAGCAACTCGCGCATCTGCAGGGCATCGTCGCCCGGCTCGCCAACCGGCTGCAGCGCCGTCTGATGGCGCAGCAGAACCGCGCCTGGGAATTCGATCTCGAGGAAGGCATCCTCGATCCGGCGCGGCTGTCGCGCGTGGTTACCGATCCCTATCATCCGCTCTCGTTCATGCACGAGAAGGAAGCGACCTTTCGCGACACCGTGGTGACGTTGCTGTTGGACAATTCCGGTTCGATGCGCGGCCGGCCCATTACGGTGGCGGCGACCTGCGCGGACATTCTGGCGCGGACGCTGGAGCGTTGCGGCGTCAAGGTCGAGATCCTCGGCTTCACCACGCGCGCCTGGAAGGGCGGGCAATCCCGTGAGGCGTGGCTGGCCGCCGGCAAGCCGGCCAATCCGGGCCGGCTGAACGATCTGCGCCACATCATCTATAAATCCGCCGATGCGCCCTGGCGTCGCGCGCGAAAAAATCTCGGGCTGATGATGCGCGAGGGGCTTTTGAAGGAAAACATCGACGGCGAGGCGCTGGATTGGGCGCACAAGCGCCTGCTCGGACGTGCCGAGCAGCGCAAGATCCTGATGATGATTTCCGACGGCGCTCCGGTCGACGATTCCACGCTGTCGGTCAATCCCGGCAATTATCTCGAGCGGCATTTGCGCCATATCATCGAGGAAATCGAGACCCGCTCGCCGGTCGAACTGATTGCGATCGGCATCGGTCACGACGTCACGCGCTATTATCGCCGTGCGGTTACCATCGTCGACGCCGAGGAACTCGGCGGCGCCATCACTGAAAAGCTCGCCGAGCTTTTCAGTGAGACCCACGGCGCCGCGCCCACGACAACGCGCCGTCCGCGTCGCCTGCATTCCTGAGAGTATGCGCGCTACCTTCAGCCGCCGCCGCTTTCTGAAAACTGCAGCGGCGGGCTTCTCGGCCGTGGCGCTGCCCGCCATCGCGCAGGCGCAGACCGCGGTTCAGCGGCCGCCGAAGCCGGCCATGCGGGATGAATACTCGGTCACCGCGCCGGTCTCGATCGAGGTCCATGCAAGGCCGCTGCCGTCGTTCGACACCCGTGACCGCTCCCATGTGCGATACGGCTCGCTGGAATATCGCAGCGGGCTGATCCTGACCTCGCGGTTTCGCGGCTTCGGCGGCCTGTCCGGGCTGCGGCTCGACGCCAAGGGCGAGCGCTTCATCGCCATCAGCGACAAGGGCGGCTGGTTCACCGGCCGCATCGTCTACAAGGGCCGCGAGATGACCGGCCTCGACGATGTCGAGGCGTCGCCGATCCTCGGTCCCGATGGCAAGCCGATCACCGCGCGCGGCTGGTACGATACCGAGGCGGTCGCGCTGGACGGCGCGAATGTCTATGTCGCCCTCGAACGCGTCAATCAGATATTGCGGTTCGATTTCGCCAAGGGCTTTACGCGCGCGCCCGGCGAGCTGGTGCCGCTGCCGCTGGCGGCGCGCAAGCTGCCGTTCAACAAAGGTATCGAAGCGCTGGTGACGGTGCCGAAGGGCCAACCGCTGGCGGGAACGCTGATCGCCTTCTCCGAACGCGGGCTCGACGGCGACGGCAACATCATCGGCTTTCTGATCGGCGGCAGGACGCCCGGCCAGTTCAGCATCCGCCGCACCGAGAATTTCGACGTCAGCGACGCGGTGCTGTTGCCTTCGGGGCAGTTGCTGTTGCTGGAACGCAAGTTCTCCATGCTCGGCGGCATCGGGGTCCGGATCCGGCGCATCGCGCCGAATTCAATCGCGCCGGGCGCCGTGATCGACGGTCCCACGATCTTCAACGCCGATCTCGGCAGCGAGATCGACAATCTGGAAGGCATCGACGCCCATGTGACGGATGCGGGCGATACGGTGCTGACGCTGGTCTCCGACGACAATTTTTCGATGATCCAGCGCAATCTGCTGCTGCAGTTCACGCTGGTGGATTGAGCGCCTGCCGCGTCATCGCGAGACGTTATCTGCAATGCATTCTCCTTTGACCTCCGATCCCTTTTTGCCTGTTTTGCGGAACGGTTCTTGCAATGCTCCCGGCAACGAAACCGGAGTGTTTGATGAACAAGTCCATTCGCGCCATTTGCGTGCTTTCGATGATTTTCGCGGGGGCTGCGGCCCAAGCGGAGACCTGGCCCACCCGGATGATCAAGGCGACCATCCCCTTTGGCGCGGGCAGTGCGGCCGACGTCGTGCCGCGGTTGCTGTTCGATCGTCTGGCGCTTGAGCTTGGCCAGCCGATCGTGATCGAGAACCGTGCAGGTGCGGGTGGAACGCTCGGTTCGGGGCTGGTGGCCAAGGCCGATCCCGACGGCTACAGCATTCTCTCCAATTCCAACGCGCTGACGATCGCGCCGGCGATCTTTCCGAATCTCGCCTTCGATGCCGCGCGCGACCTCGCCTCGGTGCTGATGATCGGCTCCACTGCCAATGTGATGATCGTGCCGAACGCGCGTTCGTGGAAAACCATCCAGGATTTCATAGCGGACGCCAAGGCGAAGCCCGGATCGATCTCGTACGGCTCGGTCGGGATCGGCAGCGCAGTGCATATCAGCTCCGAGAAATTCCGGCTCGCCGCCGGCTTTGAAGCCACGCACATTCCCTATCGCGGCGGAGGCGAAGTGATCGCCGATATCCTCGGCGGCCGTATCGATTTCTATTTCTGCCCGCTTGCCACCGCGCTGCCGCTGATCCGCCAGGGCCAGGTGCGTGCGCTCGTGGTGTCGACAGCCAAGCGCGCCGCCGAGTTGCCTGACGTGCCGAGCCCGGTCGATATCGGATTGAAGGATGCCGACAGCGCGATCTGGTTCGGCGTCCTGGTGCCATCGAAGACGCCGCGCGAGATCGTCGACAAACTGCATGCGGCAGGCAGCAAGGTGCTGGCCGATCCGGTGACGCAGGAGGGTTTGAAAAAGCTCGCCATCGAGCCGATGCCGATGACGCCCGGCGAGATGGACGCGCTGCTCAAGCGCGAGATCGCGGCCAATATGGAGCTGATCAAGGCTGCGGGGATCAAACAGTAAGGGGAGGGTTGCGCAGGCGGCGGGTTGAGACGGGGCAGGCGGCTCGCTACGTTGGGCACCGGCATCCTTCCCTCCTGGTCCCGGATATTTCCTATGAGCAACCTGTTTTCCCCGATCCAGCTGCGCGGCCTGAAGCTGGCCAACCGGATCATGGTGGCGCCGATGTGCCAGTATTCCTCGGTCGACGGCGATGCCAATGACTGGCACTTCACGCACATCAATTCGCTGGCGCTGTCGGGGGCCGCGATCTTCTGCATCGAGGCGACAGCCGTCGAAGCGATCGGCCGGATCACGCCGGGCTGTCTCGGCCTCTACAACGACGCCAACGAAGCGGCGCTGAAGCCGATCCTGGCCTCGGTGCGCAAGCGCTCCAGGGCTGCCGTGATGATCCAGCTCGCCCATGCCGGCCGCAAGGCCTCGAGCCACACGCCGTGGGATGGCGGCCAGTTGATCCCGGTTTCCGAAGGCGGCTGGCGGCCGGAGGGGCCATCCGCCGTTCCGCACAAGGAGAGCGAGACGCCGCCGCTGGCGTTCGACGCGGCGGGCCTCGCGCGGGTGCGCGATGCGTTCGTAATGGCTACGAAGCGCGCCGAGCGGCTCGGCATCGACGCCATCGAGGTGCACAGCGCCCACGGTTATTTGCTGCATCAATTCCTGTCGCCGATCTCCAACCGGCGTACCGATCAATATGGCGGGTCGCTGGAAAATCGCATGCGCTTTCCGCTCGAAGTGTTCGACGCGGTGCGCGCGGCGTTCCCTTCCGACAAGCCGGTCGGCCTGCGGTTGTCGTCGACCGATTGGGTCGAGGGCGGCTGGGATCTGGCGCAGACCATCGAGTACGCCAGGGCGTTGCAGAAGCGCGGCGTCGACTGGATCGACGCTTCCTCGGGCGGCGTTTCGCCGCTGCAAAAGATTCCGCTCGGCCCCGGCTATCAGGTGCCGTTCGCCGAGGCGATCAGGAAGGCGACCGGGCTCACGACGATTGCGGTCGGCCTGATCACCGAAGCCAGGCAGGCCGAGGAGATCGTGGCGTCGGGCAAGGCCGACATGGTCGCGCTCGCCCGCGCCATGCTCTACGACCCGCGCTGGGGCTGGCATGCCGCCGCCGAACTCGGCGGCGAAGTGTTTGCGCCGCCGCAATATTGGCGTTCGCAACCCTCGACGCATAAGGCGCTGTTCGGCGCCACGACGTTCGGCACGCGCTAGGCGACTCTTCGGACTGTCATTCCGGGGCGATGCAAAGCATCGAACCCGGAATCTCGAGATTCCGGGTCTGGTGCTAGCGCACCATCCCGGAATGACGATGATTACCCACGAACCTCTGCCCGCTGGATTCGTCATATCTCGGCCACACGCCCGGCGTGCTATGCTCTCGCTTGCGCGCGACAGACGCGTTTTGAAAAATAAACAGCGAGAGGACGCCCCATGGAGATCGGATATTTCACGATGCCGTCCCATCCGCCGGAGTGCGGGTTGAAGGAGGGTCACGACTGGGACCTGCAGACGCTGCGGTGGCTCGATGAACTCGGCTATCAGGAAGCCTGGATCGGCGAGCATCACACCGCGCCCTGGGAGCCGCATCCGGCGCCCGACCTGATCCTCGCGCAGGCGTTCCTGCAGACCAAGAATATCCGCCTCGGCCCCGGCGGCTTTTTGCTGCCCTATCACCACCCCGCGGAACTGGCCAACCGTGTCGCCATGCTCGATCACCTCTCCGGCGGCCGCCTGAACTTTGGCGTCGCGGCGTCGGGCCTGCCGAGCGACTGGGCGATGTTCAACGTCGACGGGATGAGTGGCCAGAACCGCGACATGACGCGCGAGGCGCTGGAGATCATCCTCAAAATGTGGACCGAGGATGCGCCGTGGTCGTACCGCGGCAAGTTCTGGAAGGTCGACAAGCCCGACACCATGTTCGATTTTCTCAAGCCGCACCTCAAGCCGTTGCAGGCGCCGCATCCGCCGATCGGCGTCGCGGGGCTGTCCAAGGGATCGGACACCCTCAAGCTCGCGGGCGAGCGCGGCTATATTCCGATGAGCCTCAACCTCAACCCGGCCTATGTCGGCAGCCATTGGGAATCCGTGGAAATCGGTGCCGCCAAGACGGGCCGCAAGCCGAACCGCCAGGACTGGCGGCTGGTGCGCGAGGTGTTCGTCGCCGATACCGACGAGGAAGCCTGGCGGCTGTCGACCGGCGACATGATGGGCCGGATGATGAGTGAGTATTTTCTCCCCCTGCTCGGGCATTTCGGTTTCAAGGACTACCTCAAGCACGCGCCCGAGGTGCCTGATAGCGATGTCACCGTCGACTATTGCGCGAAGCGCAACTGGATCGTCGGCTCGCCGGCCACCGTCACCGAGAAGATCGAGAAGATCTATCACGAGGTCGGCGGCTTCGGCACGCTTTTGGTGTTTGGCTTCGACTACAAGCACAAGCCGGAAGCGTGGCACCATTCGTTGCGGCTCCTGAAGCAGGAAGTGATGCCGCGGCTGAAGCATCTCGACGCGAATCTGATTCGCGCGGCGTAGTGATTGTCATTCCGGGATGGTCCGAAGGACCAGACCCGGAATCTCGAGATCCCGGGTTCGCATCTTCGATGCGCCCCGGGATGACGAATGCGCTTTAGCGCATTCGTCAATTCATCCCCGGCGGTGCATCCGTCGCCTTCACCTGCCAAAACCGCAGCATGCGCTGCGCGTTATCCAGCGTCAGCTTGGCGTATTGCGATTTGGCCGTGGCCAGTTCGTGCGGGCCCATACTCCCCGAGGCAAAGCGGCTGTCGAGCACGGCGCTGACGGTGTCCCAGCTCAGGCCCGCGACGCGGCAGGGGATCAGTAGGCCGTCGTCGCGCAGGCTCTGCATCAGGGGGCGGATGACGTCGATGCCGGAGCGCGACAGTTCGGCCAGCGCCGCCACGGTCTCCTCGTATTTTCGCTGTTTGGCAAAACTCAGCAATGCAGATTCATTGAGCTGGCCGTTCTTGGCGAGCAGCGTCACGTAGCGCCTGGCGGAAGCAAAATCGCGCGCGCGCGACATTTCGCGGTTGGCGTCCTCGGCGGCAGCCGCAATCGCGCCGCGGATTTCCTCGAACAGATGCGGCGGCGCGCGCGACAACAGCCGCGAGCGCACCGCTTCGGTGGCGTCGCGCAATAATTGCCGCCGCAGCTCCACCGGCAGGTCGATGCGGATGCCGGTCTCGACCGCGAGCTCCGGATCGTGCAAGGCCTGCGCCAGCACCACCGCAAAACCCTCAGCGGAAACTTTCGCGCCGGGATTGGCGACGATCTTGCGGCTGACGCTCGGATAATGCCGCGCCAATAGCGCGTCGGTGACGATCTCGGCCAGCCACCAGCGCCCGGATATCGCCAAGAGATGTTGCTCGCCCTTGGTTTGCGCCAGCTCGACCAGGTCCTCGGCCGACAGCCGCGCGGATTCGGTCAGCACGGGAGCCGCGACCGAGATCTCGTCGTTGTGGGCGAGGCGGCGGATCACGGCAGGCGGCGCCTGCTTCACCGACGCGAGCTGGCTGCTCATTTCGGCGAGCGCGATGCGCGCGCTGACGTCGGCGATCGCGCGCAGCTCGATGGTCTTGATCAGGCGTTCGAGCACGTCGCCGAACAGCTCGATCTGTTCGCCGTTGAAGCCGTCGGCCGAGGTCAGGAACAGGTCCGTGACGCGGCGGAAGGTCTCGAGGTGTTTTTGCGCCGAGCCGGCCCGGATGGCCTCCTCGACCTCATCGGCGATGGATTGTTCTAGCATCGCTCGTCCTGAGCGTTCGAAGCCAATTCTGGCACAAGGGAAAAGGGTAGGAGCAATAGCTGAAGAGACGGTAAAATTTGAGCATGCCGGCGTGTAGCCCGGATGAGCCAACGGGTCGCGCGAATGCGCGCCCGATGACAGGCTCCGCGATATCCGGGACGGGTCTTGGTTGTTCCCCGGATATCGCTCCGCTCATCCGGGCTACGCTTCTTCGTTCCCGTTGTGCAGTGCCCGCGTGTTGTCGGATGTGCCTGCAAGACAATAAGAAACGGCATTTGGGAAAACGCTGACAAGCTGGACAAGCCCGGTGCCGTGGCCGAGGTGCCACTCAGTGAAACTACGGAGAACTGGCTCGCTGCGTTCGGGACAATTTGTGTTGGTGTTGGCATCGCGCGCTCTCCAATCCGTCATCCCCGGACGAACGCAATTGCGTTCGCTCGGGAGGTGCGCGCTCTTACGCGCCTCGAAGGACGACGGCCCGGCTGTGGCCGATTCATCCTTCGAGGCTCGCCGAAGAGGCTCGCACCTCCAGCGACAACGGCGAAGCCGTTGCGCGGGGATGACGGGTTTGGCAGACGCACTGCGCGCATACCTTCACCCTCCCGCGACGCATTTCGCCCGGGTCTTGCAAATCTCCACCCCCAATCCAGAGGGCGCAGGGAATGCCGGATGCGCGCTGCACCCGCGATCTCGTGTGCAATGTGCACAAAAAGGTGCGCACACGAGCATACAGGGCAGCGGAGAACATCCGACATTCCCTGCGCAATGGCTTTACGGCTTATAACGTGCTCTCCCCGGAGAACGGCTCTTTTGCCTCCGTTGCGCCCTGAAAGCTATTGCCTCCAGGTGCATTGACGCCAGCAACGCGACGTCAGGACCACACGCCTTTGCCGTACGCTCTCGCGCCGTTCGTTATCGGCGCTACCAGCGTCCACCGCGACCCGTCCCAACGATCGTGACGATCATGATGCGCCCCTCTGGCGGGACGGGATGGCGGAGATATAAACTGATTTTCCATTCTGGGAAAGCGAAATATTTTCTGCTGACTGCAATTTTTAGCTTGACATGATTTCCGTAAATCGGAAGTGATTTGCCCGTCGTGCCACTTCGCCGCAGTTATTTACCCTCCCCTGGAGGGGGAGGGTCGGCTCGCATGAGCGCAGCGAAATGCGAGACGGGGTGGGGTGACGGTGTTTCCACACGAACAGTGCCCGTGTTGAGAGATCACCCCACCCCGCCGCTTCGCGTCGACCCTCCCCCTCCAGGGGAGGGTAAGCAAGAGCCTCACACCTCCGTCATCTCCGCCGCCTCCGCCTTCACCGGCATCGGCCATGTCTCGTACCTCTCGGGCAGGTTCACTGGGCGATAATTCCCGACCTCCGCCATCCGCTTCACGACCGACTCGTGCACCACGGCGCCTTCCGGAATCAGCCGCGGCTCCGCGGCCGGAATGTAAAGTCCAAAATGCACCTGCCGTTCCGGCCATTCCCTGTACTTCGCGCGCTTCGGCAATAATTCCAAAATCCACCACGCGCCGACAAGCGAATCATGCACCTCGCCGCGCACATCCGGCGCGACATAGCTGAACGGGCTGTTCTTGCGCGGAATCCCCCAGGCGAGCTGGTTGACATTGGCGTGGTTGAATTTGAGGCCGGTTTTTTCGGCCTCCTCGATCATCCAGAGCAGCGGATACTTCGAGACGCCTGATTGCTTTTCCGGATAGCCGCCGCCGATGTCGGCATGCACGCCGGCGAACCACACCTGCGAAATATCCTGCGGCGCGTTCTTGATGTCGTTGAAGCGGACCGGCTTGTAGGTCTGCGGCGTGTCCCACTTCTTCAGCCGGAACATGGCGCGCCGCTCGTCGATCGAGATCGCCTGCCGGAAAATCTGCACGCTCGGGTTCTGCAGCGTCCAGGCCAGTTCTTCCAGGCTCGGCCAATAGAACCGGTCGGGCCGCGGCACGATCACGCTCGCCACCGTATCCCAGACGCCGACGAAGCGGATGGTGGGCCAGCGCGCGGACGTGATGCGCGCGAACTGCGCGGCGTTGTCGAACGGAGAGGGCGGCAGCGCCTCTTCCGCGGCGCCGGCATCAAGGATCCCCCTGAACTTGGCGCGCAGCTTCGGCGCCTCGTCGCTGGAGAACTGCTTGTAGGCGATCAGCCCGAGCCGGCGAGATTGGCCTGCTGTTCCGTGATCAGGCCGATCTTGTGGATCAGCCCCGCCAGCACCCGCACGGTGTAGGCGCCGCGGGAAAAGCCGAACAGATAGATCTGGTCGCCCTCGCGCCAGTTCTGCACCAGGAAGCCATAGGCAGCGAGCACATTGTCATCGAGCCCATAGCCGGTGGCGAGGCCGAGGATGGCGTTGAAATTCTGCTTGAACCGCTGCCACGTGTCCGGCCGCGCCAGCGTGCCGACCCCGGGATCGTAAAACACCAGCTGCCGCGGCTCGGTCTTCTCGGTCTTGCGCAGGCAGCGATAGAGCTTCAGCACATTCGAGATGTTCTCGGAAATCTCGTTGCCGGTGCCGTCGCAGCAGATGACGATGTTTCTGGATTCCATGAGGGTGCCCCGTTCCTCGTACAGCTGGAAGCTTAGCGGGGGAGGCGAGGGTGCATCCGCTTTCCGGACGGTTCAGCTGGGCACCGAATCTCAGTATATCACCTCTAGCTGATTCATTTTAGTTCAAAACTTGAGCGTGATAACAGCTATGATGGATCAAATTCAGTGGATGGACCAAAATGAAAAGAATGCTGACGGTCGGTATAACCTACAAGGGTGAAAGCCTTGATGGCGTCGAGATCGAAAATCTGGGGCTTTGCCAGCCTGGCGTCGATCGCAAGCGTTCAGCATTTCCGCTTTATGAATATGACTCCATAATTATCAATCCGCAGAGTTACAGCCATTTCTTGTTCGGAACACCCGGAGAGTTTTCGGACGATCAAGGTGAACTTGGCAAATTGAAGCGTCAGAATGACGACTATGATATTGATTCAGCCTTCTTGGCCGCCGATCGGCAGAAAGAGATGGAGGCGGCTTTAGCTGCCGGCACGACTGTTGTTTGGTGCCTGTCTGAACCGAAGCGGGTGAATTTTTACGGCTATCGCGAGACCTATCTCGGTTATGCCGCACCAAAGGTTGCCGCGCTAGTCACGCGCGCGAATCTACTAGTGAAGAAGGGCCGACGCATGGGCACTGTCGACACAGATAGTCCGTTCACGCGTTATTACGAAGTCCTATCGCGTGCGGGCTGGACATTATGCTTGGGTGATGAGGTCGAGGGCTACACATCTATCGCCTCGACGCCGGAGGGATACAGCGTCGGGGGGCGCGTGGCTCTGGGCACGACAGTTGGTTGGCTCGTAACGCCGCCAACGTCTCCCGAGGCGGAAAATCAGCTCGTGCGGGACAGCTTGGCGCTGGATAAAGCCGATTCCTCGCAGGAGAGATATCACGGGATATTCTTGAGCCACACTGGTGCGGACAAGCCCTTCGTGCGGCGCCTTCGGGACGATTTGCTGGCGCGGGGCGTGTCTCGTGTCTGGATCGATGAAGCCGAGATCGAGATCGGCGACTCACTAATTTCCAAAATCGAAGAAGGATTAAAGCTTAGCCGATACATTGCGGCCGTATTGTCGACGAAATCGATTGATGCGCCTTGGGTTAAGAAGGAGTTAGATGTTGCGATGAATCGCGAAATCGCCAGGGGTCAGGTCGTTGTCTTGCCTCTGCTTTACGAGAAGTGCGAGCTTCCTGAATTTCTCAAGGGGAAGCTTTACGCAGACTTCACCAGGCCGGAAAACTACGAACAGGTCTTGGCGAAGTTGTTGCGTAAGCTCCGTATAACCGGATGATTAATACCGATGCGGGACCGAGCGCCGAGCTTCGCGAAGCCATGGCTGGTCTCTGGCAGCTGCAGCCACCTGCACCCGAAAATTTACTGCGAGAACCAGCGTTCGTTCGTGTTCGCGAAGCTTGTCGGTATGGCTACCAGAATACGGGCAAGAGTGGACCCAGTTTCGCGCTCTCGACGGCACTGAGATCGCTTGGGTTGCCGTGGACTCTCCCGGCAGATGCGGCGACGTTATCCCTTCCAGTTTTGGAGGCTGTACAACGCCTAGATTCGGCATTGCGCGCTACGCACACACGGCGTGTCCATCTTGCGCCGTTAGATATGGCGGACGAATTGCCATCGATTACTTTCGGGCCGGCGCGCGTTGGTCGGTTCACCGCGTCGGAACTCTTATCGGTGATCGATGCCCCGCGGCTCCGACGCGCGTTTCCGTCCGCGGAATTTGATGCCGAACGCTTCTCTGAGTTTCATTGGCTCGTTGTCGAGGAGCGGGTGCATATTGACCGTAATCCGGAAGCGCGAGCGGTTCCGTTACTTTTCACCAATCTCAGTGAGGATCTCGGTCGGATTGAACCACACAAGGGGCATTTTCCTGCCGCCATTGAAGATGCGCTCTTCTTTTTGCTGTTAGCTCCCTGGGATAATTGGGCTGAATTCCACGAAGTAGATTGGCGGGGCTTCCGTATTCCTTGGGTCTATACGATCGATGACGATTTGTTCGTCGGGCCTAAATCTCCACCCTCTCCAGACAGCCTCAGTTGGGAAGAGCGCATTTATCAGGATGGCGCAAGCACGGTCGAAGTCTTGCGTCCTGTGGGCTTGCCGCTTAGCAACGACGCGCAGTCTGAGCTTCTAGTGTGGGATCAATCGCGTTGGGACATAGTCAGTCTCATCCGGCGGTCTCCACTTTTCGAGACGCCCGTTGCTCATTTCTTTGTCCGAGCTTTCTTGAGTGAGGGAGTCGATGAGATGCTCGCACACATCACGACGATCGAAGCCGCGCTCGGTTTGCATGCTGACTATAATCCGAAGGCTCGTGTCACTCCTGATCGAAATAAAGGCATGGGCGCTACCAAACGGATGCGAAGCCGCGTGGCAGGTCTCTTGGGAGATCGTCGTTTTGCGGACGAGTATGAGGCGCTTTTCAACATCCGAAGCGCTTATTTGCATGGCCGGAACATGCAGTCGATCTCGACCAGGGAACGGGTTCTGGCGCGTTCGTTGGCACGACAAGTTGTCGAAGCACTCATTCTGGCCGCCCAGGCCAACCCTGTAGTTTCGCGCGAAGCCTATATCGACGATCTTCTTGATCGCGGTTTGGTGTTGTCGTAGCCGTACTGGAGAGGGCCAGAGTCGTTGAAATCGTGCTTACTTATGGTCGATGCAACAGGATGCCATTAGTTTCGGCATGATCGAGAGGTGCCTGATGTCGTTGTCCCTTAACGCCATCGGCCGGCGCCGGCGAGCTTTCGATCCCAGACGTGTGCCGATTCTGAATCAACGAAGGTGTAATCAATTTTTGAACCAGCCCGTTCTTTGTAGCGCGCAAGTTCGCCGCTAATGGTTTTGAGCTTGTCCGCATCGGGTTGGTAGATGCAGAAGTATAAATGCTTTATCTTTGATCTAAATATTGCGTGATATATGTGCGCGTCATTCGGGTCGGCTGAGTGGCCGAGTACAAAGAAGGACCCCGCGCTTGCGCCAAGTTTTTCATAACAGTGGCTAAGGTAGTTGTTTGACTTAATGCGCGCCAGCTTAGCGGGCGAAGTACCTTCCGCAACGTAAATAGGAAACCGTCTCCCTGCGGTGATCGTCTGCGCAATCGCATCAATCACACCCGTGGTGCCAGCCAGCCTCTTTTCGACGTCCTCGCCGTTTCGAAAGAGGTGTAACCCGCCGTGGAGGTTAAAGACCTTGCAATATGCGTTCAGGGCGAAGGGTCCTTGAAATCCACCTCGCCGTTCACCCAAACCGAACCCGTCGGTAAGATTTGCTGTATCAGCAAGACTCACCCAATTTAGAAGGAGGTCGTAGTTGAGCGTAAATACTTTCTTGAAATGAGACAGGAACGTCACACAACTAGGAATCATGTCTTCGATGTCGTCTCGATGAGCTGGATGAGTTCCGCGAATGGCATGGACCAACGCTTCGCGCAGGCGTTGAGCGTCGGTGTTGAGCTGCTCTGCGTGTTCTTTGTTTCCGTAGGCCGTCTCGACTTCAGACGCCCCCTCAAGCGCATTGACCACGCGCTCAAAATCCACCGTTTTGAGCTGATCAAAAAGTCGACGAATTGGGTCGTCTGCTTTCATATCGGCCTTTTCAAGCAACGAACGGTAACTAAAATACTTTGCTGAAAAGCCATTTCCCAGCAGCAGGGAGCAACCATCTTCGCCGCCCGCATTCTTGATGGCGTCGTCAAACGAAGTTACCGTCGACATGAGAGTGGCCTTTCCGGTTTTGAGGATGAAAGTCGCTACAACACAGTTTTGATTTCCGGCAACACTCCACAAACAAAAACGGCCGGGTCTTTCGACCCAGCCGTTCAAAACTCTCTCACCGCCAATGAAGCGGAGCTAACCCTCAGCTCGCCTTCTTCTCGTACACCGGCTTGCCGACCTTCTTCTGGATCGCGCGCTTGAGATCCAGCGCGCGGGGCGACAGCACGTCGGCCTTGGCTTTCAAGAGATAGCCGTCGAGGCCGCCATTGTGGTCGACGCTCTTGAGCGCATTGGTCGAGACGCGCAGGCGCACGTTGCGGCCGAGCGCGTCCGAGATGAAGGTGACGTTGACCAGGTTCGGCAGAAACCGGCGCTTGGTCTTGATGTTCGAGTGGCTCACCTTGTGACCCACCAGCGGGCCCTTGGCCGTCAGTTCGCAGCGCCGAGACATCGCAAAAATCCTCTTCCATCCCCGCAACCAGCAAGCGCATCATGGCGCCGCGCGGGGGTCCAAAATCATGTCCATTTCCAGGAACCGCGGACGTATAGGGCGCAAGGCCCATTGCGTCAAGGTTTTGCGCCGTTTCGGCTGAGATTTTGCGCGCCCGCCGGAGCCGGGCCAAAGCCGCTTTGGCTGCGGTTCCCAGGTATTATAGCTATCAAGGCTTTAAGGATATCAACGCTTTAAGGACCATATAAAGGGCGCAATCCCCGCCGACATCTCCTATTCCCTGCGGATTGAGCCACCGCGAGGGCGCCACGCGTTGTTTGCCGGATATTTTTGATTAGATAAACAAGAGCTCGCGCCAGCAGGACCGTCAGTTACGTGACCACACGCGCCATTTCGCATCAGTTCGGCCTGCTGGGCAGTCTTGCGGCCGCCGCAGTGCTGTGGCTGGCGCCGCAGCGGGCCTCCGCGCAGGGCCGGCTCGATGCTCATTATGAAGCCACGCTGGCGGGGATTCCCGTCGGCAAGGGCACCTGGACCATCGAAATCGGCGACGACCAGTTCTCGGCCTCCGCGCAGGGCGGTTCCACCGGGCTGCTGCAGGCGTTCTCCGGCGGCAAGGGGTCCGGGGCTTCGCAGGGCCGCGTCGTGGGCGGCGCGCTGGTCGCCAATTCCTATACCGCGACCACCACGAGCTCGAAAAAATCCGAGACCGTGCGGCTGGTGATCGCCAATGGCGGGGTGAAGGATTTTTCGATCGAGCCGGAGCCGCCGGTGGATGCCGACCGCATCGTCGTGACGGAAGCGCATCGCAAAAACGTGCTCGATCCGATGACGGGCTCGATGATCCGCGTGCCCGGCACGGGCGATCCGCTGTCGCCGGAGGCCTGCCGCACCGGCACCGGCATCTTCGATGGGCGCTTACGCTACGACCTCAAGCTCGACTACAAGCGCATGGAGAATGTGAGGGCCGAGCGCGGCTATCATGGGCCCGCGGTGGTCTGCGCGGTCTATTTCACGCCGGTCGCGGGCTATATCCCCGATCGCCCCGTGATCAAACACCTCGCCAGCCAGCGCAACATCGAGATCGCCTTCGTGCCGATCGCCGGCACCCGCATCCTGGTTCCGTTCCGCATGACCATCCCGACGCCTTTCGGGCCCGCGATGCTGGAAGCCACAAGTTTTGTCACCACCGCCGCGCCGCCAAAGGTGGCGAAGACGCAGTAGGGATTTTCGCAGCTGTTTGACCGTCACCCTGAGGTGGCCGTGCGCAGCACGGCCCTCGAAGGGCGACAGCCCGGGCCGTGCATCCTTCGAGGCTCGCCCAGCGGTGCAAGTGCACCGCAAGGCTCGCACCTCCAGCGACAACGGCGCAGCCGTTGCGCGGGGATGACGGGGAGGGATTGGAGCCCATGAATCCCATTGACTCTTCACCGCTTCTGATTCGACTCCGGCCCCGTTCAATTTTAAGGGAATTCGCCCAATAACCCCGCCTTGTGGAGCCCAGGCAAACTTGATCTAGTGCCGCATCACGAACACTAACGCTGGATGTTGCGGTGAACGAAGCCAGTTTCAGTAAGAGTCAGCGATTCGGGCGCGATTCGTTCTAGACTCGTTCCAGAGCTTAAGCCGCGACCGCATCACCGTCGCAAACTGACACACAATTCAAACCGCGCGGCGTTGCCCGATAAGCAAGAAACACCTGCAAAATATGGCTTTCTCCTATTCGTCCACGTTCGGCCATGAACGGGCTCCCGGCGCCGGCGTCACCGCGGTGCTGGGGCCGACCAACACCGGCAAGACGCATCTGGCGATCGAGCGGATGCTGGGGCATTCGTCCGGGATCATCGGCCTGCCGCTGCGGCTGCTGGCGCGCGAGGTCTACAACAAGATCGCCGCGCGCGCCGGCACGGAAGCCGTCGCGCTGATCACCGGTGAGGAGAAGATCAAGCCGAAGAACCCGCGCTACTGGGTGTCGACCGTGGAAGCGATGCCCAGGGATATCGACGTGTCGTTCCTTGCGGTCGATGAAGTCCAGATCGCGGCGGACCTCGAACGCGGGCATGTCTTCACCGATCGCATCCTGCACCGCCGCGGCCGCGACGAGACATTGCTGCTGGGGGCTGCGACCATGCGGCCCATCATCGAGCGGCTGCTGCCGGGCGCGTCGATCGTCACACGCCCCAGATTGTCGCAGCTCGAATTCGCCGGCGACCGCAAGATCACGCGCCAACCGCGAAGGACCGCGATCGTCGCGTTCTCGGCCGATGAAGTCTACGCCATCGCCGAGTTGATCCGCCGCCAGCATGGCGGTGCGGCCGTGGTGCTCGGCTCGCTCTCGCCGCGCACACGAAATGCGCAGGTCGAGATGTTCCAGAACGGCGACGTCGATTATCTCGTCGCCACCGACGCCGTCGGCATGGGGTTGAACCTCGACGTCGATCATGTCGCGTTTGCCTCGGACCGCAAATACGACGGCTACCAGTTCCGCCGCCTCAATCCGTCGGAGTTCGCACAGATTGCGGGCCGCGCCGGCCGCGCCACGCGCAACGGCACCTTTGGCACCACCGGCCGCTGCGCGCCGTTCGAGCCGGAACTGGTGAACGCGCTGCAGAACCACACCTTCGACAGCGTCAAAATGCTGCAATGGCGCAATTCCAAGCTGGATTTCGCCTCGCTCGGCAGCCTGCAGGTCTCGCTGGCGCTGTCGCCGCAGCATGAAGTGCTGACCCGGGCGCCGATTGCCGAGGATCTGCGCGTGCTCGATCATGCGGCACGCGACGGCGATGTGCGGGAGATGGCCCACGGGCCGGCTGCCGTGGAACGGCTGTGGGACGCCTGCCAGATCCCGGATTACCGCCGCCTGGCGCCCGCCGCCCATGCCGAACTCGTGACCACGCTCTACGGGTTCCTGATGAAAAGGGGCCGGATTCCAGACGCATGGTTCGGCGCCCAGGTCGACCAGGCCGACCGCGTCACTGGCGATATCGACACGCTGTCGGGCCGGATCGCGCAAATCCGCACCTGGACCTTCGTCGCCAACCGGCCGGACTGGCTGGGTGACCCCGACCACTGGCAGGGGATCACGCGCGAGGTTGAAAATAAATTGTCCGATGCGCTGCATGAACGGCTAACGGAGCGTTTCGTTGACCGCCGTACCAGTGTATTGATGCGCCGCCTGCGGGAGAACAGTGTTTTGAATACGGAAATTGGCAAGACCGGCGAAGTGATCGTTGAAGGCCATGTGATCGGCCGCCTCGACGGATTCACCTTCGCACCAGATGCAGCAGAGGCTGGCTCCGACGCCAAGGCGTTGCAGGCGGCAGCACAGCAGGTGCTGGCCGGCGAGATCGACGCACGCGCCGAAAAGCTCAGCGCTGCCCCGGACGATCAGTTCGTGCTGACGTCCGACGGCACCATCCGCTGGACCGGCGATGCGGTGGCGAAGCTGGTCGCAGCTGACGACGCGCTGCATCCGCGCCTGCGCATCATCGCCGACGATCGGCTCAATGGCGCGGCACGCGAAGCCGTGCAGACGCGGCTCGATCTGTGGCTGAAGACGCATATCGAAAAGCTGCTGGGCCCGCTGTTCGGCCTTGCGAAAGCCGAGGACATCACCGGCATCGCGCGCGGCATCGCGTTCCAATTGATCGAGGCGCTCGGCGTGCTGGAGCGCGCAAAAATCACCGCCGAGATGAAGGATCTCGACCAGCCCTCGCGCGCGACGCTTCGCAAGTATGGCGTGCGCTTCGGCGCCTATCACATCTATTTCCCCGGCCTGCTAAAACCCGCGGCGCGCTCGCTGGCGTCGCTGCTGTGGGCCGAGAAGCAGGACAATGTCGACATGTCTGTCCTGTCGAATGCGCAGCATCTGGCGAGCAGCGGCCGCACGTCGTTCCCGGTCGACAAGGCGCTGCCGCGCGATGCCTATCGCGTGCTCGGCTATCGCCAGGCCGGCGAGCGCGCGGTGCGCGTCGATATTTTGGAGCGTCTCGCCGATCTCATTCGTCCCGCTCTGGCGTGGCGCGAGAGTTCGCCGGGAGCCAAGCCCGCCGGCGCGTTCGATGGCCGCGGCTTTGTGGTGACGCAGGCGATGACCTCGCTGACCGGTTCGGCGGGCGAAGATTTCGCCTCGATCCTGCGCGCGCTCGGCTACCGCATGGAAAAGCGCGCCCCGCTGCCGCCGAAGCCGGTAGCGGCGACCGAGCCGGTGGTTGCAGGAGCGCCTGATGTTGCAGAAGTGGTGGCGGAGGGCGCCGTCGAGACGCCGTCCATAGCTGAGGCGGCGCCAACTGACGCTGCTGCGGACACGCCGGTGGAGGGCGCGGCTGAAACCGCTGAAATCGCCAACGAGACGGTGGCGCAGCCGGTCTCCGGCGATCCCGCGCCGTCGGCCGCCTTGCTGCCCGAAGTCACGCTCGCGCCGCCCCCGGCGGAAGAGCCCGCGGTGGAAGCAGCCCCTGTAGTCGAAGCCGCCGCAGAGCCTGCGCCGGCCGAAACGCCGGCCGTGGAAACACCGGTCGCGGACACGCCGGTTGCAGTAGCGCCCGAAGCGGCAACTGCGCCTGAAGAAATGGCGCCTCAAGAAACCGCTGCTGCGGAAGCAACGACCGAGACCGTCGCCGGCGACGCCGCCCCGGCCGAAGCCGCTGCCGAAGCCACGCCCGATACGCCTGCCGTGCCCGAGCTGGTGGAGGTCTGGCGTCCCGGTGGCCGTTCGGAAGAGCGCCGTCCGCACCACGACCGCAACCGCCAGCGTCATCACGGCCGTCCGCAGGAACGCAGCGCCGATGGGGCTGCGCCCGCGGCCGCGGGCGAAGGCGGCGAGGCTGCTGCAGGCCGCGAGCAGCGCCATCGCCGCGGCCGCCGCCACAACGAATTCCGCAAACCCCGCGAGGGCGCGCCCGTCGATGCCACTGCCGCGCCAACGGCCGAGGGCGCACCGGCGCAGGAGGCGCGTCCCGACAGCCGTCCGCCGCGCGAGCGCTTCGAAGGCAAGGGCCGCGATGACAACCGCCGCGACAAGGCTGGCGGTGGTGGCCGTCCGGAGAAATTCGGCGGCGATCGCAACAAGGGCGACCGCAACAAGGGCGGCGGGCGCGACAAAGGCGGCCGCGATTTCGGCGGGCGTGACAAGGGCGGCCGCGACAAGCGCGATAGCGGCCCGTCGCACCGGCAATACGCCACCAGTGCCGCGCCGCGCGAGCGCGACCGTCCGATCGATCCCAATTCGCCCTTCGCCAAACTGGCGGCGCTGAAGGAACAGCTCGCCGGCAACAAGGATCGGTAATCTCTGGAGCGACAGCGTCTCGATAAATGGCTGTGGCATGCGCGGGTGGTGAAGGCCCGCACAAGTGCTGCCGCCCTCGTCGAAGCCGGCCACGTTCGCATCAACGGCGTGCGCGAGAAAGCGCCGGGGCATACGGTGAAGCTCGGCGATGTCGTCACCGTCGGGCTCGACAATTCGGTGCGGGTGCTGAAAGTGGCCGGATTTTCCGAGCGGCGGGGCGATGCCGCGGCCGCCCGCGTAACTTACGAGGATTTGCAGAACCGCAGGGAATGACTATCTGCGGACGAGCCTGTCTGACCCTTGAAAAGCCGTGCTTTCAGGCGCTCCGGCCGGCCTGCTGCTGCCTTGCTCTTCCTTTGCCACTTCCCTTGCGGCTGCGCAGTTCATGCGCTACGCAAACCCCGGAAAAAGTTGATCGTTTCGGAGCCACCCTTTCGGAGTCCTGGATGACTTACGTCGTCACTGATGCCTGCATCAAATGCAAATATACCGACTGCGTTGAGGTATGCCCCGTGGACTGCTTCTACGAGGGCGAGAACATGCTGGTCATCCATCCCGACGAGTGCATCGACTGCGGCGTTTGCGAACCCGAATGTCCCGCCGACGCCATCAAGCCGGACACCGAGCCCGGGCTCGAGAAGTGGCTCGAGGTCAACACCGAATACGCCAAGACCTGGCCCAACATCACCCAGAAGAAGGACCAGCCACCCGACGCGAAAGAATTCGAGGGCGTGGAAGGCAAGTTCGAGAAATATTTTTCCAAGGAACCCGGTACCGGAGACTGATTCGCTGGATCGCCGTTCCCCCGCGAAAATGCGCTTCAAGCCTGATCTGAACCTAATTCGGGGCCATCAGACCCATACATTGCCTGCCGATTTAACCTTGTTGACGGACTTATGACCGAAAGGTCCCTGCAAAGGTCCGAAACAGGGCGTAAATCATTGATTTTTGCGGAAAATGTGCTATATTGGGCACATTACAAGCCGGACACGGCCTTGCGTAACTTTGGCCCTCCCGGTGGTCCGTAAAAAACATCGAACAGGGGCGTGGCAGTTCCGCGCGCAGGCTGTGTCACAGAAAACGCGTAAAAAGAGTGTTTCAAAGACTTCGAAAAAAGCCGCCGCGGCCAGCCGCAGCGCAACCAAAGGCCGTGCCAAGGCGTCCGTAAAGGAAGCCAAGAAGGCTGCGGCCACAAAGTCCTCGAAAAACAAAAGAAGCTCAATGCCAGATAAGACTGCAAAAACCGCCGCGAAAGCGACGGGTTCGAAGGCCACTGCCTCGAAGGTCGCTGCCAAGACTGCCCCCAAGATGACCGCCCCTCGCGCTGCCGTCGTGGCGCCCAAGGCCGCCGTTGTGGCTCCGAAGGCTGCCGTGGTGGCCCCGAAGGCCGCCGCCCCGCGCGTGGAGGAGCCGAAGAAGGTTCTCACCCAGCGCCAGGGCTTCAAGACCAATGAATTCGTGGTGTATCCCGCTCACGGGGTCGGCCAGATCCTGGCGATCGAGGAGCAGGAGATCGCCGGCGCCAAGCTTGAGCTGTTCGTGATCAATTTCATGAAGGACAAGATGACGCTGCGGGTGCCGACCGCCAAGGTCGCCAATGTCGGCATGCGCAAGCTGTCCGAACCGGCGCTGGTCAAGAAGGCGCTCGAAACGCTCAAGGGCCGCGCGCGCGTCAAGCGCACGATGTGGTCGCGCCGGGCGCAGGAATACGAAGCCAAGATCAATTCGGGCGACATCGTTGCGATCGCCGAAGTGGTGCGCGATCTCTACCGCTCGGAATCGCAGCCCGAACAGTCCTACAGCGAACGCCAGCTCTATGAAGCCGCGCTCGACCGGCTGTCGCGCGAAATCGCCGTCGTCCAGCATTCGACGGAGACCGAAGCGGTCAAGGAAATCGAGAGCCAGCTCGCCAAGAGCCCGCGCCGCGGCGCCAAGACCGAAGGCAACGCGGAAGCCGAGGGTGACGGCGATGATGCCGACGCCGACGGTGACGACGCGGCCGTCGCGGACGAGGCGGCGTAAGCGGTTTCTCTTGGATTTTGAAATGAAAAGCCCGGTCGAGAGACCGGGCTTTTTGTTTGGTTGTTATTTGCTGAAGATCTATCAACACGTCGTCCCCGCGAACGCGGGGACCCATAGCCACCGATGGTCATCGTCGCGCGAAGCTGAAGTCACGGCGGATTCCGGCAACGAGCAGTCGTGGTTATGGGTCCCCGCGTTCGCGGGGACGCCGAGCAATGTGTGCCGCGCTTTTCGCGCCTCAATCCATCGCGATGTTCGCCCAGTCGCGCTTCCCTACGCCGCCAGTGCGTCCGGATTTACCTCGCGCTTGGCGAGCTCGGTCAGATGCACGTCGAACCGTCGCTCTTCCTCGAGGCTGAGGTGCAACATTTTCTGCTCGTCGCGCAGATCCAGCTGGCCAGCAAGGGCTGCGGCGGTGCCGTAGGCGGCAATCTCGTAATGTTCGATCTTCTGGGCGGACGCGATCAGGCCCGCATCGCGCAGATCGTCCACCTTCAACATGGTGAGCATCTTCTTGGTCTCGACGATGAGCGCCTGCATAGCCTGGTCGATATGCGCCGTGGGACTGGCGCCATGTTTTCCCAGGATGGTCAACAGCCGTTCCCTTTGAGTCTCCGTTTCGGCGCGATGATGAACCAATGCACGCTTCAATGCAGGATGCGATGCGGCCCCCGCCATGCGCAGCAACGCATCGGTCAATTGACCCTCGACGTCAACGAGTTCCTGCAATTCCGCAAGGAACATATCCCTGAAATTCCTGATTTCCATGATGGCTGCCCTTTCGATACGAGGTGTGCGGCAAGGATGGAACCGGCGTATCGGCGCGCGTTTCATCCGCCTCCCTGCGCTTACACAACGGGATCGGTGATCCATCCGTTCCCGGCATTTTTGTTTCATGATTTTTACTTTGCGTCGCAGCCGTGCAGTCCCCGCTGCGGGTGGCGCGCAATTGCGCACGATGCCGGCGACCGAATTAGGAAACTGCGCAACGGCTGGCGCGTTAGTCTGAACGCCAGATCAAAGCGTTGCGGATCGCGCGTCAACTTGAAGCAGCCAATGGAGCCCATCATCGAAATGGTCACGGAACCCAGGCCGCTCGTCTCCCACAATACTCTCATTCTCGTCGGCGACGGTCAAAAAGCGTTGTTCCTGCGCAACAAAGGCCATGCGCAAAAGGTCCGGTTGGTCGTCGAGCAGGTTCTCGAGCGCGACAATCCGCCAACCCGCGAGCAGGGTAGCGATCGTCCGGGCCGGACCAATGCAAGTGTTGGTGTTGCCCGAAGTGCCATGGAAGAAGCGGACTGGCATTACATTGCCGAGGAGCGATTTGCCGGCGAACTCGCCGACGCTCTATATCGCCATGCTCACGCCAATCTTTTCGAGAAACTTATCATCATCGCGCCGCCGAAAGTGCTCGGCAATATTCGCAAGGCGCTTCACGCGGAGGTCATCGCGCGTGTGACCGCGGAAATTCCAAAGGAGCTGACGTCGCACCCGGTTGCCGAGATAGAGCGGCTTGTCGCCGCCTGAGCCGCGGGTCGGCTATTTCGGCAAGTCCGGCGGCAGCTAACGCGAGAGAGAAGAGAGACATGTAAGCGAAAGCACGGAAGCCCGACCGTAGCCGATTTAAAGTTTACCGCGATGGTCGGGAACGTTTCTGGAGCGGGTTCATTCGATGGAGGTAGTCGGCAAGCAAGGCTCGGCTGCACCGATCCATTGCATTGTTCAATCGGGAACGAAGTGGATCGGCTTTGCCCAGGATTGGTCTGCCACACATGCGGCGGCAGGCAAGTCCGGGCGGGAGCAAGCCCGGCAAGGACCTGTAACAAGGACCTGTAAGACCTGTAATAAGCACAAAGGGGTTTGTCGGATGAAAGTGAGCGAAGCAATGACGCACGATGTCTACGTCGCCAGTCCGGACGAAACGATCCAGCAGGCGGCGATCGCCATGGCGGGACTTGACGCGGGGGTTCTGCCTGTCGGCGATGATGACCGGCTTGTTGGCATGATTACCGATCGTGACATCGCCATTCGCGGTGTTGCAGTGGGTAAGGGCCCGGATGCCAAGGTCCGTGACGTCATGACGACCAACGTCAAGTACTGCTTTGACGATCAAGACATCGAGGATGTGACGCTCAACATGGGCGAGATCCAGGTCCGGCGTATGCCGGTGCTGGATCGCCACAAGCGCCTTGTGGGCATCCTGTCGCTCGGGGATGTCGACGGCGATGGCGTGGCCGGGGAAGCTCTCAGCCTGGTTTCGCGTCCGGGAGGAGAGCACACGCAGACGGGCTAAAAGTCGAAAACTGGATGGAGTAGATAATGAAGCTGAACTCGACGCAGGTTAAACAGACCCTGAGCCAATTCGATGCTGAGGTTCTTCCCGACAATCACCCGGCAGTTCCCCAACTGAACAATTTGTTCGGGAATCATACGTTCTTCCTCGACAGCCGCGGCCTCAAGGTTCTGGAGCCTGCGGGAGCGCCCGAGACCGATGCTCAAAGCGGCGAAGTCGTCAGTCTCGCGGACTGGAGCGATGCAACGCTCACCAGTCTGAGGCCGCATGAGCCGGAAATGACCGGCGTGGTCGTGGTTCTCGAGCCCACGACGCACTGAGGCTTGGTCGTGAGCGAGTAGACGGCAGCGCTCGCCATACATTCACTCGTCGTCCTCGCGAACGCGGGGACCCATAGCCACGAATGCGTGTTGTTGGAAGCCGCTGGAGCCACAGCGTCGTGCGACAACCTACATCGGTGGTTGTAGGTCCCCCGATGCGCAGTTGCGCATCTGAGACCGCGCTTCGCTTGTCCGTGACGACAGTGGACAGTGGTGGAATCTCGAGATCCCGGGTTCGCATCGCGCTCCCTGATGCGCAACTGCGCATCGGGGATGACGCGCCTTTGGCGCGTCAATCCACCACGATCTTGACGCGGTCGCGGGTCTTGACCTGGGCGTTGGCGTCAAGGCCGTTGAGGATGCGGAAGCGCTGGGCCGGGCGGTCGACGCCGGCCATGCGGTGCGAGAGCGATTCCACGGTGTCGCCGGGCTGCACGGTGATGACTTTTATGCGCAACGGACGTGCCGCCTGAATCTCCTCGAGCGTCAGGCGGCGGAACGAATTGACGGTCTCGCGCGCGTTGCGTTCGCTCTCGGTGGTCTTCTGCTTGGCGGCGAAAATGAAGCGGTAGACGTCGCTGCCGAAGCGCAGCGCGTAGACCTTGAACTGCCACTGGTCGCCATGTGCCGAGGCCGACGCGGCAGGGAAGCCGTTGATGGTGATATCCTCGGTCGACGCCTTCTCGACGCCGTCCATCCAGCCGGAATTGAGATAATCGCCGAGCGTCTGCTCCGCCGGCACCCGTACCACGTCGAAGCGCATCGCCTGCGTGCCGCCCTCGCGGACGCCGATCACGGCCTGCGCGGTGTTATCGAGCGTGAAGGTCTCGGGGGCCGCAAAGGTGAAGCCCAGCTTGGGATGCAGGAAACGTCGCCCGCGCACGAAACCTTCGCTGGGATCCTCGCCATAGACGATGTTGTCGATCGCGGCCAGATACGTCTCGCGGTCGCGCTCGCCGCCTTCCGGCGACGAATATTGCCGCGCCGAGTTCTGCGCGTTCTGCACCCGCTCCGGGGTTGCCGGATGCGACGACAGGAAATCCTGCGCGCGGGGATCGAGCGAGGTCTTGCCGGCCTTCAGCGCGGCGTTGCGCTCCATCGCGCTCAGGAAGCGGGAAGCGCCATAGGGATCGAAATGCGCGCGCGCCGAAATGCCGACGCCGATGCCGTCGGCCTCGAACTCCTGCGCGCGGGAGAAGCTCGCCATTGTGAGTTTTGTCTTCGCGAGCGCCAGCGCTGTGAGATCCGGATCGTTGCTCATGTCGGTGACGACGCGGGTGACGACGGCGGCCTGCCTTGCCTTGTCGTCGCGGATCGAGGCGTGTTTCGCCAGCACGTGCGCCATCTCGTGGCTCAGCACCGAGGACAATTCCGAGGTGTCGCTGGCGAGCGCAATCAGGCCGCGCGTGACATAGAGCTGGCCGGTCGGCAGTGCGAACGCGTTGACCGCGCCGGAATTCAGGATCGTGACCCGATAGGCCTGGTCGGGACGATCGGAGGCCGCGACCAGCCGGTCGACGGTCTTGCTGATCAGCGCTTCCAGCTTCGGATCGTCGTAGGCGCCGCCATAGGAGGAGAGGATACGCTCATGCTCGCGCTCGCTCGCCGGTGTCTGCGCCACGGTGCGGGCTGGCTTGGCGGGCGACGTAGCCGTCGTCGGCGTTGCGGTCTCGAACCGGCCGCCGACGCTGCCGCAGGCCGACAGCGTCAACGCAGCGCACAGCACGGCCGGCGCAGCCAAAAGGCGGCGGCCTGTACTCCCCTCGCGCCGTTCTGAACGCTGCGTCACGTCAGCCCACTCTTCTCTTCTGAATCGAGGGTGCGATCCGGTTGGATTCAATCGGCTCGCCCGAAATCCTGTTTTGACGCGTTTTCTTCACGCGAACGGTACCCACTTCGCTCGAAAACCCTTCAGTTCCCACCCAGCACTTCAATTTGCCCCACCCGGAGCACGTCGATCCGTGGCCCGCCGCGCGCCTCGACATAGCCGCGGACACGAATCCGTCGATTTTCGAGGGACTTAGGTGACAGCCCGGCCGCCTCGAACGCCGGTACCATGCGCCTTGAAATAGTCACAGCAAAGTCCCGTGTCCAGTTCCGGCCAAAATTCAGATAGGTCGTTGCCCCTGCCTGCCGCACGGACAAAACCCTGCCCTCGACCACCGTAAAGCGCCCAATCCCGGCCAAAATATCGCCGGGACTTTCCGCGTTTTTTATGGCCGTGGGATCGGCCCAGGTTCCCCTTTTGGCCTGCCGCGCCTCGGCCTCGCCGGCCGCCAGCTCCGCGGCGCAGTCCTTGCTGGCCATTTCGGTCGAAACCAGCGCCTCGCCGCGACGCAGCAACTCGCTTTGCACTGTCGTCTCGGAACCCGGCAGGAATACGAAGGCGGACTGGCGGCCATAACGGTCCGGCGCGTCGTCCTCGCCGCGCAGCGTCACCTCGTGCCCGGTGACGATCGATGACAGAGCTGCGGTGGCCTCCGTCTTGTCGTTGATTGAAGGCGCGATGCCCGCGAGGCGGACTTCACGCCCATCGTCGAGCCGAAAAGTGCGTGCGTCCAGCACGGCGGTGACACGGCCCTCGCCCTGCGGTTCGAAGCTGCAGCCGGCGGCGTTTGCCGGAGTGACGGCCATGACGACCGAGCCACAGATGAGCATGGCTGCGATGCGCGAGACGTGACTATGTTGGTGCGGATGTCTCATACCGTCGGTGTTGGCTCCTTGTGTTGGCAGTCGAGCATACCGCATCATTATCCTCATGGTGAGGAGGCGCGCTTGCGCCGTCTCGAACCATGAGGCCACAGTCGTCGTTCCTGGCCTCGTTCCTTTCGAGACGCTTTCCTCTCTTGCGTCATGGCCGGGCGTAGCCGAAGGACGGCGTCGCTTCCGCTCGCCTATGCCCGGTCATCCACGTCTTTCTCTCACTAGTGAAACATAGACGTGGATGCCCGGCACAAGGCCGGGCATGACGAACTTTGTGAGGCACCATTCCGCTTAACGGAAAAACGCATGCGCAACGCGTTGCGCGCGCGCCTTGCCGCTGTGGGGGCCATGCGGCATGATCGCGCCGCGTGAAATTGAAAGCCGCAAGCAATGCGGCAGCCAGAAAAGGGAGGCTTCATGAAACGGGTTGTCACGGGCATTTTCGCAGCTGTCTCGGCAATTACCTTGGCGATGTCGAGCACCGCGGCCCTGGCGCAGGCCAAGCCTCCGCTCAAGCTCGGTGGCATCCTCGATATGTCCGGGCTCTACGCCGACATCACCGGGCCGGGTAGCGAACTGGCTGCGAAAATGGCGGTGGAAGATTTCGGCGGCGAGGTGCTTGGTCGCAAGATCGAGATCGTCGCTGCCGACCATCTCAACAAGGCCGACCTCGCCGCCAACATCGCCCGCGACATGTTCGACAATCAGGGGGTCGAAATGCTGTTCGACGTGGCGGCGTCGGCGACCGCGCTTGCTGCGCTCGAGATCTCCAAGGCGCGCGGCAAGATCAACATGTTCAATGGTCCGGGCTCGATCCGGCTCTCCAACGAGGCCTGCGGTCCCTATACCGTCCACTATGTGTTCGACACATTTGCGCAGGCCAACGTGACCGGTTTGGCCGCCGTCAAGCAGGGCCTCGACAGCTGGTACTTCCTCACCGCGGACTACGCGTTCGGGCAGGATCTGGAAAAGGACACCACCAACGTCGTGCGGAAGTCCGGCGGCAAGGTGCTGGGCACCGTGCGGCATCCGCTCAACACTTCAGATTTCTCGTCCTATCTGCTGCAGGCGCAAAGCTCGAAGGCCAAGGTGATCGGGCTTGCCAACGCCGGCGGCGACACCATCAACGCCATCAAGCAGGCGGCCGAGTTCGGGCTGATGAAGAGCGGCCAGAAAGTATCGCCGCTGCTCGCCTTCATCACCGACATTGACAGCGTCGGCCTCGAAACTTCGCAGGGGCTGCTGCTGTCGGAAGCGTTCTATTGGGACCTCAATGACGAGACCCGGGCGTTTTCCAAACGCTTCATGGAGCGGATCAAGCGCGTGCCGTCGGCGGTGCAGGCCGGCACCTATTCGTCGGTCACGCATTATTTGAAGGCGGTGAAGGCTGCCGGCACCACCGATGCGGCGGCCGTGATCAAGATCATGAAGGAGACCCCGATCAACGACATGTTCGCCAAAAACGGCCGGATTCGCGAGGACGGCCGCATGGTGCACGACATGTACCTGTTCGAGGTCAAGAAGCCGTCGGAATCCAAAGGCCGCTGGGACGATTACAAGCTGCTGGCCACCATTCCCGGCAACGAGGCGTTCCAGTCGCTGGAATTGTCGCGCTGCCCGCTGGTGAAGAAGTGACGGCCGAAGGCCGTCATCCCGGGGCGCGAAGCGAACCTCAGATGCGCAATTGCGCATCGGGGGATCTCGAGATTCCCCGATGCGCAATTGCGCATCTGAGGTCTGGTGCTACGCACCATCCCGGAATGACGGAATCAACCAATAACAACGAAGGCAACACCCCATGAGCCAGAACGAAATGGTCCTCCAGCAGCTCAACCAGGGCCTGCTCACCATCATCATGAACCGTCCCGACCGCCGCAATGCGCTCAATCCGGACATGACGCGCGGTCTCGTCGATGCGGCGCGGCGCGCGGCCGAGGATCACGAAGTGCGCGCGGTGCTGCTGAAGGGCGCGGGCGGCACGTTCTGCGTCGGCGGTGACGTCAAATCGATGGCGGAGGGGCGGGCGCCGCTGTCGTTCGAAGCCAAGATGGTCAACCTGCGCCGCGGCATGGAAGTCTCGCGCATCCTGCACCAGATGCAAAAGCCTGTCGTCGCGCAGCTCGATGGCGCAGCCGCCGGCGCCGGGCTTTCGATCGCGCTCGCCTGCGACCTTCGCGTCGCCAGCGCCTCGTGCAAGATCACCACCGCGTTTGCAAAAGTCGGACTGTCGGGCGACTACGGCGGCACGTACTTTCTAACCCAGATGCTCGGCAGCGCCAGGGCGCGGGAATTGTATTTGACCTCGCCGGTGCTCAGTGCGCAGGAGGCCTACAACCTCGGCATGGTGACCAGGGTGGTGCCCGATGCCGAAGTCGAAGCGGTGGCGCATGATCTGGCGATGTCGCTGGCGCAGGGCCCGTCGATCACGCTCGGCTACATCAAGCGCAACATCAACAACGCCGAGACGATGTCGCTGGAAGAATGTTTTGACGCCGAGGCGATCCACCATTCGCGTTCGGGCGAGACCCTCGATCACAAGGAAGCGGCCAAGGCGTTCGTCGAGAAGCGCAAGCCCGTGTTCCAGAACCATTGAGAGGGCGTGGAAATGGCAGGCTATATGAGGCTGCGGCAGATCTGCCTGGTGGCGCCGAAGCTGGAGCCCGTGATTTCGGACATTGCAGGGATCATGGGGCTGAAGGAGTGCTACCGTGACGGCAACGTTGCCAAATACGGCCTCGAGAATGCGCTGCTGCCGGTCGACACCATTTTGCTGGAAGTGGTGGCGCCATTCCAGCCGGGCACCGCGGCGGGACGCTTCATCGACAAGAACGGCGGTCGCGGCGGCTATATGGCGATCTTCTGCTGCGACGACCCCGACGCCTACGGCAAACGCGCCAACGCGATGGGCGTGCGGACCGCGAACGTCATCACGCACGCGCCCTATCACGGCGTGCAATTGCACCCGCGCGATTGCCGCGCCGCCTTCATCGAGTTCAACCACACCGAAGGCAGCGACGATGTTCTGGGAACCTATCCGCCGGCCGGTCCCGACTGGCAGAAGGCGATCGCCAAGGACGTGACGCTGGCGCTGACGGATGTCGAGATGGAAAGCCCGGAGCCGGAGGTGCTGGCTGCGCATTGGGGCAAGATCATCGGTGTCGCCGTCAGCAAGAATGGCGGCGGCGCGCCGGAGCTGAAACTGCCCAATGCCAGCTTCCACTTCGTCAAGGGGTCTGCCGATCTGATGAGCGGGTTGACGTTTGAGGTCGCGGATATCGCAAAAGTGCGGGATGCGGCCAGGGCGAAGGGATGCAAGGTGTCCGGCGACGGATTTGAACTGTGCGGGGTGAGGTTTAGTCTGGTGGCGTGATTGACGTGTGCTCTCCCAGTCGTCGTCATGCCCGGGCTTGTCCCGGGCATCCACGTCTTTAAGGTCCGGCGGAAAGTAAGACGTGGATGGCCGGGCATAGGCGAGCGAAGCGACGCCGTCCTTGACGGCTATGCCCGGCCATGTCGGAGTCGAAAAATGCCGCATCCGCTCGACAGCTTCTTCGCGCCCGACAGCATCGCGCTGATCGGCGCCTCGCGCGATCAGGAGAAGATACCCGGGCGGCTGCTGTCGATGCTGCGCAAGAACGAGTATCCGGGCAGGATCTATCCGATCAACCCGAACTATCCCGATATCGACGGGCTCAAATGCTACAAGACCGTTGCCGAGGTCGACGCACCCATCGATCTCGCGATCATCGTCATTCCCGCCCGCGCCGTGGTGGGTGCGCTGGAAGAGTGTGCCGCGGTCGGCGTCAAGAACGCCGTGATCATCTCCTCCGGCTTTGCGGAGGAAGGCGGCGACAGCGCCGCGATGCAGGACGCGATCGCCGCGCTGGCGAAGCGCACCGGCATGCGGATTTCAGGCCCCAATGCCGAGGGTTTTCTCAGCGAAGTGCAGAAGGTCGCGGCCACCTTCAGCCCGACGGTCGACGTCAAGCCGGGCCATGTTCCGCTGGTTGCGACCACAAGGCGGATCGCCATCGTCGCGCAATCCGGCGGCATCGGCTTTGCCATCAAGCATCGCGCCAAGGCGCTCGGCGTTGCGATCAGCTATTGCGTCAGCGCCGGCAACGAAAGCGATCTCGGCGCCGGCGAATTCCTGGATTACATGGTGCAGGATGCTGCCACCGACGTGATCCTGCTGTTCATCGAAGGCATCCGCGACGTCGACAAGTTTCTCGCCGCCGCGCGCCGCGCCGCGGAAACGCGAAAACCGGTCATTGTCACAAAGGTCGGTCGCTCCAATGCCGGCGAGCGCGCCGCGGCCTCGCACACCGCCAGCATGGCGGGATGGTCGGCGGCTTACGACGCGGTATTCGCAAAATACGGTTTTATCGTTTCCAACGATCTCGACGAGGCCGTGACGATCGCGGCGGTGCTGACGACCAATCCATTGCCGAAGGGCGACCGCGTAGCGGTGCTGACCGTGTCCGGTGGCGGCGGGATCTGGGGCGCCGACACCGTCTCGATGCAGGGGCTGAAGGTTCCGGAACTGTCGCCGTCGATACAGAACCAGATCAAGCAATGGATGCCGTCCTATGGCGCCGCCGGCAATCCGATCGACGTCACCGCGCAGGGCGTCAGCAGCGGCGGCTTGCAGAAGACCATCGATCTGCTCGCGACTTCCGACGAGGTCGACGCCATTCTGGTGGTGCTGTCGCTGTCGAGCGAGGTGCGGATGTGGTTCAGGGAGGCCGAGCTGAAGCCGGTGATAGCGGCGCAGCACAAGCCGATCGTGTTCTATTCCTACACGCTGCCGTCGCAGTTCGCGCGCACGGAGCTGGCGAAATCCGGTGTCGTGGTGTTCTCGGGTCTGACGCATGTCGCCGTCGCGATGCGGCAGCTGGTGGAATATTCCAATTTCAAGTTGGCCGCGCCGGCGGAAGCTGCCGCGTTGCCGCCGCGCGATATCTCGGCACACCTGAAAACACCGGCGCTGTCGGAGTTCGACAGCAAGTCGTTGCTGCGTGACGCCGGCATCGCGGTGCCGGACGAAATACTGGTGACGGCGCGAGGCGAACTCGATGCCGCCATAGCGCGCGCGGGCTTTCCGCTGGTGATGAAAATCCAGTCGCGCGATATCCCGCACAAGAGCGAGGTCGGCGGCGTCCGCATCAACATCGCGACCAAGGGCGAGGCGTTTACCGCCTACGGCATGCTGCTCGACAACGCGCGACAACACCGGCCGGGTGCCGCGATCCAGGGCGTGCTGGTCGGGCCGATGGCCAAAAAGGGCGTCGAGATCATCGTCGGCACGCTGACGGACAAGGTCTTCGGGCCGATGGTCATGGTCGGTCTCGGCGGCATCACCACGGAATTGTTTCGCGATGTGATCTACCGGCCGGCGCCGGTGAGTGCCGAGGAAGCCTCGGCGATGCTGGCATCGCTCAAGGCGGCGCCACTGCTGAATGGGTTTCGTGGCGCGGCGAAGGCCGATGTCGCCGTGCTATCTGAATTGATTTCGCAAGTGTCGGTGCTGGCGGCGCGACATGCGCAGGAGATCTCGGAAATCGAGATCAACCCGGTGCTGGTGCATGCCGAGGGGCAGGGCGTGACGATCGTGGATGCGTTAGTCGTACGCAAGAACTAACCACGGGTCGTCCCGGCGAACGCCGGTACCCATACTCCGCGGCGCTTGTTGTCTTTAAAAGTATCCACCTCAGCGCTCTCACCGATAAGCCGCGGCGTATGGGTCCCCCGATGCGCAATTGCGCATCTGAGCTCAAGGCCGGAACGACGTGTTGAGAGAGTAGCGATCCCCTACGACATTTGAAAACCTCACCGCCCCTTGAAATTCGCGACCCTTCGCTCAGCCGTCGCCTTGACGCCTTCCTTGAAATCCTCGGTGGCGCGCAGGCGCGACTGTTCGGCGAGTTCGTGGTTGGTCGCGGCCAGCACGCGGTCGGCGAGGCCGGCGCGCATGGTGGCGCGGGTCGAGAGCAGGCCGAGCGGCGAACATTCGGCGATTTCAGCGGCGAGCTTCATGGCTTCGGCGCGCACCTGATCCTGCGGCACGCAGAGGTTGGCGAGGCCCATTTTGGTGGCCTCCTCGCCGGTAATGCGGCGGCTGGTGTAGAAGATCAGTTCCGCGTTGTTCTTGCCGACCAGTTCGGGAAGCGTCGTGGTCAGCCCGAAGCCCGGATGAAAACCGAGTTTGGTGAAGTTGGCCGAGAAGCGCGCCTCGGGGCAGGTGACGCGGAAGTCAGCCGATACCGCAAGACCGAGGCCGCCGCCGATCGCGGCGCCATGCACGGCTGCGACGACCGGCTTCCTGGCGCGGAAAATGCGCACCGCGTGCAGATAGAGGCTGTTGATCGAACCGAGGCTGTCGGCGGGATCGCCTTTTTTGGCTGCTTCCGCCTCGGCTGCTTCCTGCTCCTGCCGCTTCGGATCGCTGAAATTGGCGCCGGCGCAGAACGCCTTGCCCTGGGCGGCGAGAACCGACGCGCGGATTTCGATATCCTTGTCGAACTCCTCCAGCGCATCCGCGATCTGGTTGATCAGCGAGATGTCGAAGAAGTTCAGCGGCGGCCGCTGGATTTCGATCAGGCCGACATGACCGTGCTTCTCGACGCCGATATCCGTGTATTTTGTCATTTTGTTTCCTCGTTGAATTAGCGCAAGCCAGGCCGCGCGCTAGCGCAAACCCAGCCCGCGGGCGATGATGCCGCGCAGTACTTCGGTGGTGCCGCCCTGGATCGTCAGTTTCGGCGCGGTCTTGATCGCGAACGAGAGCTGTTTTTCCAGCGTCTCGCGGTTGGTGGCGGTTTCCTCGACGAACGCCGCGAGGTCGCGCACCCGGTGCGGCAGCGCCTGCTCCCACACCGTGCCGATGTCCTTGACGATCGAGGCTTCCACCACCGGCTCCTTGCCGGCCTGCAGCATGCCAGCAACAGAGACCGACATGCGCCGCATGGTGTGCAACTGCGCCACCAGGCGGCCGATGCCTTCGGCGCTGCGGGTGTCCGGGTTCTTGCCGACCGCGCGGACCAGTTCGGTCAGCACATAATAGGTTTCGAGAAAGCGTTCCGGGCCGGAACGTTCATACGCGAGCTCCGATGTCGCCTGCTTCCAGGCGCCGTCGACTTCGCCGAGCACGTGATCCTCGGGCACGAAGAAGTCGGTGAATACGACTTCGTTGAATTCGTACTGGCCGGTGATCTGGCCGATCGGGTTCACCTCGATGCCCGGCTGCTTCATCTTGACCAGAAACTGCGTCAGGCCGTGGCGGCGGTTCTCTTTGGTGGGCGGCGACGTACGAAAAATCGCGATCATGTAGTCGGCGATATGCGCCGACGAGGTCCAGATCTTGGTGCCGTTGATCAGATAGCCGCCGTCGGTCCTGGTGGCGCGGGTCTTGGCCGCGAACAGGTCGGAGCCGGAGTTCGGTTCGCTCATGCCGATCGCAAAGCAGACCTCGCCGCGGCAGATGCGCGGCAGGATGTCCATCTTGATATTCTCGGGCGCGTATTTCAGCAGCACCGGGCCGCTTTGGCGGTCGGCGACGAAGAAGCGCCGCGTCGGCGCGTTGGCGACGCGCATCTCTTCCGTGACCACATAGCGCTCGAGGAACGAGCGTTCATGGCCGCCATACTTCTTCGGCCAGGTCATGCCGAGCCAACCCTTGGCGCCGACCCGGCGGGAAAATTCCGGCGCGTCGGTGTCCTCGCGGTTGGGCTGGTGCGGATCGAAGGTGCCGGCAGCGATTTCCTCGGCGAGGAACGCGCGCACTTCCTTGCGAAGCTGTTCGCATTCGGGCGGCAGGCGGATCGGATCGAAACGGAGGGCTGCGGTCATGGTGCGTCTCTATGCAGGCAAACGGTTATGAATTCAGCGCGAGGCCACCAGCGGCCACAGTTCATCGGCGCCGCGGTTCGCGACAAGCTTGCCGAGCTCGACCGCCCAGTAGCTCTCGGAGCCGAAATCGTCGCGCCATCCGAGCGCCCGCAGCGAGTAACGATGCAATATATGCTCGATGGTGAAGCCGATCGCGCCATGCACCTGATGGGCGATGCCGCCGCCCTTTTCGGCGGCTTCCGCGCAACGGATTTTGGCCGACACCGCTTCGAGAAACACTTCGTCGTTGAATGAAGTCGCGTTGGCGATGGCATCCGCGGCTGAGGTCGCCGCGGCAAGCGCCGCCGCCGACTCGCCCGCGAGCCGGGCGAGGTTGTGCTGCACCGCCTGGAATTTTGAGATCTTCTTTTCGAAGGCGACGCGCTCGTTGGAATAGCGCACGGAAATTTCCAGCATCGATTCCAGCGCACCGGCGATCTGCAGCGAGCGCGCGACGCCGCCCATCAGCATCAGATGGGTCTGTTCGAAATCCTTCGGCGTCGGCCTGGTCGTGACCGGCTGCACCTTGTCGAACGTCACGGTATCGCTGTGGTCGCCGCCGAGACCGAGGCCCGCGTCGATCCGGCATTTGGCCGCATCGACGAGCGCGATCGACAGACCCTTGGCGTCACCTGCGATGACAGCGATATGCTTAGCGGCCTTCGCGAACGGCACGCCGCGGGCCTTGCCGGACAGGCTTCCATCGGCATTGAGTGTGATGCGGTCCTTCGGGCTTGCAGGCGCGACCGTCATTTCGCCGTCGGGCGAAGAGATTTTCGCCTGCGCCAGCAGCCATCCCGCCAGCATCGTTTCCGGCAGCGGTACCGCGACCGCGAAACGTCCGGCGGCGCTGAGAACGGAAAAGCCTTCGGCGAGACTCGCGCCCGAACCGCCGCAGTCTTCCGGCACCCAGGACAGCGGCAGGCCAGAATCGCTCAGCGCCTGCCAGAGCGGGGCCTTCCATGCGCCGTCCTTGTCGCGATTGATGGTTTGGGCGTCGGCGAGATCGGCGAAGATCTTCTCCGCGGTCTCGGCAACAATGTTCTCACTCTCCGCCACAGCGTTCCTCATCTTGATTGGCACCGTTTATTGGCACTGGTCTCGCCCCGGGTGCGTTCTTTTCTTGCGCTTTATGATGCGGAAAAGCCATAGCCGTGACAAGCGCTGCCCGCAGGGCCGCCTGCGAGGGCGGCAGAGCGGCAGCGTTGGGATCATCAGGCGAAGAATAAATTCCGCTCGGCGGATTTCTCCGATTTGCAGGGACTTGGCCTCGCGATATGGTAGACGCGGAACGGATGGTTCGAACAAAGTTTCAAAACAAAAAGAGGAAATGCGGATGTCGAAGGATGGTTTGAGCGCGATCGTAACGGGTTCGGCATCCGGTCTTGGGGCTGCGACCGCGGCCATTCTGGCCAAGGGCGGTGCGCGCATCGTCGTCAATTATTCCAACAGCAAGGCCGAGGCAGAGGCGACCGCCGACCTCTGCCGCACGGCAGGCGCTGAAGTGATCGTGGTGCAGGGCGACGTCTCGCGCGACGAGGATTGCAGGAAGATCGCCGCGGCAGCTGCGTCCTGGGGACGGCTTGACGTCCTCGTCAACAATGCCGGCACCACCAAACATGTGCCGCACGACAAGATGGATGATCTGACGGCGGAGGATTTCCAGCGCATCTACGCGGTCAACACGATCGGCCCGTTTCAGATGATCCGCGCCGCGCGCGCCCAGCTCGAAGCCGGCGCGAGAGCCGCCGGGCGGGCTTCCGCCGTGGTCAACGTGTCGTCGGTGGCCGGCATCTCCGGCGGCGGCTCGTCGGTGGCCTATGCCGCGAGCAAGGGCGCGCTCAACACCATGACGCAGTCGCTGGGCCGCGCACTGGCGCCGCTGATCCGCGTCAACACGGTATGCCCGGGCTATATCGATACGCCCTGGTTCACCAAGGGCCGCGGCGAGGCCGGCGCCAAGGCGGTGCGGGATTCCGTGATAGCGAAGGTGCCGCTGAAGACCGCGTCAACGGCCGAGGATATCGCACAGCTCGTCTGCTTCCTCGCCTCGCCGGCGTCGGGACAGATGACCGGCGAGTTCGTCCGCATGGATGCGGGCATGCATTTGATTCTGTGAGTTCGTCGTCCCGGCCTTGAGCCGGGACCCATACGCCGTGCCTTATCGGTAAGAGCGACGGCGTTAGAGACCGCGCAAAACAACGGCGGCCGCGGAGTATGGGTCCCGGCTCAAGGCCGGGACGACAGCAATTACTACCTATTCCCCGGATCCGAAATCACGCGGCTTGCCACCAGCCGGTTCCAGATGAACAGCACGATCAGCGCGCCGACGGTGGCGGTGATGAAGCCGGCGCCCTGATTGGGGCTGTAATAGCCCATCGCTTGGCCGATGAAGGTGGCCAGAAACGCGCCGGCGATACCGAGCACCGTGGTCAGGATGAAGCCGCTCGGATTGTTCGGCCCGGGCGACAGCAGCCGCGCGATAATTCCGGCGACAAAGCCGACGACGATGACCCAGATAATGCCGCCCATGGCGATGGTCCTTTGCAATGTTCTATGAGGGAGATGCGGCGCGCGAGCGCGCCGCGTTATCGCGTCGTCAAAGCCGGCCCGAGATTTCGTTCTCGTTCGGCAATCTTCCATCCGGCGTCAGATGATTGATCACGTCGGGCAGATACTGGCTGAGACCCTGCAGCAGGTCATCGCGCGACATGCCGGTCTGCGAGGACAGCGATTCGAGCTGGTCGGCGCCGAGCGCGCTGGCGAGATCGCCCGGTGCGATCTCCTTGTTGGGGCCATTGCTGACCCATGAACTGGCCGTGTCGCCCTGGCCCTTCTCCTGAAATTGCTTGAGCAGGTCGCCGAGACCGCCACTCAAAATGCTGCCGGCGGCGCCGCCCGCGAGCAAGCCGCCGAGGCCGCCCTTCATCAGGTCGCTGAGACCGCCGCCGCCCAAAGCGCCACCTAAGCCGCCACCCGAACCGCCGGGCAGACTCGCGGTCACGTTGCCGGGCATTTTCGGGGGCGCGGAGGGCGCCGCTTCGGGCTGACTGCCGCCGAAATGTTTCACGGCTTTCCAGGCCAGCAGGGCCAGGATCGCCATGGTCATCGGCGACATGCCTTCCTTGCTGTCCGATTGCGCGTTCGGGTTGCCGGGGCCACGCGGGCCGTTCTGCATGCCGTTGAGTATGTCGAGTAAACCCATGGTCGTCTCCTGCAGCGTGTCAGCCCCCGCGCGAAACATAACGGTGGCCCATGACGGTTACAAGGCGCGGCCTGACAAGGGTTCTGCGCCTTCGATAGGCACCGCCCCACGGTTCTGCTATCGAAGGGCGGGGCATTAGAGACAATTGAAAATGAATGCGGGCCGAACGATTGGCGTGGCGGGGGCGGGCAGCATCGGCTGTTTCGTCGGCGCCATGCTGGCGGCGGGCGGCCGCCGTGTCGCACTGCTGGCACGCCCGCGCGTGATTGCCGAGATCGAGGCCAAGGGCCTGCGGCCGACGAGTTTTGAAGGCTTTGATCAAACGCTTGACGCGAACCAGCTCACGCTGTCGGATGATCCATCGATCCTGGGGGATGCCGGCGTGGTGCTGGTGTCGGTTAAAAGCGCTGATACCGCTGACATGGCGGATATCATCGCACGGCACGCGCCACCTGACGTCGTTGTGGTCAGCCTGCAGAACGGCGTCGGCAACGTCGCGGTGTTGCGCAACCGCTTGCCCGGCCGGCGCGTGCTCGGCGGCATGGTGCCGTTCAACGTGATCACGGCCGGCGACGGGCGGTTTCACCGCGCCACCTCGGGCGACATCGTGATCGAACAGGACGCCGCCGGTACCGCTTCGAGCCTTTCAGTGCCCGGATTGAACATGCGCCCGACCGGCAACATCGACGGCGTGCAATGGGGCAAGCTGCTCGTCAATCTCAACAACGCTCTCAACGCGCTGGCCGATCTGCCGCTGCGCCGCCAACTCGCGCAACGGCCGTGGCGGAGATTGTTTGCCGACCAGATGGCCGAAGGCCTGGCGGCGATCCGCACCGAAGGTATCAAGCCGGTATCGCCGACGCCGATCCCCGCGGGCTGGATGCCGCCGCTGTTGCGGTTGCCGGACATGATCTTCGAAGCCATGCTGGGGCGGACGATGAAGATCGATCCCGAGGCGCGCTCCTCGATGTGGGAGGATCTGCAGCGCGGCCGGCGCACCGAGATCGACTATTTTCAGGGCGTCATCACCGAGATCGCCGAGCGGCGCGGGCTGGACGTCCCGCTGTCGCGCCGGGTCGTGGACTTGATCCGCAAAGCCGAGGCCGCCGGCCAGGGCTCGCCGGGGCTGACGCCGGATGAGATTCGCAGCTGAGGTTGTTGCCTTGAAGCCGATGCTGCACGAGTTTTGCTTTGCCGCGCATTCGAGGCCTCGTGGTTCGAGACACGCGGCTTTGCCGCGCTCCTCACCATGAGGGTCTAAGATCTCGTCTATAAGACCTATCTATAAGACCTCATCCTGAGGAGGCGCAAAGCGCCGTCTCGAAGGATGAAGCCACCGACGTGCGTTAGAGCAATTGACAGGAGAAGCGGTATGAAACCATCACGCGCAGCGCCACTGGCGATTGCTGCCTTTCTCGGCGCGGTATCGGCGATTCCCGCCTATGCTGTGCCGCCGGTTGCGACGCCGTCGCCGGGGTATGAGGCGCGGCTGCAGGAGCAGCGAGCAGCCGCGGCGCGGGCCCATGCACCGGTCGCGCCAGTAAAGAAGCCGCCGCGCCGGACCAGGCGGGCGCCTGCGAGTTGATCCTGTTGATGCGGGCGATGTCTGCGATGCGATGCCGGAAATGACGGTGTCGTCCCGGCCTTGAGCCGGGACCCATAACCACCACCGGTCATTGTTTTAATACGCTGGTCGTTGTCTTCCTTTTCCAATAACGCTGGCCGCAGCGTATGGGTCCCCCGATGCGCAATTGCGCATCTGAGCTCAAGGCCGGGACGACAGCGAGGCTCAGCTCCGCTTCGGCTTGTTCGGCGCGGGGTTAAACAGCTTCTTCAAGTCGTCGATGCTTTGCGACAACCTAGGCCATTCGCAGGAGAACGAATCTTTTGCGCAGTTGGAGGCCTTGATGCGCGCGGCCTGCTTGACCGGGCTTGGTACCGGCACCGGGATTTTTTCGACCTCGGTTCGCAGCGCCACCGGCTGCACGACCCGCTGCGATTCCTGCTGCTGCTGTTGTTGTTGCTTGGCGGTGAAGGCCTCGGCGATGCTGCTGCGGCGCTGGCTTTCGAGATAGGCGGTATATTGCTGGTCGATCTTCTTCTGCTCTTCCGGCGTCGGGTTCGGTCCGGCGATATCGAAGGTCCGGTCCTGCATGAAGTCGTAATAGGTGTAGCCGCCACCGGGCTTGCGGCGGCCGGCGAACTTCGCGTTGCATTCGGCAAGCGCTGCGGTCCTGTCTTCCTTGGTCTTGGCCTTCTCGGCGACGTCAGCGCAAGATTCGAAATCGACCGGCGTGCCGCGCCACCACTGCGCATGCGCACGCACCGGGCTCAGCACGACAAGGCCGGCGACGGCGGCAACAGCAAACAATGATGATCGTGACGCGATCACGGACAGCATTTCCCTGGTCAGGTTCCACGAACTGAATTATCGACACGGATTAAACCGATTGTCGCCATTTTGACAGGCCTTGTCACCCCGGAACCGTTCTAATTTCATGCTGCGGTTGCGCGCTTTGTCTTTGCTGTGACCAAGGGAACACAGGCGGGCACTGTCAAAATTGCTGAGTAAATACAACATCGAAGAGATGGTCTGCGCCGAACCAAGTAGAATTTGGGCGTGTCAATTTGTGCAAAATGGTATTTGATCTGTTCGACTTGCCGAGATCAATGAGTTCCGAGAACAAGAACAAGCATACAAGCGGGGAACCATTTGCATGAGCGTTACGATGGCCATGGAAAGCGTGCCAAAGCCGACGCCTGATTTGATCGAGGCGTTTCGGAGTGCGTCGACCTCCATCATCAGCGACAACCTCGCCCGGCTGCCCGGAGCGGTGGGGCTGCGGCCGTTCCATCGCAGCGGCAGGCTGGTGGGCGTGGCTTTCACTGTCCGCACCCGGCCGGGCGATAATCTGGCAATCCACAAGGCGCTCGAACTGGTCGGGCCCGGCGACGTGATCGTGGTCGATGGCGGCGGCGACGAAAGCCGGGCGCTGGTCGGCGAGATCATGAAGACCATCGCCGAATATCGCGGCGCGGCGGGCTATGTGATCGACGGCGCGATCCGCGACGTCGCTGCGTTCGCCGCGTCCGACTTTCCATGCTTTGCCCGCGCCGCTATTCACCGCGGCCCTTACAAGAGCGGTCCGGGCGAAATCAACGTGCCGGTCTCGATCGGCGGCTCGGTGATATCGCCCGGCGATATCGTGGTCGGCGACGACGACGGCGTGGTGTCGTTTCCGGCCGCGATCGCACCCTCCTTGCTCGAGGCGGTCCGTGCCCAGACGGCGCGGGAAGAGCAAACGCTGATCGCGATCCGCGAAGGCCGTTACCAGGGCGCTTACGGCAAATCATGATCGGGATCTAACGAACATATGGGGAGTGACGATGAGCCAGAGGGACGAGTTTCACAATCTGGATGACCCGCACGACGGCCTGTTTCGCGATCTCGCGGCCGGCGTCACGACGCGCATCTTTGCCGGCGAGCAGGCCATGCTGTCGGTGGTGACGCTGGCGCCGCATGCGCAAGGCACCCTGCATCATCATCCCGAGGAACAATGGGGCGTGCTGCTCGAGGGCTCGGCCGTGCGGGTGCAGGGTGATGAGGAAATCACGGTGAAGAAGGGCGATTTCTGGCGCACGCCGGGCAACGTGCCGCACACCATGCGCGCCGGGCCGGACGGCGCCCGCGTGCTCGATGTCTTCAGTCCGCCGCGGCCGGAATACAAGAAGCCCGGATCGGGCTTTGGTAATCAATAGATCTGCGAACAAGAAACACAACGCAGCAACAATCAGGGGGAGAGAAATGAAGAAGATCACGAGACGTACGATGCTGGCGGCGTCAGCCGCATTCTCGTTCGCGCCGTCGCTGGCGCTGGCCCAATCGGCGAAGAACATGACGCTGGTGGTGCCATTCCCGCCGGGAGGTTCCACCGACGCGCTGGCCCGCCTGCTGCAGTCGCATTTGCAGACCAAGCTTGGCCGGATCGTGCTGGTGGAGAACAAGTCGGGCGCCGCCGGTTCGCTCGGTGCGGCGCAGGTCGCGAAAAGCCCGCCGGACGGCACGTCGTTTCTGGTGACGTTCGACTCGCACGCGGTGATTCCCGCCATTCTCGAAAAGCCGCAGGTCGACGTCGAGCAGGATCTGACGCCGGTGTTCCTGGTCGGCACCGCGCCCTATGTGCTCGCGGCCAACGCCAGCCGTCCGTTCAAGACGTTTGCCGATATCGTTGCGGCATCGAAAAAGGAGCCCGGCTCGATCAAATACGCATCCGTCGGCATCGGCACGCTCGGCCATCTGGCGATGACCATGCTGGCCAAGCAGGCCGGCGCGGAAATCATCCATGTGCCTTACCGCGGCGGCGGCCCTGCCATGAATGACGTGCTCGGCGGCCACGTCGATCTCATCATTGGTTCGGCAGCGCTGATCACGGCGCAGCTCGGAACCAACACGCTGCGTCCCATCCTGCAGCTCGGGCGCGAGCGGATGGCCTCGTTGCCGGACACCCAGACGGCGATCGAAGCCGGCTTCCCCGATTTCGAGACACTGGCGTGGTGGGGCATTTTCGCGCCCAAGGGCACGCCATCGGATGTGATCGCGAGCATGGCCAAATCGGTCCGCGAGATTTTGAGCGAGCCCGCGATCGCAGCGCAGCTGCGCGAAACCCAGCAGATGACGCTGCTGCTGGCTGACGCCAAGGATTTCGGCACGTTCTTCGCCAAGCAGGTCAGCACTTGGGGCAAGGTCGTGCGCGAGAACAACATCAAGGCGTAGCGACTCCTCCATCCTCCCAAACGTTTCGGCTGCGATCGGTGCCAGCTTGGCCAAATCTGCTGCGGCGCCTGCCGCGGCAGCTGCCCGTATGATCCCGGACCTATCCCAAAGACGCATAGGCAAGGAGCCGACTCGGGGCGAAAGTTCCGGGAACCGAGCCAACCTTTCCGGTTCCCGCGCGTTGTCGGAATGCGGAACGTCACGCTTATGGATTCACCCTTGCGGAGATCATTGTGGCCAGCACACTCACGTTGAAGCCCCGTCCCAGCAATACGGCACTGATCGCATGGCAGTTCACCGGGCAGCCGCTGTACGAATGGCCGAGCTGGGTGCAGTCGAATTGTTCGCTTCAGCGCAACGATGATGGCCAACTCGAACTTCGACACGAGCGGCAGAGCGGCGCGCAAATCGTCTATCTCGGCGAATGGCTGGTGCGCGATCTCGACGGCGGCATCTGCTTCTACACCGACGCGGAAATTCGCAAGCAGTTCGAGATCGCCTGAGCGCTATGACGCAAACTTCGCGGCGAAGTGTGAACCACGCAACAGTCCGCGACAATCTATGAGTTTATAGACTCAGCCTCTCACCCAGAGGGGCGATGCGCGAAAATACCATTCGCATTTTAGAGAACTGAGACTGATCACTGGCGCCCCTCTCCTCGCAGCATTTTCCTGATTGGAGAAAACGTGATGGCAACAGAAGTGAATGTCCAGCCCGGCCATGGCAAAGCTGGCCGACATCCGACCCGGCAGTTTCTCGACACGCTCTCCGGGCACGACGATCCCGGCATGTTCGGTCGAATGTTTCCGACCCTCGATCCGCTGGTCGTCGATGACGGTCCGCTGCGCGAACTCGCGGACGCGATGAAGGACCCGAACCCCGGCGACCCTGCCGGCAACAACACCAAGGTGCCGGCCGGCTTCACCTATCTCGGCCAGTTCGTCGATCACGATATCACGCTCGATCTGACCTCGTTCGGCGACAAGGCGGCCGATCCCAATGCGGTGGAGAATTTCCGCACCCCCGCGCTCGATCTCGACAATGTCTATGGTCTCGGTCCGGACGGCAGCCGCCAGCTTTACGCGCGCAATCCCGGCGACCTCGACGGCAAGACCCCGGGTCCAAAGCTGCTGATCGGCAAGACGATCAACGTGCCGCTGGGCAACGTGACCGGCGATCATCGCAACGATCTGCCGCGCAGCCCCGAAGGCTTTGCGCTGATCGGCGATCATCGCAACGACGAAAACCTCGTGGTCGCGCAGACGCATCTGGCGATGCTGAAATTCCACAACAAGGTGTGCGACCAGCTGGCGGCGAAGGGAACGCCGGCCGGCGAGATTTTTGCGGAGGCACGCCAGATCGTGACCTGGCACTATCAGTGGATGGTGCTGCACGATTTCGTCGAGCGCATCACCGAAAAGGGCATCGTGGCGAAAATCCTCGAACAGGGCCGCCGCTTCTATCGCTTCAAGAAGATACCCTACATGCCGGTCGAGTTCTCCGCGGCCGCCTACCGGCTCGGCCACAGCATGGTGCGCGAGGTCTACAGCCACAATCGCATCTTCACGCCCGGCGGCGGCGGTATCCCGGCTACGCTCGACCTGCTGTTCCAGTTCACCGGCCTGTCCGGCGGCATCATCGGCGATCTCGCGCCCAATCCGCCGACGCCGCCGCTGCCGCTGCCACTGCTTTCCAGCAACTGGATCATCGACTGGCGGCGCTACTTCGACGTGCTGGCCACCAATCCCGCGGACGTCAGGCTCAATCCCTCGCGCAGGCTCGATCCGTTCGTGGTGCCGCAACTGCATACGCTACCGGGTGGCGGCGGCAGCCTGCCGTTCCGCAATCTGAAACGCGGCGTGCTGCTTGGATTGCCGTCGGGACAGGACGTCGCCAGGGCGATGCGGATCAAGCATCCGCTGACGTCGGCCGAAATCGCCAAGGGCACCGACGGCGCGGTGGCCAAGAAACACGGCCTGCACGAGCATACGCCGCTCTGGTACTACATCCTGAAAGAGGCCGAGCAACGCGGCGGCGGCGAAAAACTCGGGCCGGTCGGCGCCACCATCATCGCCGAAGTCTTCGTCGGCCTCGTGCACGGCGACCGCCAGTCGTATCTGTGGCTCAAGGGCAAGAACTGGAAACCGACGCTGCCCTCGAAGACACCGGGCGATTTCACCATGGCCGACCTTTTGCGGTTCGTCGGCGATGTCAGCCCGATCGACGGCATTTCGACGGTGTAGAGCGTTTTCCAGCGAAGCGGCGTCCGGTTCGCGTCAGGAAAGCGCGTCAAAAGAAGAATCCGGAGTCCCGTTTCCGATTTCATCGGAACGGGGCTCCAGGACCAAATCACCAGTGGTTCCCGCGGTTGCGCGTGGCAAATCACGGCGCAATCGCAGGCTGGCGATCAGGCTTCGGCTCTGGTATGGAATCGCCGATACCCGCCCGATTCAGTGGGTTCGCGGTCCCGTAGCTCAGCCGGATAGAGCGACGGTTTCCTAAACCGTAGGTCGCATGTTCGAGTCATGCCGGGATCGCCAGCGCGGGTGCTGCGCTTAATGCAATAAAATCAATAACTTCTTGTCGATCCTCACTTCGTTCTTGATCGAAAATTCGTGTTGCGTCGCCGACGCAACACGCGCCGACGATTTTGCGCGCCATCGCGTAGTGAGCGGTTCACAAATGGTCCATCACCACGAAAGCGAGCATTCAATTCACGTCTCGCACGGCTGAAAGCTGCCCTCTTACCTCAGCCTGGCCGGCTCCATGCGCTTGTGCTCCTCCATCAGCATCGCCACGAATGCGGTGACCTTGGGCGGTCGGAAACGCGCGGCCGGGTAAACGGCATGGATGCCGCCAGCCGGAAGCGTCCATAGCGGCAGCACGCGGATCAGCCGGCCGGCCTTGATGTCTTCCATGACCAGGAAATCGGGCAACACGGCGAGGCCTGCGCCGGCGAGGGTCGCGGCGAGGACCGCCGGAGTTGTATTGATGGTCAGCGTTTGCTTCATGCGAACCGCCTGCCGCTCAAAATCGTTCCTGGTAAAGTGCCAGTGCAGCGGCTCCTTGAGCGCGCCGTTGGTAACGAATGGCAGGGCTGCCAGGTCTTCCGGCCGGACCACGGCGCCTCTCTTGACGACGCCCGGTGCGGCCACCAGCAATTGCCGAAAACTCCCAATCCGCCTGGTCTGCAGGTTCGAATCGTCGAGCCAGCCAACGCGGATCGACAGGTCGATCTGGTTCGCAACGAGGTCGATCTTGCTGTCGGCCAGTATCAAGTCGACCCGGCAGGCCGGATGTTTTCGCGAAAACGCCGCTGCCAGCCGCGCAAGCGTGCATGAGCCATAATCGTTTGGAGCAGCGATCCGCAGGAGGCCCATCGGCTCCGCATTCGTCTGAGCCAATTCCGCGAACGCGTTTTCGGCTTCACGCAAGATCATGACACATCGTGCGTGAAGCAAGCGGCCGGCTTCCGTCGGCTCGACACGCCTGGTGGTACGAACCAGCAGGCCGGTTTTGAGTTCCTGCTCGAGCCTGGCGACTTGCTGGCTGACCACGGTCTTCGTGATGCCGAGCCGGTCCGCTGCGCGGGTAAAGGAAGCTGCGTCGACGACAGCCGCAAAGTACGCCAGGCGGTTGAGATTGATCGATTCCATATCCCACCCTCGGAAACATATTGTATGTTATTAGCACACAGTATGTAGCATTACATGCTATTTATCGACGAATAGAATTCGCCTATCTCACCGTCAACGAAATCGACGGCGGGATTGAACATGCGTGTGACCTATCTATTCGATCCGCTCTGCGGCTGGTGCTATGGCGCGCACCCCGCGCTGGAACAACTCGCCCGGCGGGATGATGTGGCGCTTGAGCTTGTGCCGACCGGTCTGTTCGCGGGCGAGGGCGCGCGCGCGATGGATGCGCAATTCGCGGCCTATGCCTGGCAGAACGATGAACGGATTGCGCGCCTCACGGGCCAGCCCTTTTCCGAAATCTACCGCACCCAGGTCCTGGGCAAGACCGGTGGCATGTTCGACTCGGCACCGGCAACCCTCGGCCTGGTCGCCGTGCGCGTCACGGAGCCCACCAGGGAGTTCGAAGCACTCAAGGCGATTCAGCATGCGCGCTATGTGGATGGACGCGACATTGGCAGTCTGCCTGAGGTCGGCGACATCCTTCGCTCGATCGGAGCTCCTGCCGCGGCAGAACGCGTGCGAACGCCGGACGATGAACTGACGCAAGCCTACCGCCGGCAGCTCGAGGCCGCACGCTCCGAGATGCAGCGGTTCGGCGTTTCCGGCGTTCCGGCACTGCTCGTGGGCGATGGCGCCGAACGCCATCTGCTGCGCGGCAACCTCCTGTTTGGCCGCTTCGACCTTCTCGTTTCACAGCTGCAGGCCGCCTGATCCCGCCGATCGGCAGCGCTCAGGGCTCCGCCGCTTTCACGTAGAGATCGCCGGGATACTTCACTTGCCTCCCGGCACCGTTCGATCGTTTTCGCAAAAACCAAATGGAGATCCAGATGTACACCCGGAGAGATATCGTAATGACAACCCTTGCGGCCGGCGCAACAGCCGTTTTTGCCTCAGCGGAGTTCGGCCATGCCGCCGAATCCAAATTGAGCTGGAAGCATTTTCCGGCGGGTCCCAACGGATTCTTCCGCGCTCCGGTGCTGTTATCCGGTCCGACCGAAGCCCTCCTGGTCGACGGCGGCTTCAATTATCCGGATGGCCGTGCGTTGGCCGACGCGATCAAGGCGAGCGGCAAGAAGCTCACTGCGATCTACATCAGCCAGTCGGATCCGGACTATTACTTCAGCCTGAAGCCGGTCCGCGACGCCTTTCCGGGTGTGAAGGTCATTGCCGCCGCGGCAACGCTCGAGGCGATCAAAGGCAATGTCGAGAAGAAGCTTGCCGTATGGGGACCGCAGCTCAAGGAGAACGGCCCGCAGACCCTCTCCGATGTCGTTCTGCCAGAGGCGTTTGACGGTCCATCTCTGACGGTTGACGGCGAGACCATCGAAATCATCGCCGCGGAAGGCTTGGCCAACCGTCGCTATCTCTGGGTGCCGTCGCTCAAGGCTGTTTTCGGCGGTGTCATGATCTTCTCCGGCGTCCACGTCTGGACCGCCGACACGCCGACAGCGGATATTCGCGCTGCCTGGATCGCAAACCTCGACAGGATTGCCGCCCGCAAGCCGGCCGTCGTCGTGGCCGGCCATATGAAGCCTGATGCTGCAACCGATCTTTCAGGCGTTCAGCATACCAAGGCCTATCTGGTCGCATTCGAAGAGGAATTGACCAAGGCCAAGGACAGCGCGGCGCTGAAAGCTGCGATGGAAGCGCGGTTTCCCAATCTCGGGATGGGCGTCGCCCTCGACATCGGCTCCAAGGTCGCCAAAGGCGAAATGAAGTGGGGCTGAGACGGGTAGGGATCACGATCTGATCCACGTCACCCTGTGCAAGCCCGTCGGAGGAGAGCGACCGCAATCCGCTGGTCGCTCGCCTCCATGGAGGCATCCAGCTCTCATTTCACGTTTGAGAAAACATCCGTCGCGTAGACAACCTTGCCGCCTACGACCGTCAGCAGAGACGCAGTAGCGCCAATCTGCTCAATCGGTATCGACATGAAATCCTGATTGAGAATGGCGAAGTCGGCGAGCTTGCCGTTTTCCAGTGTCCCACGCCGCATCTCATCGAAGCAGAACCACGCGCTGCCTACCGTATACAGCCGCAAGGCATCTTCGCGACTGGGCGTTTCGTCCGGTCCGCGCGTCGATAGCCCGCCGACCGTCTTGCCGTCGAGCATCCATTGCAGTGCGACGAACGGGTTGTAGGATGCAACCCGATGCGCATCCGTGCCGGCGCCGACGTGCACGCCAGCGCGCAACGCCGTAACGATTGGCGGCATACGTCGCGCAGCCTCGCCGGCTTGCGCCGCGATACGATCGCCTCCCAGGTACAGGGCATCCTGCATGGTCCAGCCGAGACCAAGCGCCTTCATGCGCACAAGAGTTTCGGGTGAGGCGTTGTCGAGGTGTGCGATGGACCAGCGAAGCGGCGCGATCGGCGTTTCCTTGTTTACCTCCTCGTAGAGATCGAGGAGTTGATGAACAGACTTATCTTCCGGCCAGTGGATGGTAACGGAAAGCCCCTGTTTCGCCGCCCAGCGAACAATCTGAAGGAACTTGTCCTTTGCGGCGGCATCGGGAGCATTGTTGTTATACATGCCTGCGGTTATCCGCTCGCCGATTCCGTTGAATCGCAACATGTCGTCGCCAAATCCCATCGGCAGGAATTGCGTGAGATTCTTGTACTCCTCGAATTCCGCGCCGACGTTCTGGGCGAAGAGGCTGAAGGCGACCCGCACCGAAAGCGCTTTTTCACGCCAAAGCTTCTGCAATGCAGCGTAGTGGCTCGGATAGATGCTGAAACCACCGGGGTCCACGACACCGGTAATTCCAAGACGATTGAGCTCAGAAAAGAACTGTTGAGTCCCGGCGATGTTGTCTTCAAAGCTCGGCCTCGGGAGGCGGTCGAAGAGTGCCGAGATGCTGATGATCGTGCCGGTGAACCAGCCTGTGGCGTCGCCTGATGGTGTGCGTTCGGCCATGATGCCGGCGGGTAGGCGCTCCGCCGAGATCCCGAGTGTTTCCTGTGCCTTCGGCGTCATCAGCACTGCCGAATAGAAGAGTTGGATGTAGGCCGCGCTGTCAGGAACGGCGGACATCACCTCGGCCAGGGTTGGCCGTCGTTTCTCGGCAAATTGCAACTCGCTCCAGCCACCCGCCACGATGATCCAGGATGCCGGACGCGCCCTGGCCGCCTGGCGCAAGCGGTCCATCGCTTCGCCGATGGTCCGTGCACCGATCCAGTTTACCTCCGTTGCGTAGGTAAGGCCGGCGCGCACCGCGTGAATATGGGAATCGATCAGCCCCGGAATGACGGTGCGGCCACCGGCGTCGACGCGGCGTGTCGCCGACCCGACCAGGGCTTCCACCGCATCGTTGCCACCGACAGCAACGATCCTGCCTTCGCGGACAGCGAGAGCCTGCGCGACCATCGATGCAGAATCGAGCGTTACGATTTTTGCGTTCGTGACGATGAGATCGGCCTTCTGTGCGTGAGCTACAGTAGCCCAGGATGCGATGACCAAAGTCGCCAGAAGTTTGCGCATGTTCAGTCCCGGAATGAGAGAAGAGGGCGCGGCGTCTCATGGATCAGCCGTGCAGAATGTGGCAGTGCCGGAATGCTATCAGCGAAGCCCCGGCTGGCGCAAATTGCGCCACGCTGCTTCGTCTCAGACGAGCTCGATGTCCGCAGGATAACCGGCATCATGCAGCTTCTCGAAAACCGCGCCCGTCAGGATATGCCGCGGTTCGGTGAGACCGCCGGGCGTCCCCCACGCGCAGCCGGTGCTGCGGCAAGCCGCCATGTCGTACACGAACACCGCGGCCAGATCGATCAGGATCTCCCGCCAGGTGACGACATAGACTCCGTCCCTGATTTTCCAATAGCTGGTCTCGTCGGTTCCGCAATCGCGCGTTTGCGTCCTACAGCGGCTGCGTCGGAGTCCAAGACGGGTCGCGCGGGGCAGGCCTATTGTCCGTTCGTTGGGCGAAGTCCGTCAAGAGGCAAGCCCGACGATTGCGCGCCAAAAGGGCGGCACGGATTTGTCACGGGGAGGGACACTGATGAAATCTAGAAGTGCGTTCTTGGCCATCATCGTTGGGACGCTGGTGTCGTGCCTGGCCGGCGCGGCCTATGCCGCCGATCCTCGGTGTGGCGCCAATACCGGCAAGCCGGCCGCCGGCGAGCCGATTGTCATCGGCGGCATCGTCAGCATCACGGGACCCGATAACTTCAGTTCGTCGGGCCTGGCCGCGGCAGCTTACTTCAAGTGCCTCAACGCCAATGGCGGCGTCAACGGACGCCCCATCAAATATCTGCTCGAGGACGACGCCTGGAATCCGGAACAGTCCTCGCAGGTCGCAGCCAAACTCATCCGGGACCAGAAGGCAGTCGTCCTGGTCGGTAATATGAGCTTCGTCGATTGCGGCGCAAATCAGGGTCTTTACGAAAAGGAAGGCATCATGGTGATCGCCGGCGTCGGCGTGCCCCGCGATTGCTTCTTCCAGAAGAATTACGCGCCGACCAATGCCGGCCCGCGCGTCAGCAATACCAAGGCGGTGATGGATGTCGCGCAATCCTACCCTGGAAAAATCAAGCGCCTGGTCTGCATAGCCCCGAATATTCCAAACGTTGGCGAATGGTCCTGCACCGGAGCGGTCGCGTGGATCAAGAAGCAAGGCGGCGACGGAAAGATCATCGCCTTCGATCCGGGCTCCCTGGATGCCACATCCATCATCCTCGAGGCGATGACGTTCAAGCCCGACGTGATCAGCGTGGGTACGCCCAAGGGCATGGCGGTTCCGATCTTCGCGGCGGCAGAGGAGCAGCGGCTGGCGGACAAGGTGCACTTCACCGGCCCGGCGTCGCTCTACAATCTGGATTTTCCCCGCGCGATCGGCAAGTACTGGGACGGCAAGGTCACGGTCGACATGGAGTTGAAGGCTGCCGACGCCGGGACGCCGGATATGAAGAACTGGCTGGCGGTAATGGACAAGTACGGCAAAGCCTCGGACCCGCGCGACACCTTCTCTCAGGCCGGGTATCTCGCTGCCCGTGTCACGGCAGAAACCCTGCTGAAGATGGATCCCGCAAAGACCGACCGGCAGTCGGTGACGGCGGCTCTGCGCAATGTGAAGCGTTTCGAAAGCGACATGTTGTGCTCGCCCTGGTACATCGGCGATGGGCCCCGTCACAACGCCAACCATGCGGGACCGGTCTCGCTCGTCAAGGACGGAAAATTGCTACCGAAGCCGACCTGCATCGAGTCGGAAGATCCCGAACTTGATGACGTGCGTGCATACGAGAAGACCATCGGGCTCGCGAAGTAAGTCACCATGCCCGATTTCACGCCGTTCCTCGTATCGGGTCTCGCCCTGGCTGCGACCTATGTGCTCTCGGCCGTCGGCATTGTCGTGCTCTATCGAGCCTCGGGCGTCGTCAACTTTGCTCAGGGCGCCGTCGGCGCCCTCGCCGCCTTTATCTCCTGGTCGATAGTGGAGCATGGCGGCCCGGCGGCCTTGTCATGGCTGGTGGGGGTAGCGGTCGCAGCGATCCTCTCGCTGGCCTATGGCAGTGTGATCGCGACGCGCGTGGTCTCCACCGACCCGATCACGCGTGCGGTGGCAACGCTGAGTTTTGCGCTGATATTGCTTGGCTTCATGGGCTATCTCTGGGGAGAAGCGCCTCGTCGCCTGCGCTTGCCGACCGACACCATGAGCTTCGAGCTTCTTGGCGTGCATGTCACACTGACACGTGCCATCGCGTTCGGTCTTGGGGTGTCGGTGACGGCTGTCGTCATGTTGTTTCTCTCGTACAGCCGGATGGGTCTTCAGATGCGCGCGCTCGCCAGCAATCGTGAGCTCAGCGCGATGCTCGGCGTGCGCGTATTTCGAATCGACGGTTGGGCCTGGGTCATCTCCGGCGTACTGGCGGGAGTGAGTGGCGTGCTGCTCGCCGACTTGCAGCGGTTGAGTGGGCAAGCTCTGACATTCGCCGTCATCCCCGCTATTGCGGCCGCGGTGATCGGGCGCTTTGCTTCGCTTCCCGCAACGGTCGCCGGCGCCCTTGCGATCGGTGTTTGCGAAGCGCTTCTGACACCCGTCCCCGTCATAGGCCCGTTCCGTTCGGCTACTCCATTCATCTTCGCGGTCGGTGCGATGCTGTGGATGCAGCGCAAGCCTGTCTTCGTATACAGGTGATCGCGAAGTGACCGATCGAAGTCTTGAAAGGGTTTCGCTCGTCGTCTCCAGTCGATTGCCGTTGCGGGAGATCGCTCTCTGTGCAGGCGCGCTTGCGGCCCTCTATTTTCTGCCGTCGTTCCTGACCGGCTATTGGCTCCGGGTCATGATTTCGGTTTCGGCGCTGGTGGTCGCGAGCCTCAGCGTCAGTGTTCTTTTTGCGCAGCTCGGCATGGTTTCGCTGGCGCAATTCGGCCTGCTCGGCGTCGGGGGATGGTTCGCACTGCGAATATCGCACGGAATGGGCGCGCCATTCGAGCTGGCGCTTCTGACGGGAGGAGCCGCCGCGGCGCTTGTCGGCTTGGTCGTCGGGCTCCCCGCCCTCAGGATGCGTGGGCTGTATCTGGCCATCATCACCCTGATGATGGCGGGAGCGATACAGGTGCTGATCAGTGCCTTTGGGTTTCCCGATGGCGGCACGGGCATTCTCGGCAAGAGCACGGGGGCCCGCGTCATGATGGTTCGCCCGTTCCTTGCGCAGAATGACCCGGCCTATTTCCGCTACACCGTTGTCATCGCGGCGCTCTGCTATCTCCTCGTCCTGGCGCACGTTCGCGGACGACCCGGCCGCGCATGGGCCATGATTCGCCGTGGTGAAGTCTGTGCGCTGGCGGGAGGCGTCCACATCGTCGCGTACAAGGTCTGGGCCTTCGCTCTTGCCGGCTTCCTCGCGGGCATCGCCGGAGGATTGCTCGCGGGCGGCGTGGGTCAGCTCGACGGCAGCGCTTTCCCGGCCAGCCAGTCGATCATGCTATTCGCGCTGACGATTGTCGGGGGCGCTTATTCCTGGTGCGGGCCGATCATCGCCGGGCTGTTGTTGCGGGCTTTCCCCGCTTTGCTGAACGAGTTTCATGTCGACGGCAATATCGCGACCATGGCCTTCGGCGTCGGCCTTCTGCACGCCCTGATGACCGCTCCACAGGGCATAGCAGGCCAACTTGCCGATGCATTTAGGGCAGCCGGCAAATTACTCAAGGGCAATGGCAGGACCGCGGCGTGATCGAGATCCACGATCTGACAGTGCTGTTTGGTGGCGTGCGGGGTCTAAACGCCTTGACCGCAACCCTGCCGGCGCCGATCACAGGACTGGTTGGGCCCAACGGGGCCGGCAAGACGACGCTCATTAATGTGCTGTCCGGCTTCATTCGTCCTGCGGCGGGTTCGGTCCAGGTGGACGGCGAGGATCTGAGGGGCATTCCCGTCCACAAGCGCGCCGCGTTCGGCATCCGTCGCACTTTCCAGAACGAGCAAGTGGTCGAGAATCTGAGCGCCGCCGATAACGTCGCCGCCGTGCTCGATAATGTGCCGACCGATGACCAACCGCGCAGGGCGCTGATCGCGAAGGCTCTGGATTTCGTCGGTCTCAGCGCCAAGGCCAATGTGCTTGGAGGCAGCCTCAATGCGTTTGAACGGCGCATGGTCGAGATCGCGCGCTCGACAGTCGGGAGCCCGCGTCTGATCATGATGGATGAGCCAGGCGCTGGCCTCGCGCAGGACGAGAGCGAGCATTTGCGTCGGATCATCAGGGATGTTCACCGCTACTGCGGCGCGCAGGTGTTGCTGGTGGATCACGACGTCGATCTTATCTCGGCAACTTGCACGGCGACATTGGTGCTCGATTTCGGCTCGCCGATTGCCTATGGCCCGCCCCCGGACGTGCTTGCCGATCCGAAGGTCCGGGCCGCGTATCTCGGAGTCTTGGAGGAAGGCGCGTGAGCACCGGGCTGACAGTGCAGCGCTTGAACGTCGCGCGCAGTGGCAAGGCGATCCTGCATGACGTCGATCTGACGGTTTCGCCGGGAAAGATTACCGCGCTGCTCGGCGCTAATGGCGCGGGAAAGAGCAGCCTGGTGCTTGCGATCGCGGGCGTCTTGCCGGTCTCCAGCGGCGTCATCGCGCTGGACGGCCAGTCAATCGTGGGCCAGAGACCGGATAGCGTGCGTGCGAACGGTGTTGCGGCCGTGCCTGAAGGGCATCAGGTACTGAACGACCTGAGCGTCGAGGACAATCTGAAGGTGGCGGGCTGCCAGCTCACGCGTGCTCAACTTCAGTCGGCGCTCGCACTTGCGCTCGATACATTCCCGGAGCTGCGTGAGCGCCTGCGCGTGCGATCGGGTGACTTGTCCGGCGGGCAACAGCAGATGGTGGCACTCGCCCAAGCGATCGTCGGAAAACCGCGGTTTCTCCTTGCGGACGAGCTGTCGTTCGGTTTGGCGCCAGTCGTCGTCGCCCGCCTCGTTCCCGTGCTTCAGAAGCTCGCATCGGAGGGGGTCGGTGTGCTCCTGATCGAACAGTTTACCCATATCGCGCTCAGGATCTCACATGCGGCTTACGTGATGGAGCGCGGAAGGATTTGCTTTTCGGGCGAAGCAAAAGAGCTGGTTGGAAATCCGGAGATATTGCATAGCGCCTATCTGGCCTAAGCTTCGACGGTGAACCAGGTCAGAGCTTCTACCCTATCGATGGCTCGCTTTTCGTCAGCTGGCACGCTTGTTTCAACCGCTCCGCGGGGTGTTGACTCGGCATGCGTGCTGCTTAACATGTTATCAAAATCGCCCGCTCAGTGGCGCTTTTAGGGAGGGGCGCGCATGCAGCTCCAGGAATTCAGCGACCGGACTCCCGAGGTCTGGGGTCAAGCTCCCCTGGAAGAGTGGAGGGATCGGCTTCAATCCGTCTGTGGTCGCTTCACTCCGGTTGGCTGGGAGCAACGCGATTTCGTCAACGGAGGCGTGTCGCTTTCCAATGCGGCCGGTGTGGCAGTCGTTCAAGTCGCCACTGACGTCGAGGTTGTTCGACGCAACGAGCGCGACATTCGCCTCGACTATGGCGAACATTTCTTTCTGCTGGTCCAGCTGGAGGGCTCGTGTGGGGTAGAGCAGCGCGGGCGTCAAAATATGATCTCGCCCGGAGACTGCATCCTCGTCGACTCTTCTCTGCCCTCGAATTTCTATTTCGAAGGCCGCTTCAGCAACCACTTGTCGGTGCATTTGCCCAGGCAATTACTGCTTGCCGAAAGGCCGAACGATTTTGAGATATCGCGGCGCCTGGCGGCCGATGACCCGATGTCGACCATGTTACGGGCGCTGGTCGCCAAGATGCTGCAGACTTCCTCCAGTCACAAACGGTCAGCCGAATTACGTCAGTTGTTTTTGCAGGCGACGCGGCAGGCCTTTGCAGTGGATGGGCCCGATGCCCCCCTTTGTCCGAAAGACCGCGCCGGTGGCCGGCTGGAATTCGCGCGGCTGTTGGTCGACCGTCATCTCACCGATGAGCGACTGACGCCGCAATGGTTGGCGGCTCGGCTCGGGGTCTCAATGCGTACGCTTCAGGAGGATTTTAACGCCCTCGGCACCACGGTCACCAGCTTCATTCGAGACCGTCGCCTGCATCTCGCGAGGGATCGGCTGGTCGAGAAGCAGCGCGGGGCCACCGACGGTACCATCGCGGAGATCGCTTATTCGTCGGGCTTCAATGATATCTCCTATTTCAACCGGTGTTTCAAGAAGGCCTTCGACTGCTCTCCGAAGGAGCTCTCACGCGGTTGATTTGCGCTTCGGTCCAATTGGTGCCGCGTTATATTCCAAGACAGCAGAGGCCCGATCGTTTTTCCTGAACGCAACAATCGCGGGTCAGGAGACGTTCGCATGGGGCGCTGGAGCTTGTTCATCGATGGTCGTCAGGTCGAGACAGAGACCTTTCAGGACGTCATCAATCCTTCGACCGGAGGGGTGGTGGGAGCGATGCCCGTCGCCACGGCGGCCCATCTCGACGCGGCTGTAGCGGCAGCCTCAAATGCATTCCTCAAATGGAAGGAAGCTGCGGATTCCGAGAGGGCTGAAGCCTGTCGCGCCATTGCGAAAACGATCGAAGCGAATTCCGAAGAGCTGGCGCGACTGCTCACGCTCGAGCAGGGCAAGCCGCTCAATGGCCTGGGATCCCGGTTTGAGATCGGCGGGGCCGTAGCCTGGACGCGTCACACCAGCGATCTGTCTCTTCCACCGGAAGTGCTGCAGGACGGCCCTGAAGGCCGCGTGGAGCTTCATCGCAAGCCGATCGGCGTGGTCGGCTCCATTACTCCGTGGAACTGGCCGGTCATGATTGCGTGCTGGCACATTATCCCAGCCATCCGCGCCGGAAACACCGTCGTCATCAAGCCGTCCCCGCTCACTCCGCTCAGCACGATCCGCCTCGTCGAACTCATGAACGAGACATTGCCGCCCGGTGTGGTCAACGTCGTCACGGGCGAGAACGAGATCGGCGCCCTGATATCCGCGCATCCAGGCATCGCGAAGGTTACCTTCACTGGTTCAACCGAGACCGGGCGCAAGATCATGAAAAGCGCCGCGACGACACTGAAGCGTCTCACACTCGAACTCGGTGGTAACGACGCGGGGGTCATATTGCCCGACGCCGACCCAAAAGCGATCGCCGAGGGCCTGTTCTGGGGCGCGTTCATCAATGGCGGGCAAACCTGCGCCGCGCTGAAACGGCTCTACGTTCACGACAGCATTTACGATGACGTCTGTCGCGAACTGACGGCCTATGCACAGAAAGTTGTCGTGGGCGACGGGCTGTCCGAAGCCTCCACGCTTGGACCGGTTCAAAACAAGCGGCAGTTCGAGGTCGTCTCTGCATTTGTCGAAGAAGCGAAGGAAAAGGGCGGCCGCGTGTTGATCGGCGGCGACCCGGCCGGTGGCCCGGGATATTTCTATCCGGTTACGCTCGTCGCGGATGTCGATCACGGTTGCCGGCTGGTCGACGAAGAACAGTTCGGGCCGGCTCTGCCGATCATCCGTTATCACGATGTCGAAGAAGCGGTCGCGAAGGCGAACGCAAGCTCGATGGGTCTTGGCGGCTCCGTTTGGGGATCCGATCTGGACGCGGCAAAACGAATTGCGGGCCGAATCGAGGCGGGCTCGGTGTGGATCAACAAGCACGGCGCCATTCAGCCGAACGCGCCGTTTGGCGGCGTCAAGCAGTCGGGTTTCGGCCTCGAATTCGGCGTCGATGGTTTGAAAGAGTTCACGACCGTCCAGACGGTGTTCTGCTAGTTCGGAACTGAAGGGCCGGGGGAAGCCATGCAGGAATACGACTACATCGTCGCCGGCGGCGGTTCGGCCGGATGCGTTATCGCATCGCGCTTGTCGGAAGATCCTGGCACGCGGGTTCTCCTGATCGAGAGCGGACAGCGCGACAGCGACAAATATATCCACATCCCGGCGACCTTCTTCAAGGTTCTGGAGAAGGGCAGGGACGCCCTGTTCTACTCTTCCGAACCGGAGAAGGGGTTGAATGGTCGTCCATCAATCGTACCGCAGGGTCATGTGCTCGGCGGCGGCAGCTCAGTCAACGCAATGGTCTACATCAGGGGTTCGCGGCAAGACTACGACACCTGGGCGCAGATGGGCTGTCGAAACTGGGGCTACGAAAAGGTTCTTCCCGTCTTCCGCGATCTCGAGAACAACCAGCGGCTTTGCGGCGAGTATCATGGCGTCGACGGCGAACTGACGGTTTCGGATCGTCCCTACGGTCATCCCCTGTCATGGGCGTTCATCCGTGCTGCCCAGGAGGCCGGGCTTCCTTACAATGAAGACTTCAACGGAGCTCGACAGGAAGGTGTCGGTTTCTATCAGACTACGACAAGCCGCGGGCGTCGTCGCAGTTCCGCCGAGGCTTTCCTGCGCAAGGCGGAAAGTCGCGCCAATCTGACGATCCGAACGGCAACCCGGGTCCAAAAGGTGGTGTTTGATGGAAAGACCGCGACCGGCGTGATGCTCGATGACGGCTCGACTGTGAAGGCGCGGCGCGAGGTGATCCTCACGGCAGGGGCTCTCGCTACGCCAAAGATCTTGCAGCTGTCGGGCGTAGGGCCGGCCGCACACTTGCGTCAGCACGGGATCGATGTCGTTGCCGACCTGCCTGGTGTCGGCGAGAATTATCAGGACCATCTCGAGGCAACTGTCCAGTGCGAGATCAAGGATCCGATCTCGATATTCGGCGAAGATAAGGGTCTGCGGGCCGTATCGCACATGGTGCAGTATCTTTTGACCAAGACCGGGCTGTTGACCTCGACGGTGGTGGAGTCCGGCGGTTTTGCCGACACCGCCGGAACGGGAGAGCCTGACGTGCAATTTCATGTCCTTCCAACATTCGTCGGCTTCGCCGATCGTCCGCCGGACCCCGGCCATGGCATTTCGATCGGGCCGTGCGTGTTGCGTCCGCAGTCGCGTGGGTCCGTTCGGTTGCGTTCCCCGGACCCTGCCGACCGCGCACTCTTCGTTGCCAATTCGCTCGCCGAGCAGGCGGATGTAGAAACCCTCGTGCGAGGCGTTGAACTGAGTATCCGCATCGCCGAGGCGCCCTCGCTTGCCCGTCTCGTGAAGCGGCGCGTATTGCCCAAGCCCGGGCTTGAAAACGACAGGGAGGCGCTTCGCGATTATGTTCGCGGGATTTCAAAGACGGTCTTTCACCCCTCCGGTACGGCGAAGATGGGCCCGCCGGACGACCCAAAGGCGGTCGTTTCCGAAGAATTGAAGGTGCGGGGTGTCGACAATCTGCGTGTCGCCGACGCTTCAATTATGCCGCGGCTCGTCTCCGGAAACACAAATGCTCCCACAATCATGATCGGGGAAAGAGCGGCGCGATTCATCCTGGGCAAGGACCGCGCAGCCTAGGCTTCACATGACGCAGCGCGCGTCACAGTCGGATTGCCGATCGCCCGTAGCGGGTTGCGGTCAGGCGAAGGATTAGCCGGACGACTTAGGAAAAATAGACAGGCGAGACGCCGGTGGAGTGAGACAAGTTCGATCCCTCAGAAATGAGTTGCGTACCTCAAAACACCTCTGCTAGAGGTGGGCGATGAAGGAGCAGGAAGCGCCGCTCACGTTGAGGGACATCGCGCGCCAGGCAGGGGTCAGTCTGGCGACCGTGGATCGTGTGCTCCACAATCGTCCGGGCGTGCGGCCGGACACGGTCCGCCGCGTCAGGGAGGCAGTTGAACGCAACGCCTTTCAGCCCCATGTGGCTGCGGCCGAGTTGGCCCGCGGCCGGGCCCGGCGCTTCGCGTTCGTGATGCCGTCCGGGCCAAACCTGTTCATGCAGCAGATCGAGTCCTATCTCGGCGAAATGGCGGCCTGGCTGTCAGCGCGCCGCCTCGCGGTGGCGACGGTCGCGACCGACGTGTTCGATGCCCCGATGCTTGCCTCCACCCTCGAATCCCTGGCCGGCGACTTCGACGGTGTAGCGGTTGTGGCGCTCGATCATCCCAGCGTCCGCGCCGCGATCAATGACCTGGTCGACGGCGGCACCAAGGTCGTGACCCTGGTCTCGGACGTGCCTTCCTCGCGACGTCACCACTACGTCGGCGTCGATAACATCGCCGCCGGACGTACCGCAGGCGCGCTGGTCGGCCGTCTCGTCGGTCCGAGGCCGGGGAAGATTGCAATCGTCGCCGGCTCGCTTGGCCTGCGCGACCATGCCGAGCGCATCTTCGGCTTCAATCAGGTGATGGAAGCGGAGTTTGCGCAACTCGATGTGCTGCCGGTCCTCGAGGGTCGGGACGAGGATGATCGCTCTGAGCGCCTTACGATGAAGTTGTTGCGTGACCATCCCGACATTGTCGGCCTCTATAACGTCGGCGCGGGAACGCCGGGCGTTGCGAAGGCGCTGATCGACGCGGGGCGGGCGGACCAGATTGTATTCGCCGGGCATGACGTGACGGTGGTGACGCGCAAGCTGTTGCTGCAGGGGGTGATGGACGCAGTCATCTCGCAAAATCCAGGGCATGAGGCGCGCGCTGCTGTGCGTGTTCTGCTCGCGCTGGCCAGGGGCGAGCCGATTCTGAGCGAACAGGAAAAAATCCGGATCGATATCGTGATGAGGGACAATCTGCCGTAGCGCATCATTCAGCGTGGGAGAGGCGACGCAGATCGCCGACCATACGGGAGCAAGGGAGGAGAGTTCGTGTATCTGGGGATCGACGTCGGCACGTCCGGCGTGAAAGCCGTACTTGTCAACGAGGCGGGCGCGGTCGTCGCGACGGCCTCGCGCGGCCTCACGCTGTCGCATCCCGCGCCGCTTTGGTCCGAGCAGGATCCGGATGCCTGGGTCGCTGCGACGGTCGCCGCGGTCGATAATCTTGCCGCCGCGCATCCGCACCAAACGGCGCAAGTTCGCGGAATCGGGCTTTCCGGCCAGATGCACGGCGCTACGCTGCTCGGCGCGGACGGGCGGCCGCTGCGCCCGGCCATTCTGTGGAACGACGGCCGCGCCCATGCCGAGTGCGCTGAGCTCGAACAACATTGCCCCTCGCTGCATGCGATCGCGGGCAACCTTGCGATGCCGGGCTTCACCGCGCCCAAGCTCTTGTGGGTGGCGCGGCACGAACCGGACGTGTTCGCGAAGGTAACCAAGGTTCTGCTGCCCAAGGCCTATGTTCGCTACCGCCTGACCGGCGAGATGATCGAGGACATGTCGGATGGGGCCGGAACGCTCTGGCTCGACGTGGGCCGGCGCTGCTGGTCCGAGACGATTCTGCAAGCGACGGGGCTCGATCCAGGCCATATGCCGCAACTGGTCGAAGGTAGCGACGCCTGCGCCATTCTCGCGCCTGAATACGCGCGGCGCTGGGGCATGCCACGCGAGGTGGTGGTCGCCGGCGGTGCGGGCGATAACGCCGCTACCGCGGTTGGGCTGGGCGCCATCGCGCCGGGCGATGCCTTTCTGTCGCTTGGGACTTCGGGCGTGCTGTTCCGCGTCACGGAGCGGTTTGCGCCGGCACCGGCTTCCGCCGTCCACGCGTTCTGCCACGCGCTTGGCGGCCTGTGGCACCAGATGGGCGTGATGTTGTCGGCTGCGGCTTCGCTGGCCTGGCTCTCGCGTATCCTGGCAACGACGGATTCGGCGTTGCTCGGCCCGCTCGGCGAGGTCGTCGAACGGCCAAGCCCGGTGCAGTTCCTGCCTTATCTCGACGGCGAGCGCACGCCGCACAATGACGCCGCCGCCGCCGGTGCCTTCGTCGGCCTTCGCAGCGCGACGGGACGCGACGATATCGTTCAGGCGGTGCTCGAAGGCGTCGGCTATGCCGCGCGCGACAATCTGGCCGCGTTGGGCGACGCCAGTTCTCCGATCATGGAAGTCGACCTCGTGGGCGGCGGATCGCGCTCGGCGCTGTGGGCGCAGATCATCGCCGATGTGCTCGCTATTCCGGTCCACCGCGTCGAGGAGGGCGAGGTTGGCGCGGCGCTTGGCGCGGCGCGACTGGGCAGGTTGGCCGCCACCTGCGAAGAGCCTGCGACCGTGTGCCGCCGGCCGCGCCGGCTCGCGACCTTCGTGCCGCGTCCCTCGGCCGTCGCCGCCTACGACGACGGCTATCGGCAGTGGCGAAAGCTCTATCCCGCGCTCAAGGAGTTGTCCGCGTGAACGCATCAACGAACTTCTTCGCAACCACCGAGCCGGTCGCCTTTGGCGGCCCGCAGACGGACAACCCGCTCGCCTTCCGCTGGTACGACAAGGACCGCATCGTCCGTGGCCGCCGGCTCGAGGATCATTTGCGCTTCGCCGTCTGCTACTGGCATTCGTTCGGCTGGCCCGGCGGGGACCCGTTTGGCGGCGAGACCTTTCTCAGGCCCTGGCACCACGGCTCCGATCCGATGGCGCTCGCCCACGCCAAGGCCGACGTCGCGTTCGAAATGTTCCGCCTGCTCGATGTGCCGTTCTTCACCTTCCACGACGCGGATGTCGCGCCGGAAGGCCAGTCGCTCGCCGAGTCCGTCAAGAACCTCAACGCCATCGCCGATCGGTTCGAACAGAAGATGTCGGCGGCGAAGGTTCGGCTGCTGTGGGGAACCGCCAACCTGTTTACCCACCGCCGCTACATGGCCGGTGCGGCCACCAATCCGGATCCGGAAGTGTTCACCTACGCCGCCGGACAGGTGCGGGCGGCGCTCGAGGTGACGCATCGGCTGGGCGGCCAGAACTACGTGCTGTGGGGCGGGCGCGAGGGGTACGAGACCCTGCTCAATACCGACATCAGGCGCGAACTCGACCAGCTCGGCCGCTTTGTTTCGCTGGTGGTTGAGCACAAGCACAAGATCGGTTTCAAGGGGCCGCTCCTGATCGAGCCCAAGCCCAAGGAGCCGACCAAGCACCAATACGACTTCGACGTCGCCACCTGCTACGGTTTCCTGCAGCGCTATGATCTTCTGAACGACGTCAAACTCAACATCGAGCAGAACCACGCCATCCTCGCCGGTCACTCATTCCACCATGAGGTTGCTCTCGCACAGGCACTCGGCAGCTTCGGTTCGCTGGATATCAACCGCGGCGACGACCTGCTCGGCTGGGATACCGACCAGTTCGCCATGAACGTGCCGGAACTCGCGCTGGTGTTTCACGAAATGCTGCAGGGCGGCGGCTTCACGACGGGCGGTCTAAACTTCGACGCCAAGATCAGGCGCCAGTCGATCGATCCGGACGACTTGATCCATGCCCATGTCGGATCGATGGATGCCTGTGCGCGCGCGCTGCTGGCCGCCAGCGAAATGCTTGATGGCGAGGTGCTCACGGCCCCGCTTGCCGAGCGCTACAAGGGATGGGCGGCCCCGGAAGGCCGCGCCATCCTCGCAGGGCAGCGCTCGCTCACCGAACTTGCCGACCGGGCGCTCGCCGGCGGCATGGATCCGCAGCCTCGCTCGGGACGTCAGGAATATCTGGAATCCCTGGTCAACCGGTACGTGTGATCCAAGGTAAACTCGATCGCGCGCATCATCGAATGGAATGGGAGACCGTCATGGCAACGGCGACGACGGCCGGGAAACCGGTCCTGGAACTGACCGGTATCGGCAAGGAGTTCGGCGCGATCCGCGCGCTGCATGACGTCGACATGCAGATTTCGCCTGGAGAGGTGGTCGGCCTGATGGGCGACAACGGCGCCGGCAAGTCGACGCTTGCAAAGATCATTGCCGGCAATTTTCGGCCCAGCCACGGCGAAATCCGCTTCGAGGGCGAGACCGTGCATTTCCACCGTCCCGTCGACGCGCGCACCGCGGGGATCGAGGTGGTCTACCAGGAACTGGCGCTTGCCGACAATCTGACGGCGGCTGCCAACGTTTTCCTCGGGCGCGAACTCAAGCGCAGGTTCGGGCCGTTCGCCTTGCTTGACCACAAGATGATGGCGGCGCGCGCGCTCGAGCTGTTCGGAGAATTGCGCTCGGAGACCCGGCCGCACGATCTCGTCAAGCAGATGTCGGGCGGCCAGCGCCAGGCGGTCGCCATCGCGCGCACACGGCTGTCCAACGCCAAACTTGTCCTGATGGACGAGCCCACGGCCGCGATATCGGTGCGGCAGGTCGAGCAGGTGCTGGGCCTGATCCATCGCCTGAAAGAGCAGGGCGTTGCCGTCGTGCTGATCTCGCACCGCATGCCCGACGTCTTTGCGGTCTGCGACCGCGTCATCGTCATGCGTCGCGGCGAGAAGAGGGCGGACCGGCCGATCGGTGCGACCAGTCCCGAAGAGGTGACGGCCCTCATCACCGGCGCGAAGGAGGCGGCGTGATGGCCCTGCCCCTGGAATCCCCGATCTCCTTTGCCAATGTCGGCCAGGCCAGATGGTGGCAGCGCGGCATCCTCGCCTCGCAGACCGGTTACGTGGCGATCGCGCTTCTGATGCTTCTCATCATCATGCATTTCGCCAGTCCCTACTTCTTCACCGAAGGCAACATGCAGAACGTGGCGAAGAATTTTTCGTTCATCGCCATCGCCACCCTCGGGGTCACCTTCGTTATCATCACCGGCGGCATCGATCTCTCCGTGGGCTCGATGATGTGTTTTTCCGCCATGATCACGTCGATGGTGATGACGAGCCTGTCAACGCCGGACATGCCCGGTGCGTCGCTGTTCGTGCACATCGCCGCCGACGGCAAGACCGTGGTCGCCAATCTGCCGGGCCTGATCCTGCTGATCTCGGTGCTCGCGGGACTTGGGGCCGCGCTGATCGTCGGGCTCGTCAATGGTTTCTGCATCGCGGTGCTCGGCCTGTCGCCCTTCGTGACCACGCTCGGCATGCTCTCGATCGTGCGCGGTCTCGGTTATGTCGTCTCGAACGGCAGGGGCAGTTTTCCCGGCGGGCCGGATGCCGGCTATTTCTACGCGCTCACGTCGGGCGATCTGTTCGGCATTCCTGCACCCTTCCTTTATCTCGTCGTCCTTGCGGCGGTGATGGCCGTCGTGCTGCACCACACGGCGTTCGGCCGTCACGTCTTTGCACTCGGCGGCAACGAGCAGGCGGCCGAACTGACCGGCATCCCGGTGGTGCGGGTCAAGATCGAGGTCTACGTGATCTGCGCGCTTGCCGCGGGCCTGCAGGGCATCATCGTGTCCGGCTGGCTCGGCTCGGCGCCGGCGAATATGGCGACGTCCTACGAGCTCAACGTGATCGCGGCCGCGGTTATTGGCGGCGCCAACCTCGCCGGCGGCGTGGGCGGGCCGCTCGGCGCCATCGTCGGCTGCGTGCTGCTCGAGGTGATCCGCAACGGTCTCGTGCTGGCGCAGGTCAACTCTTACTGGCAGCAGGCATTGGTGGGCGTGATCATCATCCTGGCCGTGCTGGTCGACCGGATACGTTCGCGCATGTTGTGATGTTGTGAGATTGCTGTCCGGGTGGACAACGAAGGTACCGTCTATCCGCCCCCGGAACAGAACGTCTTCAGGATAGGCGTCAAAATGTGGAGGACAGCAATGAAACCAATCAGGAAGCTTCTTCTTGCCGGCATGGCGATCGCAATGATGGCCAGCCCGGCGCTCGCCCAGACGTATCGCTTCGTTATCGTGCCCAAGGCGATGAACAACCCGTTCTTCGACGTCGCGCGCGACGGCTGCCTCAAGCGCGCCAAGGAACTCGGCAATGTCCAGTGCATCTACAAGGGACCGGTCGAGCACGAACCGGCAACCCAGGCGCAGATCATTCAGGACTTCGTGACGCAGAAGGTAGACGGCCTTGCGATCTCGGTTGCCGACGTCGCAGCGATGACCAAGTCGATCGACGCGGCGATGGCAGCTGGCATCCCCGTCGTGACCTTCGATGCCGATGCGCCCGGCTCCAAGCGCATCGCCTACATCGGTACCAACAACAAGGATTTCGGCCTCGCGCTCGGCAAGCAGTTGCTGCAGCTCCGGCCGGATGGCGGCAAATACGCCATCATCTCCGGCGGTCCCGGCGCCAAGAATCTTGCCGAACGCGTCGATGGTGTCCGCGAGGCGCTCAAGGGATCGAAGTGGGTCGAGGTTTCCGGCTCGCCGGCCTTCAGCAATGATGACCCCGCGCTCGGCATCCAGCAGATGACCGACCTGCGCACCGCGACGCCGGATCTTGCCGCGATCGTGCCGGTCGGCGGCTGGCCGATGTTCGCGCCCGAGGGCTACAAGGCTTTCGTCAACAAGAACAGGAAGGATATCGACGCCGGCAAGTTCACCCTCGTCGTGGCCGATACGCTCAAGATGCAGCTCGAACTGTTGCGCGACGGCTATTCCAACGCGCTCACTGGCCAGCGGCCGTTCGAGATGGGCGAGAAGGCGATGGACATTCTGCTGGCGATCAAGAAGGGCCAGAAGGTGCCGGAGATCGTCTATACCGGCCTCGACCTCGTCACCAAGGACAATGTGGCGCAATTGCTGAAGTAACGGCGTTTCCACCAGACGGACTTCCTGGCGGTCCGGGTCATCCCCGGACCGTCCATGCTCCGGAAATCGCAGTCGAGTGAATTATGCGCTCGACCGTGCGCACCTAATCGAGAACGGGCTTTTGCGACCATCGTTCGGTCAAGATGACGGCGGCGCCGATCATGATTCCCAGGATGATGCCGACGGGAAACCCATAGATTGCACCTCCCTTGGCCATGGCGATCATGTTGCCGCTATTGCCCATCAGATAGTCCGTGATGACAGCGACAATGCCGAGTTGATATAGCGGTCCGAAAATCAGGCCCGTTGCCAGCACGCCGATACCCAGCGCGGCCCACGAAGCCTTCACGCTCGCCCAGATCCTGCGTGCGCTCAATCGCTCGAAATCGAAATTCACGACCGAGAAAATGAAGATGGACGTGCCCAGGATCGCTCCGGGCAACAGCAAGTCAGGCGTCATGAGCGGGCGTTCAAATCGGCCGAAATACATCGTAATGAGCGGCGCTGCGATCAGGCCGGCCAATCCGCCGCCGCAGATTGTCCCCAGCAGGATTCGCGTCGGCGACCGGTTCTCCGATACGACGAGCCCGCTCAGTCCGATCGATGCGCGCGCCCACAGCAGGCTCAGCATACCCAGGAGAGCGCCAGTCAGTGCCGTCGCGACGGTGATTTCGAGAGGAACGCGGTTGAACTCCCCGTAGCGTTGGTCCCACCCGGTAAAATAGACGGCGCTGAGGAGCATGGCGCCGAGCGAGGTGCCAAGATAGCCGCCAAGGATGCCTTTTTGACTGGACGTCGCCAGATGGCGCCAGGCTGTCGTCGCCCCACCGGCCGCTCTCACGTAGCGGCCCCTGAGCCGCGAATAGACGCTCTGCGCCCCGTACAGCAGGATGCACAGCGAAATGATCGGCAACGTCGCGCCGATCAGGACCCACGGCCATGTCAGCTCGCTCCATGCAAGAACGAGCGAATAGGGAATGACCGTGGTGATCAGGCCGACCAGCGCCATGAGGTTACCCATGAACATCAGCAGGCTGCCAGGGTTGAAGTAGAACGGTTCCATCAAGGAAGACTGGTCCCAGGACTTCTGAATGTTGTTGGTCCGGGCCAGCACATCCTGCCGCACGCGGCTGGTGAGATTGGAGATCGGCAGGTCGGCCGCGTCGACATATTTCAGGAAGCTCTCGGTGAACGGACTGAGATGATCGCCGTCGCCTCCGTCGTAGGCAACCTCGCCGGGACCTGCCGCAAACGCGATGAACGTGTTCATCGCCGCCTGCATGGAGGCAAGGCCGTTCGCTGTGACGAGTTCGCCATCGACCGTGATTTCCTTGCCGATTTTCAGCTGCTTGCCGCCGCCGACGAAGCTTTGCGCGTCGGCGTTGCTGCGGCAGGCATCGAGGAGAATGATACGAACGGCCGTCTCGGCCGTCATTTTCGTCGCGATCGATTGCACGCTGACCAACTGGGCGACGTGCTGATCGGCAAGACGGTCGAAATCGATCGGGACCATATAGTTCTGGTCGTTGATCTGCAGGCCGTGACCGGAATAGTAGAGCAATGACGTCGTCGTGGCCGGCTCGTTCACGCGGCCCAGGAATTTTTCGACGAGAGCCTGCATCGCCTCGAAACCAAGGTCGGTTCCGAAGGTGACCTGGAAGCCGAGGTCGGTCAGGCTGCGGTTGACCTCGGTCGCATCGTTGGTCGGACAGTTGAGCCGGAGATTGCCGCCGTAGCCGCTGTTGCCGATCACCAGCGCCTGTCTCGTCGCGGTCATCTCGCCCCCTAACGAAGCAGCAGGTGCCGCTCCCGATCAAAAGACGTCAAGAGTCTTCCAGACGTCCCATGTCGTCGTCGCTTTGCTTGGAACTTTCTTGAGGATACGTCGCTGGCCTGCTTGACGTAATTCTGCGTTGCTGTCCCAGGCGCCGTTACCTTCGAGACGGACGGCGTTGTAGATGATCGCGATCTTCGCGGAGGAAACCAGCAAGTCCGCCATCGCCGCCTCGAAAACGGCATCGGCTTCCGCCCGCGAGCAAGGTTGAAACCAGTACAGATAGTCGTGAATGATAGCCGGATAGGAATAGCGCGCCGCCGGCGGCAACACGCTCCAGAACGCGACTGGAATGCTCGCAAGATCCGTTACAAAGCCGGCGGGGACGGTGACCTGTGCGGGCGTCCCCTGCGCACCGGCCTTGGCGCGCCATTCCAAGGGCTTTGTCGTATAATAAAAGTCCCAATCTGCGAACGGCACGATCGGTACCGGCGATGATACGAGGTCCTTGTGCGGCGCTAGCGCCGCCTTCATGAACGAGACTTGGTCCGCTGCCATCGCTTAGCTTTCAAAAAAGCTTCATAAAATCAAAGGTTCACGAACGGGCTTCCGCGCGCGCTCGGCGGCGTTGCAGCGTCGACTTCGATCATCAGCAACGCAGGAGCATCCCGCGGCAATCCAATATGCAATCGCCTCTTCTAGCGCAAAATGCAGCCCAACGCAAAGTATAGTATTTCAAGAATTGCACGCTTGGCTTGGCGATCGAGCTTGGGACCCCTGCGCGATCCGGCTTCGGGCAATGGCGTGTGCCCGGTCGCTTGCCTCATCGAGACGGACCGCGTGTGCCATTACTTGACGAGGTAAAGTCACTGGACGAAGCAAAGTCGGGCACTCTGCAACGGAGCTTGAGATTTTTCTCGGACATCTCATCCTCGGTCACCAAACGTGAAATAGCCATGCGCGTTCCACCATATGTCAACTCGAGGGGCGTGGCCGAGTTCGATATATTCCGCAGCAGCAGAACGAGCAGCCAACCTGTCCGAACTGCAGCTTTGCGAAGGAAAAGTCCTTTCGGTCTGGCGTAGTCTTCACCGCCACCGGCTGACGAGCTTTTCGAATGTTCCGGAACGGCTCCGTTGGCCACGGCGTGTATCGCGTCGTACATGTAGCGCTCCTGCTTCGCTGGACATGCGCACGATGCGATCCGGATGTCGCAGAACTTTGCCGGCCGCTGCAGGAAATTGTCGCGATCTGTCTCAGGAATGGTCCATCGCATGGTTCGCGACAGTTGAGCGGCGTTCATTATGGCCGCTTCCGTCATCCGCTCTGCAATGATCCTGCCGTCAATGCGGCTTGCCAAATTGCATCAAGTGAGCAGGCATCCGGGTCTGCGACAATTTGCGACAAAGATGGCTAACCGCGACAACGTTCTGCGACAGCTTGTGCCTAAACTGTTTCAGCCAGGCCGAAAGGGGGCATACTCAGGCCGAGGGCCATACATCGAATAGTGAAGTTCCAAAATTGGTCGGCATCTGGCGATCGCGATCTTAAGCCGCGCAGGGATTTGATTTCACGCCATCGTGCGCGGCCGGTACATTCTGTTACACTTTTCCGATGGGTTGGATGCTGGATTTCAGTATGATCCGGAGCGGAGCAAACCAGATGGATTCGGCACCGCACATCGCCGTCGTGGACGATCATCGTGATATTCGCGATCTGGTCGGCAAATACCTGATGCAGCATGGCTACCGCATCAGCCTTGCGGAGAGCGCTGTCGCAATGCGCCGTTTGCTGGAACGAAGCGCTTTTGACCTGGTGGTTCTCGACGTCATGATGCCTGGCGAAGACGGATTGTCCCTTTGCCGTCATCTGCGCAGCACGACGGACCTTCCCGTTATCCTGTTGACGGCCATGGCGGAGGAGACCGATCGAATCGTCGGCCTGGAAGTAGGCGCCGATGACTACGTCAGCAAACCCTTCAATCCTCGCGAACTGCTTGCCCGCATCAAGGCGGTGCTTCGACGGGTTCAAAGCCTGCCGCCGCAAAGGGGCCGGCTCGCGACCAAGGTTGTACGTTTCGATCGGTGGACCTTCGACGTCAGCCGGCGCGAGTTGGTTGGACACGACGGCGTCGCCGTGCCGCTCAGCACGGCGGAGTTCCGCCTGCTGTGCGCATTTCTCGATCACCCCGGCCTGGTACTCAGCCGCAATCAGCTGCTTGACCTGACGGTCGGCCGCGATGCCGATCCGTTCGATAGGAGCATTGACAATCAGGTCAGCCGCTTGCGCAAGAAGATCGAAGCTGACCCGAAAGTGCCAGCCTTGATCAAGACCCATTGGGGCGGAGGATACAGCCTCGTCGCACAGGTTGAGCAGCCATGATGAATTTGTGGAAGCGCAGCCTGGCTGCCCGCTTTATCTGCTTCACTCTGTTGTCCCTGATGCTGTCGCAAGCAATCGTGTTCTTCATTTCCTGGGATGAACATGGGCAGACGATTCGGAAGTCCGCGAAGGGCGAACTGCTGAGCCGCTGCGCGTCGCTCGCGCGGGTCCTGGAGGCGACCCCTCCGGCGCTTCAGACCGATATCCTCAATGCCAGTAACACCAGTTCGGCGCGATACTGGATCTCGACCAGCGGTCCGAAGGATGCCTCTGCATGGCGGGAGGAGGCATGGGAGCGTTTGGCGCAGCCATTGCCGCGGGTGTCCTTTCGCGGCCATAACGCGCCGGCTGAGGTGAGGCCGGATTTCGCCCGAAATAATGCCAGAAACGGTGACGCCAGCCCCTTGCAATGGATAGATCTGAAGCCGGAAGCCTGGCCGCTGTCCAGGCCGGCGAAATTCCTTTATCTCGATGACGCCACCGGCATGGGATTGGCCGTTCAGTTGGCGGGCGGCGCATGGCTGAACACGGTATTTGCAAAACCCGCGCAAGACGGCTTCTGGACCTCCCAATCCACGCTGGCGCTCGGTCTCTCGGCAACGTTGTTGTCGATCATCGCCGTATTCGCTGCACGCGGCATCGCGCAACCATTGCGCCGCCTGGCCGTCGCCGCCGAAGCCCTCGGCCGTGGTCAGCAGGTCGTGCCGCTGCCGGAAACCGGTCCCGACGATATCCGACGTACGGCCGAGGCATTCAATCGTATGCAAGAACGCCTGCATCGTTTCGTCGACGACCGCACCAGGATGCTGGCCGCCATCGGCCATGATCTGCGCACACCGCTGACCTCGCTCCGCTTGCGTGCAGAATTCGTGTCCGACGAGGACATCCGCGAGAAGATGCTCTCCACCATTTCCGAGATCCAGACGATGACGGAGGCGACCCTCGCATTCGCGCGCGAAGATGCAGCCGCAGAAGACACGCGGACCGTGGACCTCTCGGCTCTCGTGGAAAGTCTGTGCGACGACCTCGCCGAACTCGGCCATGACGTCTCGTTCTCCGAGCGGCAGAAGATCAGCTACAGCTGCCGGCCCGACGCGCTCCGCCGGGCGTGCCGCAACCTCGTCGAAAACGCCATCCGTTATGGCGAGCGGGCGCGCGTCAGCGTGGAGAGAAAGGCAGATAGTATCGAAATCATCGTCTCGGACGATGGACCTGGTATTCCCGACAGCGACCATGAGCAGGTCTTTACGCCGTTTTTCCGGATGGAGAATTCGCGGAATCGCGAAACCGGAGGCGTCGGGCTCGGCCTTTCCATTGCCCGGACCATTGTCCGCCACCACGGCGGAGATATCGTCTTGACCAACGCGCAAAAAGGGCTGCGCGCGGCGATCAGCCTGCCACCGCTGGATGGCGGGCCACCTCCCGTCGGTCGCCCGGCCACCGCCGCGGCTGGGAGGGACGTCGTCAAGACTCTCGACCCGGTACCCCGCGGCATCTCGGCCCGGGCAAACCATCGAGACGATGGTGCTTACCCGGAACACGCTGTTTGAGATTGATCAGATCGTTGTTGGCAGCTCTAATCGCACGCCAAGCGTGATCGGTAAGTGCGTCCGGCGCAGCGCGTTACGGAGGTATCCGCAGTAGCCGCGACGCGCATGTCAGGCGGTCGGCGAGACGCGCTCGAACAGGTGCTCGTAATGCAGCACCAGTCCGTTATCGTCGACCACCAGATCCGCTTCAAAGCCGAACGATAGTCCAAGATCAACGTAGCGTACCCGGCCGGGACCTTGACGGTCGTAGCGCTGGCGCGACCGTGTCACCGTCAGCGCCGGCCCATCGATGAAGGCTGTATCGAGCGGCAGGCATTCTCCTGCGCCAAGGGGCGTCCTGCGAATCGGGAAGGTGTTGCAGAATGGCGTGATCGACAAGTCCGGTTCTTCGGCGCCTTCGAGGTCTGGCCGCAGCACGCCGTCGACCCGCCAGCCGGTTCCGGCGCGTTCCAGATGCAGGAGACCACGGCCTTGCGAATTCCAGCGCTCCACCGTGACGGTCAGCGCGTGCCATTCGGGATCGAGCCGCCAGCGGTGGTCGATGCGATAGCCACCGGCTTCGAGGCAGATCGAGGTGGCGGTGGCCGTGACCTGGTCAGGCTCGATGGTCAGTTCCAGGCGTTCGAGGCCCTCGATATCGGTCCGGCGCCAAAACAGGACGGATGTGCTCATGGCAACTCTCCTTGCTCTCCCCAGGCTTTCCCTACGGGGGCAAGGAGCTTGTGTTACGCCGCCGCGCACCGAACACGCACAAATGTTCGAAGCGGTCTGTCGACGTTCCTTGCTCGATGCAGCAAGGTTCCCTTGAGTCGCATCAGGCCGCGCTGCCTAGCGCTCGTAGCTTGCCGGGTCGGGGCTATCAGATGGGTTTGCGAATGCGTTGCGCAAAACCGCAGGCATCGGATTGCGGAAATTGAGGCCGCTCGGCGGCACCGGCGATTCGAACCATTTCTTGTAGATGACTTCGATCTCCGGGCTGCGGTAGAGGTTCGCGATCGCGCGGTCCGCAACGGCCTTGAACGGGGCATCATCCTTGCGCAGCATGATCCCGTACGATTCGGCCTTCGAAAATGCCTCGTCGCTGATGATATAGGCCGACGGGTCTTTGGATCGCGCGATCGCGACGGCGAGCTGCATGTCATCGAGCACGTAGGCGGCGGCGCGGCCGGTTTCCAGCATCAAAAACGCCTCCGCCTGATCCTTGGCAGCCAGCACCGCCACGCCGAGATTTCGCGCCGTGCTGGTCTGGGTGAGCTGCACCATATTGGTCGAGCCTGATATCGCAACAACAGGCTTTCCCTTCAGCGCGTCGATGGTGGCGATGTTGTCGGCCTTCCTAGCCGCAAAACGGGTCGCCGACAGGAAATGCGAGTTCGTGAACGCCACCTGGCGCTGCCGCTCCGCGTTGCTGGTGGTCGATGAGCAGACCAGATCGACCGTTCCATTCATCATCAGCGGAATGCGGTTGGACGACGTCACGGGACTGGTCTCGACTGTCAGGCTGGAAAGCTTGAGCTCCTGCTTCACCGCGTCCACGATCTTCATGCAGATATCGACGGCGTACCCGATCACCTTCTGATCGCCGTCGAGATAGCTGAAGGGCACCGAGGCTTCCTGGATGCCGAGCACGATCCTGTTGGTCTCTTTAATCTTGTGGAGTGTCCCGGTCAGCTCGGCGGCGCTTGCGGAGGTGGCGATCACGGCAGCGGCAAGCATGGTCAATGACAGACGCATGGTGGTGGGCCTCTTGCAGCATGAACGGAATGGCAGCTGCTGAACTGCCGGGCAACCCTAGCCGACAAGCAGCCATTGCTGACATGGCGACTGTGAAAACCGGCCATATCGACGGCACAGGACCAATCCCGTAATTCTACCGTTCGCTCATTAAGTCCGCCTTAGCCCCTGTTTGCGTATTTTGGCTGCTCACGACAGCGGAAATCAGAACATGCGAATAGGTCGGCTCTTTGCGGTATCGATGCTTTCGGTGATGATTTTGGCAGTCGTCCTTGGCGCGCAGGTGCTCGTGCCGCAATATCGTACTTTCGCCGGCAAGTCCGAAGCGATCAAGGCCGTGGAAGCGTTCGGCGCGGTTCTGGCCGTGGGCCAGCAGGTCGCCGGGCACCGCGCGCCGTATGTCGGTCCGTTGTTTCAGGAGGCGGCCGCGACACCAGCCCAGCGCGAGGCGATTGCGAAGGCCACGCAGCTGGCCGACGCGGCGTTCGCCAACGCCCGGACGGCCGTCGCTACCCTCCGCGACAGCGCCGCGATCATCGCAGGCCTCAACCAGGCGGCAGCGAAGCTGAGCGAGCTTCGCGCCGCGACCGATCGCGCGCTGGCGGGACCACTGAGTGGGCGCGATGCCGCCGTGGTCAAGAGCTTCTTGCCCGGTATCGCCCAGGTCGTGGCGATCATCGAACCGGTTTTGAACCGGCTCGAAAATCAGGTGGCGACTGCGGATGCGTCGCTCACCGCGCTGTTGAATGTCGCCCGCACCGCGCAGGACCTGCGGATCAGTGCTGGCGGCCGCGCCGCGACGATGTCGCTTGGGATCAGCACGCGCCGTCCGCTGACCGCGGTCGAAGTATCCATGATGGACCGTGGCCAGGGTCGGGTCGATCTCGATCGCGAGCGGATCGAAGCTGGCATCGACCAGACCGGCAGTCCGCCGCGGCTCGCCAAAGCCATGCAGGAAGCGGTCGATCTCTATTTCGGCAAGGCCGCGCCATGGCTCGAAAAGGAAATGCCGGCTGCGCGGGGCGACGGCAAATACGGCATCAACTCCGAACAACTGGCCGGAACGATCGTGCCCGCCGTGCAAAGCTTCTTCGTCGTGCGCGACGCGGCATTGGCTGAAGCGGCCGAACGTGCCGGCGCCGCGCGCGATGGCGCGCTGACGATGCTGGCGCTGGCGGGGCTCGCCGTCATGGCGCTGCTCGGCGTGCTTGCCGGCGTCACACTGATGCTGCGCCGCCGGGTCATCACGCCGCTCGCCAATCTCACCGACGTCGTCGGCGACCTCGCCGCCGGTCGCCATGACGTGACCATCCCGACGATCGAACGCGCCGATGAGATCGGTGCGATGGCGGGTTCATTGCAGGTCTTCAAGGAAGCCCTGATCGCCAAGAAAGCCGCGGACGAGGCGGCCGCAATGGAGGCCGATGCCAAGATCCAGCGCGGCCAGCGCGTCGACACGATCACCCGGGACTTCGAATCGATGATCGGCGAGATAGTCGAAATCGTCTCGACGGCTTCGAGCGAACTCGAAGTTTCGGCCGGCACGCTGACGTCTAACGCGGACCGTTCGGAGAAGCTGGCGACCACGGTGGCGGCCGCCTCCGAAGAAGCCTCCACCAATGTGCAATCGGTAGCCTCCGCCACCGAAGAGATGGCATCGTCGGTCAACGAGATCAGCCGTCAGGTGCAGGATTCGGCGCGGATCGCCTCTGAAGCGGTGGAGCAGGCGCAGCGAACCAATGACCGGGTCGGCGAACTTGCAAAAGCGGCGGCGCGGATCGGCGATGTGGTGGAGCTGATCAACACCATCGCCGGGCAGACCAACCTGCTGGCGCTGAACGCCACCATCGAGGCGGCGCGCGCGGGCGAGGCGGGACGCGGTTTTGCGGTGGTGGCGTCGGAAGTGAAGGCACTGGCCGAACAGACGGCCAAGGCGACCGGCGAGATCAGCCAGCAGATCAACGGCATCCAGGCCGCGACGCAGGAATCGGTCGGCGCGATCAAAGAGATCGGCGATACCATCGGGCGGATGTCCGAAATTGCGTCCGCGATCGCAGCCGCGGTCGAGGAGCAGGGCGCGGCGACGCAGGAAATTGCCCGCAACGTACAGCAGGCCGCCCACGGCACCCAGCAGGTCTCCGCCAACATCGCCGATGTGCAGCAGGGCGCCAGCGAGACCGGATCGGCCTCGTCGCAGGTGCTCGCGGCGGCCAGGTCGCTGTCCGGTGAAAGCAGCCGGCTCAAGCGCGAGGTCGGCCAGTTCCTGAGCTCCGTTCGGGCGGCCTGAAGCAGCGGCGGCTACTCAGGAATTTTCGTTGAGCCGGGCGCCGCAGGCGGTCCGTATCTGGCTTTCGCCCTCGGCGTGCTGGCTGAAACCGATCTGATCTCGGCCCTGCCGTGGCGCTTCGTCGAGATGCATGGGCCCGCGTTTTGGAATTGCCGCCATCAAGTCGCCGATCGCGCTGCCGCGCTTCGCCATCAATGCGGTTCTCCCAAAGGTTGCGATGATGGATGCGGGCGTTGCCTAGCTTGTCACCGTACTCGAGAGCCGATCAAACGGCCCAAGATGCGAAAGTCAAAGAGTTCGATTTGAGCGGATAGGCCGCGAAACATGCGCCCTGCAGCAGGGCTGGCCGCACGGGATAACAACGCTGGCCGGGTACTCAGGTGTTCCAAGTCCGCCACAAAACCCAGCAATATCAATACAACCGAGTCTCCGGTGTCGCCCAACACATGCTTAAAACTTCGCTAATAGGTCCAGTCTATATTGAGACGGTAATTTCTGTCTCATGTTTCAGGATTTGATCCGATGTTCTTTTCTCGCATCAGCTTCAAGCTTGCCGTCATGATTGGCCTCAGTCTCGCCGGCATGGTCGTGATGGCCCCGATCGCGCTCTACACCATGCGCGGGCAGATGATGACGGACCGTCAGGTCAAGACGCAGCAGATGGTGGATATCGGAAACGGAATCCTGACCCACTACCAGAAGCTGGAGACCGACGGAAAGCTGTCGCGCGACGACGCCCAGAAGGCTGCGATCCAGGAAATCAAGAGCCTGCGCTACGACAAGGTCGAGTACTTCTGGATCAACGACATGTCGCCGAAGATGATCATGCATCCGATCAGGCCCGAGCTTGACGGCAAGGAACTCGGCGAGATGAAGGATCCGAACGGCAACCGGCTGTTCATCGGATTCGTCGACGTCGTGAAGTCGAAGGGCGCCGGCTTCTACAGCTATCTGTGGCCGAAACCCGGCTTCGAGCAGCCGGTGTCGAAGATTTCCTACGTGAAGGGCTTCGCACCATGGGGCTGGATCATCGGCACCGGCATCTATCTCGACGACGTCGACGCGGTGTTCCGGCAGACCGCCCAGATGTTCGCGCTGGTTTGCCTCGCCGTGTTCGCGCTGGTGCTGATCAGCTCGTTCTTCATTGGCCGCAGCGTGACGCGGCCGCTCACGACCATCACCAATTTGACCAACCGGCTGGCGTCCGGCGATACCGCTTTCGAAGTGCCCTATACCGAGCGCAAGGATGAGGTCGGCGGGCTCGCCAAATCGCTGCGCGTGTTCAAGGACAACGCCGAGGCGATCGCCAAGATGCACGCCGAGCAGGCGCAGCTGAAGACCGAGGCCGATGCCGAGAAGCGCAAATCGATGATGGATCTGGCCAGCAAGTTCGAAGCCAGCGTCCAGGCCGTGGTCGGTGACGTCATCAAGGACGCCAGCGAAATGCAGGGCACCGCGCAAGGGATGTCCCATACGGCCGGCCAGGCCAGCGATCGCTCCAAGACGGTGGCAATTGCCTCGCAGGAGGCGTCCGCGAACGTCCAGACGGTGGCGTCGGCCGCCGAACAGCTTTCAGCGTCGATTTCCGAGATCACCCAGCGCGTCGGCCAAGCCGCCCAGATCGCCGACAAGGCCGCCGCTGACGGCCAGCGCACCAACGAGACCGTTCAGGGCCTTGCGGTCGCCGCCCACAAGATCGGCGAAGTGATCGGGCTGATCAACGATATCGCCTCGCAGACCAATCTGCTGGCGCTCAACGCCACCATCGAAGCGGCGCGTGCCGGCGAAGCCGGCAAGGGCTTTGCGGTGGTTGCCAGCGAGGTCAAGTCGCTCGCGAGCCAGACCGCCAAGGCGACGGAAGAGATCAGCGCGCAGATCAACGCCATTCAGGCCGAGACCCAGCAGGTCGTTGAGAACATCCAGAGCATTCGCTCGACGATCATGGAAGTGAACGAGATTTCGTCCTCGATTGCGGCCGCTGTCGAACAGCAGGGCGCGGCGACGCAGGAAATCGCATCGAGCGTGCAGAAGGCCGCGGCCGGCACCAATCAGGTCTCGCAGAACATCACCGACGTCACCGCGGCGACGACGGAAACCGGCCAGAAGGCGCATATGGTGCTGGAGTCCAGCGACCGGCTCGGCCGCAAGCTGAAGACGCTGCAGGACGAAGTCTCGAGCTTCCTCGCCGGCGTGCGGGCAGCCTAGAGCAGATCGGTTCTGATTCGATTCAGAACCGTTCAGGCCCAAGGCCCTCGCGTTCCATGGGCCATGCTCAGGCCGCGCCTTGCCTGACGATCGCTTGCGACATGCCTATTTTTCAAAGGCCCCGTAGACGATATTCTTCAGAGCGGTGCGAAGCCTGCCCCGGTGCACGACCGTCTGCGACATGAACACGACGAACATGTTTTCCTTCGGGTCGACCCAGAAGGTCGTGCCGCCGGCGCCTGACCAGTTCATCTCGCCGACCGATCCCTCGATCGGACTCACGCCGGCGTCGGTGCGGACCGCAAAGCCGAGTCCAAACCCGAAGCCGGGTCCCGGCAAATAGGCGGGTCCCGGGGTCACGCCCGATCCCGGCCCGATATGGTTCGAGCCCATATAGGCGATGGTCTTCGGACTGAGATACCGCTTGCCGTCGAGCGTGCCGCCATTGGCCAGCATCGCGGCGAAACGCGCATAGTCGCCGATCGTCGACACCATACCGGCACCGCCGGCTTCGATTTTCCTTGCGACGCGCGGGTCGCCCATTTCCGCACCGGGCCCGATCTTGCGATCGCTCGGAAAGGGTTCGGCCACCAGCGACTGTTTGGCCACGTCGGTGACATAAAAACTCGTGTTGGTCATGCCGAGCGGGTCGAGCAGTCGCTCCTTTTCAAATTGATAAAGCGATTTGCCGGAAACCACCTCGATCACGCGGCCGAGGATTTCGGTCGATTGGCCATATTCCCATGTCGAGCCGGGCTGAAAAACCAGCGGCAATTTTGCCAGCCGTTCGGCAAGCAAGGCGTTGTCAGGATCGCCCTCGGCCAGGTTGGCCTCGCGATAGAGCTTCTTGACGGCGCTATCGCCGAACACGCCGTAGGTCAGGCCGGAGGTGTGGCGCATCAGGTCCTGGATCGTGATCGGGCGTCTGGCCGGAACCAGATCGAGTCCAACCTTGCCGTCCTCGCCCTTCTTCTCGACGCCAACCTTCACGTCAGCAAACGCCGGGATGTATTTGGACACGGGCTCGTCGAGCTGCAGCTTGCCCTCTTCGACCAGCATCATCGCCGCAACCGTCGTGATCGGTTTGGACATCGAATAGATGCGGAAGATGGTGTCAGGCGTCATCGGCGCCTTGGTGGCGGGATCGCGTACGCCGAAACTGTTGAAATAGGCGGTCTTGCCGTTGCGCTGGATCATCATGATCGCGCCCGGAATCTTGTCCGTTGCAATCTCATTCTTCAGATAGGCATCGATCCGCGCGAGCCCTGCGCTTGAAAAACCGGCCTCCTCTGGCTTGGCGGTGACGGGGCCTTCGGCGAACGCGCTGGAGATGGTCAGGAACAGTGTTGCAACGACAGCGGCTTCGCGCAAGCGGACGAATGCGAACATATCTAGCCTCCCTGGTCGGATCTTGACGTCCGAACGACCCGGCCGCACGCAACGGTGCGCCCGATGATGCGGGATAGTTGCTTAGCTTGCTGGCGCTGACAAGGCCTTGCCGTGTTTATGCGCCTGCTTCCAGCAGCGTCTTGAAATCGGCACGGGCACGTTGCGCTTCGCCTCTGGCCGCCTCGGACGCTTCGCCGAGACCGAAATAGCCGTGGATCAGGCCGGGGCCGTCATAATATCTGGTGGCGACGCCGGCGGCGATAAGCGCTTCCGCATAGGCCTTGCCTTCGTCGCGCAGCGGATCGAACCACGCCGTGGCGACCACCGCCGGCGCCAGCCCAGCGAGACTTTTCGCGCGTAGCGGCGACACGCGCCAGTCGGCGCCTTCGGCGGCGTCGGCGAGATAATGACCGCAGAACCATTCCATCACCGCGCGCGACAGAAAGTAGCCTTCGGCGTTTTCCGCGCGGGAGGGGAAGCGCGCGTTCTCTTTGACGTCCGCGAAATTGCCGAAAACGTCGGTGACGGGATAGACCAGCAATTGCGCGGCGAGCTTGATTCCAGCGTCGCGGCAGGCGATTGCGGTAACCGCCGCCAGATTGCCGCCCGCGCTGTCCCCGGCGACACCGACGCGTTTCGCATCGCCGCCGAACTCGGCGATGCGTTCGACGACATCCTTGACGGCGGCGAACGCGTCCTCGAACGCGCCCGGGAAGCGCACCTCGGGTGGACGCCGGTAGTCGACGGAAATGACGACGGCGCCGGTTTCGATCGCGAGCAGGCGCGCCTGCCGGTCGTGGGTTTCGAGATCGCCGGCAACCCAGCCGCCGCCGTGAAAGAACACCACTGTCGGCGATTTGCCTTGGTCGTTGCGGTAGACCCGTACGGCGAGGACGCCGGCCGCACCCTTTACCTTGATGCTTTCGGCGCTCGCGACCGGCGGCGGCGGCACCGCGGCACGGGAATCCGCCAGCGCGCGAAGCGCATCACGCGCGCTCTGCGGCGTCATCGTCACGGGATCGCGCAGCGGCAACAACGGAATGATCTGGGCGATGACGGGATCGAGCGGCGTAACCATTGGGGAGCAGCCTCGCGTTGGACAGGGCCGCACGATAGGCCGCGCGCAAAGTTGCCGCAATTACGTTTGCGGCTTGGCTTGCGAACGACGGATCGGCGCACATGCAATTCTGGGCGAACGGTGCCGCGTTCGTCAAATTGGACGGGAATTCCATCAAGCAGAATTTTCCCGCGCGTTGATAGGTGGTTCCCCATTTACGTCTGATTATCCATCAGGGCGGAGTGCAAGGAACGGCCGGCGGGTCCGGTCATTCTCCTTCAAAAAGGAGACTCGCGATGAAGGAAGTTGCCGCGATAGACCGCGCGATTGACGATCTGCTGGTGCAGCTCGGAAAAACAGTCCTGAGGCTCTCCAGCCCACAAGTGACGAAGCGGGATGACGAACGGCGCGCGCTGATACGTTCGGTCAATCAGTATTCGGTGTGTGCAGCGCGCTCCGACGATCCGCGCGTTCACGAGCTCGAGGCCGAACTCAACGAGACGATCAGGCCGCAGTTGCGGCTCGTGGCGAGCAGGTAGCCGATTCAGACCACCGGCACGCGCCGGGCGGCGACCGCCGCAGGCGAAATGACGTCGATGTCGAGCGGGACGCGCCAGCGCTCGGTCAGCCGCACGCGCGGCGCTTCATTGCGCGGACCGGCGCCGTCGATCGCAAAACCCTCAAAACCGTTGCTCATGACCTCATTGCACTTCTGCACGTAGACCGGGAAACCGCCGATATAGGGCATGAAGACACGCGGACGTCCCGGGATGTTGGCGCCGACATACCAGGAGCTGCAGGTCGACCGCAGCGAGATTTTTGACACCTCATTGACGTGCTCGACCCACTCATCCTGATACTGCTCAATCGGCTCGATGGTGGCGGCACCGATATCGCGGAGATGCGCTATGCAGTCGGCCATCCAGTCGACATGCTGCTCAATCGCCTGGATCATGCTCGCCAGCACCGACGGGCTGCCGGGACCAGTGATGGTGAACAGGTTGGGGAAGCCAACCATTGCGACGCCGAGATAGGTGCGAGGACCGCCGCGCCATTTTTCGGCGAGCGTCTGCCCGTTGCGGCCGGTGATGCGAATCCTGTCGAACGAGCCGGTCATTGCGGCGAAGCCGGTGGCGGAGACGATCGCATCGAGCGGATATTCTAACCCGTCGACTTCGATGCCCTTGGCCGTGAAGCGGTCGATCGGTGTCCTGGACACGTCGACCAGTTTCACGAGCGGCAGATTATAGGTTTCGAAATACCCGGTATCGACGCACAGACGTTTGCAGCCGAACACGTTGGTAGGGCACAGCAATTCGGCAGTTGCGGGATCGCTTACAATGCCGCGGATCTTGTTGCGCGCGAATTCGGCGATGGTGTCGTTGGCCGCCTTCTCGAACAAGAGATCGCCGAACGCGCCGAGGAACGGCAGCCCGCCGCGCTCCCAGGCTTCCTCATATAGCCGCTCGCGTTCCTCCGGCGAGGCTTCCAATGCCGGCTTCATGTTGAACGGGAAATAGAACCCGGTCGGCCGCGCCCGCGCTTTCGCGCGCAGCGCCGGGTAATCCGCCTTGATCGATTGCCGATATTCCGGCGTCAGTTTGGCGTTCCAGGCCGGCACGGAATAGGTGGCGGTACGCTGGAACACAGTCAGCGCTTGAGCCTGCTGCGCGATGATCGGGATCGACTGGATCGCCGACGATCCGGTGCCGATGACGCCGACGCGAAGCCCGGTGAAATCCACCCCTTCATGCGGCCATTCGCCGGTGTGATAGACCGGCCCCTTGAAATCCTCGCGTCCTTTGAATGGCGGATGGTTGGCCGCCGACAGGCAGCCGATCGCCATGATGCAGAACCTGGCGAATACCTTGTCGCCGCGGTCGGTTTCGATGCGCCAGCCTTTTGCTATTTCATCGAAGCTCGCGGCGGTGACGCGGGTGTCGAAAACAATGTGCTGGCGCAGATCAAACTGGTCGGCGACATGGTTGGCGTAGGCGAGGATTTCCGCCTGCGGCGCGTATTTCTCCGACCAGTCCCATTGCTGATCGAGTTCTTCCGAGAACGAAAAGGAATACTGCATGCTCTCGACGTCGCAGCGCGCGCCGGGATAGCGGTTCCAGTACCAGGTGCCGCCGACACCGCCACCGGCCTCAAAGACCCGCGCGGTGAAACCAAGCCCGCGCAGGCGATGCAGCATGTACATGCCAGCGAAGCCGGCACCGACGATGACGGCGTCGAAGACGGCATCGGCTTCCGCCGGGCGCTGTTGTTGATCTTGCTTGTGTGCGGCCATGGCAGCGCTTGTCCCGATGAAGACGAAAGCTGTGCCGACATCAGACCAAAGCGCGCGAATCGTCAATCGCGCCACGGCATGGGCGGGTTGCGTATGGTCGCGGCGGTTCGTGGATTTCAGAAAAACGTGCTGCAGCGCGGCCGGCACGAGTCCGGCCCGCGCGGCATCACGTCTCAGAGCGTCTTGAGGTACTCTATGATCGCCTTGCGCTCGTCGGGGGCCAGCTTCTTGCCGATCACGCCCTTTGTCTTCGGTGGCTTGTCGGCAAATTCGTGTCCCGTGTTCCAGTTTCCGCGAATCGAAGTGTCGAATTCGAAGCCGTTGGTGAGCTTGTCGTGTTTGTAGCCGAGATTCACCGGATCGTATTCGCGGTTGCCGAGATAGAATTTCTTCGGCCTTTCCTCGACCGGGGACAGCAGCGCATAGACATTTGGAACCGAGCCGTTGTGGAGATAGGGCGGGGTCGCCCACACGCCGTTCAGCGGGCGGACCTTGTATTCGAGCTTGCCCTGGATTTCGTTGGGCATATTGCCGTTCATGGCATTGCGCCGTTTGTCGTCCAGCTTTCGCTGGTCATAAATGACATTGACGGTCTTCGCGACCAACAGCCTGAGCGCGTCAGCGAAATCGCTCTTGTCGATACCGAGATGCGGCGGGATCGCTACCGTGCGGTTGATCATATCCGCCGCCTGGGCCGGATCGGTGCCGATATGCTCAATCTCGATGTTTTCGATCTTGACGACCGGCAGACCGATCTCGTTCTTGGTCCACCAGTCCTTATTATTGAAATCGAAGAAGGCCTTGGTCGAAACCGGCGGACGGTGACATTCCTGGCAATGCACCTTGTAGAGTTCGCCGCCCTGGGCCGCGAGCTTTTCGTCGATCGGCGGCAGGATGTCGCTCGGCCATCGCGGTGACTTCAGGCCCGAGAAGCCTTTTTCCAGGCTCGGCGGGTCGCCGGCGATCATTTGCTCCATTTCGTTGAGCTTGTCGATGTTGACGCTCGATTTGAACAGGCCCTTCGACGGATCGAGCAGATTGAGTTCCGCCGATACGCCAAGCGACTCACCGGCATTGCGCACCATCGGCTGCATGATGGAGCCGTTGTACTGCACCCAGTCGAACCACGGCGTGTTCCAGATCCGCGGGTAATGCACTGGCGCCGAGGAGCCCGCGTAGTTTTCCGGCTTCTTCAGGTCGATTGAAAACACCTGATTGCCGATCCGGTTCAGTGCGTCCAGCCGACCATAGCCTTCGAGGACGCTCTGCGATGCGACGGCCTCCTCGAGGTTCTTCACGGCCTTCATTTGCTTGAGGACCTGGTCGATCTGGTATTTCAGGATATCGCGATCTGCGACCGCCGAGTCCGGCCCCAGGATACGTTCGGCGAACCGATCGAAGCGCGTCGGTATCAGGCGCGTAAAGAGCAGCGCCACACCCATTCCCTGCTTCAGCTTGAACAGGTCGGTCAGCGCCGGTCCGCCGTCGATGATGACTGCCGTGTCCTTGTAGGTGAACCGTCCGGTATGGCAGGCCGCGCAGGTCAGGCCGACGCCGGTCATGTCCTGCTTGCTGAGCGGGTTGCGCCATGGCGCGCCCGACGGGTCGAGCATCGGACCGCCTTGCGCGATGCCGATCGGAAGCGCCGCCTTGCCTGATATGATGGTGTCGGGAATGAAGCCGTAGCGATCGAGATAGGCCGGGTCGTTGAAGGGGCCGGCGTCGGTGAAGATGAGCCACGGAATCGTCGGCTGCTCCAGCGCCATGAACCATTCAAAGGGCATGCCGAAGGTCCGCGTTCCCTGGTCGGCGTGATAGAACCAGCTGAGCTTTTCCTTGGCGATGCCTTGGTCGAGCCAGACGGTCTTCTTCGGCTGCGGGTACTCCGCGATCCTGACGTGAAGATTTTCCCAGAGCTTTGCGACGTCGTCCTTGAAGGCGGCATAGGCGCCGCCGACGATCACGGCGGCGACAACAAGCTTCGCAATCGTCTTGCCCCGCATGATCGGCCCCTGGTTCAATTGCGCTACTCGAGCGCGCAATATCCGTATCTCATTAAAAATCGCCAAACATGTACTCAGCTTTGGCGTGCGATCAAATGTTGCGCCATCTTATAGTAGCAGAAATCGGCTGTCCATAAAGTCGGTTTTGCGCGTTGTTCCATTTTGCGGAGCGGGAGGGCGCCGCTTCGAATTCGACGCTGAACGCGTTTGCACGCGCCGCCCGTGATTGTAGAATTAAGCAATAGCATACCCCGGGACCGCCGATTTGAAAGCCGCCGACGCGCAACCTCTCAAAATCGAAATCGCCTCTGCGGACCCGGTGTCCGCGCTGCTGATCCATCCGTCGCAGGCGCGCGCGTGCTACGTGTTCGCGCATGGCGCGGGCGCCGGCATGGCCCATGCGTCGATGGAGATGATTGCGGCGGGGCTTGCCGACCGCGGCATTGCGACGCTGCGCTATCAGTTTCCGTACATGGAAAAGGGCAGCAAGCGGCCCGATGCGCCTGATGTGGCCCACGCGGCGGTGCGGGCCGCGGTGGCGGAGGCGGCGCGATGCTGCGCCGGGCTGCCCCTGATCGCGGGCGGCAAATCGTTCGGCGGGCGCATGACGTCGCAGGCGCAGGCGATCGGTGCCTTGCCGGGCGTTCGCGGGCTCGCCTTCCTTGCCTTTCCGCTGCACCCGGCCGGAAAACCTTCCAGCGACCGCGCCAAGCATCTCGCCGAGGTCGCTATCCCCATGCTGTTCCTGCAGGGGACCCGCGACGCGCTGGCGGAATTGAGCCTGCTCGAACCCGTCGTCAAGAAGTTGGGGAAACTGGCGATGCTGCACCTGGTGAAAGAAGCGGATCACTCCTTCCACGTGCTGGCGCGCTCGGGCCGCAACGACCGCGAGGTGATGACTGAGGTGCTGGATGCGTTCGCGGCCTGGTCCGAGACGATCGGCGCAGGATAGCGTTGGCAGTCGAGAGTGTGGATGCTAATCAGGCCCAATGGCCAAAATCCTCATTGTCAATCCGAACACCACCGCCTCGATGACGAAGACCATCGGCGAGGCCGCGCGCGCCGTCGCGGCATCAGGCACCGAAATCGTCGACGTGACATCGGCGATGGGACCGGTCTCGATCGAAGGCTTCTATGACGAGGCCTTTGCCGTGCCCGGCCTGATCCAGGCGCTGTTGAATGCAGGGGATGCCGACGCCGGCATCATCGCCTGTTTCGACGACACCGGGCTCGATGCCGCGCGATCGGTCGCGCCGTTTCCGGTGGTCGGGATTTGCGAGGCCGCGCTGGTGACCGCAGGCCAAATCGCCAAGCGCATTGCTGTCATCACGACATTGCCGCGTTCGATCGTGCCGCTGGAAGAGCTGGTGCGGCGCTACGGTTTTGCGGAGCGGGCACAGGTCACCGCCTGCAACGTCGCGGTGCTCGATCTCGAAAAGCCCGGCTCGGGTGCAGAAGAGAAACTCGACGGCGAGATTGCGCGGGCGCTCGGCAATGGTGCGGAGGCCATCGTGCTCGGGTGTGCCGGGATGGCCGATCTCGCGGCAAAGCTCACGCAAAAGTACGGCGTTCCCGTCGTTGACGGCGTTGCAGCCGCGGTGAAGCAGGCCGAAGCGTTGGTCGGCCTGAAGCTCAGGACATCGCGGCGTGGCTCCTACGCGCTGCCCGGCGCCAAGGAATACACCGGGTTGCTGGCGCCATTTGCGCCCAAGAATTGAGAAGGCTTCAGGCTGACTGCGGCGCGCCGTAGATCTTGTCGCGCAGCCGCCGCATGCCGGCCAGCCAGCGTTCCCGGCTGGACGCCTTGCGCAGCATGTATTCGGCGACCTGCGGGTGCGACAAAATCAGAAACCGCTCGGCTTCCATCGCCTCGATCACCATGCGGGCGACTTCGGGAGCCTGCAGCACGCCATCGACCCGCGCGGCGCTAGGGCCGGGCGTCGTCATGCCGGTCTGTACCGACTGCGGGCACAACACCGATACGCGGATGCCGCGGTCGCCATATTGAATGGCGAGATGTTCGGCGAGCGCCACGGCGGCATGCTTGGTGACGCCGTAGGGCATCGAATTCAGCGACGCCAACAGGCCGGCGGCAGATGCGGTGTTGAGCAGATAGCCCGAGCCGCGCGTCAGCATTCCCGGCACCAGCGCCCGCGCCGCGAACACGTGGCTCATGACATGGACCCGCCAACTGACGTCCCAATCGGCGTCGGACGCGCCTTCCTGTCCCTTGCGCGACAGGCCGGCGTTGGAAAAGAACACGTCGACCGGGCCATATTTATCCTCGGCGGCCGCGATCAGCGCCTTGACGTCCTCTTCAAGGCCGACATCGGCGGTGACAGCCAATCCGTCGATGTCGCCGGCGACATTCGCCAGCCGGTCGCGTGAAGTCTTGAGGTCGGCGACGACAACGCCGCGCGCGCCGGCCTCGGCGTAAGCACGCGCCACCGCCTCGCCAATGCCGCTCGCGGCGCCGGTAACGACACAGACCTTGCCCTTGACGTGCATGTTGAAGCTTTCCTCTCATTGCTTCTTAGCGTGTTGTGAACCTGGCGCTCAGGTTTGATAAAGCCCCTTGCTCCGCGCCTGAGTGACAGCAAGTCCCGCCACCAGATCGAGCATCGGCGTCGCAAGGCCGGCGGCCCGCGCGAATGCGGCGGGCGCGCGGACCAGCGCGTCGATCTCCATGGCGCGGCCGAGTTCGTAGTCCTGCAGGATCGAGGGTTTGTGGGCGGGCGCGGGGCCGGTGCGGGTGACGCGCTTGACCTCGGGATAACAGCTGTGGGCGATGCTGTTGGCCTCATCCAGCAAACGTGGAATGACATCGGCCAGCGCCGGATCGTCGCGGACGCCTCGCGCCGTCTGGCCGGTGAGCAGACACAGCACCGACATCGACATGTTGGTCAGCAGCTTGGACCAGATCGTTTCCCTGATCTCGGCGACATCAGGCGATTCGATTCCGGCTTCATTGAGCGCGGCGCGCAGCCGCGCGATCCGCTCGCTCCGGCGGTCGTCGCATTCGCCGACCAGGAGCCGGTTCCGATCAGGCGAGAGATTTGCGACCACGCCAGGCGCGAGTATCTCGTTGGATGAATAGATCACGCCGCCGATGATGCGGGCCTTCGGGATCGCGGGGCGCAGCCGGCCGCTGGCGTCCAGGAAGGCGAGATCGGGCGTCGGCGGATGCTTTGCGGGGAGCCCGATATCGTACCACCAGGGAATTCCGTTCTGCGCAAAGACCACGGCGGTGTCGTCGCGCAACAAGGGTTGGAGCCCGGTGGCGAGCGTGCTTACCCCAGTCGCCTTCAGCGTGCTGATGACGACATCCTGCGGGCCGAGATCAGCCGGGTCGTCGGAGGCACTCACCTTGGCTTTGAATTCGGCGTTGCCGACGCGCAGCGTCAGCCCGTCGGTCTTGACGGCCGCAAGATGCGGGCCACGCATCACGCAGGAGACGTCGTGCCCGGCCAGCGCCAGCCGCACCGCAAAATGGCTGCCGACGGCGCCCGCACCGAAAACGCATATCCGCATTGAGTCGAAGTCCTGCTGAGGGGATCGCGAGGTGCCAGTTTCCACAAGCTCGCGCCGCAGCGCAACCGCCGATGCGGCTTGCATTGCTGGCATCGCGGAAAGCGATAGATCAATCGCCGATGTGTCGGCATATTGCCGGGAATAAGAACAGCCAACAAAGGATCGCCGATGTCTGCCAATCCAGTCTTGTGGGACCTCGATCAGCGCGGCGTCGCGACGGTCACGCTGAATCGGCCCGAGGTGAACAACGCCTATGACGCCGGCCTCATCAACGGCGTGCTCGCGGCGATGGATGAGCTGGGCAAAAAGCCCAACCTTCGCGTCGTCGTCCTGAAAGGCAACGGCAAGCACTTTCAGGCCGGCGCCGACCTGAAATGGATCAATGGCGTGCGGCCGAAATCACCTGAAGAGAACGAGGCAGTGTCGCGGGCGACGTTCGAGGCGGTGCAGCGGCTCAATACGCTGCCGATCCCGACGGTGGCCCTGGTGCAGGGTGGCTGCTTCGGCGGCGGCACCGGCGTGATTTCGGCTTGCGACGTGGTGATTGCGGCCGACAATGCGCTGTTCTCGATCACGGAAGTCCGCTGGGGCCTGACGGCCGCGATCATCATCCCGCAGCTCTGCGATTCCATCGGGGTGCGTCAGGTGCGCCGCTACGCGCTCACAGGCGAGCGTTTTGGCGCCGAAGACGCGCGCCGCATCGGTCTGGTGCACGAGGTGGTGCCGCTGGCGGAACTGGAAACCGCGGGCGCCAAGGTCGTGGAACAACTGCTGGCCAATGGCCCCGAGGCGCTGGCCGAAACCAAGCAGCTTTCGCTGGAAAGCTCTTTTGGAGGCATGAGCGTCGACGACGCCGCCTATGCGCGGCTGGTCAAAATGCATTCGGCCAAGCGCCAGACGCCGGAGGCGTCAGAGGGATTGGCTTCGTTCGCCGAGAAGCGCGCGGCGAATTGGAGCGCGGGCAAGGGATAGTTTCGCGAACTGCTCAGCAGCCCCGGCAGATGCTGTGGAGGCTCTTGTAGACCTCGGCGTCTTCGCGCCGCATCTGCTGCAGCGATTCGATCATGCGCGCGTTTGTGCTGCGCGTATCGGTGATGGCGGCCGGTTCGGGCTTTCGCTTTGCGGCCAGCGCAGCCTCCTGACGTGTATAACAGGCCTCGCGCTCGGCCTTGGCCTGGATGAACCGGCATTGCTCTACTTCCGCCATCGCGGGGAAGGCGCAGAGCATGAGGGTGGAAACGAGCGCAGTGAGGATCTTCAAGCGGGTCGGTCCTTTGCCTTTCGCGGGGGGGCAGCCTGTCATAACACCGGAGACAATGCGTGCTTCAACAGTTTCAGCAGCGCCTGGACCGCAGCGGCATTGACGCGTCGCTCGGGGATGCTCGCTTTGACCCATAGATCGGGGATCGGGAATTCCGGGAGCACGATTTGCAGCGTCCCGCTGCGCAGCGCATCGGCGGCGAGGTAGTGCGAAATGAAGGCGATGCCGTTGCCCGCGATCGCGCTCTTGACGAGAACGTGGCCCTCATTCGAACTCAACAGCGGTCGCACCTGGACGGTGATGCGGCCACGCGGCCCGTCGAACATCCACTCCGGCCCGGTGGGCAGAAAACTCAGGCAGCGATGATCGACCAGATCACGCGGGTGCTTCGGCACGCCGTGCGTCTTGAGATAGCCGGGCGACGCGCACAGCAAGCGTTTGAGCTGACACAAGGGTTCGTCGACGACGCCGCCAAAGGAATGCGGAAATGCTCCGATGGCGATGTCAAAACCTTCCGTCACCGGATCGACTGGCCGGTCGATCAGGACGATCTCAAGTTTTAGCCGCGGATTTTGTGTTTGAAAGGCGCTGAAGACATCCGCCAGTCGGGCGATGGTCAGCGAGGTCGGTGCCTTGATACGAAGATGATCGATAAGATCGTGGCCCTTCTCGCCCATGCGCGACAGGAGATCGCCGACGTCAGCCACGACGCCGCGCGCACGATGGACATATTGCTGTCCGGCCTCGGTCAGCCGCAACTGGCGGGTCGACCGATGGAATAATGTGGTGCCAATCTGGGCTTCGAGCTGGGTGACACGTTTGGCCACCACCGAGGTCGAGACGTTGAGTTTGCGGGCGGCAGCCGAGAAGCCCGCGGCGTCAGCTGTCGCGAGGAAGGCCTGAAGGTTGACGAGCGTGTCCATCCACTTTTCGCGATTCGAGAAAGCTATTCGTGCTTTTTTCGGGATTGTAGTCCGCTTCACGTTAATTGATAGTCCCGTCCAACAAGATTCAATGGGACGGGAGCGCCGCCAGTGCGGGCCAATCTGATCGAAGAACCTGCGCGCCAAATTCCGCTCTATGGCGAATATGACGTCGCCGTGCTGGGCGGCGGGCCTGCGGGCATTGCCGCAGCCGTCGCCGCGGCGCGGGCAGGCCGCCGCACGCTGTTGATCGAGCGCTATGGCTTCCTCGGCGGCATGGGTACGGCCGCCGGCGTCACGAATTTTTGCGGACTGCATGCCAATGTCCATGGTGAGATGCATCGCGTCGTGCAGGGCATTGCCACGGACCTGCTGGATCGGATCGACCGGCTCGGCGGGCTGAACGCGCCGCATCTCATCTTGGGAAAAATCTTCGCGCAGGCCTATGACACCGCGGCCTACAAGATCGCGGCCGACGACCTGCTGGCCGCGCACAAGGTCGACATTCTCTTTCATGCGCTCGGCGCCGGCGTGGTGATGCATGACGAGAAGCGCATCAACGCGCTGATGGTCGAGACCAAGGCGGGCCGGCAGGCGGTGCGCGCCGGCATCTTCATCGATTGTTCCGGCGACGGCGATCTCGCCGCCTGGGCCGGTGCGCCGTTCGAGGTCGGCGATAACGCCGGCAGCATGCTCTACCCCTCGATGATGTTCCGCCTCAACGGCATCGACCCCGAAAAGGCTGGCGATGCCTGGCGCACCATCCCGGCGCTGATGGAAAAGGCCGCGGCCGCGGGCACGCACAAATTTCCGCGCAAGGCCGCGATCGTCCGGCCACAGCGCCACGCCGTCGAATGGCGGGTGAATTTCACCCAGCTCGCGCGCGAGGACGGCACGGCCGTCAATGGCCTCGAACCCGACGATATGACGCGCGGCGAGATCGAGGGCCGCCGCCAGGCGGTGCAGGCGTTCGAGTTCCTGCGCACCGTGCCCGGCTTTGAAAATTCCTACATCGTCGACCTGCCGCCGCAGCTCGGCATCCGCGAGACCCGCCGCGTCGTCGGCGGCTACATGCTCTCCGGCGAGGACGTGCTCGACTGCGCCTCGTTCGAGGATTCCATCGGCGTCAATGGCTGGCCTATGGAATCCCATGTCGCCGGCGACGTGGTCTTCAAGTTCCCGCCGATTCCCGAATCCAGAGGCTTCAACGAATTGCCGTATCGGATGCTGGTGCCCCAAGGTATCGACAATTTGCTGATGGCTGGGCGTTGCGCCTCGATGACCCATGACGGCCAGTCGGCGGCGCGGGTCTCCGGCGCCTGCTTTGCGATGGGCGAGGCGGCGGGTTTAGCCGCTCACCTGGCGCTGTCGGGCAACACGATTCCACGCGACATTGCCGTTGAAAAGTTGCAACAAGCACTGCAACAACAGGGCGCCTTCATCGGCGGCGGTCAGGCCGTGCCCGAAGGGCTGTAAAAGAGGTTACGGAGGAAACGGATGACGGGATTTGCACGGCTCGCTGTGGCTGCCCTGCTGGCAATTGCGGCGAGCGGGATCGCGCGGGCTGATGATGCGCTGAAGGCCAAGATCGGCGTGCTCAGGCTGTCGTCGTCGGCACCGGTGTTCATTGCGCAGGACAAGGGCTATTTCCGCGAGGCCGGTCTCGACATCGAATTGAAATTCTTCGATGCCGCACAGCCAATCGCGGTGGCGACCACCTCGGGCGACGTCGATTTCGGCGTCACCGCATTTACGGCGGGGCTTTATAATCTGGCGGGCAAGGGCACGCTGAAGGTGATCGGCGGCATGAGCCGCGAGAAGGCCGGCTATCCCCTGATCGGCTATTTCGCCAGCAACAACGCCTATGCGGCCGGGCTGAAGACGCCGAAGGATCTCGCCGGAAAGCGCATCGCGGTGACGCAGGTCGGATCAAGCTTTCACTATTCGCTGGGGCTGCTCGCCGACAAATACGGCTTCAAGCTCGCGGACATAAAAGTGCTGCCGCTGCAATCGCTGTCGAACGCCGCCGCCGCGCTGAAGGGTGAAACCGTCGATGCCGCATTACTGCCGGTATCCACCGCGCGCTCGCTGATGGATTCCGGCGGCGCCAAATTGCTCGGCTGGGTCGGCGACGAAACGCCGTGGCAACTCGGCGCGGTGTTCGCCTCGCCGAAGACGCTGGCCAATCAGGCGCTGGTGACGAAGTTGCTGGGAGCGCTGGTCCGCGCCGACCGCGAATATCACGATGTGATCCTGGCCTCCGTGAAGGACGGCAAGGCAGGGATCAACGACAAGACAAAACCGCTGCTGGAGATCATCGCCAAATACACCAATCTGCCGGTCGAGCAGGTGGTCGGCAATTGCGCCTATATCGATCCCGACGGCAAACTCGACGTCAAGAACGTCGCCAACCAGATCAGCTGGCTGCAGGAACAGGGCTTTGTCGACAAGGGATTTGGCGTCGATGCGATCATCGCCAGGGAATACGTGGAGGCGGATTGACGGCGGCTTACCTCTCCCGCTTGCGGGGGAGCATAGGCCGCCGTTGGCGGCCGTCCTTGAATAAGAACGCCGAAGCTGTGCTTCGGCTATGGCGCTCGCCAGAGCGCGGCGGGTGGGGGGTCTCTCCTCTTGGCGAGTACGTCGTGAGGAGAGACCCCCACCCCAGCCCTCCCCCGCAAGCGGGAGAGGGAGCGCAGCGGTGCGAGACTGGAGACTGAGAACCCAATGGACCTGATCGCCGACCATATCAGCCACCGCTTCGGCGCTCTCGACGTGCTCGACAACGTGTCGTTCACCGTGCGCTCCGGCGAGGTGGTGGCGATCGTCGGGCCCTCCGGCTGCGGCAAGAGCACGCTGTTGTCGATATTGGGCGGGCTGCTGCGGCCGAGCGAAGGCCAGGCCGAATTGCGCGGCGCGCCGCCGGCGGGCAGCTTCAACCCGCTGACCTTCGTGTTCCAGGATTTTGCGCTGCTGCCCTGGTGCACGGTAGAAGAGAATGTGGAATTTCCGCTGGTGCATACCGCGCTCGGCGCCAGCGAACGCCGCGCCGTAATCGTTGGCGCGCTGCGCCGCACCGGCCTCACCGATTTTCGCGGCGCCTACCCCAAGCAATTGTCCGGCGGCATGCGCCAGCGCGTCGGCATTGCGCGGGCGCTCGCGGTGCGGCCCGCGATCCTGTTGATGGATGAGCCGCTCTCGGCGCTGGATTCGCAGACCCGCGAATTGCTGATGGAGGATTTTATCGGTTTGCTCGCGGATGGCTCGATGGGCGCGGTCTATGTCACGCATAATCTGGAAGAAGCCGTGCGGCTTGCCGACCGAATCGTGGTGCTGTCGCGCCGCCCTGGCCGGGTCCGTGAGGTCGTGCCCATCCCGATGACGCGCGCTGAGCGCGGCGACATTAATGCTCGCGGAAAACTGCTCGCGATACAAAACGATTTGTGGTCGTTGATCCGCGAGGAGGCGATCGACGCCGAACGCGAGGTCCAGCATGCTTGACCGCGCGCCGCAGAAGACGCCACTGGATGAAGCGACGCCGCGGCCGGTGGCTTTTCGCGGTGCGGGCTTTACGCCAGGCGCGGGGCGTTACTCCGGCTGGATCGCGCTCGCGCTGGTGATCGCGCTCTGGCAACTCGCCGGCAGCGCCGGCTGGGTCAATGCGCTGTTCCTGCCGGCGCCTTCGGCGATCGTGGTCGCGATTTACAAGCTCGCGCTGTCGGGCGCGCTTTGGCAGCACCTGTCCTGGTCGGTGATGCGGATCGGGTCAGGCTGGATCCTCGGCACCATCGCCGGCGTCATCGTCGGATTCGGAATCGGGCTCTCGACGCTGGCGCGCGGCGTCGGCATCACCTTCATCTCGGCGCTGTTTCCGATTCCCAAGATCGCGCTGCTGCCGCTCCTGATCCTGTGGCTCGGGATCGGTGAGGAGCCGAAGATCGCGACCATTGCGCTCGGCGTGTTCTTCTCCACCGCGATCTCGGTCTATAGCGGCGTCGATGCGGTACCGCGCAACCTGATCCGGATGGCGCAGAGTTTTAACGTGCCGTTCCACTTGATCGTGCGCCGCGTGATCTGGCCGGGCGCGCTGCCCTCGATCCTGGCGGGCTTCCGCATCACGGCATCAGTGGCACTGCTGCTGGTGGTCAGCGCCGAAATGATCGGCGCCCAATACGGCATCGGCGCCTTCGTACTGCAGGCCGGCAATCTGATGCAGACCGATCAGCTGTTGGCCGGCGTCGTGATCCTGTCGGTATTCGGGCTTGTGGTGGGGAAGGGGATCAATTTGCTGGAAGCGAGGTTGTTGCATTGGCGGTAGCTGTCGTCCCTGCGAACGAACGCAGGGACCCATACCGCGTGATCTATCGATGGGCTGAAATAGCTAACACCTTCCGCAAAATGAAGGCCGGTGGCTATGGGTCCCGGCTCAAGGCCGGGACGACAGCGGTGATGTCCTCACGCATTGCCGCGATCTTCGCGGAACAGGTCGAGCTTCTGCTGCACCGGACGGTCAGAGAAGCTGAACAGCACGGAATCAACGTCGGCCTCGTGGGTGACCCACTGCCAGCTCGGCACCACGAACAGGTCGCGCGCGCCCCACTCAAAGGTTTGATCGCCGACCCGGGTGCGGCCCTTGCCCTCGATCGCCGCGAACACGGTCGCATCGGTCGAGCGGTAGCGCGCGGTCTTGAAATCTTTCGGCAGCATCTGGATGAAGGTGCCGATGGTCGGCATCGCGAAATCGCCGGTTTCGGGATTGGAGAATTTCAGCTTCAGCCCGTGGCAGGCATCCCACTCGTTACGGATCTTGGCCTGCTCCAGCGCCTCGCGGGTGTAGCTGTAGGGGTAATTGAAGATCGGCGAAGTCTTCGATTTTCGCTTCTCGTCTACCGGCAGCAGGTTGTGTCCGTAACGGGCAAAACTGTCGCCCGACGGCCGCGTGATCTTCTGCTGATCTTCGTTCGAGCCCTCTGCAAAGGACGCATCGAAGAACTGCACCATCGGAATGTCGAGCCCGTCGAGCCAGAACATCGGTTCGGAAGTTTCGTTGGAATGGTCGTGCCAGGTCATCGACGGCGTGATGACGAAATCGCCGGGCTCCATCAGCGTGCGCTCGCCGTCGACGGCGGTGGCCGCGCCCTTGCCTTCGAGCACGAAACGCAATGCCGACTGGCTGTGCCGATGCGCCGGGGCGACGTCGCCGGGAACCACCATCTGCACGCCGGCAAACAAGGAGGTCGTGATCTTCGACTGGCCGCGCAGGCCCGGATTTTCCAGCACGAGTACCCGCCGTTCGGCCTCCTTGGCGGTGATCAGCTTGCCGGCCTCGGTCATGTAGTCGCGGATCTGATCGAACTTCCACAGATGCGGCCGGCAGGCGCTGCGCGGTTCCGGCGTGATCAGGTCGCCCATCACGTTCCAGAGCGCAGAGAGATTCTCGCCATCGATCTTCCTGTAGAACGCCTCGCGTTCCGGGGTCTTCTGCACGGCTTCCATGGTCAGCCTCCCGCTATTCTTGTCAGTCCGGTTCTTGTCATCTGGCTTGATTGACAGCATACTTACAATATAGATAGCGTCAATGAGGCCTTCGAGCCCAAACGGCAAAATGACGGGGAGGTTCCGATGAAGCTGCATGGCTATTTCCGCAGCAGCGCGTCCTACCGGGTCAGGATCGCGCTCAATCTCAAGGGCCTTAGCACTGAGCACCTGCCGCATCACCTTCGCAAAGGCGAACAACGCGCACCCGCCTATCTCGCGATCAATCCGCAGGGTCTGGTCCCGACTCTGGAGGATGACACCGGCGCCGTGCTGATCCAGTCACTCGCGATCATCGAGTGGCTGGACGAGACCCACCCCACGCCGCCGCTTCTGCCGGAGGACCCGCTGCGTCGCGCAAAAGTGCGTGCCTTTGCGCAGGCGCTGGCCTGTGACACCCACCCGGTGCAAAATCTCAAAGTGCTCGCCCGGCTGCGTCAGCTCGGCCTGGCGGAAGAGAAAGTGACGGAGTGGGCGGCATGGGCCAACCGCGAGGGCCTTTCGGCCTGTGAGACCCTGATTGCGGGCGAGCCCGGGCCGTTCTGTTTTGGCGCTACACCGACCATCGCCGATCTCTGCCTGGTGCCGCAGCTTGCCAACGCGCGGCGCTTTGGCGTCGACGTCGCGGCCTATCCGCGCCTGCTCCAGGCGGAAGCCGCGGCCAGGGAAATCAAGGCGTTCGCCGACGCCGCACCGGACAAGCAACCCGATGCCGAGTAAGCTTGCGACCAAGCCAACCCCGATCACGATGGACGCCGTCTATGCGGCGCCCGGCTATCTGTTCCGGCGCATGCAGCAGATCGCGGTCGCGATCTTTGTCGAGGAATGCCGGGCGTTCGACCTGACGCCGGTGCAATATGCGGCGCTGGTTTCGATCCATACCCATCCCGGCATCGACGCGACACGGCTGTCGGCGGTAATCGCGTTCGACCGCTCGACGCTCGGCAACGTGATCGAGCGGCTGGAGGCCAAGGCCTTCATCGAGCGCAAGCCCGGACGCGAAGACAAGCGCGTCAAGCTGCTTTACCTGACCAAGGTGGGCGCCGCCACGCTGCGCGAGATCATGCCATCGGTCGAGCGCGCGCAGTCACGGATGCTGCAGCCGCTGAAGTCCGCGGACCGCAAGGTGTTGCTGGCGCTGATGACGCAACTCGTCGATCTCAACAACGAGGCCTCGCGCGTGCCGCTGCGCGCCGAGGACGCGCTCGAACACCTGGGTAAGTCGGGTTGAGGGAGCGGCAAATATCCATCGTCGTCCCGGCCTTGAGCTCAGATGCGCAATTGCGCATCGGGGGACCCATACGCCGTGACGTACCGGTAAGAACGCTGGCGTCAAAGACCTTCCAAGACAACACGCGCCGCGGCTATGGGGCCCGGCTCAAGGCCGGGACGACACCGAATGTGTCGCGGCATTAGCGAGAGTGCTGCTACATCCTCAATAGTGCCTGCCGATCGATCTTGCCCGTCCCCGTTTTCGGCAGCTCCTCAATGAAGCGCACCTCGCGCGGGTATTTGTAGGGCAGCAGCTTCGTCTTGACGAAATCCTGCAGCTGCTTCGTTGCGTCCTGCGCATCGAAGCCGCCCTTGTTCATCACCACCACGGCCTTTAGCGTCATGCGCCGGTCCGGCAGCTCGGCGGCGAACACCGCGCATTCGCGGACGTCGGGATGTTCGGCGAGGCAAAGCTCGACTTCCAGCGGGTAGACCCATTGGCCGGAAATCTTGATCAGATCATCGGCGCGGCCGCGGAAGAAGTGGAAGCCGTCGGCATCGCGCACAAAACGGTCGCCGGTGTAGATCCAGCCGCCCTCGCGGATCGTCTCGGCGGATTTGTCCGGCCGGTTCCAGTACAGTGGCGTATTTGAATCGCCGCGCACCCACAAAATGCCTTCCTCATCGTCACCGACATCGCGGCCATCCTTGTCCCGGAGTGCGATTTCATAGCCGGGAACGCGCATGCCCGCCGCGCCGAGCTTTTTCTTCCCAGGCGCGTTGGAGAGATAGATGTGCAGCACTTCAGTCGAGCCGAGCCCTTCAATGATCTCAAGGCCGGTCAGCGCCTTCCAGCCGTTGAACACTTCGGCCGACAGCACCTCGGCGGCGGACAGCGCCATGCGCAGCGACGAGAAATCCGCCTTCGAGGCACCCTCGGCCTTGGTCAGCGAGGTATAGAGCGTAGGCAGGCCGAAGAACACGCTCGGTCGATAGCGCCCGATCGCCTCGAAGATCGCCGCTGGTTTCGGCTGCCCCGGCAACAATAGCGTGGCGGCGCCGACCGAGAACGGGAAGGTGATAGAATTGCCGAACCCGTAGGCGAAAAAAATCTTCGGCACTGAGAAGCAGATATCGTCGGGCCCGAGCTTGAGCACGTTGCGCGCGAACGCGGCTTCGCTATAGGCCATGTCGTGCTGCAGATGCACGATGCCCTTGGGGCGTCCGGTCGAGCCGGATGAGTACATCCAAAAAGCCATCTCGTTGCGGTGCGTATCGGCTTCAGCCAGTTCGGTGGGGAACGCCTTCAACCACCGATCAGCGGCCAGCGCCTTCGGCGCGGCGTGTTCGCCGACGGCGCCGTTGACCACGATCAGCGTATGCAACGCTGTGTCCTTGCAGGCGACCGCGTCGAATCGCGCCGAGAATTCGGCGTCCGTGACCGCGACGGTGGCACCGGCGTCCGAGAGATAGAATTGCAGCAGGTCCGGCGGCGTCAAAGTGTTGATCAACAACGGCACGAAGCCCGAGCGCACCGCGCCGAAGAATGCGGCCGGGTAGGCCGGTGTATCGTCGAGGAACATCAGGATGCGGTCGCCGCGCTTGAGCCCCAGCGATTGGAAGCCGTGGCCCCATTGCGAGGCTTCCCCGCAAAGCTCGGCATAGCTGCGCGTGCCCGCAGGTCCCGTCAGCGCCATGCGCTCGCCGCGGCCGTGAACGAGATTGTCGAACAGGATGCGGCTGGCGTTGTAGCGCTCCGGAATCGTGAACCCGATTTCGAGCGCGCCGGGATTTTCCAGAGGTACCTGATCGGCGATCATCATGATCGGCTCCCGCTGTTCTTTGCTGCCTCGTAACGCGCCATGAAGGCCGGCGACATCGCGCGCAGGCGCGCATCGTCGATCCGCCCGGAGCGGGTGATGTAGCTGTAGGCAAAATCCATCAGGTCGAGCTTCATGTGTTCGGGAAAGTGTTCGTACCAGTCGGCGCTGGTGCGCGCCGCCGTCACCAATTTCTTCACGATTGGCTTGCGTTCGCTCTGGTAGCGGGCGAGGCCTGCCGGAATGTCCGCTTCGGCCTCCAGCGCCTTGGTCAGCGCGATCGCGTCTTCGATCGCGAGCCGCGTTCCCGAGCCGATCGAGAAATGGGCCGAATGCAGGGCGTCGCCGATCAGCACCATGTTGCCGTGCGACCAGTTCTCGTTCCAGATCCAGGGGAAATTACGCCACACCGATTTGTTCGACACCAGCGAATGGCCATCGAGCGTCTCGGCAAAGACCTGTTCACAGATCGCCTGCGACTCTTCGATCGTCTTGTGCTCAAAACCGTAGGCCTGCCAGGTCGCCGCGTCGCATTCGACCAGGAAGGTGCTCATGGCGGGCGCATAGCGGTAGTGATGCGCGTTGAACGAGCCGCGATCGGTTTTTACAAAGGTCTGCGACAGCGTGGCAAAGCGCTTGCTGGTGCCGTACCAGGCGAATTTGTTGGTCGAATGCGAGACCGAGGCGCCGAATTCCTTTTCAAAACTGCGGCGGACCAGCGAGTTCAGCCCGTCGGCGGCGACGACCAGGTCGTATCCTTTGATCTCATCGAGCGATTGGATGATGGTGTCGTAGCGCGGCGTGACGCCGACCGCGCGGACGCGCTGCTGCAGGATGGTCAGCAATTCGAGCCGGCCGATCGAGGAGAAGCCAACGCCGTCGATCTCGACGTTCTCGCCCCGCAAACTGAGCGTGATGTTCTTCCAGCTTTCCATCCGCGGCGTGATCGCATCGACCGTCTCGGGGTCGTCGGCGCGCAGGAATTCCAGCGCCTGCTCGGAGAACACCACGCCAAAACCCCAGGTCGCGCCTTCAGGGTTCTGTTCGAACAGGTCGATCTCGGCGTCGGGGTGACGGCGCTTCCAGAGGTAGGCGAAGTAGAGGCCTCCGGGGCCTCCGCCAATCACGGCGATACGCACGGTCTTCCCCTCCCTGATCGACAGTATACTTACTAATTGGAGCTACCCTAAACCGGACCGGGGAATGGCGCCACCGAAAAATTTGCCAAACGAGGCGGGCGGACGCCTGCCGTTGGCGTCCGCCCGGAACTAATCCTGGTGCGCGGCAGAACTCGCCGCCAGCTTCAGCCGGCGGCGATGGATCGAATCTTCCAGCCGATGCGCCATCGCGACCAGCGTTGAAATGTCCTGCGCATTTTCGCTTCTGATGGCGTTCGCCATCTCGGCATCCAGCGCCTGGTCGACCTGATTTTCGATGTCGGCCAGTTCGGCCTCACTCTTCACGTCCCTGATCCGCCGCGGCAAGGCGAACAGGCTGCGCATCGTCGTTTCGGCCGGTTCCTGCCGGCGGCCGCCAAGGAACCGCCACGCGGTTGCGAAGATCGAGGCCAGTGCGCCCAGCACCATCGGCGTCAGGTAAATCCAGTTGCCATATTTATCCATAAAACTCTGCTGGGTCCCGTTGTAGTAGGCCGCGGCACCCGGATGGACCGGGATATAGGCGTCGGGATCGGTATCGGGTGCCGTCAACCCTGAAAGCAGCGGCTGGTCGCGCACCAGATCGTTGCGGGCGCTCACGAGGGCCTGTGTCAGCGTCGTGATGGTGTCCGCGTCGACCTTCTTGTTGGCCACCAGATAGGAGCCTACGCGCAGCGTGGTCAGATCGGCGTCCGGCACCGGCGGGTTGCCGCGCAGCGTGCCCTGCGGAATATCGAAGCTCTCATAGGCGCCTGCGACATCGGCGATGGCGCCGGCCGATTCAACCGGAATCAATGCAGGAAAGGCATTGTGCCCGCCTGCGAAGAACCGTCGCACCAGGGACAAATACTTTTCATTGAGGGGGACGACCAGCATGAACACGCTGGCCTCCTTCGCCTTGATCGCGCGCGGCGCGTCGGCCGGCGCCAGATTCTTGAACGTCACCTTGTCGCCGAGGTCGTATTCCGTTTTCAGGGCGTCGACGAGCTTCTGGTTGATCTCGCCACCGACGACGCCGACGGTGCGGCCCTTCATCTTCTCGATGCTCGTCGCCCCGGATCCCGGGAGTGCCAGGATCATCAGGACCGATTTGGCGACCAGCGCCACGCTTCGCGCCTGCGAGAGATCGCCGACATCGGCGCGCACAAGCACCAGGTCGGTCTTTCCGTCGGCAAAGACTTTTGCGGAATCGAGCACGCTGTCTGTCGGCACGATCTTCAAGCGGACTGAGGATTTGGTCGCTTCCAGCCGGGCGGCGATAATTGACGCAAGCTTGGCCGCTTCGCCGTCGAACGATCCCACCGCGATACTCAGCACCGTCGGCCTGTCGTAGAAGCGATAGGCGATGAGGCCGGCGCCGAGCACAATGCCGGCAAGGCCCGCCAGCAGGAATGCCCGGGTCCAGAACGGCAGTGCAATTGAAAAGGTCTTCATCCCGGATTCACGGCCATCGAACGCTTCGAAGCCGTCGATGCTGGCACATCAATTGCGATCGCGCAAAACGGGATCGGCAAAAGCTGGCCGCGGCGCCGCCCATGGCGGGATGCAGTGGCCAGCCGGTGCGGAATGTCTTCCGCTTTGGGCCAGACCGGCTTCGATCACGTGCAGCGGCGAACCTTCACGCCGTTCACGATCACGGTGCGGCACACTACCGCCGGCTTCCTGACGACGACCGCACCCCGAGGCCCGGCGCAGCCGGCGCGTACGACGCCGCGGGCGCAGACTACTGCATTGGCGTCGGTCGATTCGATCGTCATGGTGGTGCCAAAGGCGAACAGGGCGGCTGCCATGAGCAGAACTGAACGCATGATTGTTCTCCCGGATTAATCCTGTTTGGTGTTCAGATTTCTTCAGGAAGGTTCTGCGGATCCATGTCGGGCTTGTGCACACCGATCTCGATCGCATTTCCGGCCGCCGTTCAAGGCGAGCTACTTCTTCTCTGCCGCCTGTAGCACTTTCTTGCAGGCAGGGGTCAGCTTGTCGCTCTCCTTGGCGAGGCAGGCGATGATCCGTCCGCCGCCCGGCGTGACGCTTTTGCAATATTTCTGGTAGTCGCCCATGCAGGCGTCGCGCTGCGCGGCGGTCATCTCCTGCGCGAACGCTTGGGACGCACACAGCAGGGTAGCGGCAGTCAGGATGGCACGTAGCATCTGTTTTCTTCTCCTCTTGGTCAGTGATTGTCGTTCGCAAACTTCCGTCAGGCCGCCTGCTTGCTTCCTGATCGCTGACCCGCTGAATTGGGTTCATCGCGCAGGGGAGAACCCCTGGCGGAGATCAGAGGCAGATGGCTTTCATTCCATGCCGATCATGTCGAACCGGCTTCCAAAGAGATGTTTTCACACGCCGAAAAAACGCAGCGAATGCATCCGCAACCCTGCATAGAGTGAAGTGGCTATGTATCATCTGGACGTGATGCTGTCACTCAAACGGAACCGCCGCAGGCTAATTCTGCGGCAATCGATGGCAACATAAGGAGCAGGTCGGGGCATTGCCTGATCGTTGAGCATCGGGCAGGGTCAAATCGCGAAGGGGATCGGACCACATCGGCCGAATGGCCCGGCGATGTTGCGATGCAAACTGAGGGACATGGGATGTTGTTCAAGAAATCGATGCTAGCCGCGGCTTTCGCGCTCGGTACTGCCGCGCTGGCCACGCCAGTCCATGCCGATGCGCTGGACTCCATCATGGCGGCCAAGGTCATCAAGGTTGCCGTGCCGCAGGATTTTGCGCCGTTCGGCTCTGCCGGGCTCGATCTGAAGCCGCAGGGTTACGACATCGACATGGCCAATCTGATCGGCAAGGCGCTTGGTGTGAAGGTCGAGATTATCCCGGTGACCAGCGCCAACCGCATTCCCTACCTGCAGACCAAGAAGGCCGACATCGTCATTTCCAGCCTCGGCAAGAACGCCGAGCGCGAGAAGGTGATCGACTTCTCCATCGCCTATGCGCCGTTCTTCTCCGGCGTGTTCGGCACCAAGGAAATCAAGGCGGCATCGGCCGACGACCTCAAGGGCAAGACGATCGGCGCCACCCGCGGCGCCATCGAGGAGCAGGAGCTGACCAAGCTTGCGCCGGCAGACACCACCATCAAGCGCTTCGAGGATAACAACGCCACCATCGCGGCTTTCGTGTCCGGGCAGGTCGACCTGATCGCGACCGGCAATACGGTCGCTGCGGCCATCGCCGAGAAGGTCCCGGCGCGGGCGCCGGCACTGAAGTTCGTGATCAAGGACAGCCCGTGCTTCATCGGGCTCAACAAGGATGAGCCGAAGCTGCTGGCCAAGCTCAACGAGATCATCGCGCAGGCCAAGACGTCCGGCGACATCGCCAAACTGTCCGAGAAGTGGCTGAAAGCGCCCTTGCCGCCGGGCTTCTGACGGATCGCGCGGGAGTAGCCCGCCATGAACTACAAGCTCCAATTCGGCGAATTGCTGCCGCACTGGGATGTGCTGCTGTGGGGATTGTTGTTCACCGTCGTGCTGACGGTCGTCTCGACCGTCGCTGGTATTGCCGTCGGAACCGCCGGCGCATCGGCGCGCACCTTCGGGCCGAAATGGCTCGGCAGCCTCGTCGCTGGCTATGTCGAGGTGATCCGCAACACGCCGTTCATCGTGCAGTTGTTCTTCATCTTCTTCGGCCTGCCGGCCGCAGGATTGAAACTCAGCGAATCGACCGCGGCGTTCCTCGCCATGACCATCAATCTCGGCGCCTATTCGACCGAGATCATCCGCGCCGGCATCGAAGCGGTGCCGAAAGGCCATATCGAAGCCGGCATCAGCCTCGCCATGACCAAATGGGAAGTGCTGCGCCACATCGTGCTCAAGCAGGCGTTTGAGAAGATCTATCCGGCGCTGTCCTCGCAGATCATCATCGTCATGCTGGGCTCGGCCGTGGTGTCGCAGATCTCGGCGCAGGATCTGACCTACGCCGCCAACCTGATCGCCTCGCGCAATTTCCGCAACTTCGAAGTCTATCTGCTGGTGGCGCTGGCCTATCTTTTGCTCGCCATGCTGACGCGTTCGCTGCTGCGCGGCCTCGGCCGCATCCTGTTCAAGGCGAAGTAAGTCATGTTGCAGTTCAGCCTCTGGGACATCCTGTCGAACCTCTTGATCGCCACGCAGTGGACCATCGTGCTGTCGCTGATCGCCTTTGTCTGCGGCGGCATTGTCGGGCTGATCCTGCTGTTCATGCGAACCTCCAAAATCCCGATGCTGGAGTGGTCCACCAAGATCTACATCGAGCTGTTCCAGGGCACGCCGCTCCTGATGCAGCTGTTTCTGTTCTTCTTCGGCATCGCGCTGCTCGGTGTCGAGGTGAGCCCGTGGATGGCCGCGACCCTGGCGCTGACGTTCTGGACCAGCGCCTTTCTCGCCGAGATATGGCGCGGCTGCGTCGAGTCGATCCCGAAGGGGCAGTGGGAAGCCTCCTCCAGCCTCGCCATGAGCTACATCGAGCAGATGCGTTATGTCATCCTGCCGCAGGCCTCGCGGATCGCGGTGGCGCCAACCGTCGGCTTCTCGGTGCAGGTGGTCAAAGGCACGGCGCTGGCCTCGATCATCGGCTTCGTCGAGCTGACCAAGGCCGGCACCATGCTCAACAACGCGACGTTCCGCCCGTTCGTGGTCTATTCGCTGGTCGCGCTGATCTATTTCTGCCTGTGTTTCCCGCTGTCCTGGTGGGCGAAAAAAATCGAGGGCCGACTCAATGTCGCTCGTTAGCATTCGTGACGTCAGAAAGAGCTTTGGTCCGAACGAGGTGCTGAAGGGCGTCTCGCTCGAGGTCGCCAAGGGCGACGTGGTCGCCATCATCGGCCGCTCCGGCTCCGGTAAGAGCACGCTGCTCCGCTGCATCAACGGCCTGGAGACTTATCAATCGGGCGCCATCATCGCCGACAATATCGAGGTCGGCGGTGCCGCCACCAATCTGCGCGAACTGCGCCGCCATGTCGGCATGGTGTTCCAGCAGTTCAACCTGTTTCCGCATTTGACCGCCGCCGAGAACGTGATGCTGGCGCCGACCGTGGTCAACAAGGTGGCAGCGAAAGAGGCGCGCGCCATTGCGGCCGAGGTGCTGGCGAAAGTCGGGCTGTCCGAGAAAATGGACGCCTATCCGAACCAGCTCTCCGGCGGCCAGCAGCAGCGCGTCGCCATCGCGCGTTCGCTGGCGATGCGGCCCAAGGTGTTGTTGTGCGATGAAATCACCTCGGCGCTCGACCCCGAACTGGTCAACGAGGTGCTGCGCGTCGTCGAGCAGCTGGCGCGCGAAGGGATGACGCTCATTCTGGTGACGCACGAAATGCGCTTCGCCCGTGACGTCGGGACCAAGCTCGTGTTCATGCACCACGGCAAGGTGCACGAAGAGGGTGTCCCGAAGGAGGTGTTTGCCGCGCCCCGGACACCGGAATTGCAGCAGTTCGTCGGCACGGTAGGTTGATTCTAGGCGGCAATTCACCGGGGGAACCCGTCATGCCCGGCCATGACGGAAACCCCTACTGGTTATCGCGCCGCGAACTGGCTCAGCACGTCCTTGCAAGCCGGTGAGATCAAGCCCGCCTTGGTCGCCAGGCACTGCACGATACGGCCACCACCCGGCTGAACGCCACCGCAAATGGTGCGGACGTCGGCGCCGCAGGCCGAGCGCAGCACGAACAATTCTTCGCGCGGCCGCATCGGTCGCAGTACGATTGCGGCAGGTGCGGCGGGTGCCGCAGCCGCTGCCGGAGGTGCCGCCGCCGCGGCAGGAGCAGCGCCCGCTGCCGGTGCGGCGCCACCGCCGCTGGCCGCCGCCACCGCCTGCTCGCACGCCGGTGAAAGTTTGGCCTTGTTCTTCGCCAGGCATTGCAGCGCCGGCGTGCCGCCGGTCGGCACGCCCGCGCAGACCTTTGGATAGTCGGAACGGCAGGCGCTGCGGATCGCGGAAACCTGCGCGCTCGACGGCTGCGCCGCCGTCGCGGCCGCGGGCTTGGATTCGGTCTTCGCGTCAGTCTTTGCGTCGGTCTTGGGCGCCGCGGTCGTGGTGGCCGGCCTTGCGGCAGCCGCCGCCGGAGCGGCTTCGGGCTTGGCCGCGGGTGCTGCGGCTGCCGGCGCTGCCACCGCGCTTACCGCACTTTGACAGCTTGATGACAGGCTCGACATGTTCTTTTGCAGGCATTGCAGCGAAGCTTCGCCGCCCGGCGGAATGCTGGAGCAATGCGCCATGTAATCGGAGCGGCATTGCGATTTGATGGCGTCACGCTGCGCCTGGCTCGGCGCCTGCGCAAAGACAGGCGCGGCGGTTGCGAATAGTGCCGACAGCATCAACGCCCCAAGCGTTGCCGCACGTGTCAACGTGTTGATCATTTGAACAAATCCGTTGTGTTGTCGCTGCGGCCGCCGCTTCAACAGAAGTGGAATCATGAACGAATAGGTGATGGAATTTCCGCGCGGCATCATTTTCGGTTTCAGGTTCGCCTGCAAGGGGATAGTTACTATTTTTATGGGATGGTCGAACGCCACCATTTGAATAAAACACCAGTTGCAGACCAAAACAAAAATCTCCTGAGGCCCATAAAATGAAATCCAAGCGCTCGCTGGCATGCAGCAGACCACGAGGCGACTTCAGACGGAGAGGCGCCATGGCCTATCGCGCGGTCTTCGCCATGGCTGCGTTCGGCGTCCTAAGTGCCTGCGAACAAAATACTTTTGTGCCGCCGCTACCACCGAAAGTTGAGGTTGCCGCGCCGGTGCAGCGCAGTATCACGCGCTATCTGGAGGCGACCGGCAATGCCGCGCCGATCAAGAATGTCGATCTCGTCGCCCGCGTGCAGGGTTTTCTGCAATCGATCGATTACCAGGACGGGGCCTTCGTGAAGCAAGGCACCGCACTGTTCTCGATCGAGCCGGATACCTACAAACTGAAGCTCGAACAGGCGCAGGCCGCCGAAGCCGGCGCCCAGGCATCGCTGAGGCAGGCCGAGGCCGATTTCAAGCGCCAATCCGATCTGGTGCAAAGGCAGGCAGTCTCGCAGGCGACGCTCGACAATTCGACATCGTCGCGCGACAACGCCCAGGCCAACCTGCAGCAGGCCCAGGTCAACACCAAGATCGCCGCCGTCAACTACGGCTATACTCACGTCAACGCGCCGTTCGACGGCGTCGTCAGCGCCCATCTGGTCTCGGTCGGCGAACTGGTCGGCGCTTCATCGCCGACGCAGCTTGCCAACATCGTGGCGCTCGATCCGATCTATGTGAACTTCAACGTCAACGAACAGGACGTGCTGCGGATCCGGGAAGAGGCGCGGCGGCGGGGAATGACCGGCACCGATATCCGGCAGTTTCCGGTCGAGGTCGGATTGCAGACCGAGAGCGGCTTTCCGCACAAGGGCAAGCTCGACTATGTCTCGCCGACCCTCAATCAATCGACCGGCACGCTCGCGGTTCGCGGCGTATTGCCGAATCCCGATCGAGCGTTGTTGCCGGGATTTTTCGTCCGGATCCGCGTACCGCTTGATCAGCAGGCCAATGCGTTGCTGGTGCCCGATGTCGCGCTGGGCAGCGATCAGGCCGGCCGCTACGTGCTGGTCGTGAACGGCGAGAATGTGGTTGAGCAGCGCAAGGTGCAGACCGGACCGCTCGATGGCGAGTTGCGAGTCATCGAAAGCGGCCTGAAGGGCGACGATCGCGTCGTCATCGCCGGGCTGTTGCGTGCGATCCCCGGTCAGAAGGTCGATCCGCAAGTCAAGAAGATCGAAGCGTCACCGGCGTCAGGCAAATAAGGACCGGCCATGATTTCGAAATTCTTCATCGAGCGGCCCGTCCTTTCCAACGTCATCGCGATCCTGATGATCCTGATCGGCGGGGTGTGCCTGTTTCGTCTCGCGGTGGCGCAATATCCCGATGTGGTGCCGCCGACGGTGCAGGTGACGACGCGTTATCCCGGCGCCAGCGCCAAGACCGTGATCGATACCGTGGCGCTGCCGATCGAGCAGCAAGTCAATGGCGTCGAGGACATGCTGTACATGCAGTCCTACAGCGGTGCCGACGGCACCTATTCGCTGACCGTGACGTTCAAGATCGGCACCGATCTCAACTTCGCGCAGGTGCTGGTGCAAAACCGGGTGTCGAGCGCGCTGGCGCAGTTGCCGCAGTCGGTGCAGAACCAGGGCGTCACCGTGCAGAAGAAGTCGACGGCGGTCCTGCTGTTCGTCACGTTGACATCGCCGAATGCGACCTATGACAGCCTGTTCCTGAGCAATTACGCCACCATCAACATCCGGGACGAGCTGTCGCGGCTGCCAGGCGTCGGCAACGTCACCGTGTTCGGCGCCGGCCAGTACTCGATGCGGGTGTGGCTCGATCCGAACAAGCTGCAGGTGCGCAACCTGATGCCGCAGGACGTCGTCTCGTCAATTCAGCAGCAGAGTCAGCAGGTCACGGCAGGCCAGGTCGGTGCCCCGCCGGCGCCTTCGGGGCAGGCGTTCCAGTACACGCTGAACGTCAACGGGCGGCTCAGCGACAAGAGCGAGTTCGAGGACATCATCGTCAAGACCGGCAGCAATGGCGATGTCACGCGCGTCCGCGACGTCGGCTGGGTCGAACTCGGCGCCCAGACCTACAGCCAGGCGTTCTCGCTCAACAACAAGCCCGCCACCGGCATCGGCGTGTTCCAGTCGCCCGGCGCCAACGCGCTCGAGGTCGAGAAGGCCGTTCAGGATAAGATGGCGGTGCTGGCCAAGGCGTTTCCGCAAGACGTGAAATACGACACGCCGTTCGACACGACGAAATTCGTCTCGGAATCGATCAAGGAGGTCTACAAGACGCTGATCGAGGCCGGCCTGCTCGTCCTGGTCGTGATCCTGATCTTCCTGCAGGACTGGCGCGCGATGCTGGTGCCGGCCACCACTGTTCCGGTGACGATCATCGGCGCCTTTGCCGCGATGGCGGCACTCGGCTTCACCGTCAATATCTCGACCTTGTTCGCGATCGTGCTCGCGATCGGCATCGTGGTCGATGACGCCATCGTCGTGGTCGAGGGTGCCGCGCACAACATCGAAAAGGGCATGTCCGGCCATGACGCCGCGATCGCAGCGATGGATGCCCTGTTCGCCCCGATCGTCGGCATCACGCTGGTGCTGATCTCGGTGTTCCTGCCATCGGCCTTTCTGCCGGGATTGACCGGGCGGATGTACTCGCAATTCGCGCTGGTGATCGCGGCGACCGCGCTGCTCAGCGCCGTCAATGCCGCGACGCTGAAGCCGACGCAGTGCGCGTTGTGGCTGCGGCGGCCGGTGCCGCCGGAACAGCGCAACTTTTTCTACCGCGGCTTCAATGCGGTCTATGACCGGGTCGAGCGCGCCTATAGCCGGCTGATCAGCCGCCTGGTCGCGCACAGCAACATCTCCGTGCTCGTTGCTCTTATCCTGATCGCCGGCGCCGGCTACGGCCTGTCGCGGGTGCCGACCGGGTTTATCCCGATCGAGGATCAGGGCTATCTCCTGGTCGCCGTGCAGTTGCCCGATGGCGCTTCGCTCGACCGCACCCAGCGCGTGCTCGAGCGGGTCAGCGACATCGCCGGCAAGCACCCCGGCGTTGACCAGGTCATCAGCATTTCCGGTATCTCGGCGTTGGATAGCTCGTCGAGCCTTGCCAATGCCGGCGTCGCCTATCTGATCCTGAAAGAGTGGAGCGCGCGCGGTGCGGGCGAGGATCTGCGGTCACTGTTCGTCGGCCTGAACGAGAAGATGTCTGCGATCGAGGAGGCGCGAATTCTCGTGATCCCGCCGCCACCGATCCAGGGCATCGGCAACGCCGCCGGTTTTGCGATGCAAATCCAGTTGCGCGACGGCAATGCCGACTATGGCAAACTGCAGGCCATCGCCGGCGCCATGGTCTCCAATGCGCAGACGCAAAGCGCGCTGCAGCGCGTCAGTTCGTCGTTCCGTTCGATGGTGCCGCAGTTCGATGTCGAGGTGGACCGGATCAAGACCCAGACCCTGCATGTCACGACCGACCAGATCTTCTCGACATTGTCGTCCTATATGGGCTCGACCTACGTCAACCAGTTCAACAAGTTCGGCCGCACCTTCCAGGTCTATGCCCAGGCGGATGCGCAGTATCGCCTGACGGCGCGCGACATCGAAAAGATGATGGTGCGCAACAGCAATGGCGACATGATCCCGCTTGGCACGGTCGCCAAGATCACGCCAGCGGTCGGCCCGTCGCTGATCAGCCTGTACAATCTCTATCCGTCCGCGAGTATCATCGGCCTGCCGGCCACGGGCTATAGCTCGGGCCAGTCGATGAAACTGATGGAGGAGATCGCCGGAAAGACCCTGCCGCAGGGGACCGGTTTTGAATGGACGGCGATGTCGTACCAGGAGAAGGTCGTCGGCGGCCAAATCTACTGGGCGTTCGGGCTCGCGCTGCTGCTGGTCTATCTCGTGTTGGCGGGGCAATATGAAAGCTGGTTCGCGCCGATCTCGGTGATCTTGGCGGTGCCGTTGTCGCTGCTCGGCCCGATGGTGGTGCTGACGGGGCTGCGGATCGAGAACAACCTCTATACCCAGATCGGTATTATCCTCCTGATCGCGTTGTCGGCGAAGAACGCCATCCTGATCGTCGAGGTCGCACTTGATCTGCATGTGCGCGACCGCAAGCCGCTGCTGGAATCCGCGATCGAGGCGGCGCGGGCCCGGTTCCGGCCGATCCTGATGACGTCGTTTGCCTTCATCCTCGGCGTGGTGCCGCTGGTGCTCGCGACCGGCGCCGGCGCCAACGCCCGCAAGTCGATCGGCATCACCGTGTTCTCGGGCATGCTGGCCTCGACCTGCCTTGCGGTGCTGTTCGTGCCGACGTTCTTCGTCGTGGTGCAGCGGTTCGAGAATTGGCTTGCCGAGCGCAAGCGGAAGAAGGCGAGTGGGCAAGTGGCGCCACAGACGCCGGCGGCGCAGTAGAATCCGTAGGGTGGGCAAAGCGAAGCGTGCCCACCATCCTCCGCTCAGCAGTAACGGTGGGCACGGCGCAAGCGCGCCTTTGCCCACCCTACGACTTCACACCTTCACCATCCGCTTGCCGCGGTTCTCGCCGGCCAACAACCCGATCAGCGCCTGCGGCGTGTTTTCCAGGCCGTTGATGACGTCTTCCTGCACCTTCAATTTGCCGGAAGCGACCCAGGCTTGCAGGTCCTTCAAGGCCTGATCGCGCTCGTTCATGTAGTCCATCACGATGAAGCCCTGCATGATCAGGCGCTTCACCACGATCAGGCCGGGCACGCCGCGCGGGCCGGTCGCCGAGGGCACACCGTCATATTGCGAGATGGCGCCGCAACAGGAGATGCGGCCGCGGTTGTTCATCAGCGCGATGCAGGCCTCCAGAATGTCGCCGCCGACATTGTCGAAATAGACGTCGATGCCTTTCGGCGCTGCAGCCCGCAGCGCCTTGTAGGTCGCGCCGTCCTTGTAATCGACCGCGGCGTCGAAGCCGAGTTCGCTGGTGAGCCAGTTACATTTGTCCTTGCCGCCGGCGATGCCGACGACGTGGCAGCCTTTGATTTTTGCTATCTGGCCGACGATCGAGCCGACCGAGCCGGCCGCGGCCGACACCACGACGGTCTCCGCCTCCTTGGGCTTGCCGACATGGAGCAGGCCGAAATAAGCCGTGAGGCCGGCGATGCCATAGACGCTGAGCAGATGCGTCATCGGTTCCATCTTCGGCATCTTGGTCAGATGCTTTGCCGGCACCGCGGCATAATCCTGCCAGCCGGTATCGCCGAACACGATGTCACCGGGGCTAAGGCCAGGTGCTTTCGACGAGACGACTTCAGCGATGCTGCCGCCGGCCATCACGGTGTTGGCCTCCACCGCGGCGCGATAGGTGGCGCCGTGCATCCATGCGCGGTTGGCGGCGTCGAGCGAGATATAGCGCGCCCGCACCAGCACCTCGCCGTCCTTCGGCTCCGGGATCGTTCCCTCCGACATCTTGAAGTGCTCGGGCCCGAGCTTGCCGGTCGGCTTTTCCACCAGCAGGATCTGGCGATTGACGGTAGCATTCATGGCGTTTCCTCCCGAGGCTTGATCGTTCTTCGTTGCTGACACCGTTGATCGCATATCAGGCGACCAATTGCACATGCTGTGTTGCGCCTCAGAAGAATTTCAAATCCTGCGCGCGGCCGCCACGGGCGGCCGTTGCGTATTCGATCGCCAGGAACAGTCCGCCCGCGACATACAGTTTTCGTTTTGGCGACGCCGCCAACGCATCGGCCAGACGCACCGCGTCCTCGATCGTTGCGGCGACATGAATTTCCGCGCCTGGGTTGGCAAGCCGCGCCGCGGCAGCGATGTCATGCGGGTTCGCGCCCTTGTGATAGGCCGCCGTAGCGACGATCGTATCGAAGGACGGCGCCAGCGCACCGACGATCTCGCCGGCCTTCTTGTCGCTGGAGGCGCCGGTGACGAGGATCCAGTTTTGGTCGCCATGGATTGCCTTGAGACTTGCGAGCGATTGCCGGATGCCGTCGGGGGTGTGGCCGACGTCGATCACGGTCAAGGGATCTTGCGTGATCACTTCGAGACGGCCCGGCCATTGCGTCTCGCGCAGGCCGGCGCGTAGCGCGGCCTCGATCCGTTCGGGCGCCTTGTGCGGACGGCTGCGTTCCAGCCAGAACAGGAACAGCGTGGCCGCGATTGCGGCGTTGTTGAACTGAGCCGTACCAAGCAGGCGCGTCTCGAGGCCGCGATAATCGTGATGGACCGGGACTAAGTCGAGCACACGCGTCCCGGAACGGCGGTAATGCGGATTTCCGAACTGGTAATCGAAGCGCTGTCCTGACGCGGAGGCCTGCTCGCCGTAGATGCCGATCTCGTCGCGGACGAACAGCGATGTGATCCCGCGATGGCGATTGTACTCGGTGAGATGCTGCCGCAAGCCCCGGCAGTTCTCGCCGTAGACGATGGTGCCGCCATTGGCGCAGGCGTCGCTCTTGTCGGAAGCGATCAGCTCCAGGGTATTGCCGAGCAGTTCGACATGCTCGTAGTCAACCGACGTGACGCAGGTCTGGCGCGCGCCAACCAGACGGACCGGATCGTAACGGCCGCCGATGCCGGCCTCGAACACGATGAACTCGCAGCGGCTTTCTTCAAAGTGTAGGCAGGCGAGCGCAAACAGCGCCTCGAACGCACCGAACTTTTCGCCCCGTTGCTGCGAAATCCCGGCGATGGCGGCCTCAACCTTTTGCTTGCACCGCGCGAAGGCGTCGTCTCCGATCTCGACACCGTCGATCCGGATCCGCTCGTTGAAACGCAGCAAATGAGGCGAGGTGAAGAGGCCGGTTCGCAGGCCATAGGCATGGCCGATCGCGGCGCACATCGCCGCCGTGCTGCCTTTTCCGTTCGAACCGGTCACCACGACGGAGCTGCGCTGCAGCCACACGCGGCGGATGCCGAGCTCATTAAGCAACTCGGCCAGCCGCGCCAGGCAAACGCCGTCGCCGTATTTTGGCAGGTCAAACACTAGAGCAATCCCGTCGCGGAAAAAGTGTGGTGCCAGATTTTCAGGATCAGGTCGCCGCGATCGGATTGTTCCAGCAGTCGAATCGACGGATTGGAATTGACTTCGATCACGGCCATGGCGCCGGGATCGCCACCGATGCCGACGAACATGTCGACCGCCGCGACTCGAAGCCCGATCGCACGGGTGGCTGTCTTCGCTAGCCTAACCGCCGCTTCGGAGGGCGGCGGTTCGATCACCATCGTTCCGCCGGCGCTCAGATTCATCCGCCCCGGAATGTCGCGGCGTTCGTCCTTCGCCGGCACGATGTCGAGCGAAGGGTCGGCGGCGGCGGGCGTGACCGGCGATAGGCCGTGCGCGCGCAGCGCCTCATTGTGGTCGGCGAACAATTCGCGCAACGTGCGCACGCCGTCGCCGCGCACGAAGGGCGGATATTTGCGGGCGCAATACAGTGCGTCCTCGTCGAGCAAAAAAATCCGGTACTCGACGCCTTCGACGATCGGCTGGATCAGGACCGCGTCGTAGTACTTCGCGACGTCGTCGAGATATCTAATGAGCGCAGCCTCGTCGTGAATCGCTTGCGCGAAATCGCCGCGCGATCCCGTCAGCGGCTTGACGAAGGCGGACGTGCCCAGCTTGCGAAAATACGCCAGCGCGTCGCCGCGCTCATGGCCCGATGGGCGATGCGCGCGATAGCGCTCGTGCAGGAAGAAATATTCGCCGCCGATCGCCGGCATGCCGGCCTCTTCAAGAATTCTGCCGGTGAAGTATTTGTCGGAAGCCAGCGTCGAGGCGGAGGCGCTGTTCTGCGGATACCATGCGCAGCGGCCCGCGCCGAAATGCAGGATTTTGTCCGGCGATGCGACGCTGAAGATCAATCCAGAGCCGCCATCGAGATCGCGAAAAGTCAGTCCAAACTCGGCGCAGGCAAATTCGGCATAGACCGACTGGTCCGGATAAAACCCCGGTTTGCCCTGTCGAAATTTCCTCAAGCTTTGCATGTCGTCTCTTTTGACGCGTTCTAAGGTTGCGTAGCAATTTATTGCTGGATCAGCGCCGATTTCAGCAAGTTAATTGCGTGTGCGATCTTAAGTTAACGACGGCAATCGAACCTTTCTGCAAAATAAACCGACTGCCATTCCGGGTTCTCAATTGTGCACCGATTGATCTTGACTATCTCTGTCATTGGCGCAATTGAAACGTCAAATCGCCAATGATTTCGGGGGTTTTCGGCACGTTGAGAACCGAAAAACCGGCAAGAAACTGAATTGTTCTACACCAAGACGTCAGGAAAAACGAAAACACATGAGCGCGTTCTATAGAGAGAAAGTTCTTTCCGTCCGGCATTGGACCGATACGCTTTTCAGCTTCACCGCCACCCGCGATTCCGGCTTCCGCTTCCAGAATGGGCAATTCGCGATGATCGGCCTCGAGGTCGAAGGCCGGCCGCTGCTGCGTGCCTACAGCATGGCGAGCGCCAATCACGAGGAAGAGCTCGAATTCTTCTCCATCAAGGTCGCGGACGGGCCGCTGACCTCGAAGCTGCAGAAGATCCGGGAAGGCGACACCATCCTGGTTGGCCGCAAGGCGACGGGAACGCTGATCACCGACAATCTGATTCCGGGCAAGCGCCTGCTGCTGCTGTCGACCGGCACCGGGCTCGCACCGTTCGCAAGCCTGATCAAGGACCCTGATGTCTATGAGCGCTATGAGAGCATCGTGCTGGTTCATGGCTGCCGGCAGGTGTCCGAACTCGCCTATGGCGAAGAGCTGGTTGCCAAACTGCGCGACGACGAATTGTTCGGGCCGCTCTTGTCCGAGAAGCTGCTGTACTACCCGACCGTGACCCGCGAGCCGTTCCGAAATCGCGGCCGCATCACCGACCTGATCACCTCGGAACAGCTGTTCAACGACATCCATCAGCCGCCGCTCGATATCGCGACCGACCGCATCATGATGTGCGGCAGCCCCGGCATGCTGGAAGAACTGCGCCAGCTGTTCGAGGCGCGCGGCTTCCTCGAAGGCAGCCACAGCCAGCCCGGTCACTTCGTGATCGAAAAGGCGTTCGTCGAGCGCTGATGCTGTCGTCCCGGCCTTGAGCCGGGACCCATAACCACCGGCGCTCATTGTTGCGCTAGCTATCAACGCCGACCGCCTCAAATCCGGAACAACGCGGACCCGGCTCAAGGCCGGGCGACGAGATGGGTCCGCGTTCCGCGGGGACGACGAATGATAGCCCACCCCATTCCCCCACTGCTATAAGCCTCCCAACGTCGCGCGGCCTGTTGCCGACGCGGCGACAAGGGAGCGCGTGTTGTCGGTACTCGACCAGATTGGCCCGGCGAAAACCGCCTTTGTGCTCGCCGGGGGCGGCAGCTTTGGCGCCATCCAGGTCGGCATGCTGCATTCGCTGGCCGCGCACGGAATCTCCGCGGACATGGTGGTCGGCTCCAGCGTCGGCGCCCTCAACGGCGCCTTCTATGCCGGCGATCCCACGCTCAAGGGCGTGGAGCGGCTGGGCGATATCTGGCGCGGACTAACGCGGCATGACGTGTTTCCGATGAGCTGGCGCACGGTGCTGAGTTTCCTGTGGCATCGCGATTTCCTGATTTCCCATGACGGCATCCGCAAGCTGATCGACGATCACATTTCCTATCGCAATCTGCAGGACGCCAGGGTGCCGGTGCATATCGTCACCACCGATATCATCTCCGGCGACAGCATTGTGCTGTCGGAGGGCTCGACCTCGGAGGCGATCGTCGCCTCGACCGCGATCCCCGGCGCCTTCGCGCCGATCCCCTACAGGAACTACTATCTCGCCGATGGTGCGATCTCCAGCAACACGCCGATCCGGATCGCGGTCCAGAAGGGCGCCAAACGGCTGATCATCCTGCCGACGGGGCACGCCTGCGCCACGCAGGCGCCGCCGATCGGCGCGGTCGCCAATGCGCTGCACGCGTTGACGCTGCTGATCGCGCGGCAATTGGTCATAGAACTGGAAGGCCTCGATCCCGGCATCGAGTATTTCGTGGTGCCGCCGCTATGCCCGCTGGTGGATCACCTTACGATTTCTCGCGCACGGCCGATCATATCGACCGTGCCATTGCCACGACAGATGCGTGGCTGGCCCACCATGGCCTGCAGCGGGGCAAGATCCCCGGGGAAATGCGGCTGCACAGCCATTGAGGGCTACGCTGCACTGCAAAAGCAGCTTCCGATCAATTGATTCAACCACCGCCGGCTTCGGTAAATGTTTTTGCGATCCCCTGTCACGTCCGCGACGGCTAAACCGTATATCGTATGGCGCTTATTCCCATGATTGGATTAAGCTGCTGGGCGGACAACAATAATCGGGCCGAGGGGATATCATGGAAACGCTGCTGATGCCGTTCTCGCCACGCTACATCGTCCTGACGATTTGCGCGGTCGTCACGGCACTGCTGATCGGCATCGGCATCTTCGATCAAAATTTGAAAGTATGGGAAATACTGCTGATTCCGATCGTGATCTTCGGCGGGCTCACCGCCCTCGGCATCCGCGACCTCACGCAAGAGAACCACGCCGTGTTGCGGAATTATCCGATCTCGGCGCACATCCGCTTTCTGCTGGAAGAGATCCGCCCGGAGCTGCGGCAGTATTTCTTCGAGAGCGAGAAGGACGGCATGCCGTTTTCCCGCGATACCCGCGCGCTGGTCTATCAGCGCGCCAAGATGCAGCTCGACAAGCGCCCGTTCGGTACCCAGGAGGACGTCTATAAGGAAGGCTACGAGTGGATGCACCATTCGATGGCGCCGAAGACGCGTAGCGGGGACGAGTTTCGCGTCACCATCGGCGGTCCGGATTGCACCAAGCCGTATTCCGCCTCGGTCTTCAATATCTCGGCGATGAGCTTTGGCGCGCTCAGTCCCAATGCGGTGCGTGCGCTCAATGCCGGCGCCAAGCGAGGCGGCTTCGCGCATGACACCGGCGAAGGCGGCGTCAGTCCGTATCATCGCGAAAACGGCGGCGACATCATCTGGGAGATCGGCTCCGGCTATTTCGGCTGCCGCAACCCTGACGGCAGCTTCAATCCCGAATTGTTCGCGCGCATCGCCACCGACGACCAGATCAAGATGGTCGAACTCAAAGTCAGTCAGGGGGCCAAGCCCGGACACGGCGGCGTATTGCCGGCGGCCAAGGTCTCGGAGGAGATTTCAAAGATCCGGGGCGTACCGATGGGCGAAGACTGCATCTCACCGGCCACTCACCGTGCGTTTTCGACGCCGCTGGAAATGATGACCTTCATCGGTGAGATGCGGCGTCTGTCAGGTGGCAAGCCCGCCGGCTTCAAGCTGTGCATCGGCCACCCCTGGGAGTTCCTCGCCATCTGCAAGGCGATGCTGCAGACCGGGATCTATCCCGACTTCATCGTGGTCGACGGCAATGAAGGCGGCACTGGCGCGGCTCCCCTCGAATTCATGGACCATCTGGGCATGCCGATGCGTGAGGGCGTCAATTTCGTCCATAACGCCCTGATCGGCATCAATGCGCGCGACCGCATCCGCATCGGCGCTGCTGGCAAGATCGCGACCGCCTTCGACATGGCGCGCGCGATGGCGATCGGCGCCGACTGGTGCAATTCGGCGCGCGGTTTCATGTTCGCGCTTGGCTGCATCCAGTCGCTGAGCTGCCATACGGATCGTTGCCCGACCGGGGTGACCACGCAGGACCCGTCGCGGGCGCGCGCGCTGGTGGTCCCGCACAAGGTCGATCGCGTCTACAACTATCATCACGCCACCTTGCATGCGCTGGCCGAACTGCTCGCCGCCGCGGGCCTCGACCACCCGCAGCAATTGCGGCCGATCCATTTTTCGCAGCGAAGCTCCACCACCGAGGTCTTGACGTTCGCAAGGCTCTATCCGCCGCTTCGTGCGGGCGAGCTGATCGACGGCACCAGCGATCCGCGCTTTCGCGAGGCCTGGGATATGGCGCGGGCGGAATCGTTTCAACCGGCGGGCTGAGATTCAGATTCATGTCGTCCCTGCGAACGCAGGGACCCATAACCACAGGCGCTGGTTGTTGAAACAAGGCATCTACCGCCGTCCCTCAATCGATAGGCCGCGGCGTATGGGTCCCTGCGTTCGTTCGCAGGGACGACAGATAACTCGCCGTGCGAGCGCTGCTCTGATAAAGCCTCGCTCTGGAATGACCATCCGCAAAAAGGGAGACGATGCTTTATCTGGAACTCGGGATCGTGACGGTCCTGATCATCACCAATGGCCTGCTTGCAATGTCGGAGCTTGCCATCGTCTCGTCACGGCCGGCACGGCTCGCGGCGCTGGTCGAAAAGAACGTCACGGGTTCCCGCCGTGCCCTTACCCTGGCTTCCGATCCGGGCAAGTTCCTGTCGACGGTCCAGATCGGGATCACACTGATCGGCGTGCTGTCCGGTGCGTTTTCCGGTGCCACGCTGGGGCAGCGCCTGACCAACCTGCTGGTCGAATCCGGATTGTCGCAAGGCCTCGCTGATGCGATTGGCGTCGGCGCCGTGGTGAGCGTCATCACCTACGCCTCCCTCATCATTGGCGAGCTGGTGCCGAAGCAGATCGCCTTGCGCGACCCCGAATCGGTGGCGGTGCGCGTGGCGCCCTACATGATGCTGCTCGCGAAAATTTCATCGCCCCTGGTGTGGCTGCTGGATCGCTCGGGCAAGGGGCTGTTGTGGCTGCTCGGTCACCGCGGCGAAGCCGAAGGAAAGGTCAGCGAAGACGAAATCCGCAACCTGGTGGTCGAGGCCGAGAATGCCGGCGTGCTTGAACCCGGCGAAAAGGAAATGATTGCGGGCGTCATGCGGCTCGGCGATCTTCCGGTCGGCGCCGTCATGACGCCCCGCCCTGAAGTCAGCATGATCAATCTGGCCGATGCGCCTGACGTTATCTTTTCGGCGCTCGCGGGCAGCAACCATTCCCGCTTTGTGGTTTTCGACAAGGACCCGGACGCGGCGCTCGGCATTGTCCAGGCCAAGGATATGCTGGACAGCTATCTGTCAGGACAGGCGCCGGATATTCGCAAGTTGGTCCGGGAGGCGCCGATCATTCCCGAATTCCTCGATGCAAGGGATGTCGTTGCCATCCTGCGCGATTCCGCGGTGCATATGGGGCTGGTGCATGACGAATACGGCGTCTTCCAGGGCGTCGTCACCAGTGCAGACATTCTCGAATCGATCGTCGGCGGTTTCCATACCGAAGAGGGGCCGCCCGAAGCGGCAGTGGTGAAGCGGGACGACGGCTCGTATCTGATCTCGGGCTGGATGCCGGCCGTCGAATTTGCGCATTTGCTCCAGATCGTCCTGCCGTCGTCGCGGCAGTATCAAACCATGGCCGGTTTCCTGCTCCAGCAGTTCGGCGCGATACCCAGCGTCGGCGATCACGTGGAGGCGCAGGGCTGGCGCTTCGAGATCGTCGATCTCGACGGCCGGCGCATCGACAAGGTGCTGGCGACACGCATCGCCGATGGGGCCTTCGGCAAGTAAGCATGGCGGCGCGATGCCGAACTTTTGCCAGACGCCATTCTGTCCGGCGTTGGACCTCAGAACTCGCCGTGCAAACGGCCCGAGAAGATCGAGACCGGGCCACGGTCGCCATTATAGGCGGGGTTGACGATCAGCTGATAGTCGGCGGTCAACGTGAGATTCTTGTCGATCGCGAACGCGTAAAAGGTCTCGAAGATACTTTCATTGCGGTAGTTGAGCCGGCCGTCGCCGATCAGGAGGCCGAGGCCGCCGGCCGCCAGGAAGTCGCGATGCGCGGGTGAAAGCCCATTGATGGCGCCGCCGATGCCGAACGTATCGCTGGGGCGGCCCCAATGGCTGCCTTTGACCGACAATCCTGCGGACACGCTGCGATCCACATCGGTGAAGGAGAGGATCTCGTAGCGCCCGTCGTTCCAGCTCGCGCGGGCGAACAGTCCGACATCCCTGGCGATCTGCTGTTCGGCGTTGACATAGAAGCCGTATTTGAGGTTGTCGCGCCGTATGTCGACGATGACATCGTTGATATCGAGCGTCGGGTCTGCATTGGCGATCGCAGTCGCCAGACGGTAGTTGCCGGTGTTGCCGCGATTGGCGAAAATGCCGAGCCGAACCTTGCCGGGTTGATCGAAGATGGTGTGGCGCTCCTCAAATTCGACCACCGCGCCGCCGGACTTGAACACGAGGACGTCGCTGTTGGGCGCGTTGGGCACCTGGAACAGGCCGGCGCGGAGCGCCCAGTCCTTGCGGTTGAGTTCGACGACCGCGCCGCGGGTGAAGCCGGGAAGGTCGGCGGGGAAGTCGTACGCCGCAGACGACCACATCGCCCAGTTCATGAAGTCGACGCGCGGATCCTTGGCGTAGGAATTGCCGTCGAAATAGTCGCCGACCGCGAAGCGGCCGACCGTGAACGTGACGCGGTCGATGTCGCGCTTTCCGGCGAGCTGCATCGGCCCGTCGGCGACGTCTTCCTGCTCACCGCCGAGCCCAAAGGTCTGGCGGAAGACGTAGCGCTGCGGACGGTATTTCGGATACGGCGCGCCGCCTTTCTGCGCCTCGCCGTTGGAGAAGCCGGCAAGTCCCAGCGTGCTGTTCAAGCCAAAGCCCTGGGCCAGTTCGGGGTTGAAATAGAACTCGCCGCCCTGCCACAGCCGCCAGCCGAGAAACACATCCGCGGTCCATGTTCCGCGGCCCTGGCCGCCGCCCGGAAGACTGTTGGTGCCCTCATAGGGCGAGCGCATGCGGGGATAGGCTTGCGCGATGACCGTGGTCTGCCCATGCACGTTCCAGTTTTTCGGCTCAGCAAGCACGGTGCGTCCATCGACCGGTGCGGGGCCGGCCCAGGGCGGCGTCTCCCACAGGCGGTAGTTCAGCCCGAGCTTGAACAAATGAATGTTGGGATCGACATTGACGCGCGGCAATCCGACGTCGGTGAGGTCATAGGTCCGCCGCGCCAGGTCGACGTAGTCGTATTGGGCCTTGGCGGTCCAGTTGCCGCCGACCGCCACCTCGATCCCGAGGCCTGCGGTCCAGCCGACATGCGTGAGGTACCGCTTCGGCGGGATGATGACCCCGAGGTCGTTGAGGCTGACATGGCTGCTCCCCCATGCGACGCCGCCTGTGACGTAGGGCATCCATGTGCCCATCGCGTAGCCGACACGGCCGCGGGCGGTTGCGACATAATCAATGGTGGTGTCGAACGGAGCCGGCGCGAGCCTGGGAATATCCACCGGGCTGCCGAACGATATGTCGGCCTCCACACCGAGCACCAAATTATTGGCCAGTTGACGGTTGTACCCAGCCTGGTAGCCGCCGGTCAGCCCCGTGACGCTGGGCGAAAAGAACACGCCCTGCAAGGGCTCGGTGTTGGTGTGTGGGCCGAGGCTGCCGCTGCCATAACCGACATGGCCGCCGACATAGAAGCCGGTCCAGTTGTAGACGGCATTGAGCGCCGGCGCCTTGAGCGACATATCGGCCGCCAGGACGGGACCGGCGAGCGTCATCGCACCGACGGCGGCGCCGGCCAGAACATGCTGCAGGGACTGGCGGTACAAATTCATGATGCGGCTTGGTCCAGCGCGAAGCGGGCTGCGGTCTCGCATCATCACTGCAGATTTGAACGCCTGCCGCCAACCAGGAAATGAAGTCATCAACCCGCCGCCCCCCCGGTCGGCTTTTTCCCGATTCGTCCGCTCAAAGCCAGATCGGGAAAACGCACCATGCCCCCGCCCTAGTTGCAAGTAATTCGCAACAGTGGGGCCGAGGAGCCCGTCTTGGATGCCATTCCTACATGACAGTTTTGCAACGGCGGATAGGGAGGGTGAGCCAAAAAGTTGACCCGCCCGGGGGGGACAGCCGGGCGGGTCGGGTTCGGCACAGAGTGGATGAGGCGCCATGCCGGACGCAGGAACCACGAGAGCAGCCGTAAGGCGGTCATCGTCGTCCGCATCCAGTTGGACGGAGCCATTTCGATTCCGGTTCGAACGAGGTTTCGGGAATCCGGGGGAGATTATTCGGCGGTCAATACAGCTGCTTAGAGGATGTAATTCGGCCCGCTCGCCAGCCTCTTCACGTCGAAGTTATCGACGTCATCAAGCAACTCGCAGAACGCGTGGGCGCCGTGATCGAGCAGCTTTTCGCCCTTTTCCGCGGAGGCTTGGGTAGCGTCTCCGACGGCGCCGCTGCCGTGCAGGTCTTGCGCCTGCCACGCGAAGGGTGCGGGCCGATGCGCGGACAGCCAGCGGTGATCCTTTTCCATCGCGATGCTGTTGGCGCGAAAATCGATGATCGCATCCTGGCGTACGGTGTACGGATAGCGCGCCAGCATGATCGAGGTTTCGACCGCGCCGCCATGGATGCCGTGGCGCAGTTCTTCCGCCGAAAACAGTCCGTCCGGCACGCCGAACCGCGACCAGCTCGTCGTGACAACAAAAAGCCCGTGCTGGGCGCGCAAATCCTGCGCGACCAGCGTCATCGCCGCACTGTTACCGCCATGGCTCGTGACCATCACGAGCTTCTTGACGCCGGCGCGCGCGACGCTTTCGCCGAGCGCCATCCAGCTCTTCAGCGCAACGTCAGTGGGCAGCGTCAGCGTGCCCGGATAATCGATATGTTCGGTGGAAATCCCGACCGGCTGCAGCGGCAGGAACGTGACCGGAGCACTCGCGGGCAGCAGTTCGCGGACCCGCGCCAGATAGGCCTCGCCGATCATGACGTCGGTACCGAGGGGCAAATGGGGACCGTGCTGCTCGGTCGCTGCCAGCGGCAGCACGGCGATCCAGCGCGCGGGGCCGGCCGCGGCGATGTCGGGCCAATGGATGTCGGTCCAGTTGCGGGGCGGAACAGGTGAAGTCATCGAGCCAAGCGTTTCTTTGAATGGATTTGCAGGGTAGTTTGTCAGTCATCCGGGGACGATCGTCGTCTCTGGGGCCAACTCTCCCTCTCCCCGGGGAAGTGATCCACGTCCATTACCGCACCTATCATGGGCCAGAATGATCGACGGAGTCCAACCATGAACCCGGCCTTTTTGCCGCGAACGTTAACCGCAGCCCTATTGGCGTTGCTGGCCGCGCTGACGCCCGCCCGCGGGCAGACCCTCGATAAGGTCTCGTTTGGAACCAACTGGGTCGCCGAAGCCGAGCATGGCGGCTTCTTCCAGGCGGTGGCCGACGGTACCTACAAGAATTACGGCCTGGACGTTACCATCGTGCCGGGCGGTCCCAACAGCAACAACCGCATGCTGCTGATTGCCGGCAAACTCGACTTCTTCATGAGCGCGAACACGCTGCAGTCTTTCGATGCGGTGACCAACAAGGTGCCGCTGGTGACGGTCGCCGCCATTTTCCAGAAGGATCCGCAGGTCTTCCTGACCCATCCGGAATTCAAGATCAGCAAATTGGAGGACCTCAAACCGCTGACGCTGCTGGTGTCGAAGGAAGGCGTTGCGAGCTATTTCCAGTGGCTGAAGTCCGAATATGGGTTTAGCGAGAGCAAGGTTAAACCTTACACCTTCAACTCGCAGCCCTTCATTGTGAACAAGCAAAGCGCGATGCAGGGCTATGTCACCTCCGAGCCCTACGCGGTCGAAAAGGCCGCCAGCTTCAAGCCGAACGTGGTGTTGCTGGCCGATCACGGCTTCAACGCCTATTCGACCCTGATCGAGACCCGCACCGAGATCGTCGACAAGAAACCCGACCTGGTGCAGCGCTTCGTCGATGCCTCGATGATCGGTTGGTACAATTATCTCTACGGCGACAACGCGCCGGGCAATGCCATGATCAAGAAGTTCAATCCGGAAATGACCGATGAATTGCTGAAATATTCCACGGCCAAGATGAAGGAATACGGCATCGTCGATTCCGGCGACACCTTGAAGGACGGCATCGGCGCCATGACGGATGCGCGCGTTGCCAGCTTCTTCGACAAGATGGTGCGCGCCGGCGTGGTTCGCCGCGATATCGACTACCGCCAGGCCTATACGCTGCGCTTCATCAACAAGGGCGTCGGCCTCAATCTGCGGCCGAAGAACTAGGCGTGATGGCAGGGCCCGCTTCATCGGAAGCCGATGCGATTGCGGTGAGCCTTGGTGCCGTCACCAAGGTTTATGACAATGGCGTGGCCGCGCTTGGCCCGCTCGACCTCGATGTGAAGCGCGGTGAATTCATCTCCCTGCTTGGGCCCTCCGGCTGCGGCAAATCGACCGCCTTGCGGCTGATTGCGGGATTGACCGCGCCAAGTTCAGGTGTGGTCGGCGTTTCCCAACGTACGAATGAAACGCGCGCGGGTTATTCCATCGGCTTTGTGTTTCAGGAGCCGACATTGATGCCGTGGGCCAGCGTACGGGACAACGTCCGGCTGCCGCTGAAGCTTGGGCATGTGCCCATGGCGGAGGCCGATCCTCGCGTCGAAGAGGCGCTGGCGCAGGTCGGCTTGTCGGAATTCGCCGCTGCCTATCCGCGCGAATTGTCCGGCGGCATGAAGATGCGGGTATCGCTGGCGCGGGCGCTGGTCACCAATCCCGGCATCCTTTTGATGGACGAGCCGTTCGCCGCGCTCGACGAGATCACGCGCTTCCGTCTCAACAACGATCTGCTGGCGCTGTGGCGCAAGCTGAACATGACGATCGTCTTCGTCACCCATTCGGTGTTCGAGTCGGTATATCTGTCGCAACGCGTGGTCGTGATGTCGTCGCGGCCCGGGCGCATCAGCGCCGAGTTTCGCATCGACACGCCGGAGCCGCGGGTCGAGGAGTTCAGGATGTCGGCTAGCTATGCCGCCTATTGTCGCGAGGTCTCGAATGCGCTGATGCCTTCCTATTCCGGGCTGGTCGGCGCATGAACTCTTCACGGGATCTTGTTCGTTTTGTGCTGCCCATCGTGGTGCTCGCTGCCGGCTTCGGATTGTGGGAACTGGTGGTGCGTATCAACGACATCCAACCCTATGTGCTGCCGGGTCCATATGCGGTGTTCCAGACACTGGTCTCGGACTGGCCGGTGCTGTCGGAATCTCTCGGCGTCACCTTGCTGACCACGCTGGAAGGCTTCATCGCCGCTGCCATCGGCGGCGTCGCGCTGGCGCTGTTGTTCAATCAGTCGAAATGGCTGGAATATTCGCTGTTTCCCTATGCGGTGATCCTGCAGGTCACGCCTGTCATCGCGATCGCGCCGCTGCTGCTGATCTATCTGCAGCAACAGACCGCCGTCATTGTTTGCGCCTGGATCGTCGCCTTCTTTCCGGTTTTGTCCAACACCACGCTTGGGCTGAATTCGGTGGACCGTAATCTGGCCGGCCTGTTCAGCCTCTACGGCGCGTCGCGGCTGCAGACGCTGCGTTATCTGAAATTGCCGGCAGCACTGCCCTATATTCTCGGTGGGTTGCGTATCGCAGGCGGGCTGTCCCTGATCGGGGCAGTGGTTGCCGAAATCGCGGCCGGCACGGCGGGTGCAGGCTCGGGCCTCGCGTTCCGCATTGCCGAGTCCGGCTACCGTCTCAACATTCCCCGAATGTTCGCCGCACTGCTGTTGCTCTCCGTCGCCGGAATTGTCATCTATGGGCTGCTGGCGCTAATTTCGCATCTGGTACTGCGGCGCTGGCATGAAAGCGCGCTTGGAAAGGAAAACTGATGGCTGCCGGAACTATTTCGTCCGAAAAGATCGATTTGCTGGTCTACGGACCAATCAGGCCGATCCTCGAGAATGGCTTTTCGGACCAGTTCGTGCTGCACAAAGCGGAGAGCCGGGCCGATCTCGAGCGGTTGACGCCTGACGTGCTGGCCAAGACCCGCGGCATGGCGGTGACCTATCATTCGGTGCCGGCCGACGGCAAGGCGCTGGCGCATTTTCCGAAGCTCGAGATCATCGCAAGCTTCGGCGTCGGCTACGACCACGTCGATTCCACGTACGCGCGTGAACATAACGTCGTGGTCACCAACACGCCCGATGTGCTGACCGAAGAAGTCGCCGACGTCGCGATGGGGCTTTTGATCGCGACCTTGCGCGAATTCGTCAAGGCCGACCGCTATCTGCGTTCGGGCCTGTGGCAGACGCAGAACTATCCCTTGAGCGTCGGCTCGCTGCGCGACCGCAAGGTCGGCATCGTCGGCATGGGCCGCATCGGCCAGGCGATCGGCCGCCGCCTCGAAGCCTCCCTCGTGCCGGTTTCCTATCACTCGCGCAACCCGTCATCGGCCGTGTCCTATAAGCACTACGGCGACCTGATGGAAATGGCGAAGGCGGTCGACACGCTGATCGTGATCGTGCCGGGCGGCGCCGCTACCGCGAAGATGATCAATGCGGATGTCCTCAAGGCGCTCGGCCCGCGCGGCGTGCTGATCAACGTCGCGCGCGGCTCCGTGGTGGATGAGGAGGCGCTGGTCGCGGCGCTGAAGTCGGGAACGATCCTGGCGGCGGGGCTGGACGTGTTCGCCAACGAGCCGAGCGTGCCGGACGAACTGAAAGCCATGCAAAATGTCGTGCTGCTGCCGCATATCGGTTCTGCCTCGGTAGTAACGCGCAATGCGATGGATCAACTCGTCGTCGACAACATCAAGAACTGGTTTGCCGGCAAGGCGCCGCTGACGCCTGTGCCGGAAACACCGGTGAAGGGACGCTGATGCAAGCTGGCCGCCGTGGGGGCGCTGCAGTCGCCGCGTTATCGGCGCTGCTCGCCGTTCTGCTTGATCCTGGATCGGTGCGATCGCAGGGGGCTCCGAGCCTGCAGAAGGAGATGATCGGCCAGTGGGAGCTTGCGACCACCGAACGCAGCAAGACCTGCGTCGTCACGCTCAAGGCCGATACGACACCGCAGGGCCTGAAGCTCGAACTCGAGCCCGGCTGTGCGGCGGCGCTGCCCTTCACCAAGGATATCACCGCCTGGAACATCAAGGGCCTCGGCGACATCGTGCGGCTGCAGGACGCCGCCGGCCAGCCGGTGATCGATTTCACCGAAGTCGAGAGCGGCATTTTCGAAGGGCTGCGGACCGGCGAGGGCGTCTACATCCTGCAGAATCTCGCGGCCGCCCGCTCGCTCGCCAAATCGATGGACCAGATGATCGGCGACTGGTCGATGGTGCGCGGCAGTGGCAAGGTCGTCTGCGGCCTGACGCTGACCAACACCGAGGCATCAGGCGATAATTTCCAGGTGTTCTTGAAGCCGCGCTGCGATCCCGCGGTGGCCGCGTTCGCACCCAACCAGTGGCGGCTCGATCGCGGCCGGATGATATTGATGTCGGCCAGCGGCCAGACCTGGGAGTTCGAGGCCGACGACCATGCGCAGTGGCGAAGGGTGCCGGACAGTGCCGATCCCCTCATCATGATCCGGGGGCAGTAATTCGCGATCGGTCGGTGGACCGCAGGCTAGTAACTCTGTACGGGGTGAACATTGCGCGTCCGGCTGGCCGAATGTCTGTTGGTGATCGTCTCGGTCGGCCTGACTTATTTGGCCGCGGAAGCAGCTTTCGCTTTTGGCGGCCTGCGCTACGTCCCGCTACGCCTCCACGGGCACTTGCCGGACGACATTCGCCTCTTCGCCCAGTCATCGAAGGCGGGCGTGCTGCCACAAAATCCGGTGCTGCTGCTCGGCGATTCCCACGCGCAGGGCTTTGGCGATTGGCTGCTTGAGATCAATCCCGATTGTAACGGTCCGTTTCATTCCGCGCACGTGATCCAGCAGCTGAGCGGCCGCGATGTGGTGGCGCTCGGTGTTTCCGGCGCGGGCAGCGCCGAAGGAATGGCCGCCTTCCCGGCGATCGCCTATGCGCAGGCGGATCGAGCCTGGTATCTGCGCCTGCCCAAGCCTGATGTCGCCGTGGTCTATTTTTACGAAGGCAACGATCTCAACAACAACATCAGCTTCCTCGATCGCCGGGTCGCACATCCGGATGCATCAAAACTTGCCGAACAGATCGACCGGTCGATCGCCGCCTACTCTCCGGCGCTGTCCAACGATACAGGGCGCGCGCTGCATTTTCCGTTGTTTCGCTTTTTGGTCAGCATGATCAGGCAGACCTGGGCTGAAGCAACCGGCACGTTGCAGGTGCCGGCGTCCGAAGAGCCGGCCATTCCTTCCGGTTTGCCGAATGCGGCGGAGGTCGCGGGCAAGGCCACGGAATTGCCGGGCCACCTGCAATCGCCGGCGCTGGAGCTGACGAGCGAGGAGCTCGAGCGCGCCACGCTGGTCTACGACCGGTCACTGGTCTTTCTACAGAAGCTCCTGCCTGGGACACCGGTCCTCGTCGTGTACCTGCCGTCGCCTTTGTCGAGCTATCGGTTGCTGGGAGCGGAAGTCTCGGGCCAGCAATATGTGCCAGATACCGCCACCCGTTATCCGAGGCAGCGCGTAATGGAGTACAGCGACGCCATTTGCCGGCTGATCCGTACTGCAACGGTCGGCCATGGCGCCGGCTTCCTCGATTTGCGCCCTGCCATCCGCGCCGCCAGTGAAACTGCCTTCGTCCATGGCCCGCGCGATTTCAAGCACTTCAACCGCAGGGGGATGGAGGTGCTGGGGCAGGCGGTGGCAGAACGGATCAACCGGCCGCTGATCGGGGGCGCCTGTTCGCAAGGCGAAAACTGAGCGCTTCGGAGTGGCAGCAGCCCGCGGCGCCGCCAGCCTGGGGACGGCTTTCGCGGTAGAAATTTTTTCAAATCCCCTGTCGATTCGCAGGGCCCCCGTTCGTCGTCTCAAATAGCGGGACAGTTCCCCGCGGGCAGGGTGCCTGCGGCTCGCCTCAAACAGGAGTTTTTCATGCGCTTCATGTCGATCGTGACCTCGTCCCATCCGCCTGCGCAGCCGCCGGCCGAAATGATGGAGGCGATGAACAAACTCGCCGACCGGGAAATCAAGGCCGGACGCATGCTGGATACCGGCGGGTTGATGCCGCTCGCCTTGGGCGCGCAGGTGCGCATTATCGATGGCAAGCTCAGCGTCGTCGACGGCCCGTTCGTGGAGGCCAAGGAGGTGATCGGCGGCTACGCGATCTCCGAACTGCGAAGCAAGGAAGAGGCGGTGGCGCTGGCAAAGGAATTTATGCAGCTCCACCTCGATCACATGCCGGGCTGGGAGGGGACGTGCGAGGTTCGCGCGTTCTTTGACGGCGCACCAGGCGAGTGTTCCTGATCAGCATCGCCGGCCGTCATCACCGCCGCCGATATCCAGTGACAGCGGCGGCCCGCCTTCACAAGGAGTTGTTCGCATGCGCTTCATGTATATCGTTACGCCGGTCCACCCCACGCCGCCGACGCCGGAATTGATGGCGGCCGTGCACAAGCTTGCCGAGCGCGAGATCAAGGCCGGCCGCATGATCGGCAGCGGCGCGCTACAGCCGCGCGCATCGGGTGCGCAGGTCCGGATCACGGATGGCAAGCTTGGTGTCATCGACGGTCCGTTCGTCGAGGCCAAGGAAGTGATCGGCGGCTACGCGATCTTCGAACTCAGGGACAAGCAGGAAGCGATCGAGAAAGCTGTCGAGTTCATGCAGGTCCATCGCGACTACATGCCGGGCTGGGAGGGAACGTGCGAAGTCCGCGCCTTTGTGACGGCGGATTGGGAGGCGGCTTGCTCGGTCAACGCGCGGGCGGCTTCTTGAAGCGGGTGCAACGCGGACGCTGTCGGTGGCGATGACGGCCGCGGACATCCAGCGCACCGTCGTCGCGGTCTGGCGCATCGAGCAGCCGCGGCTGCTCACCAGCCTGTCGCGGATGCTGCGCGACGTGCCGCTGGCGGAGGACCTGTCGCAGGAAGCGCTGCTGGCGGCGATCGAGCACTGGCCTGTAACGGGTGTTCCGGATAAGCCCGGCGCCTGGTTGATGGCGATCGCCAAGCGGCGGGCGCTGGATCATCTGCGCCGGCGCCAGATGCTCGCCCGCAAGCACGAGATTGTCGCGCGGGATATGGAGCAGGAAGAGCAGGCCATGCCCGATCTGGACTCAGCGCTCGATGACGACATCGGCGACGAATTGCTGCGGCTGATCTTTACCGCGTGCCATCCGCGCCTGTCGCGCGAGGCCCGCGCGGCGCTGGCGCTGCGGATGATCTGCGGCCTGACGACCGACGAGATCGCGCGCGCCTTCCTGTTGCCGGAAGCGACCATTGCTCAAAGAATTGTGCGGGCGAAACGGACGCTGTCGGAATCCGGGCTCGCCTACGAGACCCCGCGCGGCGAGGAACTTTCCGAACGGCTCGCCTCGGTGCTGGAGGTCGTCTATCTCATCTTCAACGAAGGCTATACCGCGGGCCGCGGCGACGAATGGCTGCGACCGCAGCTCTGCAACGATGCGCTGCGCATGGGCCGCGTGCTGACTTCGATCGCGCCGCAGGAATCCGAGGCGCACGGCCTGCTGGCGTTGATGGAGCTGAATGGCTCGCGTATCGCCGCGCGCACCGATAAAGCCGGCGATCCGATCCTGCTGATGGACCAGAACCGCGGGCTCTGGGACCAACTCCAGATCCGCCGCGGCATGTCCGCACTGGCGCGGGTACGCGAACTCGGCGGCACCGGCGGTTTCTACGCGCTGCAGGCCGCAATCATTGCCTGTCACGCGCAGGCGTCGGCGCCCGGTGAAACACCCTGGCCGCGCATCGCGGAGCTTTACGCGGAGCTGGCTGCTTTGGTGCGCTCGCCAGTCATCGAACTCAATCGTGCGGTGGCGGTCGGCATGGCCGAGGGACCGGCGGCGGCGCTTGCAATCGTGGACAATCTCGTGCTCGAGCCGGCGCTGAAAACCTATCACCTGCTACCGAGTGTTCGCGGTGATCTCCTCCAGAAGCTCGGCCGGTTCGAGGAAGCCCGCGCGGCGTTCGAGGCGGCTGCCAGCCTCGCCGGCAACAAGCGCGAGCAGGAATTGTTGAAACGGCGCGCCGCGGGGGCAATCAGCGGCGCGCCGTAGCCGTGATTGCTTTGGTTTGATTCGGCGGACGTCATCCCCGGACGAACGCACTTGCGTTCGCTCGGGAGGTGCGAGCCGAGCGAGCCTCGAAGGATGGTCACGGGCCCGTACTCATCCTTCGAGGCGCGCAAGCCAGCGGCGCAATTGCGCCGCCGAGCGCACCTCAGGATGACGGAGGACGTGCGAGTTTCGTGTCAAATGAAGCGGAACTGCGATCGCTCGCGCTTTGCAAGCTTTGGGATCGCCTGTCCGACGATGATGTTCTTGAAGTGCGGCGTTTGCTGATGATCGGCGAACGCGGCCTCGCCCGCGAACACCTCGTAGAAGAAGTACTTTCGCGGCTCCGTCAGATTCTGGTGGATCTGGAATTCCTTCACGCCGGGCTCTCGCTGCGCCTGCGGCAGGAAGTCTTTCAGGAGGCTAGCTACCGCGGCTTCCTCGCCCGGTTTGACCTCCCAGAACGCCGTGACGACCAGGCTTTGGTTGGTGTTGTCTGCAGCTGCCATGTTGTTCTCCTTGTGAATGCAGCGCCGGGGGTCGATCCGGCGACTGCGACCATCATGGCAGGGATCGCGACATCAATGCTTCGACATCAATCGAATTGTCAGGTCGAAAACTAGATCGGAACCGACACGAGAGATTGGTGGTTTGGTCCGCGATCTTCAGAGGATTGACATTCCGATCCCAGGTCGCAGATGATTGAGTCCACAATCAAGCAGCGAAAGCGCTCATGCCAGACATACGATCCGCCGTTTCGGGGGCCGCGGTCGGCCTGTTCGCCCTGGCAGCCCTGGTCTGCGGCCCGGCAGCCCTTGCGCAAGCGGAATCGCAAGGCGTCTGGCCAACCCAGCAATGGCAAACATCCACGCCGGAAGAGCAGGGCATGGATTCAATGGCGCTCGTCAACCTGCTCGATTTCGGGAAAACCCGCAGCCTCGACAGCCTGTTGCTGGTTCGGCATGGACGTATCGTGCTGGATGCCTATTACGCCCCGTATACATCGGACATACCGCACCGGATAAACTCCGCGACCAAAGCGGTGGTCGGGACGCTGGCGGCGATTGCCCACAAGGATGGGCTGCTGGACAGCTTCGACCATCCGGTACTGGAGTTCTTCGGCGATCGCAGCATCGCCGATCTCGACGACCGAAAGAAAGCCATCACGGTTCAGAACCTGCTGGACATGACTTCCGGAATCGACTGGAACGAGCCGTTGGGCGGGTTTCCGGCTTCGATGATCGAAATGAGCCGCCAACCGGACTGGATCAAATTCGTTCTTGATCGCCCGATGGCGAGCGCGCCGGGAGAGGTCTTCAACTACAACAGCGGCAGCACGCATCTGTTGTCCGGCATCATCGCCAAGCTCACAGGCATGAGCACCGCGGACTATGCGAAGGCCAAGCTGTTCGGTCCGCTCGGGATCAAGGTCTCGAACTGGTGGCATGATCCCCAGGGTATCTCGACCGGCGGATACGGTCTGGCACTGCTGCCGAGGGACATGGCGAAGATTGGCTATCTTTACTTGCGCAACGGCGAGTGGGACGGCAGAGCGCTGGTTCCGCCCGCCTGGATCGACAAGGTCAGCCACGCCACCGTGAACATGAATATGCCCAGGATGCCGGAGCTGCGGTACTCGAACTTGTTCTGGGCCGTTCCCGACAAACAGGTCTACATGGCGGTCGGATACCATTGCCAGATCATCATGGTCATTGCCCAACTCGATGTCGTCGCGGTGATGACGGCGCGTGACTTTTGCCCGTTGAACCGGCTTGCCGATTACATTGTCGGTGCGATCAAATCAAAGACTGCGTTGCCGCCTGACCCCGCCGCCACCAATCTGCTCGCGAGCAAAATTCGCGAGATTTCGACCGAGAAGGCGACAGAGATTGGCGAAACGCCGGATACCGCGGCAACGGTCTCGGGGCGTACTTACAAATTTCCGGCCAATGGGCTGAACGTCAAATCGATATCGCTGATCCTCGCTCATCCAAGCCCGCACTACGACCTCGAGTTCTACGCGCCCGATCGGACCCAGCCGTCGCGCCGGTTTATCGGTCCGATTGGACTTGATGGCCTGTATCGCAAAAGCGAGTCGATTGCCGGCGGCGTATTTGCGACCAAAGGAAAGTGGCTGAACGGCTCCACGTTTGAGGTCGAGCGCCAGGCGGTGGGGATGGACGAATTGCAGAAGTGGACCTTGTCGTTTGACGGCGACAAGCTTCATCTTCGCGGCAAGGACAGGGCCGGCCGCGAAATCTCGCTCGATGGCGAAGCCGGCGGGTAACCGGGCCGGCGAACGCCGATGTCCGCGGGTGCTCAGGCGCCCGGATCGCTGGCATTGGGATAGAACAGCTGCTCGCCGTTGATCTTGTAATCGGCGATCGCCTTCTGGCCCTCGGCCGAAACCAGCCAGTCGATGAATTGCTGGCCGAACTCCTTCTTGACATCAGGATGCTTCGCCGGGTTCACCAGCATGACGCCATACTGGTTGAACAGCCGCTTGTCGCCTTCGACCTCGATGACGAGCTCGCCCTTGTTCTTGAACGAAAGCCAGGTGGCGCGATCGGTGAGTACGTAGGCGTTTGAAGCCGCGGCCGTATTGAGCGCGGCGCCCATGCCCTGGCCGATCTCCTTGTACCAGGGGCCCTTGTCCGTCGCGATGTCGATGCCTGCGACTTTCCAGAGATTGAGTTCGGCCTGGTGCGTGCCGGACTTGTCGCCGCGCGAAATGAAGGCGGCGCTCTTCTCCTTGAGCGTCTTGAACGCGGCGACGATGTCCTTTGATCCCCTGATGCCCGCGGGGTCGTTTTGCGGGCCGACCAGGATGAAGTCGTTGTACATGACAGGGTAACGCTTGACGCCAAAACCTTCGCTGAGGAATTTTTCCTCTGCCGCCTTGGCGTGGACGAACACGACGTCGGCGTCGCCGCGGCGGCCAGTGTCGATCGCCTGGCCGGTGCCCTGCGCAACGACCTTCACGTCGATTCCGGATCTGGCCTTGAACATCGGCAGCAGATGGCCGAACAGGCCGGAATCCTGCGTCGAGGTGGTCGACGCCACCAGGATCGATTTGTCCTGCGCAAAGGCAGTCGTCGCGAAAACGGCAGTGGCGGCGGTCGCGATCAGCAAGCGGCGAGTAAACATCTGATTTCCTCCCAGAAATTCGTCAAACGAGCAGTTCACCGGCGAGGAACGTCTTCGCTTCGCCAGTCTGCGGTGTGTTGAAGAACGCTGCCGCCGGACCGGTTTCGATGACGCGGCCACGGTGAAGCATCACGATATCGCCCGCCAGCCGCCGGGCCTCGCCGAGGTCATGGGTTGCCATGACGACCTTGATGCCGCGCCGGCTCACCGCGTGGACGACGTCCTCGATCGCCTTGGTGGCGGCGGGATCGAGGCTCGCCGTCGGCTCGTCCAGGAACAGGATGGCGGGGTTGCGGGCAAGCGCGCGCGCCAGCGCAAGCCGCTGCTGTTCGCCGCCCGACAGCCGGCGCGCGGGACGATCCGCCAGTGGTCCGAGGCCGACCAATGCGAGCAATTCGCCGATCCGGCTTTGCTGCTCGGTCCGCGCGACATCAGACGCGCGCAAGGCATAACGGATATTGCCGCCCGCGGTCCGCCGCAGCATTGCCGGACGCTGCAGCACGATGGCGCGCCGTGTCGGCGGGACGTCTTCCCGTCCGCCCCACGTCAGGCGCCCCTGTGATGGCCTCACCAGGCCCATCGCCGTTCGCAGCAGCGTGCTTTTTCCCGAACCGTTTGGGCCAATCAGGATGGTCGGCGGTCCCGGGTTCATCGTGAGGGTGACAGCGTCAAGGATCGTCACCGCCCCGGCGGCGACCGTGACGTTCTCGAATCTGATCGGCAGGTCTGACGTTGGCGCGCGCATGGTCACCCCGCCATTCGCTCGCCGGCGCGCCGGGCGGTCCAGGCCAGCGCATTGACCGCGATCACGATCGCGATCAGCACCATGCCAAGTCCGATCGCCAGCGGCAGGTCGCCTTTGGAGGTTTCCAGCGCGATCGCGGTCGTCATCGTGCGGGTGAAGCCATCGATATTGCCGCCGACAATGATGATGGCGCCGACCTCGGCGGCCGCCCGGCCAAAACCGGCGAGCAGCGCGGTGACGAGGCTGAAGCGCGCGTCCCAGATCAGCGTCGCCACCCGGCGGGCCGGGCCGACATTCATCGCGGTGAGTTCGTCGCGGTATTCGAGCCACAGATCCTCGATGGTCTGGCGCGTGAGGGCGGCGATGATCGGGGCCACCAGCACCGTTTGCGCAATCACCATCGCTTTCGGCGTGAACAGCAGGCCCCAGGAGCCGAGCGGGCCCGCGCGCGAGAGCGCCAGGAAAACCGCCAGCCCGACCACCACCGGCGGCAGGCCCATCAGCGCATTGAGCACGACGATGACGGCCTGACGGCCGGGAAACTGGATCAGCGCCAGCGCAGCGCCGAACGGGATCCCGATGAGGGCGGCAAGGACGACGGCCGATAGGCTGACGATCAGCGACAGCCGCACGATGGCCAGCAGCGCCGGATCACCGGTCAGCACCAGTTGAAGCGCAGAAACATCGCCCGGCATTCCCAATCCACCCTTTCCCTATATCTTGTGCAGAAGCCGCGGGCATGGTCAAATTTCGTAACAAGTTCATATTCATGCATATTGGTGCTTATCTGCGATGGCCGATCTCCTCACCACCGACGAGGCCGCGACCTACTTGCGGCTGTCCGAGCGCAAGCTCTATGAGCTGGTCGCGCAGGGCGCGGTGCCCTGCACCAAGGTGACGGGCCGCTGGCTGTTTCCGCGCGCGGCGCTCGACCGCTGGGTAACGGCCGGCCTGATCGCGCCGGCGGCGCTCGCCCATGTTGCAGCACCCCCGATCGTTGGCGGCAGCCATGATCCGCTGCTGGAATGGGCGTTGCGCGAGAGCGGCTGCGGTCTCGCCAGCCTGCCGGAGGGAAGCGAAGCTGGCTTGCGGCGACTGACGCGCGGCGAGGTGATGGCCGCGGCGATTCACCTGCACGCCCACGAGGATGATGCGCAGGTCAACGTCGCGACCGTTGCAGGCGCGCCGGGATTGCACGATGCCGTCGTGATCGCGTTTGCGCGGCGCGAGCAAGGCATCCTGGTCGCACCTGATAATCCGCTCAAGCTGAGCGACGTTGCCTCGGTCGCGCAGTCCGGCGCACGCATGGCGCAACGTCCGCTCGGTGCCGGCGCACAACTGCTGCTGATTGCGCTGCTCGCCCGCGCCGGCCTTGCGGCGCACGATGTCAGCCTGTTGAAGCCGGTTTGTCCGACCGGGACTGATGTCGCGCAGGCGGTGCGCTCGGGCCGCGCCGATTGCGGCATCGCGACGCGGTCGGTCGCGCTCGCCGCCGCCCTCGAATTCCTGCCGCTGACATGGGAGAATTTTGATCTCGTGCTGCGGCAGCGCGACTATTTCCTGCCCGGCCCGCAGCGGCTGTTCGCCTTCCTGCGATCGGCGGCTTTTCGGGAGCGTGCGAAAGAACTCGACGGTTATGACATCGATCGGGTCGGCGAAGTTCTGCTGGTGAACTAGTTTGCGCCCGGCCGGGCCCAATGCTTCGAGGTCAGCATCAGGCGCATCAGTGCGTCGTGCTGACGGTCACCGCGTGTTCATGTTGAACGGGACCGTGACGCCGCCGGACACGGTGAAGATGTCGGCGCGCTTGAGTTCGAGCCTGCTTGGGTTGGTACCGTCGCGCTCAATCACCGGAAATCCGGGCCGGGATTCATAGCCGCCCTTGACGAAGATGGATGGCCCATTGATCCGATTTCGGCTCACGGTGCTTCCGGGCAAGCCAAAATTCAGCCCCGCGCTGACGCCGACGCCCACGTCGATCTCCGATTTGCTTAAGTCGGCAGTCGAGGTATTGATTCCGGTGAAACTGAAGCGATCCGTTCCGTTGCCCGAGAATACACCGGGCGACACCGTGACATCGCCCTGGAAAAGCATAATCACTCCCGACCCTGTCGGCCGGAAAATTTGGGTCGCGCCGATGCCGAGATCCAACTGGACGGAATTCACGCTCACATTGCTTGTGTAAGAGAAGTCTCGGTTGAATCCGGGAATTTGTCCGTTGAAAGCTTCGCGAGAGGTCAGCCGATTGCCGGTGACGCCGATCCCGGCATCGAACGAGGTCCCGCTCGCGAGCGTGCCGCCCAAGGGCAGGCGAATGCCGCCGCCGCCGCTGAAGCCTTCCGTATTGTTGCTGAAGAGAATGTTGGTCACACGGTTGAGGGGGTTACCGCCGATCGACACGCCGCTTGCACCACCCTGCGCGCCGGCGAGATTCAGCCGGAAGCCGCCGCCCGGATCGTACGCGCCGGTGCTGTCCGTATCGACGTTGAAGTAGTTGAAGGTGAAAAATATCCGTGAGGCCGGCGTCGGCGCATCGTTGATGCTGATCTTGAACTGAGCGCCCGCACCGGTCGACCGGGATGATGGTGTGACCTGGTTGAACTCCTGCACACCCGAGCCCTGCAATTCCCGGGCGATGAATCCTCTGTCGGGCAAGCCCACGAAGGTCCCGCCGCCGGACAGGTTGACCTCGACGCTCGGTGTGCCGCCGGGCATTCCCGGCGTTGGACTGCCAGGACCGGTCGATGGAAGCGCGATGGCCGGCGTTGCGCTGCCAGGTGCTGCGACATCGATACCGGCGAGAATCTGTTCGATCGAAAGCCCGCGCAACGTGTATCGATGTCCTGATGCCGCCGTTACGGTGACATCGAACAGCATCCCTCGATGCAGTTCGTCGTCGTAGTGAAGACGATACGTTCCGTCGCTTCTGGTCGTGACCTTTGGCGGGGCCACGCGCACCGGTCGTTGTGCTGTGCTGACGGGCCGCGGCGTGGAGCGTGCGACCGGCTTGATCGAGATCGTCGCGCCTGCGATCGGCGCGCCGGCATTACTGACGTTGACTGCGGATTCGCTCGTCACCGCGCAGGCCGCGCCAGACCAGGTCAGCGCGCCGAGCACCACAAGTCCGTAAGATAAATTCCGCATGTCACCACGCCCCCTTCGAATAGCCGTTACCCCAGATTCAACTTAAAGCGTGCTTCCCGCGTTGCCCCGTCCTTATGCTCGATAACCACACGAATCTGCCAGATTTTCGCGCCCTGTAACGCCGCCGCCGGGATATCTCCCAGCACGGCGTCGGGCCCCGTGCTTTTCTTGGCTGCGCCCACGCGTTTCCAGCTCGTCGGTGTCTCGCCAGCTCCGACCTCGATATGTGCCGACTTCAACGCATTAGCGTCTGCCGTGCCGCGCACCCGCACCACCGGCGCTTTGCCCTGCTGCACGACCTCAACGCGATTGATGCCGGCGAACAGGAAGTAATCCTTCGGCGCTTTCAGCGCGGCCACCGCGTCGACGATCCCGTAGCCCGTGTACTGGTCGACCCCGGGCGTGCCAGCGTCGCGAGCCGTGCTCTTGATGATTGCCATCACCTGCTTGTTGGTGAGGTTCGGATCGTTCGCAATCATCAGCGACGCGACCCCGGCGACAAGCGGCGCGGAGAACGAGGTGCCGCTCGCGCGATAATGACGCTTGTCCGGCCCGACATAGGCCTCGCCCGCCGTATACTTCACGCCGATCACGCCGAGCATGATGTCGGTGCGCCGGGCGCGCAGGCTGAGCACGTCTATGCCTGGCGCGGCGACCGAAACCTTGCCCCAGTTGGAGAATACCGCCCGCTCGTCATCGAAGCCGGTTGAGGCGACCGTGATCACCTTGTCGGAGGCGGCAACACCGTAGGTGCGAATGTCGGCGGCCTCGTTGCCGGCGGCAGCGACGATGACGACACCCTTTGAATAGGCGTAGTCGATCGCCGCCTGTGCCACCTCGCTGATGTGCTTGCCGCCGACACTGAGATTGATGACGCGGGCGCCGTTGTCCGCCGCATAGGTAATAGCTTCCGCCAGATAAGATCCGCGCGAATGGCCGAAATTGTTGATGCCCTTCAGGATCATCAACCGCACGAACGGATTGATGCCGGCGACGCCTTCCTTGTCATCCCAGCGTCCCGCGATGATGCCGGACACGAATGTGCCGTGACCGTCGTGGTCCCACGGCTTGTTGCCGCGCTCGAAGAAATCCCAGCCGACCACGTCGTCGACAAAGCCGTTGCCGTCGTCGTCGATGCCGTTGTCCGGAATCTCCTTCGGATTGCGCCAGATGTTGTCCCAGGAGATGTTCTTGTGGTTCCAGTCGAGGCCGGTGTCGATCACCGCAACAATGACAGGCTTGGCGTCGCGCCTGACCAGCCGCCAGGCCGAATTTGGCGACGCGTCGAAGCCGATGCGCTGAAGCGCCCATTGGTCGGGATATTTCTGCCCCCAGGATCCCCGACCGACGAAGTATTGGTTGTCAGGCGGGGCGAGCGTGGCGGTTTGCGCCTGCGCGGACGCCGCGAGGCCGAGCGCGCTGCAACCGATCAAAAGCGAAGCGAGCGTCCGCATCATTACTTGCTGCTCCGCGGCCGGTGTGACAGGCGCAGCTCGATTGCGGCGGCAGGCAGTTCGCTGTTCAGCATGCTCGAGGCGATGCCATGCGCGCCCATCGGCGCCTCGTCGAAGCAAAAATCGATCTTATACTTGTCGCCGAACCGCGCCTGGAAAAATGCCTGGGGATCGACGCTCAGCCCGAACGCCTGCGCGAAGCCGACTCGCATGAAAGTCCTTGGCCCGACCGCAAACGCCTGGCCGATGACGTTCAAGCCCGGCGGCCCGGTCAGGTTGGGCTCGGTCTTGCTGCCGGTGGTCTCGATGATGCCGCCGGCGGTCTGCGATACCGGTACGTCGATCCTGTAGCTGCCGGCCGCCGTGCCCGGCCCCGTCACTCCCCCGGGCTTTTGCGAAACCGTGCACGAGCCGTCCGCTCCGGCACGGCACCGCAACGCATCTTGTCCGGCGCCGATCGTCTGCGCCGTCTGGCTCGCGCTGGTTCCTGGCTTGCCCGGCAGAGGAGGTGCATCCACCAACAACCCGGCGATGTGACCCTCGGCCGTCTTTGGCACTTCGGCTTGCGGCAAGTTTGCGACGTTCAATTTGAAATGGATTGTGACCTGGATTTCCCGCGGCGCGTCCGGCGTCGGCGCGCCGGCGACCGGTATCGGCGTGCTCGGTGCGCTGCTTTGAGATGTCGACGCAGGCGGTGTGCTGGTTGATGCGGGTGGCGGGCTGGTCGACGGCGGCGGCGCATCGGTCGACGCAGGCGGCGTTCCGGCAGGCAGCGTGTCGGATTGGGAGGTAAGCTTGGTCGTAAATGGACTTTTGGGGACGGGTCCAATCCAGGTCGGCGTGCCGGCGGGTTCTGCGGTTGTGGCAGGCTTATCGGCTGCAGCCGGCGGCGCGTCGGAGCTGGTGGGAGCCGATGAGGTGGAAGCGGAGGCCGCCGGCGCGGGAGGCGCGCTTCCGGGGCGCGCGCTGTTGTCCTGGCCCGCTTGCCGCTGCCTGTTTTTCTCGATCAGCTGATCGAGTTCGTTTTTGAGCCACTCCACCAGCTCCGGGCTGACATCGGTGCCGTCCGCTTGCGCCGCGTCCGGTGGAATGCCGCCGGGCGGCCCTGGTGTCCAGGTCGATGGATCTAGGGATGTGCCGGGCCCGGACGGCGGCGGCGAGGAGCCCGGAGGCAGCACCGTCGGTCCTGCTGGGCGGGGCCGTCCGCTCTTCGAAGGAAAGAAAATGTCGGCCAGCCTCTCCGCTTGACCTGGGCCGAGAACCGGTTCGCCAGGGGGCGGCGACGCGTCGGCGGACGCGGCTGCGCCAGGCGGCGGCGAACTCGGTGTGCCGCTCGCCGGCGTTTGCGGCGAAATCGAGGGGCCCCCGTCGTTGATCGGAATTAGGGGCAGGCGCGAAGGTAAACTGCTGGTGTAGGTGCATGAAGTGCCGCTGTCGGCGGCGAGGTTGACACTGGGCGTATTGGACTGCGTGCAGGCAGCGAGCTCCGGGTTTGCGCTGCAAACTTCCCCGATGACGAACTTCCAATCGCCGGTCGTCCCGTAAGAGCGAGGCTGCAGTGCGGGCTGCTCGGGGAGCGGCACCAGCTGGGCTTGGCCCGGCGCCGTGCGCAGACAATCGGGTGGGCGGATATACTGCCAAAAAGCGATGTCGACGAGGTAACGACTCCACTCACTGCGCAGCTCCCTCTGATACGCGGCGCTGGCTGGATCGCCATATACACGAAGACGTTTCACTACGTGCACCACTTCCTCAATGAGGGCACGGCGTGCAGCCCAGAAGGCGGCCTCGTCGCAATTGTTGAGTGCGGCCTCGGCCTCCTTCTCAAGCCTTTCTACCCGGTCCTCAATTGCCTCGCCGTCCCTGCGGGTTTCGATGATCCCGGAATCGGACGGCCGCGACGTCGGCTTGGCACCCGTGGGTTGCATGGCAGAGGCTTGCGCAAAAGCGCCTGTCACTGCCGCCGCCGTGAAGGCGCCGAGCAGCGCGACGCAGGCTGCAGCCGTCAAAATGCGAACCGAGTGCCGCAGCATGAATGCCCCTGGATTCAGCCGGACCAGCCGGCTGGATACCCATTCAACGGAAAAGCAGCTTGTCGCTAGTTCGGCAAGACGGGCAGGCAAGAGAAAAAAATTGGCCCGCTTGGGTCTTCAATGCCGTGAGCCTTGCATATTGTGGACGGCATGTCACCAACCGGCCGTCCGGGCTGCAATTTCCCCACGGCGCTATCTTGAGTCGGCATCCCTCGCGTCATCAGAATTGATGACGACGGTGCTTGTAGCACGGGGTTGCTTTCGCATTTTGTCCAGGTGCCTGCGACAAACCACCGAAGAGGCGTCAAGCGGCGTCCGGACACGAGATCGTTAGAGCTTCGCGCTGGCTGCAAACCGATTCAATTCCGGCCCCAATCGTGATTCCCACGCCTGATCACTGATGACCCAGCGAGTCGCTTGGACGCACGGCACTGCACTCAATTTCTTCGTCCCACGCTTCAAGCTCGTCGATCGGATAGAACACGGCTTTGCCAACCCTCACGAATGGGCCGGTCTTCATCGCGCCTGTTCCGGAGCGTTCCGACGGATACGCCGCCGCGATAACGTTCCGCTACTTCCTCTGCAGTTAGAAATTTGCTGACCGATATAAATCCTCCTGACCCGCGGATGTCGCGTCGCTGCCATAAAAGAATACGGTCGACCGTATTGACATATGGAGTTGGTGGAAGATAGGCTTGCCCATGAGTTCAACAATCCTTGGAGGGTCGATATGACCGCAACGACTGAGTTGAAAACCGCAGCAACCAAGCTGGACATCGCGGCGATCGCGGAGCGCTATGCTGCCGCCTGGATCGCCCACGATCCGGCTGCCATCCTCGCGCTGCATGCGCCGTACTCGACGTTTCAGGCGCACGGCCGGACCAGCGTGATTCGTGGAGCCGACGCATTGCGCACAGAGTTCACCCAGGTCTTCGAGCGCTACCCCGGTTTTGCCGTCGAGGTCCATCGCCTCCTGTTCGGCGAGCGGCACTGGACGCTCGATTGGACGCTGACATACGAACCGCCGGGCAAGACTCGCCGTGGCTTTCGTGCGCTCGACGTTGTCGAGGTGGACGACAACGGGCTCGTCACACGCAAAGACACGTTCTTCGATTTTGCGCAGCTCAAGGCAGCGCTCGAAGCGGCATGATGGAGGCGAACGTGACTAACGCAAAAACGCTCGCCGCAGACCAGAGGAAACCGTTGTTCGATCGGCCGTTGATCAACGCGTTGCCGGTCGAGCATCTCTGCGATCTCAGCATCGATCTGGAGCTCGGCCAGGTGATCTCGACTCCCCTCGGCACACGCTTGACCTATGTGGTAAAAGGCGGCCGCTTCGAAGGTCCGCGCTTCCGGGGCGAAATGCTGCCGGGCGGCGGCGACTGGGTCTCCCTCGGCGCCGACGGCATCAGTCGCATGGATGTTCGCGCAACCATGCGTACCCATGATGGTGTTCTCATCCATTATGATTCGCATGGCGTTCTGCGGTACCCGCCGGATGGCCGTCAGCGTCTGGCCAAAGGCGAGCGGATATCCTTCGACGAAAGCTATGTGCGGCCAACGCCCAGGTTCGAGACGTCGGACGAGCGCTATACGTGGCTCTGTGGAATGGTCACCGTCGGCTACGGCGAGTACGGTCAGGGCCGCATCGATCATCGGATGTTCAGCATCCTCTGAGCCTTGCGGTGAAGCCGCACGGTGCAGATGTGGAAGTCACCAAACGCGAGGTCCGTGGGTCATCCATCGACCTTGCTCTCGGATAAATGCCTGCTTCGCGGCGAGGAGCAGCCGACAGACGAGACGCGCGGCGCAGTTTGAATTCGGGCCTGGCCACATCGACGATCGAATGTGTTAAGTCCTGTGAGAATTGTGCTAGGATTCTGCCATGCGGGCGCCACGGTCACCTAAAGTCAAGCCCATCCGCAGTCCACCGACTTTGAGCCTGGCCTCATCGGACCAACGGACTGTCGACGAGACCACGGACAAACGGCTACTTCGCGGCGTGCGCTCGCGAAAGTTAGTGTTGGCCCGGGCCGTCGATATTGCGTCACTGGAAAGCCTGGAGGGACTGAGTTTCGGGCGGCTTGCGACCGAAACCGGAATGAGCAAGGCCGGCATTCAGGCCTTGTTCGAAACCAAGCAGACTCTTCAGAAAGATACCTTCGCCTACGCCCTCGATATGTTCCGCGACTTCGTAACGCGTCCCGCCGAGGCAAAACCGCAAGGCGTGCGCAGATTTCGCGATTTGATCGATCGATGGCTGCAATATGCCGAACGGCCGCTTTTCGCCGGCGGTTGTTTTTTCGCGGCCAATCTCACTCAACTTGACTCCCACCCAGGGCCGCTGCGCGACCTGGTGGCGGACGCTCAAAGAGCGTGGGTCGCTCGACTTTCCACCGAGTTGAAACATGCGGTCAAGCAAGGGGACATCGTCAACCCGGATCCCGAACTCTCCGCGTTCCAGATCGAAGCCGTGCTCCGTTCGGCCAACACCGCGATGCGGCTCGGCGAGCCGTCCGTTACGCGCAAGGTATGGCGCGTCGTGGACAGCTTCTTGACTGCCGCCGACAGCTAACCGGGTGTCCTTCGCTTCTTGCGTCGTGAATGCGCCGCAGGGCGCCGATCGTCACTAGATCAGCCGCATCCCCTTCAAGCTCGCATGCCCGTTCTTGCCGACGATGATGTGGTCGTGCACGGAAATCCCGAGCGGGGCGGCGATGTCGACGATCGCTTTCGTCATCTGGATGTCGGCCTGCGAGGGCGTTGGATCGCCGGACGGGTGGTTGTGCACCAGGATCAGCGCGGTCGCCGACAATTCCAGCGCACGCTTGATCACCTCGCGCGGATAGACCGGGGTGTGGTCGACGGTGCCGGTCTGCTGGACTTCGTCGGCGATCAGCTGGTTGCGCTTGTCGAGGAACAGCAGGCGAAACTGTTCTTTATCGGCAAACGCCATGCTGCTGCGGCAATAACCGATCACGTCGTTCCAGGACGACAGCGCGACGCTGCGCTTGATCTCGCCTTTTGCCACCCGGCTCGCGGCGGCCGCGAGCAGCTTGATCTGGTGAATGGAGGCGTCGCCGATCCCCTCGACTTCGCGCAAGCGCGCGACGGGGGCGTGAATGACCTCGGCAAACGAGCCGAATTTCTTCAGCAGCAACTTTGCCAGCGGCTTGGTGTCGCGGCGGGGCAGGGCCGGGAATAGCGCCATTTCCAGCAGTTCATAATCGCTGAGCGCCTCCGGCCCGGCCGCGTAGAAGCGCTCGCGCAGCCGCTCGCGATGGCCGTGGTAGTGCGGCGGCTCAGTGGGTTCGGCGCCGGGATCGCTGTTCTTGGCGGGCATCGGCAGCAAGCATGCCGTGCCCGCCAGCTTTTGCAACTCTGAAGTGCGGGTGGCGGCGAATTTCGGATGCAAAAAAAGACGCCGCACGAAATGCGGCGCCTTTACTTGTATCGAACGGGCCCGCGATCAGGCCTTCACGGCCGCGAACGCATAGCCGTTGCCGTCCTTCGACAGGGTGCCGACATTCGGGAAGCCGAAATGATAGCCGGCGATCATGCCTTTCTCGGCAATGACGCGATCGAAGAAGGCGCGGCGCGTGGCCTCTGCCTTTGGTCCATCAGCATCGAAGCTGGAGAACCAGCCGGGATTCCTGACGAACAGCTGGTGCATGCCGGTGACGTCGCTCTGGATGTAGAGCTGCTGTCCTCCCGAGGCCACCAGGAAGGACATGTGTCCGACGGTATGGCCGGGCGTGGCGATCGCCTTGACGCCGGGTGCGAGGTCGGCGCCGTCGTTGTATTGCTTGACGTTCTTCCAGGTCGGGAACGTTGCCTGGATGCGCTTGACCATCGGACGGTTGGCCTCGGGCACCTTCTCCACCAGCGCCGGATCGGTCCAGAACTTGTACTCGACCTCGGGCATCATGATTTCGGCGTTCGGAAATACCTGCGCATTGGTCTCCTTCACCCACAGGCCGGAGATGTGGTCGCCATGAAAATGCGAGATCACGACCGTGGAGACGGTCGCCGGATCGAGGCCGGCGGCCTTCATGTTGTCGGCGAGCTTGCCCACCGTGGCTGGACCGTTGCCGCCAAAGCCGGTATCGAACAGCACGACCTTGCCGCCGGTGCGGATCGCCGTGACGGTAAAGGGGTTGTCGATCTTGTCAGGCCCGATGCCCGCCGCGCTCAGTGCCTTCTTGACGTCGTCGAGCGAGGCATTCTTGACCATGGCTTCGGTGACTGTGCGCTCGATGGAGCCTTCATGCAGGCTGAACACCTCGATGTCGCCGACCTTGTATTTGAGGCTGTCCGCAGCGCGCTGCGCCTGCGCCGCACCGATGAACGAAACCGGTCCGTTGAGGCCGAAAACGAGCGCGGCTCCCGTGCTCCCGAGAATCAGATCGCGACGTGAAATCTCGAACATTGCTCTTGCTCCCTTGTTTGATTGCTTGATTGATCCCTGGCCGGTCAAAGGCGCCGTCAATGGAGAGCGCCATGTCTAGTCCTTACACCGTTACGCACGGCCTATTCCGCAGGGATTCAAATCAGGGGACCGGCATGTTGCCGCAGGGGCTGTATTGAGAACGATTTGCAACTGGCCTTTGCCTGTCGTCCTCGCAGCATCGACATCAATCGTGCCGTGCCGTTGCAATCATGAAGTGTCGAAGCGGAAGGAATTCAGTTCGCCGGGCCTTCCGTCCGCCCGATGATCTCGCGGACCTGATCCAGGTCCGCGGCCACCAGCGTGCAAAGCGCCGCGATCTCCGGCGTCGGCGCCATCACTTCCGGCACCATGATCACCATGGCGCCGGTGGCGTGCGCCGCCCGCACGCCGTTGAACGAGTCTTCCAGGATCAGGCAATCACGGGCATCGAACCCCAGTGCCGATAGCGCCTTCAGATGAACGTCCGGATGCGGCTTGCCGCGGGCCACGTCGTCCCGCGCGACGACCGTGCGGAAGAAGTGGTTGACCCGACAATGCGTCAGATGATGAAGCGCTTCCGTCCGCGTCATGGAAGTCCCCACCGCCATCGGCGTGGCCGCCTGCGCCAACGCTTCCAGCAACGGCAACGCGCCCGCCTTCAAGGGGACGCCGGCCTTCAGTGTCGGGCCGAGCCGCGCCGAGACCGCGCTCAGATAGGCGGGAAGCGGAAACGCTGCGCCGTGGTCGGCGCGAAGCTGCGCCTCCAGCTCAGTGCCGAGCAGCCCGGCCAGCGACAGCACATAGTCTTTCGAGACGACATGCCCGACATCATGGCTGGCCTCGACCATGGCGCTGACATAAGCTGACATGGTGTCGATCAGCAGGCCGTCCATGTCGAAGACGACGGCCCTGGGCTTGCGCGGTAGGATTGCGGCTGGTCCAATTATGCCGCAACCAGCGGCTTCTCGCCGTGGCGCTGCGACAGCGTGAAGATCTCGACGCCATCGGCGGTCACGCCGACCGAGTGCTCGAACTGCGCCGACAGCGAACGGTCGCGCGTGACAGCGGTCCAGCCGTCGGACAGGATCTTCACATGCGGCTTGCCGAGATTGATCATCGGCTCGATGGTGAAGAACATGCCGGGCTTCAGCGCCACGCCTTCGCCGGGCCGCCCGATATGGATGATGTTCGGCTCGTCGTGGAACATGCGGCCCAAACCATGGCCGCAGAAATCGCGCACCACGCTCATGCCCTGCGGTTCCACGAAACTCTGGATGGCGTGGCCGATATCGCCGGTGGTGGCGCCGGGTTTTACGGCGGCAATGCCGCGCATCATCGCTTCATAGGTGATCTCGATCAGCCGCTCCGCCTTGCGGGCGATCGGGCCGATCACATACATGCGGCTGGAATCGCCGTACCAGCCGTCGACGATGAAGGTGACGTCGACATTGACGATGTCGCCTTCCTTCAGCGCGCGGTCGCCGGGCATGCCGTGGCAGACCACGTGATTGATCGACGTGCAGGTCGAATAGCGGTAGCCGCGATACATCAGCGTCGCTGGATAGGCGCCATGGCTGAACGCAAAGTCGCGGACGAAATCGTCGATCCGCGATGTCGGAATGCCTTCCTTCACGATATCGGTGAGTTCGTCGAGGCATTTGGCAACCAGTGCGCCTGCCTTGCGCATGCCGGCGAACCCGCTCGGGCCATGCAGCTTGATCTGTCCGGTCTTTCGCAAGGAGGTATCTGTTGCTTCGATATAGCTCATGGGCGGGTCATGCTTCCGCGGGAATTGAGGGCGCTGGTGGCTGATTTCTCGCCTAATTTAATGATCGGTGCGGCCAGTGCAAGCCAAGCTTGGGGTGCCGGAGGCATCTAAAAGCCTGATTTCAGCTGGAAACCTCCACTACCGATTCGACCGGCAGCGCACCGCCCCGGACCCGGATTTCACGCACCGGATAGGGAACCCGGATGCCCTCGCGCTTGAAGGCGTCCCACAGCGCCAGCATCACGTCGCTCTTCACCGTGTCCATGCCGTCGGGGTCGGCGATCCAGAAGGTCAGCGAGAATTTCATGCCGGCTTCGGCGAATTCGGTCAGGATGCAGTTCGGCGGCTTGTTCTTGATGGCGCGGGGGGCGCTAGCGGCAATCTCGATGGCCAGCTTGCAGACCAGCCGCGGATCGGCGTCGTAATTGGCGCCGAACAACACCTTCACCAGCGTGTTCTTGTCGGTATAGGTCCAGTTCACCACCTTCTGCGTCACCAGATCCTCGTTCGGGATCAGGAATTCGCGGCCGTCGCCGGCGGCGACCGAAATGTAGCGCGTCTTCATCGCGCTGATGCGGCCCGAACTGTCGCCGATGGTGACGAGGTCGCCGGGTTTTACGGATTTATCCGCCAGCAGGATGATGCCCGAGATGAAATTGGCGACGATCTTCTGCAGGCCGATACCGATACCGACGCCGACCGCGCCGGAAAATACCGCGAGCGCCGACAGGTTGATGCCGACAGCGCTGAGCGCGATGATGATCGCCAGCACCATCAGGCCCATCCGGATCATCTTCACCAGCAGCACCTGGATCGACGGCGTCAGGTCCGCGGAGCGGGTGATGCGGCCTTCGACGAAATTGCTGGCGATGTTGGTCGCCCACAGCGCCACGATCAGCAATGCGCCGAGCTTGATCAGGACCAGCGGCGTCAGCCGCAATCCGCCCAGCACGATCGAGGCCGCATCCGCATCCAATAACTCCAGGGTCGGTTGCAGCTGGCCGATGACGCTGAGCGCCGCGATCAGCCACGCCGACAGCGACACCAGGCGGACGATGAACTCGTTGCGAATAACCGACGTCACCAGGCGGATGACCAGCCACGCCAGTGCCAGCTTGGCGCAGACCGCGAGGAGATAGCTGCGGCTGGGCCAGGTCGAATGGACCATGGTGATGCGGGCTGCGATCATCAGGACCGCGAACACCGCGGTGGAGGCGCTGTACACCAGTACGCGGGCGAAGTGCCGGAGCGGCAGCGGCAGGCTCATCGCGAACATGGTCATGTCGACGCGCGAGCGGATCGCCGCGTCGCTCGCATAGGCAATGCCTGCCCCGGTCAGGATCAGGCCAAATTGCAGATAGAACCAGGGCGACGTGACTTCCGCGCCGAGCGAGCGCGCGGTGGTGTGCAGCAACTCGATAATTTCTTTCGGATCCATCGGTAAAATCTCGTTTGGGGCCAGTTAGCCTATCAAGCTGCCCCATCAGGCGAAAACTGATTCGAAGCGCCGGCAGATTCCCACAAGCGCGCCGCGGATGCCATCGATACGACATGTCAGCGGGTCGAGTTAGGCGGTAAATCGGGCACTTTACCGCTGTTACCAGAAATCGGTTGGCGTTCAACTGTGGCGACGATAAGGATACAATCGCAAGTATTTGCCCAACATCGCGAAGGTGCGCGCTTCCCTTGATTCAAGGCTTCCTGGACTCATGGCCTCTCTCGATTCAGTAAGTCTGGCCATTTTGCTCGGAGCCGTCCTGGTGATGGCCGGAATCCTCTCGAGCCTGCTGGCGCTGCGTTTCGGCGCACCCTTGCTGCTGGTGTTCCTGCTGATCGGCATGCTGGCGGGCGATTCCGGACCGGGCCAGCTTCGCTTCGACGACGTCCGTACTACCTATCTGGTGGGGTCGGTGGCGCTGGCGCTGATCCTGTTCGACGGCGGTCTCAGAACCCGCTTTCAAAGCATCCGCGCGGTGCTGGCCCCCTCGATGGTGCTGGCGACGGTCGGCGTATTGCTGACCGCCCTGATCACGGCGCCGTTCGCCAGATACGTGCTCGACCTGAACTGGACGGAGTCGCTGCTGATCGGCGCTGTCGTCGCCTCGACCGACGCGGCGGCGGTGTTCCTGCTGGTGCATGCGCAGGGGCTTCGGTTGCGTCCCCGCGTCGGCGCGACGCTGGAGGCCGAATCCGGCACCAACGATCCCTTTGCGGTCTTCCTCACGCTGATGCTGGTCGAGTTCATTTCGCTCGGCCAAAGCTCGTTTACGCATATCGCGGTGGAGTTTTTGCGCGAGTCCGTGCTCGGGGCCGTCGTCGGCGTGGTCGGCGGCCGTCTGGTGGTGATGGCGCTCAATCGCGTCGCGCTGCCGCAGGGCCTGCATGCGCCGTTTGTCACCACCGCGGCGCTGGTGATTTTCGGCGCGGCCCAGATCGCGCATGCCTCAGGCTTTCTCGCGGTCTATCTCGCCGGCATCATCGTCGGCAACCGGCCGACGCGCGCGCATAATTCGGTGGTGACGTTCCTCGACGCCGCGACCTGGCTGGCCCAGATCGTGATGTTCGTGCTGCTCGGCCTCCTGGTTTCGCCGCAGCGGCTGATCAGCAGCATCGTTCCGGCGGTACTGGTGGCGCTGGTGCTGATGCTGCTGGCGCGGCCGCTGGCGGTTTTTCTCTGCCTCGCGCCGTTTCGTTTCAACTGGCGGGAAAAGCTTTTCATCTCCTGGACTGGCTTGCGCGGCGCGGTCGCGATCTTCCTGGCGTCGATTCCGATGCTGGTGGGGCTCTCCAACTCGTACCTCTATTTCGACGTCGCCTTTGTCGTCGTCTTCATCTCGCTGCTGCTGCAGGGCTGGACGCTGGCGCCGGCGGCGCGGCTGCTGCACGTGGCACTGCCGCGCGCGGACCGTGGCCCGCGCCGCGTTGAACTGGATCTGCCCGGTCAGCTCGAGCAGCAGCTGGTCGGCTATCCCGTGCGCTCAAAGAGCCTGTACTTCCGGCGCGGGCTGATCCCGTCCTGGTCGAAGCCGACGCTGGTGATCCGCGACGAGCGAATCCTTTCGCCTCTCGAGGCCGATCCGATCGCGCCCGGGGACTACATCTACCTGCTGGCGCCGCCGGAAAAGGCCGAGGCGCTGGATCGATTCTTCGTCGACATGCCGCCGAGCACGGCGCCAGATCCGCATCTGCTCGGCGATTTCACGGTGTCGGGTGAGCACACGCTGGGCGAACTCGCCGAGATCTACGGCGTCGCTGTCGGTGACGAGCAGGCCAGGCTGACGCTGGCGGATTATTTCGACATCCATCTCGATCACGCACCCAAGGAAGGCGCGGAGCTGGTGTTGGATCCCATCGTCCTGGTCGCGCGCAGCATCGGCGGCGGCCGCGTCAACGTCATCGGCCTTCGCCTGCCCGAGGAAGAGGAAGTGGCCGTGCCCCTGACGCGCTTGCAGACGTTCCGGCGCAAGCTGGCGGAGATCTGGTCGCAGGTCGCGGGGGTGTAGGGCTGACGAGATTGATCGAGTTGCTTCCGCAACGAAGCTGCGCTCCCTCTCCCGCGCTTGCGGGGGAGGGTTGGGGTGGGGGCCTCTCCGCGAGTCGCGCTGCCAGTGTGAAGAGATAGTCGGGCGGGTTAGCGAAGCGTAACCCGCCGACGCCAACAACGGCGGATTACGCCTTCGGCTCCAATCCGCCTTACAGACTGGTTGCGCGCGGCCTCAGGGACCCGATTTTGCGACAGCGGTATCGCATATCCGCTGTTGAGGAACAGGCGGACTATCATTAGCTTGGGCCCAACGCTTAGGGAAACGCAAGGAGACACAACAATGTCCGGCCCGTCCGACGATCAACTGGGCTTTGCGCCCGACTACGATTCCCCCGTCCCCTATATGCAGCGGACCCGGGATTATTACGCCGCGATCGGCTACACCACGCCCTATCGCTGGGCGCATTACATCGATGCGCCGTTTCAGCCGTTGAAAAAGCCGCTGGCGCAATCGCGGGTGACCATCGTCACCACGGCCGCACAATACGATCCCACCAAGGGCGATCAGGGGCCGGGTGCGGCGTATAATGGCAGCGCCAAGTTTTACACGGTCTATGACGGCGACACGTCGCAGCAGCACGATCTGCGGATCTCGCATATCGGCTATGACCGCAAGCACACGACCGCCACCGACAGCGGCACCTGGTTTCCGCTGCCGCAGCTGCTGAAGGCGCAGGCCGCCGGGCGGATCGGCGAGGTTGCGCCGCGTTTCTTCGGCGCGCCGACCAATCGCAGCCATCGTGTCACCATCGACACCGACGCGCCGGAGATTCTGGCGCGTTGTCTCGCCGACAAGGTCGATGTCGCCGTGATCGTGCCGAACTGCCCGGTGTGTCACCAGACCTCGGCTTTGGTCGCGCGCCACCTGGAAGCCAACGGCATTGCCACCGTGGTGATGGGCTGCGCCAAGGACATTGTCGAGCACGCCGCCGTGCCGCGCTTCCTGTTCTCGGATTTCCCGCTCGGCAACTCGGCCGGCAGGCCGCAGGATGTGGCCTCCCAAGCCGAAACGCTCGAGCTGACGCTGCGTCTATTGGAAGCCGCGTCCGGCGCCCGTACCACGATGCAATCGCCGCTGCGCTGGAGCGACGATGCCTCCTGGAAGCTCGACTACAACAACGTCGCGCAGATGAGCCCGGAAGAACTGGCACGGCGCCGGGCCGAGTTCGACAAGCAGAAAGAGATCGCGCGCGGCAACCGCGCGGCGTGATTTCCTCCTTCTCCCCTTGTGGGAGAAGGTGGCGCGAAGCGCCGGATGAGGGGTATCTCTCCGCGGATGCGGATATTGAGTTTGCGGAGACAACCCCTCACCCGTCACGAACGCGCTCCGCGCGTCCGTGCCACCCTCTCCCACAAGGGGAGAGGGGAAGAACCAGGAGGACCTTCCAGTGACGCGACCGTTCGAAGGCGTGAAGATTCTCGACTTCACGCAGGTGCTGGCCGGCCCCTATGCGAGCTACCAGCTCGCGCTGCTCGGCGCCGACGTCATCAAGGTGGAGCGGCGCGAGGGCGAGGACATGCGGCGCACGCCGCTGAGCCGCGAATGGGCCGAACGCGGCCTTGCCCCGGGCTGGCAGGCGATCAACGGCAACAAGCGCAGCCTGACGCTCGACCTGCAAAAGCCTGATGCGATTGAGATCGTCAAGAAGCTTGCGGCGCAGGCCGACGTGGTGATGGAGAATTTCCGCCCCGGCGTGATGGACAAGCTCGGCATCGGCTATGCGGCGCTCTCGGCGATCAATCCGCGGCTGATCTATTGCGCCATTTCGGGTTTCGGTCAGACCGGCCCGGCGCGGCTTGGCGCCGGCTATGACGGCAAGATCCAGGCGCTTTCAGGCATCATGTCCATTACCGGCCACGCCGAAACCGGTCCGACGCGCGCCGGCTTTGCGGTTTGCGACGTGCTGTCCGGCTCGACGGCGGCGTTCGGCGTCTCCAGCGCGTTGTTCCAGCGCACGCATACCGGCAAGGGGCAGATGGTCGACGTCTCCATGCTGGAGGCGACGCTGGCGTTTCTTTCAGGTCAGGTGGCGGATTACGCCGTCGCCGGCCATCGCCAGCAACTCTCCGGCAACCAGGCGGTCAGCCGCCGGCCGACCGCCAATTTGTTCAGGGCGGGTGAGGGCTATTTGCTGCTCGCCGTCAACAGCGAGAAGCAGTACCAGTCGCTGATGAAGGCGCTGGGCTGTGCCGACGCGCTGGAAGACCCGCGCTTTGTCGATTGGTTCGCCCGGCAGGAGAACGAACCCGCGCTGCGCGCCATCATCGAGGACGCGCTGTCGAAGAAGGATCCGCGCGCGTGGGAGACGATCCTGGAAGAAGCCGGCGCGCCCTGCGCCAGCATCTGGAAGGTCGAGGAAGTGATCGATCACCCGCAGATCGCGGCGCGCGGCGCGATCCAGGAAATCGACACGCCCTATGGCCGGCTTCGCTTCGCCGGCAGCGGCTTTCAGCTCGCCCATGGCGGCGGCAAGCTCGACCGCATGGCGCCCGAACTCGGCGCCCATACCGACGAGGTGCTGGCTTCGCTCGGCTACGACGCCAGTGCGATCGCGGATCTGCGCACGCGGGAAATCGTCTAGGCGGTGCCTTCGACGATAATGAAGTCGGCATCGGCGCTTGCCTGGCGGATCGCTTTTGCCTTCTGATATTCGTCGCTGCGGTAGCAGGCGGTGGCCGTAGCGAAATCCCTGAATTCGACGACGACATTGCGCTCCCGCGCCTGTCCCTCCATCCGTTCGAATGAGCCGCCGCGCACGACGAACCTGGCGCCGAATTTTTCGAACGCCGGCCGCGCCGCGGCGAGATAATCCGGGTATTGCGCCGGCTGATGAACGCTGACACGCACGATCCAGTATGCTTTTGGCATGGGTATTCCTTTCCAGGTTCCGAGATCTGATTTCAGTTCAGTCCGGCCGAGTTGGTCGGCCGCGCGCGGCGCCGCGCGGAAGTCCGCACCAGCTTGTCGATCTGACTTCGCGCGATGCCGATATCTCTCAGCGAATAATCGCTCATGGCGTGCAGGTCGGCTGCGGCTTGCCGCTGCTGGGTCCAGCGCCAGAGTACGGCGCAGACGGTCTGCATCGCACGCAAGGTGTTCGCGGCCAATGTCCCGGCGTTGAAATGGGCGAGTTTCATGATCGTGATCAACATGATCGGTTCTCCTTCAGAGGTGATGCCGCTGGCGGCGTGGTTTCAGTTGTCACTGACCTGATTGGGACGGCCCGTCCGGCGGCGTTCTCGCGCCGGCAGGAGGTCACGCAGGGCGAACGCGTCGTGGACGACCGACGACAGCAGGCGCACGCCGCGCGTTGCCGCCGCGAACACTCGACCGACAGCATCGCCGATAGCCGCGGCCCGAGCGATCCGCGCCTCGCGGACGATCCGCTCCCTCAGCAAGAGAAATTCGAGCGGCGGGATCCGGCGGATGTCGGACGGGTTGCCCTGCATTCCATGTTCAGTTGGCATCGTGACCTCCATCGTTCGTGACTGGCGCGTCCGGACTTCCGGGGGCGCTGCGATGGCTCTCTTTACGGCGTGCCGATCATCATATAAAATGAATAATTAAGATGATTATGATCCCGTGGAGAGATGAATGGATTTATCGGATTTGAAGATTTTCAGCGCGGTCGTTCGCGAAGGCGGCGTGACGCGCGCCGCGGAGCATCTGCATCGCGTTCAATCCAACGTCACGACGCGGATCCGTCAGCTCGAGGACGACATCGGCGTTTCGCTCTTTATTCGCGAGGGCAAGCGCCTGCATCTTTCACCGGCCGGGCAGGTGCTGCTCGACTACGCGGACCGCCTGCTCGCGCTCGCCGATGAGGCGCGCAGCGCGGTGCAGGATCCGCGGCCGCGCGGAATCTTTCGCCTCGGGGCGATGGAGAGCACCGCGGCCGTTCGCTTGCCGGGACCGGTGAGCGAATATCATCGCCGCTATCCGGAAGTAGAGTTCGAACTTCGCACCGGCAATCCGCCGATGCTTTCAAAGGCCATCCTGGCCGGTGAACTCGATGCCGCGCTGGTGACGTTGCCGATCGCCGATGCGCTATTTGAAAAGGTCGCGGTGTTCGAGGAGGAGCCCGTGATCGTATCCGCGGCCGGCACGCCGGCGATCGGCCAAGGTAACGGCAACAAAGAATACTTTCCGAAAACCATCATTGCGTTCGAGCACGGCTGCCCGCATCGCAAGCGGCTGGAGGATTGGTACGCGCTTCGCGAGCAGATGCCGGAGCGCACGATTGAACTCGGTTCCTATCACGCGATGCTCGGATGCGTCGCGGCAGGCATGGGCGTCGCGCTGCTGCCGAAAAGCGTTCTCACCACATTTCCCGAGAGCAAACGGCTGCGGGTTCATCGGCTGCCGCCGGGCGAGAACCGGGCCGATACCTATTTGATCTGGCGCAAGGGCGCGGGCTCGCCGAAGATACAGGCGTTGCGCGACGTGCTGGGCGAGCACCGTGCGGGCAAGCGCACACGCTAGAACGTCCTTGGCCCTGGTCACGACGAACGCTACAAAAGGGAGAAGGCCCCAGCCGTCGGCTGAGGCCTCCTTGCGATAGCCGTCAGCTTACATATAGCGGCCGCAGACGTAGATGCGACGCGGCCCGAAGTCGGACCACACGGTCTTCCAGCAGCTTCCGCCGATGTAGAACGAACCGAAGTGATGATGACCGTGGTGGTGATGACCGTGATGATGATGGCCATGACCGTGGTGATGACCGTGATGATGGCCGTGATGGCCATGACCGTGATGGCCGCCATGATGACCACCATGATGACCACCGTGGCCACCATGACCACCCTTACCACCAGCCGAAGCCGGGGCAACAGCAGCAGCGGTCAGAACGATCGCGGCAGCAGCTGCGAGAGCGATTTTACGAAACATATTTGTAGTCTCCGTTTTGCTAGGCGTGATTGCCTGATGCGTTTATGAGACGCGCAGCGCGCGGAAATAGTTCGAAAGATTTTTCTGAACAGGTGTTCAGGAAGTGCCTATAAATACTGGATATTTTGAATTCTTCGCCGTTCAGATGTGATCTGGATCACGGACGGCATCAGGCCGGCGTGCTGGTGGTTAGTACTTTCACGCCGCCGAGTGCAGTGACGCGCCCATTGCGCAGCATCACGATCTGCGTCGCGAGCTGGCGCAGCTCCGCGGCATCGTGGCTGACATAGACCATCGGGATGCCTTCATCGCGCAGCCGCATCAGATAAGGCAGGATCTCGACCTTGCGTCCCTCGTCGAGCGATCCCAGCGGTTCGTCCATCAGCAGCAGTCGCGGCTTCGACAACAGCGCACGGCCGAGCGCGACGCGCTGACGCTCGCCGCCGGAAAGTTTTCCGGGCCGCCGATCCAGCAAGCCGCCGATGTCGAGCAGATCGGTGACGCGCGCATGCTGCACGGGATCCGCGGCGAGGCGATTCATGCGCCGGCCGTAGTCGAGATTTTGCCGCACGTCGAGATGCGGAAACAGCCGCGCGTCCTGGAACACGTAGCCGATGCGGCGGCGGTGCGGCGGCACATGCGTGCCCGTCGAGGTGTCGTCGAGCGTTTCGCCATCAAGCGTGATGACGCCGCGGTCGGGCCGCAGCAGGCCCGCGATCATGTTGATCAGCGAGGTCTTGCCGGCGCCGGACGCGCCGAACAGGCCAGTGACGCGGCCTTCGCTCGCAAAGGACGCCGAAAGCGAGAATTCGCCAAGCTGCTTTTCGACCTCGACGCGCAGCATGGTCAGTTCCCGTGCAGGCGCTGCGTGGCGCGCCGGGCGAACCACTCGGATGCGATCAGCGCACTCATCGCGATCACGACCGAGACGATCACCAGCCGCGCCGCCGCGCGGTCGCCGTCGGGGGTCTGAATCAGCGAATAGATCGCCGAGGAAATCGTCTGGGTCTCGCCGGGAATGTTCGAGACGAAGGTAATGGTGGCGCCGAACTCGCCGATCGCCTTGGCAAAGCCAAGCACCATGCCGGCGAGGATGCCCGGCAGCGCCAGCGGCAAGGTCACGGTTGCAAACACCTGCCACGGCGCCGCGCCGAGCGTGCTCGAGGCCTGTTCAAGCCGCCGGTCGACCGCCTCGATCGACAGCCGGATCGGCCGCACCAGAAGCGGAAACGACATCACGCCGCAGGCCAGCGCAGCTCCGGTCCAGCGAAACGCGAACACGATGCCGAGATGGTCGGCGAGCCACGCGCCGACCATGCCGCGGCGGCCGAAGGTCAGCAGCAGCAGATAGCCGGTGGCGACCGGCGGCAGCACCAGCGGCAGATGGACCAGCGCGTCGAGGATGGACTTGCCCCAGAAATTGTGCCGCGCCAGCAACCACGCCAGCGCGATGCCGAACGGCGTCGCCACCAGCGTTGCGATGATGGCGACCCGCAAGCTGAGCAGGATCGCGGTCCATTCGGTGGGCGAGATATCGAACATCAGGTGGAGGGGCTGACCAGGAACTTGAAGCCGTATTTCTCGAGAATGTTCCTGGCCGCCGTCGAGCGCAGGAAGGCAAGATAATCGTGGGCCGCCGGCTTCGCGGTCGTGGTTGCGGCGACGGGATAGATGATCGCGGGATGGGAATCGCCCGGAAAGGTGCCGATGATTTTGACGCCGGGCTCGATCCTGGCGTCGGTGGCATAGACGATGCCCAGCGCAGCTTCTCCGCGCGCCACCAGCGTCAGCGCCGCGCGCACGCTGTCGGCCATCGCGAATTTCGGCTCGGCCGCCTGCCATGAGCCGAGTTTCTCCAGCGCGGCCCTGGCGTATTTGCCGGCCGGCACCGATTTGACGTCGCCGGTTGCGATCCTGCCGTCACCCGCGAGCCTGGCGAGGTCGAAGCCGGGGCCGATGCTGACATTGTTGATCTGCGAATCCTTCGGCGCGACCAGCACAATGGAATTGCCGAGCAGATTGACCCGGCTCGGCTCGTTGATGGTCTTCTTTCCGATCGCGTAATCCATCCAGTCGGTGTCGGCGGAGATAAACACATCGGCCGGCGCGCCCTGTTCGATCTGCTTTGCCAGGGTCGAGCTTGCGGCGTAACTGACGGTGACCTTGACGCCGGTTTTTGCGGTATAGGCGGCGTCGATGTCGTCGAGCGCGTTCTTCATCGAGGCGGCCGCGAACACGGTGATGGTGTTGTCCTGTGCGGCGGCGGGCGAATGCGCCGCGCCGAGCAGAACGACGAAGGCGGCAGAAATTGCGGCAATACGATGCATGGCGGCGCTCCGTGCCGGTTTGCGCGCGTCCTCGCACGCGCAAATCGGGCATTGGTCGGGATCGGGATGCGACAATCGGAAGCGCCGTTCCGGTCTTCCTGCGACTTACGGTCGATCAGGAATATCGTGCAGGAGAGCTTACAGCATTGTTGGGGCGGCCGCAAAGGCTCCGCACCCATCGGCTATTGCTTCGCATCCGGCGCGGTCAATACCGCTTTGCAGGCCGGCGGCAACTGCGCCATCGTCATCGGCGGCTTAGGTTTCGGCGGGACGGCCGGCGGCTTCGGATGGAGCACCGAATCCTTGAACCAGAAGGCGAGGTCGCCGGCGCTGCAGCCTTCGCCTTCGGTCGGATCGGGCTGGCTTTCGCACTCGCCGGCGCCATGCGGGCATTTGATCCGGATATGGAAATGATAGTCGTGGCCGTACATCGGCCGCACCTTGTGCAGCCAGCTGCGGTCGCCCTTGGCTTCGCGGCACAGCGCCTTCTTGATCGCGGCATTGACGAAGATGCGCTGCACCGCCGGCTCCTGCGCGGCGGCGCGGATCACCGCCAGATGGCCCGGCGTGAATACCTTGGGATCGATGTCGAGCCGGTCCGAGCGCACCATCATGACCGCCGACATTTCCTCGCGTTCGTTGCGCGACAATCGGCGGTTCGGCATCGGCGTCAGCCAGATGTCGGCGTCCAGCCCGACCTGATGGCTGGCGTGGCCGGTGAGCATCGGGCCGCCGCGCGGCTGCGACATGTCGCCGACCAGGATGCCGGGCCAGCCGGCATCCCTGTGCGCCTTGTTCGCCAGCCGCTTGACCAGCGCGACCATGTCGGGATGTCCCCAGTAGCGATTGCGCGACAGCCGCATCACTTGCCAGGTGTCGCCATTGATCGGCAGTCCCTCCGCACCCGCGATGCAGCCATGGGCGTAGAAGCCGAGCACCCGCGTCGGCATCGCCGCCGGCAGCGCCCTGCGGCCGAACAGTTCCTTGGCGCCGATGTTGGGATCGTTGGGGTTGGCCAGCGGCGGCAGCGGCTTGGGCTCAACGCTGCCCTTGTCCTGCGCCCATGCCACCGAGGCATTGGCGAGACCTGTCAAGACGATGAGCGGGATTAGAATCAGGCGGGGTATCATCGGATCACTCTATCTCGCCAAGCGTAGCACGGAATCGGCAAGGCGGGACAAGCGCGGCCATCGCAATTGCTTGATCGCCCACAGCCTCTGCGCGCGGGATTTTCACGCGAGCCCGGTTGCCCCGCGTTAAGATTAATTCGCACCCCTCGCGCCCGGCCGGCCGCCGCTCCTTTACAAGCCGCGTTCCCAAACGACATCATGCCGCCGGTAGAGCGCTTTGAGTGGCAAGGCGTAATTTATGAAATTTCGATTGGATAGGCGGCTGACATTTGCGGCCGCGGTTTTGATGTCGGCATTGGCATTGGGCCCGGCGTGCGCCGGTGTCGTGGTCCAGATCGACAAATCATTCCAGCGCATGGCGGTGAGCATCGACGGTGCGACACGGTACAACTGGCCGGTCTCGACCGGCCGCCGCGGCTATGGCACGCCGAGCGGCGTATTCCATCCGCAATGGATGTCGCGGCGCTACTTCTCGCGCAAATATTACAACTCGCCGATGCCGTACGCGATCTTCTTCCATTACGGATTTGCCATTCACGGCACCACGGATATCCAGCGGCTCGGCGGCCCTGCCTCGCATGGCTGCGTCAGGCTGCACCCCTCGCACGCGGCGGCGCTGTTCGCGCTGGTCCAGCGCAACGGCTCGCGCAATACGCGGATCGAAATCAACTAAGGTAGGGTGTCGTTGAGCGATCGCCGACGGCGTCGCACGAACAAGCAATCATCATTTTAATCCTTCGATAACCCTGCCGATTATCGACGAAATCCCGAAGCTTTGTCGCTTGTCCGCGCAAGTGACGATTTGGCCTTGGGTATTTGGTTTGGCGTCGATCGCCCTGTGCGGTTGAGGAGTCATGGGTGCAACCCCGCCGTGAATCTCGCCTCGATTCCGCAACCGTACAAATACCCACCCGATCAATCATTAATCTGTTCTGAAGCTATCCGGCTCACAATCGCAACGCAGTGTTGCCGTGGCGTCATGTCAGCGACCCGGGCAGCAGATCCGTTCGACCTTTAACCCGCCAAAGGACAATTCATATGCGAGCTACTCCGTTCAACGCCCTCCTAGCTGCGTCGGCCGTTCTCCTCGCGACGAGCATTGTCGCATCCGCCGAAAACGGCGTGTCGGCTGACAAGGTCGTGTTTGGTCAGGCTGCAGCGCTCGACGGCCCGGCCTCGGCTTTGGGCCAGGGCATGAAGCTGGGACTGGAAGCCGCCTTCGCGGAGATCAACAAGGCCGGCGGCGTCAAGGGCCGCAAGCTCGAGCTCAAGAGCGTCGATGACGGCTATGAGCCGACCAAGTCGATCGAAGCGGCCAAGAAGCTGCTGGAGGAAGACAAGGTGTTCGCGCTGATCGGTGCGGTCGGCACCCCGACGGCCGCCGCCACCCAGCCGATTGCAACGGCGGCAGGCGCGCCCTTCATCGGAGCCTTTACCGGCGCCGAATTCCTGCGCGAGCCGCACAAGCCGCTGGTGATGAATATTCGCGCCAGCTACTTCCAGGAAACCGAAGCCATGGTCGAGCGCGTGACCAAGGATCTCGGCGCGACCAAAATCGCGATCATGTACCAGGACGACGCGTTCGGGCAGGCCGGCCTTGCCGGCGTCAAGAAGGCGCTCGAGAAGCGGCAGATGCAGCTTGCCGGCGAAGGCACCTTCGAGCGCAACACCGTGGCGGTGAAAGCCGCGCTGTTGTCGATCAAGAAGGCCGACCCCCAGGCGGTGATCATGATCAGCCCCTACAAGCCTGCGGCCGAGTTCATCAAGCTGGCCAAGCAGATCAAACTCGACGCCACGTTTGTGAACATCTCGTTTGTCGGCTCCGATGCGCTGGCAAAGGAACTCGGTGCCGCCGGCACCGGCGTCGTGATCACGCAGGTCGTTCCGTTCCCGAAGGATGCCGCGATCCCGGTGGTCGGGCGCTACCAGGCTTCGCTCAAGGCCAGCGCTCCCGACGCGCAGCCCGGCTTCGTTTCGCTCGAAGGCTATCTTGTCGGCCGTGCGATTGCCGCAGCGCTCGAGAAGGTGGATGGCGACCTCACCCGGCAAGCCATGATCGACGCCGTGCAAAAGGCCGGCAGCCTCGATCTCGGCGGCTTCAAGCTGTCCTACAGCCCGACCAGCAACCGCGGCTCGAACGAAGTGTTCCTGACCGTGATCCAGGCGGACGGCAGCTTCAAGGCGGTTGATCGCCTCGAGAAGTCCGGATCGTAAACCCAGGAAGGCCGCGAGCACCGAGGCAAGGCCGGGCTGCTCGCGGCACGATTTCGCGTTGCTGAATTGGAGTTCTTTGCGATGAACGCTGGTACGTCGTGGTATCGCCTCGGCCTTCGCGGCCGGCTGTTTATGGCCTTTGGTGTCGTCGCCGCGCTCACTGTGCTCGCGAGCGGCAGCGCGATCATCTCCTACGACAGCCTCGGGCGCTCGCTGGCTGCGATCTCCGGGAAGAGCCTGCCCGAGATCACGCGAGCCTCCGAGGTCGTCAGGGCCGCCAGTGACGTCGCCGCCGCGGCGCCTCGCCTGCTCGCCGCGACGGATCAGGCCGAGCGCGATCGCGCCTCCAAAATTCTGACGGCCGCGCGTCAGGACCTCAAGCAAAGCATCGGTGCACTGGCCGCTGAGGATGCCGCGAAAGTCAGCAAGACCGCCGATCGCATCCTGACCAATCTCGACCGGCTGGTGCAATCCGTCACCGAACGCCAGACCATTGCGGCCGCGCGCGACGCGCTGGTCGCGAGCTTGCGCAAATCGCATCAGAAGCTCGCCGAAAAACTGTCGCCGATGGCCGATGACGCCGGATTCACCCTGACGATGGGGCTGCAGACCGCGGCTGACAACAAGGACCTGGAGGTCGTTCAGAAGACGCTGGCGGCGCTGGCCGACAACGAACTGACGTCGCTGCAGGCCATTCTGGATTTGCGAGCGGAATCCAACCTGATGCTCGGGATCCTGGTCGAAGCCGCCGATCTGCCATCCGCCGATCTGCTGCCGCCGGTCAAGGACCGCTTCACCGCGACCGCGGGTCGGCTTGGCAAGGCGGCTACGGCGTTCAAGAATCCCGAGGCGTCGAAACTCGTCGATGAACTTGTCAAGACCGGCAGGGATGCCGGTAATATTTTCGAGCTCAAGCAGCGCGAACTGGTTGCCGACAAGGCCGGCGCCAACGTGGTGACGGAAAATCGCGCACTCGCCCAGGAGTTCGAAAAGGAAGTGGCAGGTTTACGAAAGCGCAGCGAGGCTTCGGCCGCCGCCGCGGTCCGCGAGTCCGAGGCGGAGATCGGGCAGGGACGCATCATCCTGATCAGTCTCGCGCTCATCAGCCTGTTAACGGCAATGGTCATTGGCTGGTATTATGTCGGGCGCGGCGTCGTGCGCCGTCTGGTGCAGCTGCAGAACAGCATGAAGTCCATTGCCGCCGGCGATCTGGCGACCGATGTCGCGACCGGCGGCTCGGACGAAATCGCCGACATGGCGGCTGCGCTGCAGGTCTTCAAGGACAACATGCTGGAATCGAACCGGCTGCGCGCGGAACGATCGGAAACCGAAAAGCGCGCGCAGGCGCAGCGAAGGGCGGAAATGCAGAAACTCGCCGCCGAATTCGAGGCCGCGGTCGGCGAGATCGTGCAGACCGTATCCTCGGCGTCAACGGAGCTGGAAGCCTCGGCGACCAGTTTGACCCGAACCGCCGAAGAGACGCAGCAACTTTCCGGCAGGGTCGAGGCGGCGTCCGAGGAGGCCTCGTCAAACGTCAGGTCGGTGGCGGCCGCGACGGAAGAAATGACCGCTTCGGTCGCCGAGATCAGTCGGCAAGTGGAGGAATCGAACCGGATCGCCGGCGAAGCCGTCAGCCAGGCAGAGATCACCGACGCGCGCATCAACGAATTGTCGAAGGCAGCGTTACGGATCGGCGACGTGGTCAATCTGATCACCACGATCGCCGAACAGACCAACCTGCTGGCGCTGAACGCCACCATCGAGGCAGCGCGCGCCGGCGAGTCCGGGCGGGGCTTTGCGGTCGTCGCCCAGGAAGTGAAAGCGCTCGCCGCGCAGACCGCCAGCGCAACCAAGGAGATCAGCAGCCAGATCGCCGGGATGCAGGTGGCCACCCAGGAATCGGTTCAGGCGATCAAGCAGATCGGCACCACCATCGGCCGGATCTCGCAAATCGCGGCGATGATCTCGAACTCCGTGGACCAGCAAGGCGGCGCGACGCAGGAGATTGCGCGCAACGTCGAGCAGGCTGCAGTGGGTACTTCCGAGGTCGCCACCAACATCGTCGACGTGAACCAGGGAGCTCGCCGGACCGGCTCCGCTTCGGCGCAAGTTCTGTCCTCGGCGCAGTCGCTGTCCGGAGAAAGCAATCGGCTCCGGTTGGAAGTCGGCAAATTCCTCGACACGGTGCGTGCCGCTTGAGCCGGAGATTTCTGGCTCCAAGCGCTTGCACTGTGCGGCAATTCGCTGCCGGCTTAACGCTTCAATAACCTTGTCGGCCATTGGCGAGTATTGATGCGCCAACGCGCAATTTCGCGCATTCCTTGTGCAAACCGAATCCGTGTCGCATGATCTTCATGCGCCAGCAGCGATTTCGCCTTGTGTATTTGCGTTTTGACCTCTCGCATCTGTTGCAACAGTACACGCATGGCGTGAATGCGCCGTCTTAGCAGGCAGAGGCGCGTCGGCCGCAGAGCCCGCGAACCGGCAAGAGACACCATTTTTTCAGACACTTATCGGAGAACATTGCACGCAGAAGGCGGGTGAGGCGTAGCAATGCCGAAGATGAGGCCAGGAACAATCAAGAAACCAAAGCAGACCTCGATTGCCCGCCTGTTCGGTCGACCGACAAAACCCGGCCCAAAGCGTTCAGGCAAGCGCCGGCAGCTACCTGCAGAGCGCGGCGAAATCGTGCGCACGCGCGCCGAGGCGGAGGCTGCGATTGCCGATGCGCGCAAATCGCATGAGCGGCTGCTCGAGGCGATCGACATCCTGCCCCAGGGCATCGTGTTTCTCGACGCCGAAGGCCGCTACATCCTCTGGAACAAGAAGTATGCGGAGATCTACAACCGCAGCTCCGACCTGTTCAAGCCGGGAGCGCGGCTGGAGGATACCATCCGCGTCGGCGTCGAGCGCGGCGATTATCCGGAGGCGATCGGCCGCGAGGAGCAATGGCTCGGCGAACGTCTGACCAGGCTTTATCAGCCCGGCGACCGGCACGAGCAGACATTGGCCGATGGCCGCGTGATCCTGATCGACGAGCGGTTGACGGAGGACGGCGGCGTCATCGGCCTGCGCGTCGATATCACCGAGTTGAAACAGCGCGAGGCATCGTTCCGCCTGCTGTTCGACAGCAACCCGGTGCCGATGATCGTTTATTCGCTGGATGGCGAACGCGTGCTCGGCGTCAACGACGCCGCGGTCCAGCACTATGGCTATAGCCGCGCCGAGTTCGAGAAACTGACGATCCGCAGCCTGCAGGCCTTCGATCCGGAATTGCCGTGGAAGGGCGACCGCAGCAGCGACGAACAGGCGGCCCGGACCTGGAAGCATGTCAGGGCCGACGGCACCCTGATCGATCTCGCAATCTATTCGCGCCGGCTGGTTTACGGCGGTCAGCCGGCAATCCTGCTGGCGCTGATGGACATCACCGAACGCAAACGTGCCGAAGCACGGCTGGCCTTCATGGCCCAGCACGATAGCCTCACCGGATTGCCGAACCGCAATTTGCTGCGTCAACAAATGGACGATCTCCTGCTGCACACGCGGCGCAGCGCCGACAAGACGGCGGTGCTGGTGCTCGGCCTCGATAATTTCAAGGCGGTCAACGACACGCTCGGCCACGGCATCGGCGACAAGCTGCTGCGCGGCGTCGCCAAGCGGCTGCGATCGACGTTGCGCGAGGAAGATGTGCTGGCGCGCCTCAACTCCGATGAGTTCGCCATCGTTCAGAGCGGGGTAATGCGCCCCGAGGACGCGGTACTGCTGGCCCGGCGTCTGCTGGAGGCGATCGGCGATCCCTATCTGCTTGATGGCCATTCGGTGGTAATCGGCGCCAGCATCGGCATCGCGATGTCGCCGGGCGATGGCGACGAGTCCGAAAGATTGCTGAAGAACGCCGACATGGCGCTGTCGCGCGCCAAGAACGACTTCCGCGGCACCTTCAGCTTCTTCGAAGCCGAAATGGATGCCCGTGCCCAGTCGCGCCGCAAGATCGAGATCGAGCTGCGCCACGCCATCGAGAACGATCTGCTGCGGCCGCATTACCAGCCGCTGATCGACCTTTCGACGGGCCGCATCACCGGTTTCGAGGCACTGGTACGCTGGCCGCATCCCGAACGCGGCATGATTTCGCCGGGGGAATTCATCCCCGTTGCCGAGGAAACCGGCCTGATCAACGCCGTCGGCGGCCTGATGCTGCGCCGCGCCTGCATGGATGCGGCGCAATGGCCTGACGATGTCCGCGTCGCGGTCAACCTGTCGCCGCTGCAGTTCCGCGTCGGCAATCTGTTGTCGATGGTGATGGAAACGCTGAAGCAGACGGGTTTGGCCGCAACCCGGCTCGAGCTCGAGATCACCGAGACGCTGGTGCTGGAAAAGAGCAGTCAGGTGCTGGCGACGCTGCATGCGCTGCGCTCGCTCGGCGTCCGCATCTCGATGGACGATTTCGGCACCGGTTATTCCAGCCTGAGCTATCTGCGCAGCTTCCCGTTCGACAAGATCAAGATCGACCAGTCGTTCGTGCGCGATCTCGGCTCCAACCGCGACGCGCAGGCGATCGTGCGTTCGATCATCAGCCTCGGCAAGGGCCTCGGCGTCACCATCACCGCGGAGGGCGTCGAGACCGAAGCCGAACTGAGCTGCCTGCGCAACGAAGGCTGCCACGAGGGACAGGGCTTCCTGTTCAGCCGCGCCCGGCCCAATGCCGAGATCGTCAGCCTGCTGAAGGCGCAGCGCGGCGAGGTGGATGCGGCGCTGGTCGCGTGACGCAGGCCGCCTACCACACCAACAGTCCTGCCCTCTTCGTCATTCCGGGGCTCGCGAAGCGAGAGCCCGGAATCCATGGTGAGACAGCGCATGCAGCCTGATGGATTCCGGGCTCGCGCTACGCGCGCCCCGGAATGACTGTGACAAAATAGCCCGACGGGCAAATCACTTCGGCTTTACGTAATTTGTGTCAAGCCCCAAAATAAAAAATATTTCGCTTTTACAGAAGGCCGACTCGGGGGCATAGTTTGGCCATCCCGTCCTAGTCAGAAGGGCGTCGGCCGTGGTCACGGACGTTGGACGGGGTTGCGGTGGACGTGACGGTGCCCTTGACCAAAGGCGCCGAAGCGTACGGCGAAGACGTGTGGTCCTGACGTCGCGGTGCTGGCGTCAATGCACCTGGAGGCAATAGCTTCCAGGGCGCAACGGAGGCAAAAGAGCCGTTCTCCGGGGAGAGCTCGTTATAAGCCGTAAAGCCATTGCGCAGGGAAGGCCGGGTGTTCACCGCTGCCCTGTATGCTCGTGTGCAGCTTTCTATCTACCAACCGCACACGGGACCGCGGGTGCAGCGCGCACCCGGTCTTCCCTGCGCCCTCTATTTGGAGGGCGGGAAGTTTTCCAGCAAAGCTCGGGCGCAATGCGTAGCGAGAACGCGAAGCTATTTCTCCGTCACCCTGAGGTGCGAGCCACCGCTGGGCGAGCCTCGAAGGATGAATCGGCCACAGTCGGGCCGTCGTCCTTCGAGGCTCGCCGAAGAGGCTCGCACCTCAGGATGACGGGATCGAGATAAGCGGGCCTCCAGGTGCCGATGATTGAACCGATAGGCCGCGGCGTACTGGATCCCCCGCTTTCGCGAGGGATGACAGCGGTGTATGGGTCGCCCGACGCGCAATTGCGCATCGGCGTTCGCAGGGACGACGTGCGGAGCGAGCGTTGTGAACTCCTCGCAATGACACAAAAGCGCTACTTCGCCGTGCCCTTGCGCTTCTCCAGATGATACGTCAGCGCCAGCGCCACGCAGTGCCGCAACGCTGCCTCGGGCACCTTGTCGTCCGCGCTAAGAAGGATGGCCCGGTTTCCTTCGTACCGCAGCTCCGGATAAAGCTCGCGAAAGGCCTCGACCAGGTTGGTCTGGCAATGGAAATAGACCGCGTATTGTCCGGGCTCGAGCTTCACCTGGTCGATCCGGATGGTACTGCCGCTCCGGGTCTGCGGCGTGAGATAGCTCGGCTGCCCCCACTTCAACGTCTCCTCCAGCGCGCCTACGCCCTCGGTGGCTTTCGCGGTGTCGAAGATCAGCCGGCGCAGCGCCAGCAATTTCGTCCTCACCGGTTTGGGATAAGCGTCGAAGACGGCTTCGACGGCGGCAGAGGAATTTGTCGCGGGCTGCTTTTTTGCGGATTTCGTTCCGGCCATCTTCTTCACGAGTCCCCTCAACGCGCCGTCGTCGGCGGCGTGTCGAGGTCGGCAAACAGGATCGCCTTGCCGGCGTCCTCGTAATGGCTGTCGCGGGCCTGGACCTGCTGGGCGATGGCGTGCATGTCGCGAAACCGGCGCTCGAACTTGTTGGCGCTGAACACCGCGGTGGCGCCGGCCATGTGATAGGCGGTGTCGACCACGGCGGCCGATTGATGGATGGTCCAGGTCGCGGCGATGCGCAGCGCGATGCGGTGCTGTTCGGTGAGGGCGTCGCCGCGCGCCAGGTCACGCCAGACTTCGGCGGCGGTCGTATAGAGATAGGCGCGCGCTGCGCGCAAGGTCGCCTCGGTGCGCCCGATCAGGCCCTGCACGGCGTTGTTGTCGCGCATCGCCTTGAGGCCTTGCGGTGTCTTGGCTCGCGCGAGATCGGTGGCGGCGTCGAGCGTGGCGCGGGCGAGGCCGAGCGAGGTCGCGGCAAAACCCATGCTGAATACCATGTTGGTGGAGAGCTTGTAGAGCGGGCCGTCTTCGCGCAAGGCCGCAGGATCGTCGCGCAGCGCGGCGAATTTGTCAGGGATGAAGAGATTGTCGACCGAGTAGGAATCGGTGCCGGTGCCGCGCAGGCCGATGACGTCCCAGACGTCGTACATCGTGGCATCAGCTACCGGAAACAGGATGGTGCGGATTTCCGGCGAGCCATCCGGCTTGCGCCGCGGGCTGCCGTCGGCCTCGACAACCCGGACATGGGCGCCGAGCCAACTCGCCTGCCGGGAGCCGCTGGCAAAATCCCAGCGCGCGCTGGCTCGGTAGCCGCCCGGAACCGCCTGCACTTCGTGGTTGATCGCGCCCCAGGCGAGGATGCCGGGCGCGACATTGAAAATCTCGTTGGCGGCATCGGCATCGAGATAGGCCGCGGTCATCGCGCAGACGCTGCACTGGCCGAGGCACCAGGCGGTGGAAGCATCGGCCTTGGCGATTTCCTCCTGCATCTGCATGAAGCTTTCGAGCGGCAATTCGGCGCCGCCGAGGCTCTGCGGCAGCAGCGACCGATAAAGCCCGTTCTCGATCAGGGCCGTGGTCACATCAGGCGTCAGCCGCCGCGTCCGTTCGATCTCGTCGGCGTCGCGCGCGATCAACGGCTGCAGCGTGCGCGCGCGCTCGACGAGGTCGAGACCGGGATGCTTGTTCATGCGCTTCCTCGCATTGGCTTATATTGTTGGGCGCGAGCGGCGATGGTGGCCCATCCGCCGCCATCGATCAAGGCGGCGCGAGGCATGCATATCGAGGCACGCCTCTCAGGCCGCAGCACGCCTGAGATCGAGCGTGGGCTGCGGTGGCCGCTTCGTGGAGGGAAAGCTCAGCGCCACCGCGACCGCGGTAATCCCGATCGCGAAGGAGCCGACATAGAGCCAGTGATAGGCGTGGAAGGTGTCGAACACCCAGCCGCCGGCCAATGGCCCCAGCGCCATGCCGAGGCTTGCGAACGCCGAGACCGCGCCGAATACCGAGCCCATGATACGCGCGCCGAAATATTCGCGCACCAGCACCGCGTAAAGCGGCATCACGCCGCCATAGGCGAGCCCGAAGATGACAGACAGCGCATAGAACTCGCCGAGCTGGCCGACCGCCAGATACGTCGCGACCGACATCGCCTGCACGAACAGCCCGCCGACCAGCACCGGCTTGGCGCCGAGACGATCGGCCATGACGCCGAGCAGCAGCCGGCCGCCGAGGCCGGAAAAGCCAGCAAGGCTATAGACGGTGACGGCGGTCAGCGGCGCGATGCCGCAGATCATCGCATAGCTCACCATGTGGAAGATCGGCCCGGAATGCGCCGCGCAGCAAGCGAAATGCGCCAGCGCCAGCGTGATGAATTGCGGCGTCCGCAACGCCTGCCCGACGGACCACTGTATTTCCGGCGCGGCATCATCTCCGTGCGCAGGCGCTGCCGCTGGTGGCGCCGGGCGCACCAGGAACGACGCCGGAATCAACAGCGCCCAGGAGGCGATGCCAATCGCCAGCATCGCCGTGCGCCAGTCATAGGCGGTGATCAGCCAGCTGGCGAACGGTGCGATTGTCAGCGGCGAAACGCCCATGCCGGCCGACACCAGCGCCACCGCGAGGCTGCGGCGATGTTCGATCCACGCGCTCGCCACCGCGACCATCGGTGCATAGAAACTGCCGGCCGCGATCCCGATCAGCACGCCGAAGAAGAACTGGAATTGCCACAGGCTCACGGCCTGGCTCGCGCCGACCAGGCCGATGCCGAGCAGCACCGCGCCGGCGAGCACGACGATGCGGGTGCCGAACCGGTCGGACAGCGTGCCCCAGAAGAACGCCGCGAATCCCATGGCAAGGAAATCGATCGTCGCCGCCGCCGAGACGCCGCTGACCGACCAGCCGGTATCCGCCGCAATCGGCTGCAGGAACACCGCCAGCGAGAGCATCGTGCCGAAGCCGACGCAGGTCATCAGCGCGCCGGCGCCAACGACGATCCAGCCATAGGAGAAACCGGACTGGGAGAAACCGGCGGGCCTGCCCATGCGTTTCCTCAACGTTTTTTTTGGATTTTATGGTCTGAGCAAGCGCGATGGTGACCGATCCGGTGCCGCAGGGCAAGGCGCGGGGCGCATGGGAGGCCTTCGCTGTCCGCCGCCGACCGCGATAACGGGCGCGAAGGGCGCAACTTTCTGCTAGGATGGCCGTATTTCGCGTCGTCATCCCAGGAGAGTCAGGGAGTACTGGCTATGGCGCAACAGGGCTTTCTGCTCATTGCCGATATTACCGGCTACACCATGTTCCTCACGCGCTCGGAGCTCGAGCACGCGCAAGGCATCCTCGACGCGCTGTTCAAGAGCATCTTTGCCGAGATCAAGGCGCCGATCATCCTGTCCAATCTGCAGGGCGATGCGGCGTTGACCCATCTGCCCGATGTGAACCTGCCGCAGCGCCAGTTTCCGCTCGATGCCATCGAGCGCATCTATTGCAGCTTCAGCCAGGCCCTCGGCGCCATGCGCGTAAACACGACCTGCACCTGCAATGCTTGCCGCAACATGGGCCAGCTCGATCTCAAGTTCTTCCTGCATCACGGCACCTATGCCACGCAGCAGATGGCGGGCCGCACCGAATTGCAGGGCGCGGAGGTGATCCGCCTGCACCGTTTGATGAAGAATTCGGTGACGGCCGCGACCGGCATCAAGGCCTATGCGCTGGTGACCGAACAGGCCGCCGAAGCGATCGGCCTGCCGGAGTTTTTTGCCGGCACCATCCGCCACGTCGAAAGCACCGGTGATTTCGGCGACACCGTTTGTTACGTCTACGATCTCGCGCCGATCTTTGCGCGCTGGCGCGCGACGCGCCGAATCGTGGTGCGATCAGACGAGCCACTGGCTTTCGAATCGATGGAATGCGATTTGCCGGTGCCGCCGGCGATGGCCTGGGCCTATGTCACCGACGTCGACAAGAAGATCCGCTGGCAGCACGGCATCGATGACATGACCATGACCGGGCTCGCGCGCGGGCGGATCGGGCCCGGGGCGACGCAGCACTGCGCCCATGGCAAGGATTCGACGGTGCACGACATCGTCGATTGGCTCCCGTTCGACTACGTCACTTGGCACATCCGGCTGCCGATGGGTGCCATCGTGCGGCAGACGGCGGAACTGACGCCGCTCGAAAATGGCGGCACCCATCTGTCGCTACGTTGCGCCAAGCCGGAAGGCCCCAACCCCGTGGCAACAGCGCTGGTTCGCACCATCACCAGGCTCGCGATGGCCAAGAAGCTGGTTGCCGATCAGCGCGCCTCGAAGGTGGCGCTGGAGCGGCTGGTGGCGGAGGAGTGCGCAGCCGCTATCTAGCGTCATCGCCTTCCGCTGACGTGGTCGACGTTTTGGCTTGCTACCCGCAATTCCAGATTGGCCCGATGGGGGTCTGGGTCCAGCATGGGCCGATGCTGCCGCCGTTGTAGCGTCCGCGGAAAAATCCGGGTCTGCCGAAATAGTAGCGATCGCCATTGTAGCGATAATAGTAGGGGGTGTAGTCGCGCGCGCCCCGCGCGGCGCCCCTCGCGCCAAACACCGGAACCGTGTTGTTGGGTGGCTGATGGTAGCCGGGCAGGAAACCATAATTATGCCCGCGATGGGCGTGCCGCTTGGCAGACGCGGCTGATGTCACCGCCGGCAGCAGCGACAGGAGGATGACGATCGATACGGAGAATATGCGCAACATCGCCGCAAAATATTCAGTCTGCCGTTCAAAGGCCATTCAAATTGCGGTGCGTTTCAAGTCAGCCGATAGCAAGGCCGCTGCCTCAGCTATCCACCTTCAGCGCGGCAATGAAGGCTTCCTGCGGGATGTCGACCTTGCCGAACTGCCGCATCTTCTTCTTGCCTTCCTTCTGCTTCTCCAGAAGCTTGCGCTTGCGCGTGATGTCGCCGCCGTAGCATTTCGCGGTGACGTCCTTGCGCAGCGCGCGGACGGTTTCGCGGGCGATCACCTTGCCGCCGATCGCGGCCTGGATCGGAATCACGAACATGTGCGGCGGGATCAGTTCCTTCATCCGCTCGACCATGGCGCGGCCGCGGCCTTCGGCGCGGGTGCGATGCACCAGCATCGACAGCGCGTCGACCGGCTCGAGGTTGACGAGGATCTGCATCTTGACGAGGTCGGCGGGCTTGTAGTCGGTCAGATGGTAGTCGAACGAGGCGTAGCCCTTCGAGACCGATTTGAGCCGGTCGTAGAAATCGAACACGACTTCGTTGAGCGGCAGATCATATTTCACCATCGCGCGCGCGCCGACGTAGGTCAGCTCCTTCTGCGAACCGCGGCGGTCCTGGCAAAGTTTCAGCACGCTGCCGAGATATTCGTCAGGCGTAAGGATGGTGGCTTCGATCCACGGCTCCTGGATCTCGGCGATCTTGACCACGTCGGGCATGTCGACGGGATTGTGGATTTCGATCTCCTGCCCGTCGGTCAGGTGCATCTTGTAGATCACGCTCGGCGCGGTCGCGATCAGGTTGAGGTCGAATTCGCGCTGCAGCCGCTCCTGGATGATTTCCAGATGCAACAGCCCAAGGAAACCGCAGCGGAAGCCGAAGCCGAGCGCGGCCGAGGTTTCCATCTCGAACGAGAAGCTGGCATCGTTAAGCCGCAGCTTGCCCATCGCCGCGCGCAGCGTCTCGAAGTCGTCGGCGTCGACCGGGAACAGGCCGCAGAACACCACGGGGATCGCCGGCTTGAAGCCCGGCAGCATGTCGGTGATCGGCTTGCGGTCGTCGGTGATGGTGTCGCCGACGCGCGTATCGGCGACTTCCTTGATGGCGGCGGTGATGAAGCCGATCTCGCCGGGGCCGAGTTCGTCCACCGGCGTCATCTTCGGGGTGAAGAAGCCGACGCGCTCGATGTCATAGGCCGCGTTGGTGCCCATCATCCGGATGCGTTGGCCCTTCTTCATCGTACCGTCGACGATGCGGATGAGCACGACGACGCCGAGATAGACGTCGTACCAACTGTCGACCAGCAGCGCCTTCAGCGTCGCTCCGCGGTCGCCCTTCGGCGCCGGCAAACGCGTGACGATGGCTTCCAGCACGTCGGGAATGCCAAGCCCCGTTTTCGCCGAGATCATCACCGCGTCGGCGGCGCTGATGCCGATCACGTCCTCGATCTGCTGCCTGACCTTTTCCGGCTCGGCAGCGGGCAGGTCGACCTTGTTGAGCACCGGCACGATCTCATGACCGGCATCGAGCGCGTGGTAGACGTTGGCGAGCGTCTGCGCCTCGACGCCCTGGCTGGCGTCGACCACCAGCAGCGATCCTTCACAGGCCGCCAGCGAGCGCGAGACTTCGTAGGCGAAGTCGACATGGCCCGGCGTGTCCATCAGGTTGAAGATGTAGTCCTTGCCGTCCTTGGCGCGGTAGTTCAGCCGCACCGTCTGTGCCTTGATGGTGATGCCGCGCTCGCGCTCGATGTCCATGGAATCGAGCACCTGCTCCTTGCCCGCCATTTCGCGATCGGTCAGCCCGCCGGTGGTCTGGATCAGGCGGTCGGCCAGCGTCGACTTGCCATGGTCGATATGGGCGACAATGGAGAAGTTGCGGATGTTGGAAATCGGGGCAGTTGTCATGGGCGCGGGATAGCATTCACATCCCCGTGCGGCAACCATATTGCTGTATTTTAAGGGGCATTCTTCACGCCAAGCTGATTCCACGCGCGCCAAAAACGCGCTACGCACTCCTCCATGTCGACTGCATCCATTTTGCCCGCCGCCGCGCGTTCCCGGCGCAGACTGTCCATCCGGCGGGTGGCGGCGTGGCTGGCCGCGCACGCCAGCGATCCCAGGGGCGCCTTGTGGCTGGTGAGCGGCTTTGCAGTGGCCCATGCCGCGCTCTGGACGCTGATTCTGGTCAGTCTGAAGACCGGCCAGGACATTCACATGGATGTCGCCGAGGCGTTCGGCTGGGGCCAGAAGTTCCTGCTCGGCTATGGCAAGCATCCGCCGCTGTCGGGCTGGGTCGCCGGGCTCTGGTTCAGGGTGTTCCCGGTCACGGATTGGGCGACCTATGCGCTGGCGATGGCCACACTCGGTTGCAGCCTCGTGATCGGCTGGCTGCTGGCGCTGCGCGTGGTCGATCGCCGCCGCGCCTTCCTCGTCGTGGTGATGCTCGCACTCTATCCGATCTTCAACTTCAAGGGCTTCAAGTACAATCCGGACCTGCTGCAACTGGTGACGCTGCCGCTGTTGGTGCTGGCCTATCTGGACGCATTCGACAAACGCAGCGTCAAATCCGGAATATGGCTGGGGCTCGCCGGCGCCCTGGCGTTGATGACCAAATACTGGGCTCTGACCATGATCGGCGCCATTGGCCTTGCCGCGCTGATCCATCCGCAGCGCGTCCAGTTCCTGCGCTCACCGGCGCCGTGGGTGGCGATCTTCGTGCTCGTGGTGGCGATGATTCCGCATTTGATCTGGCTCAGGGACGTGAACTTCGTCCCGTTCACCTACGCCGGCGAAATCTATTCCATCACCGACCGTCACATGATCGACAACCTCGCGCTCGGCTATGTCGGCCATAACCTGGCGCTGCTGGCGTTGCCGGTGGTGCTGGCGGGAATAGCGCTGGCGTGGCCGTCGCTCTGGCGCAAGCCGGCTTTTGCGTTCTGGTCGCGTGGTGCGAATACCGGTGTGCGGACGTCGCAGGCGCTCAATGTCTGGCTGATCCAGGTAGTAGTCGCGATCGGGCCGCCACTCGGCGCGGTGCTGTTCCAGATCTACATCAAGACCGATTGGGGCATCCCGCTGTTTTTCCTGGTGCCGCTGGCGCTGATCGCGATCCCGGCGCTGCGGGTGCGGCAGCTGGCGCTGCTTCGGCTGACCGCGACCTGGCTGGTGCTGACGCTGGCGGTGTTGATCGCCTCGCCGCAGATCGTCGCCTATGATGCCGGCCAGCATCGCAACGAGGGCGCCAGCTACCGGGCGCGCTCCGAACTGGCCCGCGAACTGACGGAAGTCTGGCACCGGCGGTTTTTTACAGCCTGGCCCGTGGTTGCGGCCTTTAGCGATATCGGCCAGCCCGTCACCTTCTACAGCCCCGATCATCCGCCAGTGCTGGCGCCGGACGAGCCGTGGTCGTCGGGGCTGACTTCGCTCGAGGAGGCCAAACGGTCGGGCTTCATTGGCATCTGCGAAACCGGCGACTGGAAGCTGGAAAGATGCGAGGCGTGGATGAAGCTCCATGCCGCCCATGGCGAGCGCATGGTGATCACCACGCGAAGGTTTTTCCTGGGGAAGCCGGGTGCCGCCACGATCTGGAATGTGTATGTGGTGCCGCCGGAGAAAAAGTAAGCAAGAACGGAATTTGGGGAGCAACGCATGAATCTCGATCTGACTGGAAAGACCGCCCTCGTCACCGGCTCGACGCGCGGCATCGGGCTGGCAACCGCGATCGGGCTTGCACAGATGGGCGCGGAAGTGATCGTCAACGGGCGCGAGCAGGCGGCCGTCACCGAGGCGATGACAAAAGTCCGGCAAGCCGCGCCGGAAGCCGAGGTACATTCGGCGGCGGTCGATCTTGGCAACGCGGAAGGCTGCGCCGCGCTGACAGCGCAATTCCCTGAAGTCGACATCCTCGTCAACAATCTCGGCATCTACGAGCCAAAGGGATTCTTCGATATCGAGGATTCCGACTGGACGAGGATGTTCGAAGTCAACGTGATGAGCGGGGTGCGCCTCACCCGGCATTACCTGAAGCGGATGCTGGATAACAAGGATTGGGGCCGCGTGGTGTTCGTCTCCAGCGAGTCCGGCGTCTTCATCCCCAAGGAGATGATTCACTACGGCTTCTCCAAGGCCGCCCAGCTGGTGGTCGCCCGCGGCGCCGCCGAACTGACCAAGGCGACCAACGTCACCGTCAATTCCGTCATGCCAGGGCCGACCTGGGTCGAGATGGCGCCGGTGCGTCTGGCCGCGCGCGCCAAGGGCATGGGCACGACCGTCGACGATCTCGTCGCCCGCACCTTCAGCGAACGCCGGCCGGCGTCGCTGCTGCAGCGCTACGCGGAGCCCGAGGAGATCGCCAATCTGATCTGCTACGTCTGCTCGAAAGCCTCGAGCGCCACCAACGGCGCCGCGCTGCGCGCCGATGGCGGCATCGTCACCAATCCGTTTTGAGATCTGGCTCTCCCGTCATCCTGAGGTGGGTGTGATTGCCTTCGAGACGCACGCAAACGCGGCTCCCTCGGTGAGCGCAAAGCGCTCATCCGGGGATGAGGTCTACTAGCTCAGAGTGAGATCTTAGACCCTCATGGTGAGGAGCGCGTCTTCGCGCGTCTCGAACCATGACCCGGAGAGTGTTCGCCTCACACACCCTCTTCGTTGAACTTGTCGGCGACAAGACCTGCGATCGCATCGACCGCGGCCTGGGCTTCGGGGCCGATCGCGGAAACCACCACCGTGGTGCCGGGACCTGCGGCCAGCATCATCAATCCCATGATCGAGGTGCCGCCGACGGTCTCGTTGCCGCGCGTCACCCAGACCTCGGCGTTGAAGCGCTCGACCATCTGGACGAATTTGGCCGAGGCGCGCGCGTGCAAACCGCGCTTGTTGATGATGAGAAGTTCGCGGGAAATGGCGCCCGCCGGCACGGTCGGCCCGATATCGCTTCCGGGCGCGGCCTCGTCGCTCATTTGCCGGCGAGGACGCGGCTGGCGATGGTGACGTATTTGCGGCCGGCTTCCTGGGCCATCGCGATGGCATCCGGAAGCGAGCGCTCTTCGCGCACCTTGGCAAGCTTGACCAGCATGGGAAGATTGATGCCTGCGAGCACTTCCACCTTTGGGCGGCTCATGCAGGAGATCGCAAGGTTCGAGGGAGTTCCACCGAACATGTCGGTGAGGATGGCAACCCCGTCGCCACTGTCGACGCGATTCACTGCTTCAATGATATCGCTTCGACACAAATCGGAGTCGTCCTCGGCTCCGATCGTAATCGCTTCAATTTGTTTCTGCGGACCCATAACATGTTCGAGCGCCGCCCTGAACTCGTCGGCAAGGCGCCCATGGGTCACAAGCACTAGACCAATCATCGGAAACTCCTCGCGGGTGCTTTTGGTGCACCGCACGAACGCGCCACTTTGACCATCCAGAGGCCCCGCGCAAGAGGGCATCTTGGCTAATCTCCCGGAAACTGGAGGCAGAGAGGGGAGCCTGCGCCGGTCTTATTCGGTCGCGATAGTGGGGCTTATATGGTTACCAAACCCCTTCACACAATCAGCCGAATTATTACCGGAAGATGAACTTTGAGTTGTCGTCAGCGCGGCAACAACCAGCGGAAGGGGTTGAAAGCCCATTCCAACGGGAATTCTCGGTATCAAAACACCATTAAGGCTGATTTGGAGAGCATCCGGCGCCGGCAGCCGTTCGGCGTCGTCAGCCGCGAGGTCGACAACCAGACCGACCAACCCCTCACTGACGCAATCACAGCGACGAATCCCGAGCCCCCTGATTTCAATCAGGCCGGCCAATTCGGTCGAAGCCCGGACCCACAATTCTCCGGCGAGTGTGTCGAGATGGACACGGTCATCGCCCACCAAAATGGCCGGTGGAAGCTGGCCGGTACGGCCGGCCAGAATCAGGTCGAAGGCCAGCCGCGACTTGCCGGAACCCGACGGGCCGCGGATCAGGACGGCGCGGTCGCCCACCAAGACGGCGGAGGCGTGCACGCTCGCGGTCGTCATGGCGTCGGCAGCCGGACCACGAAGCGCGCGCCGGATACCGTCGGGTTGCCGTCGGCGTCGGCCGGGCCGGAGCGGTTTTCCGCCCAGATGCGCCCGCCATGGGCCTCGATGATCTGCTTGGAGATCGACAGACCGAGACCGGAATTCTGGCCAAAGCCCTGATGCGGCCGGTCGGTGTAAAAGCGCTCGAAGATGCGCTCGAGCGCATCTTCGCCAATCCCCGGGCCATCGTCGTCGATCACGATTTCGATTTCGGACCGCGCGCGGCGACAGACGATGCGCACCCTGCCGCCGGCATGGGAGAACGACTGCGCATTCGACAGCAGATTGGAGATCACCTGGCCGAGCCGCGAATCATGGCCGGGCACCGAGAAGGTATCGGTTGGGCTGCGGCCCTCGAAGCGGGCCTCGACGGAGACGTCGTGGCCGAGCTTGGTTTCATTGGCGACCGAGGCCAGCGTCGTCAGCAGCCGGCGAAGATCGACCGGCGCCATATCCTGCCGCTGCAGTTCGGCGTCGAGGCGGCTGGCGTCGGAGATGTCCGAGATCAGCCGGTCGAGCCGCTTGACGTCGTGTTCGATCACGGCGAGCAGCCGCGCGCGGCTGTTTTCATTGCGCGCCAGCGGCAGCGTTTCCACGGCCGACCGCAGCGAGGTTAGCGGGTTCTTCAGTTCATGGGCGACGTCGGCGGCGAACATCTCGATCGCCTCGATGCGGCTATAGAGCGCGTTGGTCATCTCGCGCAGCGCGCCGGAGAGATGGCCGATCTCGTCGCGGCGCCGGGTGAAATCGGGAATCTCGACGCGGGTCTGGATGCGGCGGCGGACGCGCTCGGCGCCGTCGGCCAGCCGCCGCACTGGACCCGCGATCGTGCTCGCCAGCAGCAGCGACAATACGATCATGACGGCGGAGGCCACGCCGCCGATTTTCAGGATCGCCCAGCGCTCGGCGCCGACCATCTGGTCGATGTCGTCGCCCTGGGTCGTCAGCATCAGCGCGCCACGCACGGCGCGGAAGTGCTGCACCGGGACCGCGACCGAAACGATGACCGCGCCGCGTTCGTTGACGCGGACCATGCTGCTCTTCTGGCCGCCCAGCGATTGTGCGACTTCCTGATAGCCCTTGCCGCCCTCCGGCCCCAGTTCGCGATAGATCGGCAGGTCGCCGCGGTTGAACCAGTTGCGCACCGCGCGCATCGAGCGCTCGGCAATGTTGGGCTTGTCGGCCGACGGCGGCGGCAATTCGAACCGCATCACGTCGCCGCGGGCGAACAGATTGCGGCTGTCCAGGATCAGGCCGCCCTCGCGGTCGAAAATGCGCGCGCGGGTCTTGGTCGGCGCGATCAGACGGCGCAGCACCGGCGCGACGCGTTCCGGATTGATGGGAAAATCCGAATACTCGTCCGGCACGCCATAGCTTTCGCCGGGCTTCAGATCGAGCAGGCGGTCGGGATCGAGGGTGATGGTGTTGCCCTCGACGGTGGCCGAGGTCGCGATCGCCTCGGAGATGATCTCGGCATACACCAGCAAGCTCTGTGCACGTGCCTCGATCAGGCCGGCGCGGAACTGCGACAGATAGAGAATGCTCGCCACCAGCGCCACCAGACCGGCCAGATTGAGCGAAACGATGCGGCGGGTGAGGCTGGAAAAGGACAGCGCGAAGAAGAACTGCCCGGCGCGGCGCAGCCAGCCGAGCGGCCGCCGCCAGCCCTGGTCGGGCGCCGTGTCGCCGGCAACGTAATCCCGATCGAGCGACGCAGACGCATCCTCGTTATTCCGGCCTCGATCAGGCTGCGTTCGGTCTAGCAATGGCGAAAACTGCCGGTTGTCTCGATTGTCCCTGCAACGCGCGTCCCTGCAACGCGCGCGGCGCGTTCAATCCTATCCCAGACGCGCGGGGGCGTCAGTTGTCTGGCCGCGTCGAAACTGCAGATCAGGCTTCCTTGAAGCGATAGCCGACGCCGTAGAGCGTCTCGATCATCTCGAAATCGTCGTCGACCACCTTGAACTTCTTGCGCAACCGCTTGATGTGGCTGTCGATGGTGCGGTCGTCGACATAAACCTGGTCGTCATAGGCCGCGTCCATCAGCGCGTTACGGCTTTTCACCACACCGGGCCGTGTCGCCAGCGCCTGCAGGATCAGGAATTCGGTCACCGTCAGCGTCACCGGCTCGTTTTTCCAGGTGCAGGTGTGACGTTCCGGATCCATTCGCAGCAGGCCGCGGTCGAGTGCACGGGCATCCGGCTCCTTCGGGGCGGCGGTCGGATCCTTCGGCTGTCCGCGGCGCAGCACCGCCTTGACGCGCTCGACCAGCAGGCGCTGCGAGAACGGCTTGCGGATGAAATCGTCGGCGCCCATCTTGAGACCGAACAATTCGTCGATCTCTTCATCCTTGGAGGTCAGGAAGATCACCGGCAGATCGGATTTCTGCCGCAGCCGCCGCAAGGTTTCCATGCCGTCCATGCGGGGCATCTTGATGTCGAGGATCGCAAGGTCCGGCGGCGAGGTGCGGAAACCATCGAGCGCCGACGCACCATCCGTGTAGGTCATGATGCGATAGCCTTCGGCTTCGAGCGCAATCGAGACGGAAGTGAGAATGTTGCGGTCGTCATCGACCAAGGCGATTGTGGGCATGAGCCTGCTTTCGATAGAGAAGTGGCTTAGACGGCGGGCAATTCAGCTAGGCGCCGTGTAAATGGGCTTCGTAGGCGGTCAACGAGCAATGCAAGCTGGGCTGAAGTGTGACCGAGTTCCGCGAAAACGTTCCGCGGACGATGCGTAGCACCCCATATAGCACCCTCAAGGGCTGAGAAAAGGCTCTTTTTTTGCAACGAGATGGCTGGATATACCATGGAACCGACCGCCGATTTCGACCCTTCCAGGCTGGCCCGCTCGCTGCTGCGCCGGAGCCGGCAGGGCGCGCTGGCGACCCTGATGGCCGGCAGCGGCGATCCCTATTGCTCGCTGGTCAATGTCGCGAGCCACGCGGATGCCTCGCCGATCCTGCTGATCTCGCGGCTGGCGCTGCATACCAGGAACATTCTGGCCGATAACAGGGTCTCCCTGATGCTGGATGAGCGCGCCGCGGGCGATCCCCTGGAGGGCGCCCGGATCATGCTGGCGGGACGGGCGGAGGAGGCCGCGGCCGACCAGGCCGAAACCCTGCGCCGGCGCTATCTCAATGCCCATCCGTCGGCGGATGCCTTTGTAAACTTTAAGGATTTTTCGTTTTTTCGGATTCTGCCATTGGGCGCTCATCTGGTCGCCGGGTTTGGCCGGATTATCGACCTCGCGCCGGCGCAGTTCCTGACCGATATTGGTGACGCCGAGGGGCTGTTGGAGGCCGAGCAGGGCGCCGTGGAACATATGAACGGTGACCACCGCGAAGCGATGAACCTCTACGCCACCCGGCTGCTGGGCGCCGACAGCGCGGACTGGGCCTGCACCGGCTGCGACCCTGACGGCATGGACATGCAGGCCGGCAACCTCACGCTGCGGCTGGATTTCCCGGAACGGGTCACCGACGGGACCGCCTTGCGCAAAATGCTGGTCCGGCTGGCCGGCGAGGCGCGGGCCAAAGAGCCTGCCAAGGATTAGCCGCAAGCCATCCTGGGCGGATTTGAACGGCTGCGGTCATTCGCGCGACCTAATCCACGCTCCCACGCGAAGTGGCCAGGGTTAAGTCCGCACCCATGAATTCCCGCCATCGACTGGTACTTTCGCTATACCTCGCGCTTGTCGCGGGCACGTGCCTGAGCGCGCCATCGCTCGCGAAGAGCGATACCGCGGCCGTCAGCGCCAGGATCAATGAGCTTAGCCGCGCCGGAAAATATGCCGAAGCCGTCGCGCTGGCGCAGGGGCAGGTCGAATCGCTGGAAAAGAAACACGGTCCCGCGCATCGCGACGTCGGCGCCGCGCTGAACAATCTGGCGCAGCTTTATGGCAGTCAGGGCAGGGACGCTGAAGCCGAGCCGCTGTCCAGGCGGGCCATCGCGATCCTGGAGAAGACAACCGGTGCCGGCTCGCCGGAGATCGCTGCCGCGTTGAACAATCTCGCGGCACTCTACCAGCGCCAGCAGCGCTATGCCGAAGCTGAGCCGTTGTTCAAACGCGCGTTGGCGATCCGTGAGCGGTCGCTGGGGTCCGGACATCCCGACGTCGCGCAGTCCCTGAATAATCTCGGCACCCATTACGAGAAGCAGGGCCGCCACGACGCCTCCAAGCCGCTGTTCAGGCGCGCGCTGGCGATCTACGAGAAAGCGGCGGGTCCGGAGCATCCGGCGGTCGCGACGCTTCTGAACAATCTCGGTCAGGTCGAGAAGGTCGAGGGCCACTTCGCCAAAGCGGAGCCGCTGATAAAGCGCTCGCTGGCGATCCGCGAGAAAGTCCTCGGCCCCGATCATCCCGACGTGGCGCGTTCGCTGATCAATCTGGCGGACCTCTATGATGGGCCGACGGACCGCGTTCGCGATGCCGAGCGGCTGTTCGAACGGGCGTTGGCGGTCCGTGAAGCTGCGGTCGGCCCCGATCATCCGGATACCGCCAGATCCATGAACGCTCTGGCGCTCTTCCGTGCCAATACAGGTTACCCGGAAAAGGCATTGCCGCTGGCGCTACGGCTGATCGCGAGCGGGCGCGGAGAACTCCACGCCGTCCTGGAGGTGCTGGCGAACGCCGAGCGCAACCACTTGATACCGACCGAGCAGGCGGTGGATGCGATGTTGAATGCGATCCAGCGCGGCACCCAGTCATCGGCGGCGTCCGCCGTCAACAAGCTGGCGGTGCGGCTGGCTGCCGGCAACGATCGGCTCGCTGAATTGGTTCGCCGGGATCAGGATCTCGCCGCGGAAACGGAGGCGCTGGACAGGGCCTTGGTGGCGGCGGTCTCGAAAGAGCGATCGAAGCGCGACCCGGCTGCCGAGCAGCGTGCCAAGGCCAGGCTTGCCGCCATCTCGACCGAACGCCCGTCGTTGCAGGAAGCCTTGTCTGCGGAATTCCCCGACTATGCCGCGCTGTCGAATCCGCTGCCATTGACGGTGAAGGAGATTCAGTCGCTGTTGTCGGGCGACGAGGCGATGGTGCTGCTCACGGCGACTGTGAAGGACAGCTACGTCATCGCGATCACGCGCGAGGGTTTTGACTGGAAGCCGATCGGGCGTGGCTCGGAAGAGCTGTACAACTTGGTCGCCGATTTCCGCCGTGGACTGAATGTCGCCAGCGCCGGCGATTCGTCCGGAAAATCCGCTCTGTTCAATCTCGAATTCGCCAACTGGCTGTACAATCACCTGCTGGGTGGTGTCGAGGCACGGGTGAAGGACAAGCGCAGTCTTCTGATTGTCCCTACCGGCGCGTTGACGGCGCTGCCGTTTCATTTGCTGGTGACGGAGAAGCCGCCGGCCGCGATCCCGGAAACACTCGACGGTTATCGCGATGCCGCTTGGCTGCTCAAGCGACACGCGGTGTCGGTATTGCCGTCGGCCGCAAGCCTGAAAACGCTGCGCATGGTTGCCCGCAAGGATCAGACCAGCAAGCCGATGACCGGTTTCGGCGATCCGCTGTTCGGCCCGTTGCAGGACAGTAGCGGCGACAAGCGCGGTGCGACGAAACCCGCTCCGATCAAGTCCGCGGCGCGCGGTGTCACCAGCCTCGCCTATACCGACTTCTGGCAGGGGGCCGGCGTCGACCGCGCGCGGCTCTCGAATGTGCTGTTGCAACTGCCTGACACGGCGGATGAACTCAATGCCGTCGCGAAAAATCTCGGCGTGTCCGAAAGCGATATTCATCTCGGCGAAGACGCCAGCGAAACCACGGTGAAGCGTGCGCGGCTCGCCGATTACAGCATCGTTTATTTCGCCACCCATGGTCTCGTCGCCGGCGACGTAAAGGGAATCGCCGAACCGTCGCTGGTGCTCAGCATTCCCCGGCAGCCGTCTGAACTCGACGACGGCCTGCTGACCTCAAGTGAAGTGGCCCAGTTGAAACTCAATGCCGATTGGGTGGTGCTGTCAGCCTGCAATACGATCGCCGGCGACAAGCCAGGCGCCGAAGCGCTTTCGGGATTGGCGCGATCGTTCTTCTATGCCGGGGCGCGTGCATTGCTGGTGTCGCACTGGGCGGTCGATTCCGCAGCCGCCACGCGCCTCACCACATCAACGTTCGATCGGCTGAAAGCCGATCCAAAACTCGGCCGCGCCGAGGCATTGCGTCAGTCGATGCTGGCCTATCTCACCGACGCTTCCTCGCCTCGCAACGCCTATCCGGCGTTCTGGGCGCCGTTTGCTTTGATCGGCGAGGGCGCTTCCCGTTGACTTGATTGTGCGACGCAATAACTAAATGATAGCGCTATCGCGGGCCTGATGGACGCGCGTTGAGCGCGAGCAACGTCCCCGCACCGCAGCAAGTGTTTGATCTAGATCAAGGCCTTGTCGGGAATAAACCAAATCGTGCGGGATCGACTTGGCAAGCCCGGCGTTGCCAAGTATTAGGTCGCCGGACCGAGGCCGGAAGGCTATATTCGGTGGTCACCGCGACAGAGGCGCGTTTAGCGGCATTCGCGCGATCGAGATACGCGGGTTCGAGGAGGTTCTTCGTGCAAGAGACGGGTCTACGTAACGGCGCCTTCGGCGCCGATAAATTCGGTTTAAGAAAGCTCAAACAGGTTCACTGGAATCTGGGAGCGCCGCAGCTCTACCAATATTCGCTAAGCGCCGGCGAAGCCGTGCTCTCTGCCGATGGCGCGCTGTGCGCCGACACCGGCGAGTTCACCGGCCGCAGCCCGAAGGACAAGTTCACGGTGCGCGACGCCTCCACCGAGAAGATGTGGTGGGCCGGCAATCAGTCGATCACCTCGGAGCAGTTCGACGCGCTCCATGCCGACTTCATCAAGCACGCCGAAGGCATGACGCTGTTCGCGCAGGATCTCTGTGGCGGCGCCGATCCGAGCTTCCAGATCAAGACCCGCGTGTTTACCGAGCTGGCCTGGCACTCGCTGTTCATCCGCACGCTGTTGATCCGCCCCGACGCGTCGGCGTTGGAAAACTTCGTGCCGGAGCTGACCATCATCGACCTGCCGAGCTTCCGCGCCGATCCCAAACGCCACGGCGTGCGTTCGGAGAACGTCGTCGCGATCGATTTCGCCCGCAAGATCGTCCTGATCGGCGGGTCTTATTATGCCGGCGAGATGAAGAAGAGCGTGTTCACCACGCTGAACTATTATTTGCCGGCCAAGGGCGTGATGCCGATGCACTGCTCGGCCAATGTCGGTCCCGACGGCGACAGCGCGATCTTCTTCGGCCTGTCCGGCACCGGCAAGACCACGCTGTCGGCCGACCCCAAGCGCACGCTGATCGGCGACGACGAGCATGGCTGGGGCAAGGACGGCATCTTCAATTTCGAAGGCGGCTGCTACGCCAAATGCATCAAGCTGTCCCAGGAAGCCGAGCCGGAGATCTTCGCCGCCAGCAAGCGCTTCGGCGCGGTGCTTGAAAATGTCGTGCTCGACGAGCGCACAAGGGTGCCCGACTTCGACGACGGCTCAAAAACGGAAAACACCCGTTCGGCCTATCCGCTCGACTTCATCCCGAACGCCTCGCGCACCGGCCGTGCCGGCCAGCCGAAGAACGTCGTGATGCTGGCCGCCGACGCGTTCGGCGTGCTGCCGCCGATCGCAAAACTGACCCCGGCGCAGGCGATGTATCACTTCCTGTCCGGCTACACCGCCAAGGTCGCGGGCACCGAGCGCGGCTTAGGCAACGAGCCGCAGCCGGAATTTTCGACCTGCTTCGGCTCGCCGTTCCTGCCGCTTGATCCGTCCGTTTACGGCAACATGCTGCGCGAACTGATCGCGAAGCACAATGTCGATTGCTGGCTGGTCAACACCGGCTGGACCGGCGGCAAATACGGCACCGGAAGCCGGATGCCGATCAAGGTGACCCGCGCGCTGCTGACCGCGGCGCTGAACGGCTCGCTACGCAATGTCGAATTCCGCACCGACAAATATTTCGGTTTTGCGGTGCCGACGGCGCTGCCGGGCGTGCCCAGCGACATCCTCAACCCCGTCAGCACCTGGAAGGACAAGGCCGAGTTCGACAAGACCGCGCGCGCGCTGGTCGGCATGTTCCAGAAGAACTTTGCCAAGTTCGAGGCCCAGGTCGACGCCGACGTCCGCGCCGCCGCACCGGATCTCAAGCTCGCCGCGGAGTGAGGCGCTAACATCGATGTCGTCCCGGCGAACGCCGGGACCCATACGCCGCAGCCTCTCGATTAGAGCGCCGTGGGTCGATACCTTGTTCGATAATCAACACCTGTGGTTATGGGTCCCGGCGTTCGCCGGGACGACGATGGATTCTAGCTGTTGCCGGGCAATACCGCGTTGGTCGGCGTCCGCCGGTCGGTGATCTGCAGGCCGAACAGGCTGCCGATCAACTCCACCGCGACGCGCGCGGTGCGGCCGCGCTCGTCGAGGAACGGGTTGAGTTCGACAATGTCGACCGAGCACACCAGTTCTGAATCATGCAGCAACTCCATGATCAGATGCGCCTCGCGATAGGTGGCGCCGCCGGGAACGGTGGTGCCGACACCCGGTGCGACCGCCGGATCGAGAAAGTCGACGTCGAAGCTGAGATGCAGCACGCCGTTTTTGGCCTTCACGCGCTCGATGACGCGCCGGATCAGCACGCCGACGCCGAACTCGTCGAGCGCGCGCATGTCGGCAATCGCGACGCGGCGCTCCTGGACCAGCTTTTTTTCCAGCGGATCGATCGACCTGATGCCGAACAGGTCGAGCTGATCCGTCGTGATCGACGCGCGCGGCTGATCGCCGAGCAGATCGTCAAGCCCGGCTTCGCCACACAGGAACGCCGAGGCCATGCCGTGCATGTTGCCGGTGATGGTGGTGTCGGGCGTGTTGTAGTCGGCATGCGCGTCGAGCCACAGCACGAACAGCGGCCGGCCTTGCTCTTTCCAATGCCGCGCCACGCCATTGACCGATCCCATCGAGAGCGAGTGGTCGCCGCCCATGAAGATCGGCACGGCGCCGGAACGGGCAAGCTGGTAGGCGCGCTCGCTGAGCAGGCGAACCCAGGTTTTGACTTCATCGTAGAATTTGGCGTTGGGGCGCGGCGGCCCGTCCGGCGTTACCGCGGGTATGGCAAGATCGCCGTGATCCTCGACGGCAAATCCCAATTGATCGAGCACGCGCGCAATACCCGCGGTTCGCAATGCCGCGGGTCCCATCAGCGTTCCCGCTTGCGAAGCGCCGATCTCGATGGGGATGCCGAGCAGGGCGATATCGGGCTTTTTGGCGTCGGGTTCGGACATGAGCCGCCTTCCAGTCGTAGGGAACGGAAGATGAGGCCCGTATGTTCCCTTACGCCTTGAAATACGCGATTTGCGTCGTGGTTGCGAGCAGGCGTCCGTTCGGCGACCACAGTTCGCCGTTCTGATCGCCATAAGACTTGTGGAAAATCTTGGCGTCGGCGACCGCCAGGACGCGCGTGATGTCTTCCGCGGCGAGATCGGCGGCGTCGGCGTGGAAATAGGTGGTGAGCGACACCGTGCCGAACGGCACCAGTTCGCGTCTGGCGTGGAAGATGCGGCCGAAGAATGCGTCCGACATCGACATCAGCGACAGCGCGTCGATCTTCCGCGGCACCCGGTCGCCGAGCCACAGTTTCGAGAACGAATTCGGCTCGGCCGACGACGCCGAGCCCCAGCCTGGTTCGCCCTCGATGAAGCGGAAATCATACTGCTTGACCCAGGGGGCAGCGACTTTTCCGTAAGGCAGCGTCTGCTCATAGGGTTTTGCTGGCGGAAACGGCGCCTGCGGGTGCGACCAGGACGGGCGGCGCTCGGCGAACACGGCGGTAGCCAGCGTTGCCACCTCGCCGCCGCCTTGCGTCATCTCCACACACCAGTGCTGCGTCGAGCGGTTGGCCTTGACCAGGCGTACGTCGAGATCGAAGGCGCCTTGCGCGATCGGCGCGCAGAAATTGACTGTCAGCGACAGCGGATCGCCTGCTCGTTGCGGATGATCGATCAGCGCGCGCAGGATGGTCGCGGCAGTGGCGCCGCCGAACGGGCCGACAAAGGCCCAGTAATCCTCGCTGGTCTTGCCCCGCCAGCGGCTGTCGCCGGCGGTAACCTGCGTGGCGTCGTCGAAAAGATGCGGTGTCCTGGTGAGCATGGAATTCTCCGGGGATTGCCGTGCAGTATCACCGCAACTGGGTCGAATTCAATGACGTGACAGGTAATGGCTCTTGGGAGAACTTCTCCGTCATGGCTGGGCATAGCCGTCCGAAGGACGGCGTCGCTTCCGCTCGCCTACGCCCGGCCATCCGCGTCTTCCTTGCGGCGCTATCGCGAGACGTGGATGCCCGGGACGAGCCCGGGCATGACGACCCGAGAGGGGAAATTCAGCCCGACGCCCCGCGCTGGACTTCCTGCGCCGGCGCGGCCGCGGTCGGGAGCACTGGCACGTGCCAGATATCCTCGGCATATTCGCGGATGGTGCGGTCGGAAGAGAACCACGGCATCCGCGCCACGTTGAGGATCGAGGCCCGCGTCCATGCCGGCATCACCTGCCAGCGCGCGTCGATGCCGCGCTGGGCTTCGTAATAGGAATCGAAATCGGCGGCGCACATGTAGTGGTCGAATTGGCGCAGCGTGTGACCGATCGCCTCGAACCGGGCCGGGTCGCCCGGGGAGAAGTCGCCGCTCTCGATCGCGCTGATCGCCCGCGACAGCCGGGGCGAGCGGCGGATCACGTCGGAGGCATCGAGCCCCTGCCGGCGCCGGACCATGACGTCGCCGGCTTCCATGCCGAAGATCGCGATGTTTTCCGCGCCGACATGGTCGCGGATTTCGATGTTGGCGCCATCGAGCGTGCCGATGGTCAGTGCGCCATTGAGCGCGAGCTTCATGTTGCCGGTGCCGGACGCTTCCATGCCGGCGGTCGAGATCTGTTCTGATAGATCCGCCGCCGGGATGATCACTTCGGCGAGGCTCACATTGTAGTTGGCGAGGAACACGATCTTCAGCCGCCCCGCGACCACGGGATCGTTATTGACGATCTCGGCGACGTCGTTGATCAGCTTGATGATCAGCTTGGCGGTGCGGTAGCTCGCCGCCGCCTTGCCGGCGAAGATTTTTACCCGCGGCACCCAGTCGCGCTGGGGTTCGTCCCTGATCGCCTGATACAGCGCAACCGTTTCGAGGATGTTGAGTAGCTGCCGCTTGTATTCATGGATGCGCTTGATCTGGACGTCGAACAGCGCCGACGGGTCGACCTTGATGCTGAGGCGCTCGCCGATCACCCGCGCCAGCGCCAGCTTGTTCTGCAGCTTGACGTCGCGGAACTGCTGCTGGAACGAATTGTCGCCGCAAAGCTCTTCGAGGCGCTGCAGCTGCGAGAAATCATCGAGCACGGCTTCGCCGCAGGTCTTGCGCAACAGGCCGGTCAGTTTCGGATTGGCCAGCATCAGCCAGCGCCGAAACGTGATGCCGTTGGTCTTGTTGGTGATGCGCGCCGGATAAAGATGGTTGAGATCGTGGAACACGGTCTCCTTCATCAGGTCGGAATGCATCGCCGAGACGCCGTTGATGCGGTGCGAGCCGACAAAGGCCAGTTGTCCCATCCGCACCCGGCGGCCGGAACGCTCGTCGATCAGCGATACCGAGGCGCGGAAGTCGATGTCGCCGGGGCAGCGTTGCTCCGCCAGTGCCAGATGCGCGGCATTGATGCGGTAGATGATTTCCAGATGCCGCGGCAGCAGCCGCTCGAACAATTCGACCGGCCAGGTCTCGAGCGCTTCCGGCAGCAGCGTGTGGTTGGTGTAGGACAGCGTCGCGACCGTGATCTTCCAGGCTTCATCCCAGCGGAAATTGTGCAGGTCGACCAGGATCCGCATCAGCTCGGTGACGGCAAGGCTCGGATGGGTGTCGTTGAGCTGTACGGCGGCCTTTTGCGCGAGGCTGCGCAGCTGCCCGTCGGCGGCGAGGTGCCGCTTGACCAGATCCTGCAGCGAGGCGGAGACGAAGAAATATTCCTGGCGCAGCCGCAATTCGCGGCCCGCCGCGCTCTCGTCGTTCGGATAGAGGAATTTGCAGATCGATTCCGCGCGCGCTTCCTCGGCCACCGCGCCGAGATAGTCGCCGGTGTTGAAGGCATCCAGCCGCAGCGGATCGGGCGAGCGCGCCGACCACAGCCGCAGCGCGTTGACGTGTTGGCCGCGCCAGCCGACGATCGGGGTGTCGTAGGCGACGGCCTGCACGGTTTCGCCGGGATGCCAACTCGCGCGTTCGCGCCCCTTGTCCTCGACATGGGTGACATGGCCGCCGAAATGCACCTGGTAGACCACCTCGGAGCGCTGGAATTCCCAGGGGTTGCCGAAGCCCAGCCACTCGTCGGGATATTCCTGCTGCCAGCCCTGTGCGATGATCTGGCGGAACAGGCCGAAATCGTAGCGGATGCCGTAGCCGATCGCGGGGATCGCCAGCGTTGCCATGCTTTCCATGAAGCAGGCCGCGAGCCGCCCGAGGCCGCCATTGCCGAGCGCGGCATCGGGTTCGCATTTGCGCAAATCCGACAGATCGACGCCGAGATCGCCGAGCGCGGCCTCGAACACCGGCAGCAGGCCCATATTGTTCAGCGCGTCGGTGAACAGCCGTCCGATCAAAAATTCGAGCGAGAGGTAATAGACCCGCTTGCGGCCGGCGTCGTAGTTGTCCTTCTCGGCGGTCAGCCAGCGGTGCACGATGCGGTCGCGCAGCGCCAGCGCCGCGGCCTTGTACCAGTCGCGCTTGGTCGCCATGCCGGCGTCCTTGCCGATGGCAAGCCGCAGCTTGGCGAGGATCGCGCCCTTGATTTCGGTCAGCGCCAGCTCGTCGATCGGCTGACCCGGCGCCGAATGGTTTTCTGGGAGCGCTTGTTCTTGCAACGCGTCAATCCCCGCAGTTGAGACTCACAAAAGGATACCCGCCTTGCACCGCAACAGGAACTGTCCAAAGGTTTGTTGTGCACTGCGTTGGTATGTTTTTATGCAAGGACTGGGCCGATTTGACGGCCTCCGCGCCCCTGATTTCAGTGCTAGAATGGCGTTCGAAAGCGATGATTTCACGCCAGTTCAGGGGGAGATCCCGCCATGAGATTGATCATCGAGATCGCCGCTGCCACGCTTTTGATGGTTTGCATCAGCGTCACCAGCGCCGCGTTCGCCGCCGGCAAGACCGGCAGGAGCGCCGACGGATTGGGCTGCTCCTTCAGCGTCGCGAAGAACGCAGCGCCGGCCGCGCGCTGCGCTGCGATCAAGCGGCAATGCGGCGGAAAATTCTACGCCAATTATTGCGGCGACAAGATGCTGTCGGCGATGTGAACGCGTTTTGATCGCCGTTTCTTGTCGCCTTGGCGCGGACGCAGCGAAGGCCATCCGGAACCCGTGATCCCCTCGTATCGATCAGGACCGAATAGACGCTCGTGCTCTGTGCGAGTCGTCAAAACATCACATGCCTCTGCTAGCAGGCGGCATGACCTATCTCTATTTGGGCATCGCGATTCTCTCGGAAGTCGTGGCGACAACGTTCCTGAAACTGTCCGATGGCTTCAGCAAGCCGCTGCCATCGCTGGTCACGGTCGCGGGTTACGCGGTGGCGTTTTACTTTCTGTCGCTGACCCTGCGAAGCCTGCCGACCGGCGTGGTCTATGCCGTCTGGTCGGGCGTTGGCGTCGTCCTGATCGCCACGATCGCCTGGGTGTTCCAGAGCCAGAAGCTGGATACGGCGGCGCTCTGCGGCATGGGCCTGATTGTTTCCGGAGTCGTCGTGATCAATCTGTTTTCCAGCGCTTCGTCGCAGTGAACCGGCTCTGGCTGCCTGCGAATCGTCGCTCACCGGCTCCTCAACCGCACCTCGCTATGCCGCCATGCGCGAAGATCCCCTGCGCTCTCGATACTTCCGGCTTCAGCCAGTGCTTGAATGCGCGCAGACAACATTTGCGCATCGACGGGCCATGCAAGCGCTTTGCAGCGAATAAGGAGGTCGCTGATAATTCGGGCAGTCTTCCGCCAATTCGGATCCAGGACGGAAAAGATCAACTGGTCGAGGTCGGCTTCGGACACGGACCTGGGAAGCACAACGTTCTCCCATCGCAGGTGCGAATCGATGGCAGGCTCTTCGTCCGACGGCGGTCGCAAGTCCGGATAGCGATTGTAAACGGCCCGCAAGAGCTCGAAATGCAAAGCAGAAACGATATCTCCAAGGGGGTCGGCGAGCGCTGCCCGATCCTGCTGTTCAAGGGTCAATATGACCGCGCTCGCTCGGTCTATGGCGGCCGCAGCATCGTGCAAGTGCTTGGCAATGTCGGCGGCTTGCATCCGGTCCATCGTCCCATCCCGCTATTTCGATTGATTGGAACAAATTAAGAACACTTTAGCAAGTCTTTGATATATCATTGTGATTCGGCGCAGTGCCGACACAATATCTATGGTCTATCACTGGTATCGAGGACTACATGTCCATGTCCACCATCGCCTTCGATCAATTCGCGCTCACCCGTATCGCCGATTTCGCGCGCTCGCTGTCGCGCCTGCATCAGGCCTCGCGCCGCCAATCGGTCGACGACGACGCGATCGACCGTGAGTTCAACGCCGTCTGCATGTCGGTGTGGGGCTACACGACCGACGATTTCAGCGACGAGCTGTTTTCGATCGCCGACCACGCCTGGCTCGATTCGCTCGATGAGGCCCATGCGCGGATCTTTGCGGCGGAGCAGGGCTACGACCTCGTCGACGATCAGGGCATGCTGACCGACTGGTGGGGCTATTGCTGGATGATCCTCGCCGAAAAGCGGGGCTTGCTGACGCCCGAGAACCGCGCCGCGGCGCGCGCGGCGATCGAGGAAAAATATTTGTCGGCGCCGAATGTAATTGGGGTGATCGTCGGGCGGTGAGTTTGCATTCGTCATTCCGGGATGGTCCGTAGGACCAGACCCGGAATCTCGAGATTCCGGGTTCGATGCTGTGCATCGCCCCGGAATGACGGCCTTGATACGCATCGATGCCTATCGCTGACTCCTGCGATCGGCCGTCAATTCACTTCCGCGCGCTTCGCCGCCTTCGGCGTTGCGCTCTTCGGCACCACGCTCGCCGGCATCGCGATCTCGTTCCTGGCTTCCGGCATCACGGTTTCACCGACCATTTCGGCGCTGACCGGCGCGACCTTCATTTCACCGAGCCGCGCGCGGACGCTGGCGGTGAGGCCGGGATAGGAGGCGACAGGCGTGAATTCGGCGGTCTGCTCGGCGCCTAGGCGGACGCCGGTATAGGCCACCAGGCCATCGGCGGTAGCGACGACATCGCCCGAGCGCAGCGAGGTGTCGAGCGCGAGGTCGACCGGCGCGAGGCCAGTCGGGCTTCTGCCGTTGCAGGTGCAATCGGCGCGCAGCGCCTTGCGGTAGGCGAAGGCGTTTTCACTGTCGGCGTAGCGCTCGCCATTGCTGGCCGACGCACTGTCGATGTTGCTGCCATAAAACACCTTGGTGGTGCTGGCCGGGCAGAACGCCTGGCACATCTGAACCGGCGTGGCATTGCCGCGCGTGGTCAGCGGAAAATATTTGCCGTCGCAGCTGCGGACGCAGAAGGCGGGTCCCGAGCCGGCAACACGCGGCGCCGGTGCGGGCTGGGCTGGCGGCTGATTGAGACCGAACGGATCGGCAAAGAAATTCGCCTGCGGGGCGGCTTGCCGCGCCTGCTGTTTCTGGCCCCCGCCAAAGAACATGTCGAACAGGCCTTCGGCAGATACGCTGCCGGGCACCAGAATCATGGACCCTGCAAGCATGGCGGCGGCAACGGATATCGCGCGGCGCCGCATGCGCGAAAAAGCCAACTCTGTACGCAACGCTAACTCCACCCAACGCAACTCGACGCACCGACGCGCGACAGGCGTCAGCGAGATTCACCATAATCGGGGATGGTAAACGAGCTATGAGCAGGGGTAGGAGGGCGAGAAAAGAAATGCGTTTCTTCTCCCTCTCCCGCGCTTGCGGGGAGGGCGGGGTGGGGGCGTTGCCGCGAGTCGGACCGTTCGTGTGGAGAGAGCCCCCACCCGGCACGCTTGCGCGCGCCGACCTAAGAGCAAGCTTCGCTCGTCTCGACCCCGCAAGCGGGAGAGGTAAGAGAGTGACTCGAAATCAACCCTTCAAAAATTCACCGGCCCTGTACAGCGAGCGAAATTGTATCCCCGCTTCGGCGAACGCTTCGCTCGCGCCTTCTTCGCGGTCGACCATGGTGAATACCAGCACGATCTCACCGCCGGCCTCGCGCACCGCCTCGGCCGCCTTCAGCGCCGAGCCCCCGGTCGTGGTGACGTCCTCGACGATCACGATGCGCTTGCCTTGCAGGCTCTCGCCCTTGGCAAGACCCTCGACCGCAAGGCGGGCGCCATGTTCCTTCGGTTTCTTGCGCACGAAGAACGCCGCGATCGGATGGCCCTTGAGCCAGGATAGCTGCGCGATCGCGCCGGCCAGCGGCACCGCGCCCATTTCCAGCCCGCCGACGTAATCCAGCTCGTCGTCCTTCAGCGCCTCGTAGGTCAGTTCCGCCAGCAGGGCCGCGCCCTCGGGGTCGAGCATGGTCGGCTTGAGATTGAAATAGAAGTCGCTCTTGCGGCCCGAGGCCAGCGTGATCTCGCCGCGGCCGAACGATCGCTTGCGGATGATCTCGGCGAGACGGGCACGGGAGGCTGACTTGGACAAGGCGTATTCCCAAAGGTTCGAGGCGGGCGGCAATCTATCGGTGCTTTCCCTTTCATTCCAGAGCCGATCCGGCCCAATCAACAGGGCGCGGCAATCTGCCGGGCCCCCGCCTCGCGCAGGGAGGCCCCTTCGGAAACGGCGGTTGTAAGGCCACAAGCTTCCGCGCTACGGGAAGCCCAAGCCTTATTGGGGGGAAACCGGTCATGACCATCGAACTGCACACCTGGAACACGCCGAACGGCCGCAAGATATCGGTCGCGCTGGAGGAAATGGGGCTGCCCTACAAGGTGATCCCGGTGAACATCGGCAAGGGCGAGCAGATGGCGCCCGCTTTCCTCAAGCTCAGCCCGAACAACAAGATTCCCGCGATCGTCGATCCCGATGGACCGGACGGCAAGCCGGTCAGCATTTTCGAATCCGGCGCGATCCTGCTTTATCTCGGCGAGAAGACCGGCAAGTTCCTGCCCAGGCCGCTGGCGCAGCGCATCCCGGTTTATGAATGGCTGATGTGGCAGATGGGCGGTTTCGGGCCGATGCCCGGCCAGGTGCACCATTTCATCGCGCTGGAGAACGAGACCGACCGCGCCTACGGCGTGAAGCGCTACATGGATGAAACCCGCCGGCTCTATGGCGTGCTGGACCGGCGGCTCGACGGCCGCGAGTTCGTCGCGGACGCGCTGTCGGTCGCCGATTTCGCCATCCTCGGCTGGGCCTGGCGCCATCCCCGCCACAAGGTGGAACTGAAGGATTTTCCCAACGTCGAACGCTGGTACAACGCATTGATGGCCCGCCCGGCGACCAAGCGCGGCATGGAAGCCAAGCTGGATTGAGGGCACTATTGTCGTCGCCCGGCTTGACCGGGCGATCCAGTACGCCGGGTCGTTGCGGATTGAGGACAACGGGCGAATGCGGCCCGTGCAGTGGTTCACTTCGCCTGCTCTGGAATACTGGGTCGCCCGGCTTGCCGGGCGATGACAGCCCGCGGTGTTGCGACGGCCTCGTCTCACGCCCTCTTCTCCAACGCCATCTTCACCGCCAGCCCCGCCAGCACGGTGCCCATCAGCCAGCGCTGCACCAACAGCCAGCTCGGCCGCGTGCCGAGAAACAGCGCGATCGATCCGGCGGCGAGCGCGATCATGGCGTTGAGGCTGACGCTGATGACGATCTGGATCGCGCCCAGCGCCAGCGACTGCGTCAGCACGCTGCCCACAGCGGGATCGATGAACTGCGGCAGCAGCGCCAGATAGAGCATCGCGATCTTCGGGTTCAGCAAGTTGGTGACAAAGCCCATCGCGAACAGCTTGCGCGGACCGTCCACCTGCAACTTCTTCACCTGGAACGGCGAACGGCCGCCCGGCTTGAGTGCCTGCCATGCCAGCCACAGCAAATAGGCTGCACCCGCAAACCGCAGCGCGTCATACGCATAAGGCACCGCGAACAACAGCGCGGTGATGCCGAACGCCGCGCACAGCATGTAGAACACAAACCCGAGCGCCACGCCGCCAAGCGAGACGATCCCTGCCGCGGCGCCTTGCGTGATCGAACGCGAGATCAGGTAAATCATGTTCGGCCCCGGCGTCAGCACCATGCCGAGCGAGACGAGCGCGAAACCGAGCAGGGCTGAGATGTGAGGCATGAGGGACTCGCGGGAGGAAACGCGCGTTTTTAGCGTGCGTCCCGCCGCGGTGTCATTTCGTAAATTGCACGGAGAGCAATTCTGGCGGCGAAGGTAGCGGCGCCGCGCTCCTCTCACCGTCATCGCCCGGCTTGACCGGGCGATCCAGTAATCACCGACCTATCCGATAGGCGGTACTGCCTGCCACGATGGCTGTAGGTGCAGCCGTGGTCGCTCGCGCGTGCTCTGGAATACTGGATCGCCCGGTCAAGCCGGGCGATGACACCGAGGCTAATGCGCCTCGTCCCAATTATTCGCCGCGCGCGCATCGACCTGCAGCGGCACCGAGAGCAGCACCGCCGGGAACGGCGCGTCCTGCATCACGTGCTGCACCACCGGCAGCGTCGCGGCGACTTCCTGCTCGGGCACTTCGAAGATCAGTTCGTCGTGGACCTGCAGCAGCATCTGCGCCGACAGTTTCTTCTCGGCCAGCGCATCCTCCATCCGGATCATGGCGCGGCGGATGATGTCGGCAGCCGAGCCTTGCAGGCGGGCGTTGATCGCGGCGCGCTCGTTGAAGGAACGGACCGAGGCGTTGCTCGCCTTGATATCGGGGTAGTGGCACTTGCGGCCGAACAGCGTCTCGACATAGCCGTTGCTGCGGCAGAAATCCCGCGTCTCGTCCATGTAGGCGCGGATGCCCGGGAAACGCTCGAAGTACCTCTTGATGTAGGCGGAGGCTTCCTCGCGGGCGATGCCGAGCTGGTTGGCGAGGCCGAACGCCGAGATGCCGTAGATGATGCCGAAATTGATCGCTTTCGCGCGGCGGCGGATTTCGCTCGGCATGCCCTTGATCGGCACGCCGAACATTTCGGAGGCCGTCATGGCGTGAATGTCGAGCCCGTCGCGGAACGCCTGCTTCAGCACCGGGATGTCGGCGATCTCGGCCAGCAGCCGCAGCTCGATCTGCGAGTAGTCCGCCGACACCAGTTTGTGGCCGGGAGTGGCAATGAAGGCGCGGCGGATCTTGCGGCCGTCCTCGGTGCGCACCGGAATGTTCTGCAGGTTCGGCTCGTTCGACGACAGCCGCCCGGTGGTGGTCGCGGCCAGCGCGTAAGTGGTGTGAACCCGATGGGTTTGCGGATGCACATATTCCGGCAGCGCGTCGGTATAGGTCGATTTCAGTTTCGAGACCTGCCGCCATTCCAGAATCTTCTTCGGAAATTCGTGACCCTGTTCGGCGAGCTCGTCGAGCACCTGCGCCGAGGTCGACCAGGCGCCGGTCTTGGTCTTGCTGCCGCCGGTGATACCCATCTTGCCGAAGATGATATCGCCGATCTGCTTGGGGCTGCCGACGTTGATCGGCTCGCCCGCGATCTCCTGCAGCTCGGCTTCGACCCTGGCTGCGGTCTGGGCGAATTCGCCCGACAAACGCGACAACACCTGGCGGTCGATCGAAATGCCGCGCCGCTCCATCCGCGCCAGCACCGAGATCAGCGGCCGTTCCAGCGTCTCATAGACCGCGGTCATGCGGTCGGCGACGAGGCGCGGCTTGAGCACGCGCCACAGCCGCAAGATCACATCGGCGCTCTCGGCCGCATATTCGGCCGCCTTGTCGATTGCGACCTGATCGAAGGTGAGCTTGTTCTTGCCGCTGCCGGTCAGGCCGGCATAAGCGATCACGGCATGGCCGAGCCAGCGCTCGGCGAGCCCTTCGAGCCCATGGGCGTTGCGGCCGGCATCCAGCGCATAGGACATCAATTGCGCATCGTCATGGTTGCGCAGCGTGATGCCGTGCTGGGCCAGCATCACGGCGTTGAACTTGATGTTGAAGCCGATCTTGAGAATGCCGGCCGATTCCAGCAGCGGCTTCAAGGCGGCAAGCGCATCGCTCGCCTTGATCTGGTTCGGCGCGAGGCCGGCGTCGAACAGGCCGGCACCGCCGCCGGACTGCTTGTGGCCGAGCGGGACATAGCAGGCATCATTGGGCGCCAGCGCCAGCGCAATGCCGGAGATTTCCGCCTGCATCGGATCGATCGAGTCGGACATCGCCTCGATGGCGAAATGGCCGACATCGTGCACCCGCGCGAGCCAGGCCTGGAGCTGATCGAGGCTGCCGATGCTCTGATACGTCTTGCGGTCGAACGGGATCTTTCGGATCGCCGCCTCGCGCGCGTTCGCGAGCGAGATCGGGGTGCCCTTCAGGCTTGAAGCCTTGTCTTGCCGGTCACCCGTCGGCTTGGCCGGTGCGCCGGCTTTTCCACCGGCGCCTCTCTCCGCGAACAGGTCGCCACTCGGGCCGCCCAGTTCGTCTACCTTTTCGGCAAGCGGGAAGACCCCAAAAGTGCTGGCTCCGCTTTTGTTGCCGGCGTCCGCCTCCACATCGGACGGATCGATCTGCGAATAATCGGCGACCCGGCGGGTGAGGGTGGAGAACTCCATCGCCTTGAGGAATGCGATCAGCTTGCGCGCATCGGGTTCGTGCACCGCGAGCTCGTCGAGCGGCACCTCGAGCTCGACCTTGTCGTCGAGCAGCACCAGCTGCCGCGAAATCCGCGCCTTCTCGGCGTTCTCGATCAGCGCTTCGCGCCGCTTCGGCTGCTTGATCTCGCCGGCGCGGAGCAGCAACGTTTCCAGATCGCCATATTCGACGATCAGTTGCGCCGCGGTCTTGACGCCGATGCCGGGCACGCCGGGCACGTTGTCGGTCGAATCCCCCGCGAGCGCCTGTACCTCGACCACCTTCTCCGGCGGCACGCCGAATTTCTCGATCACCTCGGGTATTCCGATGCGCCGGTCCTTCATGGTGTCGTACATGGTGACGCAGTCGGTCACCAGCTGCATCAAGTCCTTGTCCGACGACACGATCGTCGCGGTGGCGCCGCGCTCGCAGGCTAGCCGCACATAGGTCGCAATCAGATCGTCGGCCTCGAAGCCCACCTGTTCCAGGCAGGGCAGGTCGAAGGCGCGCACCGCCTCGCGGATCAGCGCGAATTGCGGGATCAGATCGTCCGGCGCGGGTGGCCGATGCGCCTTGTAATCGGGGTAGAGCTTGTTGCGGAACGTGATCTCGGACTTGTCGAAGATAATCGCCAGATGGGTCGGTCGGTTATCTTCCGGCATGTCGCGGAGCAGCTTCCACAGCATGTTGCAGAAGCCGAGCACGGCATTGACCTGCAGCCCGTCGGATTTGCGGTTCAGCGGCGGCAGCGCGTGATAGGCGCGGAATATGTAGGAGGAACCGTCGACCAGAAACACATGGTCGCCCTTGCCCGGAACCTTGGCGGGCGCCTTGGTTTCGGCCTTGGTCTCAGGCTTGGTCTCAGACTTGGCGGGGGATTTCGAGGGGGCGGATTTGGCGGCTTTGGGGGCTGTTTTCGGCATGGCCGAAACTTAGGGATTTTTGCGCGGTTTTGACAGCCTCGGCGGGCGATTTTTGGTGGTGCTCCACTGCAATACTTGGTGTCGTCACCCGCGCAGGCGGGTGACCCAGTATTCCAGAGACGTCAGTGATTAATCGAGAAGCCGCGGCGTACTGGGTTGCCCGGTCAAGCCGGGCAACGACGGGAAACCTACTCCGCGGCCTGCAATACCGGGGCGGGCTTTTTCGGCGCGATCCAGAACGCGGCGGGGCGTTCGAACAGGAAGTTGGCACGCAGCGCCAATGCCAGCCGCCAGATCACCAGTGCGCCGACGAGGCCTGCCACGGTCACGATCAGCGACACCGTGCCGATATCAAAAAGCCCGCTGCGCAGCAGCACGGTCCTTGTCGTGGCCATCGGCAGGAAGAAGGCGAGGTAGATGACGATCGAATGCTCGCCGCAATAGCGCAGGAAATTGAGCCACTGTACCCGCGCCAGCAGCGTGCCCATGACGATGATGGCGCCGGCGCCGGCAAACCCCAGCGCGAGCGAGATCAGCGGCCATTCGCTGAAGCCGGTTATGACCAGGCCGCCATTGACCAGCGCCCACAGCGCCAGGCCCATGAGCGCGAAGGAAGGGCGCACCCGGGCGCGATCCGACAGCGCGAAAACGTAAGCTGCCAGCCAGTAGCCCGCGTAGAAATAGACGAAGCGTCCGCAGAATTCGTCGATCACGGTCCAGCCGGTCGCGACATGCGCCATTTCAAGCAGCGCGCCCCCGGCAAAGATCGCGAGCTGCGGCGCGCCCCGTGTCAGTTTTGTGACGAGGAAGAAGATCGGCAGCAGATAGATGAACCACAGCGTGCCGAACGGCTCGATGAAGGATTGCAGATAGAGATAGCCGACATGGGCCCAATTCGACCCGGCGGCGAAGGACGGCGCCTTGAAGCCGAACTGGATCGTTACCCACAGCACATAGAAATAGGCGAAATGCACGACCTTTCGGTCGAGGTAAGTACGCCAGTCGCGGTCGATCACGACGGCCAGGAACAGGCCTGAAATCAGGAAGAAATCCGGCATCCGGAACGGTTTTGCGAACATGACCAGCCAATGCATGAAGCCGGTCTGGCCCGCGGCGGCTTCGACCCCCAACACCGAATGCATCATCACGACCATGACGATGCAGATGCCCTTGGCGTAGTCCACCCAATCGATACGCGACGTCGCCGACCCCGCGCGTGGCATGGGACGTTCGGCAACTGCGGATGTGCTGTTTGGTGTCATGGCTGTCCTGTTTCGACACGCTGGAGCCGCATCATCGGCCCGATCTGTTGCTTTCTCCTTTATTCATACAAATGACATGCCGGTTTCTTGCCGGTTTCTGCCGGTTTCTCGGCGATTTCTTTGCCGGCTTTCGGCGTTTTCCGGTTTCCTCTTTGCCACCAAATGCTTTAAGAGGCGGGCAGAATCCGAACGACCGTTAACCATCAAAAACAGGCTGTTTCATGCGCATTGCCATGATTGGCACGGGCTATGTGGGGCTGGTTTCCGGCGCCTGCTTTGCCGATTTCGGCCACCAGGTTACCTGCGTGGACAAGGACGCCGACAAGATCGCGGCGCTGCTGCGCGGCGAAATCCCGATTTTCGAACCCGGGCTCGACGCGCTGGTGGCCTCCAATGTGAAGGCAAAACGGCTCGACTTCACCACCGACCTGACCGGGCCGGTTGCGGACGCCGACGCGGTGTTCATCGCGGTCGGCACGCCGTCGCGGCGCGGCGATGGTCACGCGGATTTGAGCTATGTGCACGCCGCGGCCCGCGAGATCGCCGCCGTACTCAAGGGCTTTACGGTGGTGGTCACCAAATCGACGGTGCCGGTCGGCACTGGCGACGAGGTCGAGCGATTGATCCGCGAGGTCAACCCGTCGGCCGATGTGGTGGTGGCGTCCAATCCGGAGTTTCTGCGCGAGGGCGCTGCGATCCGCGACTTCAAATTCCCCGACCGCATCGTGGTCGGCACCTCGGACGAGCGCGGGCGCAAGGTGCTCGGCGATGTCTACCGGCCGTTGTCGCTCAACCAGGCGCCGCTGATGTTCACGGCACGGCGCACCGCGGAGCTGATCAAATACGCCGCCAATGCGTTTCTCGCCACCAAGATCACCTTCATCAACGAGATCGCGGATCTCTCGGAAAAGGTCGGCGCCGACGTACAGGAAGTCGCGCGCGGCATCGGGCTCGACAACCGCATCGGCGCGAAGTTTTTGCATGCCGGCCCCGGTTTCGGCGGCTCGTGCTTTCCGAAGGATACCCGCGCGCTGGTCAAGATCGCGCTCGATCATGACGTGCAACTGCGCATCGTCGAGGCCGTGCTCGGCGTCAACGACAATCGCAAACGCGCGATGGCGCGCAAGGTATCGAACGCGGCCGGCGGCAACCTGCGTGGCAAGACGGTGGCCGTGCTCGGCCTCACCTTCAAGCCCGACACTGACGACATGCGCGAGGCGCCCTCGCTGCCGCTGATCACCGGGCTGCTCGACATGGGCGCCAAGGTGCGGGCGCACGATCCGGTCGGCATCGAACAGGCGCGCAAGGAATTGCCCGATATCGAGTATTGCGAAGACCCTTATGATTGCCTGCGCGGCGCGGACGCCATGGTGATCGTGACCGAATGGGTGCAGTACCGCACCCTCGATCTGGAGCGCGTGAAAAGCGAGATGGCCCAGCCGGTGGTGGTGGATCTGCGCAACATCTATCGCCGCGAGGATATGGAAGCCCACGGCTTCACCTACGACAGCGTGGGACGGGGATCAGAGACTGGCGTTTGATGACTGTCATACCCCGCGCAGGCGGGGTATCCAGTACTCCCGGTCTTTGTAATCGGTGATATCTGCGTTTACTGGATCGCCCGCTTTCGCGGGCGATGACGGATCAGAGAATTGCCCCGCAGCTTCGACACGCCCCTGCCAATCGACGCCGTGCTCGACGAGTTGGCGCGCACGCTGATGGGTAACAACGCCGCGGTGCTGGTGGCCCCTCCGGGCGCGGGCAAGACCACGCGGGTGCCGCTGGCGCTCTTGGATGCTCCCTGGCTCAAGGGCAAGAAAATCATCATGCTGGAGCCGCGGCGGATCGCGGCGCGCGCCAGCGCGGAGCGGATGGCGCGAACGCTCGGCGAGCGCGCCGGCGAGACCGTCGGCTATCGCGTTCGCTTCGGCTCGAAGATATCGCGCGCGACCCGCATCGAGGTCGTCACCGAGGGCATTTTCTCGCGGCAGATTCTCGACGATCCCGAACTGAACGGCGTCGCCGCGGTGCTGTTCGATGAATTCCACGAACGCTCGCTCGATGCCGATCTGGGGCTGGCGCTGGCGCGCGATGCGCAGACCGGCCTGCGCGAAGATCTGCGCATTCTCGTGATGTCGGCGACGCTCGACGGCGCGCGGGTCGGCAAGCTCCTGGGCGATGCGCCGGTGGTCGCCAGCGAAGGCCGCGCCTTTCCGGTGGAGACGCGCTATCTCGGCCGCAAGCCCGATGCGCCGCTGGAGCGGCAGATGGCGGACGCGATCGCGGCCGCGCTGCGCGCCGATCCCGGTTCGGTGCTGGCGTTCCTGCCGGGCGCCGCCGAAATCCGCCGCACGCAGAATTTTCTCGTCGAGCGCGTCCATGATGCCAGCATCGAGATCGTGCCGCTGTTCGGCGCGCTCGATGCCGCCGTGCAGGACCGCGCCATCGCGCCCGCGCCCAAGGGACAGCGCAAGGTGGTGCTGGCGACCTCGATTGCGGAGACATCGCTGACCATCGAGGGCGTGCGGATCGTGGTGGATTCCGGCATGGCGCGGGTGCCGCGCTATGAGCCGGATATCGGCCTGACCCGGCTGGAAACCGTGCGCGCCTCGCGCGCCGCCGTCGACCAGCGCCGCGGCCGCGCCGGCCGCACCGAGCCCGGCGTCTGTTACCGGCTGTGGGACGAGCCGCAGACCGCCTCGCTCGCCGCCTACACGCAACCCGAAATTCTCTCGGCTGACCTGTCCTCGCTGGTGCTCGACCTTGCGCAATGGGGCGTGCGCGATCCCGCAACCCTGGCATTCCTCGATCCGCCGCCGGCGCCCGCGCTGAAGGAGGCCAACAGTCTCCTGAGCGAACTCGGCGCGCTCGATGGCGACGGCCGGATCACCGCGGAAGGCAAGAGCCTGCGCGCGCTGGCGCTGCCACCGCGGCTGGCGCGCATGATCGTGGACTCGCATCGCGCGGGCGCGGGCGAGCAAGCCGCCGAAATCGCCGCTGTTCTGACCGAGCGCGGGCTCGGCGGTGACAGCGTCGATCTCGATCACCGGCTGGATCAGTTTCGCCGCGACCGTTCGCCACGCGCCGCCAGCGCCCGCAGCCTGGCGCAGCGCTGGGCCTCGCAGGTCGCCGCCGATGCGCCATCCCCTCAGCCGGCGGAAGGCGATCTGAGCACAGGCGTCATGCTGGCGTTTGCCTTCCCCGATCGGGTCGCGCGCAACCGCGGCAACGGCAGTTTTGTGCTCGCCAATGGCCGGGGTGCGGCCGTGGACCAGACCTCGTCGCTGGCGCGTGCGCCCTATATCGCGGTCGCCGAACTCACCGGCACCGCCGCGCAGGGGCGCATTCTTTTGGCGGCGCCGATCAGACAGGAAGAGATCGAGTTACGTTTCGCCGATCAGATCGAAAACACCGAAGAAATTTCGTTCGATCGCGGTGCGATGGCATTGCGCGCGCGGCGCAAGCGCAGCCTGCACGCGATCACGCTGTCGGAAGCGCCAATGGCGCTGCAGCCCTCGGCGGAGACCGCGAAAATCTTCGCCGCCGGATTGATCGCGGCCGGGCTCGACAAATTGCCGTGGTCGAAATCCCTGAAGCAATGGCGCGACCGCGTCATGTTCCTGCGCAAGGCGGAAGGCGAGAACTGGCCTGATCTGTCCGACGACGCGCTCGCCGCTGCATCCGACACCTGGCTCGTGCCGGTTCTCTACGACAAGACTTCGCTGAAGGACATGTCACCCGGCGATCTCTCGGACGCGCTGATGTCGCTATTGCCGTGGGATTTGCGGGCACGGCTGGAGCGCGAGGCGCCGACCCATTTCGAGGCGCCGACCGGCACCATGCTGGCGATCGACTACGAGGCCGAGCAGGGGCCCACGATCGCGGTGCGGCTGCAGGAATTGTTCGGGCTCAACACCCACCCTTCGATCGCCAAGGGCGCGGTGCCGCTGGTGCTGGAACTGCTGTCGCCGGCGCAGCGGCCGGTGCAGGTGACGCGCGATCTGCCCGGATTCTGGCGCGGCTCTTATGCGGCCGTGCGTTCCGATCTCCGCGGCCGCTATCCCCGTCATCCCTGGCCGGAAGACCCGGCCAATGCGCTGCCGACGCGGCGGGTGAAACCGCGCGGGACGTGAACGGGCGCGATTGCGCAGCAGCGTTAACGCTTCACTCATCCTTTTCGCCAAAATGGCAGCCTCGGCCGGCGTTGTTAGTCGCGCCTTGGCTGGCGCCGTGGTGTTATCGGCAGTCTGGCCAAATCTAGCGTATTGAATGTGGCGTCATGCGTAACCTGATGATCTTTGCCGCCGTCCTGGTTGCCCTCGGCAGCTTCATGGCCCAGATGGCGGATAAATTTGCGCCGACGCTGGCCTCCGCCAATGCCAAGCCACAGAAAGCCGAAACGGCGACGGTCGCGCAGGCAGGCTCCCGCAGCATCAGCATTCCCAGAGACGCGCGCGGCCATTTCCAGGCCGACGGCCGGATCGATGGTCAGCGTATCGACTTCATGGTCGACACCGGCGCTTCGCTGGTGGCGCTGAACGAGAAGTCGGCGGCGCGGTTCGGCCTGCGTCCCGCGCGCGGCGACTACAATGCGACCGTCTCCACCGCCAACGGCACCATCAAGGCGGCGCGGTCGCGGATCGCCATGATCGATCTCGGCGGAATCGTGGTGCGCGACGTCGACGCCATGGTATTGCCCGACGAAGCCCTGTCGGAAAACCTGCTCGGCCTGTCGTTCCTGTCGAAGCTGAAGCGCTTCGAATACGCCAACGGCCGACTGGTGCTGGAGCAATAAAGCGTTTTCGCAATCAGAGCTGACGCTCTAGGCAGTTCTGCCTCCAAATCCGCCGCAATTAATCGCCAAAAGCCGCTAATCCCGCCTTCCGCCGCGCTTGCGCTTTCGCTAAGCCTGCGGCGTTGCCCTTCTGTATCTCACGAGGCCATGTCAGATGTTTCCGAAGCCGAAATCCGTACTGGTTCCGAATACCTATGCCTATGAATCCGAGCCGATGGTGAAGGCGACGGGCTTTCGCGAATATGACGCGCGCTGGCTGTTCGGCAAGGAAATCAACCTGATGGGCATTCAGGCGCTGGGCATGGGGCTCGGCGCGCTGATCGCGGAACGCGGCGTCAAGCAGGAGATCGTTACCGGGCACGATTTTCGCGGCTATTCGGCCTCGATCAAATATGCGCTGATCTCGGGCCTGATGGCGGCGGGCTGCAAGGTGCACGACATCGGCCTTGCGGTGACGCCGATGGCCTATTTCGCGCAGTTCGAGCTCGACGTGCCCTGCGTCGCCATGGTCACCGCGTCGCATAACGACAATGGCTGGACCGGCGTCAAGATGGGCGCCAACCGGCCGATGACCTTCGGCCCCGACGAGATGACGCGGTTGAAGGAAATCGTGCTCAACGCCGATTTCAAGAACAAGGCCGGCGGCTCCTATCAATTCCACGAGAATTTTCCGGCGCGCTACATTGCCGACCTCACGCAGCGCCCGAAGCTGAAGCGCAAGCTGAAGGTCGTGGTCGCCTGCGGCAACGGCACCGCGGGCGCGTTCGCGCCGCAGGTGATGGAAGCGATCGGCTGCGAGGTGATCCCGCTCGATACCGAGCTCGATCACACCTTTCCAAAGTACAATCCGAATCCCGAAGACATGGAGATGCTGCACGCGATCCGCGACGAAGTGCTGAAGCACAAGGCCGATGTGGGCTTGGGCTTCGACGGCGACGGCGACCGTTGCGGCGTCGTCGACAACACCGGCGAGGAGATCTTCGCCGACAAGGTCGGCGTGATGCTGGCGCGGGACATGTCGGCGATCCACAAGGATGCGCTGTTCGTGGTCGACGTGAAATCGACCGGGCTTTTCGTCACCGATCCGGTGCTGCAGAAGCAGGGCGCCAAAACGCAGTATTGGAAGACCGGGCATTCCTACATGAAGCGCCGCACCAACGAGTCAGGCGCGCTGGCGGGCTTCGAAAAATCCGGGCACTTCTTCTTCAACAAGCCGTTCGGCCGCGGCTATGACGACGGCCTGGTCTCGGCAATCGCGATCTGCGAGATGCTCGATCGCGCCACCGGAAAATCGATGGCGGATCTGAAAGACGCGCTGCCGAAGACCTGGTCATCGCCGACGATGTCGCCGCATTGCGCCGACGAGACCAAATACGGCGTGGTCGACGCCGTGGTGAAGCATTTCGAGACGTTGCAGAACAACGGCGAAAAGGTTGCCGGCCAAAAGATCCGCGATCTCGTCACCGTCAACGGCGTGCGGGTCACCGTCGAAGACGGCAGCTGGGGCCTGGTGCGGGCGTCCTCCAACAAGCCGGAACTGGTCGTGGTGGTCGAGAGCCCGGTCGCCGAGCAGCGGATGCACGACATGTTCGAGGCGATGAATGTGGTGCTGCGCACCCATCCCGAAGTCGGCGAATACAATCAGAAGATTTGAGGGTTTTTACCTCGCCCCGCCCACCGCCGCCATCCCCGCGAAGGCGGGGATCCAGTACGCCGCGGCTTCTCGGCTTAATCGCTGCCTTCTCTGGAATACTGGATCGCCCGCCTTCGCGGGCGACGACACCGGAAGGTATTCGGGAATCGCCTTACGCCGCCGGCACCGGCAGTGCGGTTACCGACTTGATCTTTTCCATCGCAAAGCGCGAGGTGACATTCTTCAGCGGCACGGCGCTGATCAGCTTCTTGTAGAACACGTCATAGCTCGCCATGTCGGCGACCACGACGCGCAGCATGTAATCGACGTCGCCCGCCATCCGGTAAAACTCCATCACCTCGGGCATGGCGCTGACAGCGCTGGCGAAGGTCTTCAGCCAGGCCTCGGAATGGTCGGAGCTTTCGACCGAGACGAACACGGAAATGCCGAGCCCGATCTTGTTCTGGTCGACCAGGGCGACCCGGCGCAGGATCACCCCGTCGGCTTCGAGCCGCTGGATCCGCTTCCAGCACGGCGTCGAGGACAGCCCGACCCGGTCGCCGATCTCGGCCACCGACAGCGAGGCGTCCTCCTGCAGCACCGTCAGGATTTTGCGGTCGATGGCATCGAGGCGGCGGTTGGCTTCGTGAATCTGGATTGCAGCGTCGGTCATGAGAAGAATGTTCCATAGATGAGGCTCTCATTCCTCATATATAGAAAAATCTTCTATATCAAGCCCATTTATTGACCGGTCGAGGTTGACCCAGCACCCTGGCCTTGGTTCAAAAGCTCTTCAACTTCAGTACGTTGCGGGGCGGCAAAGGCGCCGCCAAAGCGGGTGCATTTCAGCGCGGCGGCCGCCGAGGCGAACCGCAGCGCCTCCCGCAATTCCTGTCCCTCGGTGATCGCGAGCGCAAAGGCGCCATGGAACACGTCGCCGGCGCCCAAGGTGTCGACGGTGTGGACCGGGAACGCCGGCGTCTCCTGGATGCCCTGATTTTCGTCGAGCCAGATCGTGCCGCGTGCCCCGCGGGTTCCGGCCAGGAACGACTTGGTCAGTTTGGCGATTTTCGTCAGCGCCTGGGCGTCGTCGGTAACCCCGGCGGTCTCCTGCAACGGCTCGCTGGAGAATACCAGATGCGACGACGCGTTGAGCAGCCCCTCCCGCAGGGACATCGCACGGTCGACATCGACGATCACGGGGATGCCGCGCCTTTGCGCCTCGGCACAGAGATCGGTGCAGAATTCCGCGCAACGGCTCTCGGTGAGAATGGCGGCACAATCGTCCAGCAGCGTGTCGAAGTCGGGCAATTTCACATGCCACAGCTCTGGGTCGCGGAAGGTCACGATGGTGCGTTCGCCGGAAGGATCGATCATCACCGCCGAGATCGGCGTCACCAGGCCGGGCATGTGGATGAGATGTTTCGTCTCGATGCCCTCATGCGCCATCTGATCGAAGATGAAGCGACTCGATGTTTCCTTGGCATCGCCCATCGGCCCGCAGATCGAGGCGCGGCCACCGAGCCGAACGATGCCGATCGCGCCGTTGAGCGCGTTGCCGCCGCAGATTTCGTCGAATGCGGTGGCGTTCTCCTTGGAGCCGCGCCCAGGAACACCTGGCGTATGAAAGGTCAGATCGCGCACCGGCATGCCGATGCACAGAACGCGCGGCGGGAGTTTCGGTGCCTTGTCGTGAAAGTTCATCCCGGAATCCGTCATGCCGGTTCCGCCATCTGGAACCCAGAAGAGCAACGAGGTCGGGGATCAATGTCTTGGTCCATCGGAGGGTTCCCCCTATGCGCCGGTATCGTTGGCCCCATGCACCCACCGTCCGATCAAATGGTGAGCGATCGCGAACGGATGTGCGGCAAACATGCCGTCGGGATGTGTCCGGCTGTGCATCAGGGTCACTTCGTCGCGAGTGAACCAGCGTGCATCTTCCAGTTCGGCCTTGTCGACCACGATTTCGTCCGAGGTTGCGCGCGCGGCGCATCCAATCATCAGCGACGAAGGGTAGGGCCACGGCTGCGTCATGTAATAGGTCACGTCGGTGCAGTGAATCCCGGATTCCTCGAAAATCTCGCGCCGGACCGCGTCCTCGATGGTTTCGGCGACCTCGACGAATCCCGCCAGGCACGACCACATCCCTGGCAAAAACTGCTTCTGCCGTCCCAGCAGACATCTGTCACCATGAGTGACCAGCATGATCACGACCGGATCGGTGCGCGGAAAATGTTCGGCCTTGCAACTCGGGCACTCGCGCTTCCAGCCGCCCTCCTTCATCGCGGTGCGGGTGCCGCAATTGGCGCAATAGCCGTGGCGCTGATGCCAGCTCACCATCGATTTCGCCATCGCGATCGCCGAGAGCTGTTCGGTCGGCACCGCGCCCTGCATCACCATGCCGCGCAATTCAGTGACCGCGACGTCGTCGCGCGTCAGCAGCTTTTCCACCGCATTTGCCGCAATGCCCATGCCGAAGACAGGCGCGCCGTCGCGCAGGCCGAGGAAGATCGTGCCGGGATTGGCGCCGAGTTTCACCGCTTCATCGACGCTGAGCAGGACGCGCGAGCCGCCGGCCTCCTGCCGCACCAGCAGCGAGTCGCGGTAGATCACATAGGCGCGGGCGTCGGGGTGGCTTTCCAGCGCGAACAGTTTTTCGTCATTGCTGCGCAGATGCGCGGCGCGGTCGAGCACATGGGTAACGAAAGCCGGCTTGCCGAGCGGAAACGAATCGAATGCGGACATGAATTCAACCTAGCCAAATCTTGCGGCGGAGCGCGCTGATGAAATTCTGGACTTCTTCGGCGTCATGCGCCAGTGGCGGCATCACGCCCCAGACCGGCCGCGGCCAGGCGGCGTCGCTGGTGCGGCGCGCGATGACGTGAACATGCAGTTGCGGCACCAGATTACCCAATGCCGCGATATTGAGCTTGTCGCATTTGGTGATCTCTTTCAGGGCGCGGGCGACGCGCGAGACTTCCGTCATCAATTGCGCCTGCGCTACCTCGTCGAGGTCGATGATCTCAACCGCGCCTTCGCGGCGCGGCACCAGCAGCAGCCACGGGTAATGTGCGTCCTTGATGACCAGCACCCGGCACAGCGGCAGGTCGCCGATGTCGATGGTGTCTTTCTTGAGCTGGGAGTGCAGCGACCAGTCGGATGCGGACATTTAGAGTTCCCGAATGCCCGGTACGTGTGGGGCTCATAAGCGCCTTTCTTTGGGGCACCGGTCTAACCTCTTATCAAGCTGTCATCATCCGCGAAAGCGGATGATCCAGTACGCCGCGGCCTCTCGGCTCATCGATAGGCCGGAGTTTACTGGATACCCCGCTTTCGCGGGGTATGACAGCCGACACCCCGCTTGCTTTCCGGCCCTTTTGGCCCCAAATAAGGACCGGGAGATTGGCGGTGGACGAGCCACTCGCCAACCGGGTCAGGTCCGGAAGGAAGCAGCCCTAACGAGGTCCGGATCGGGTCGCTCGTCAGTCTCCTACCGGTTTTTCGAGCGAATCGCGCTGAAAGCGGCGAGGCCCGCCCTTGGCGCTTGATACGCGCGTATTCCGCAAAAGTGGGGACCGGTTTTGCGATCAGAATACGCGCAAAACAATCCGCCGTTCCGCAAGCCGGCCTTGAGAGACAATCAATTGCGGATCGACCGATGAGTGACGCTGGCGCCCCCCAAGAAAAGCCTGATCAAGCCAAATCAGACAGCGCCGACCAGGGCGGCTTTGCCCTCGGTGGCGCACCTGAGGCCGGCAAGCCCTACCGGGTGCTGGCGCGCAAATACCGCCCCTCCAGTTTCGAGGACCTGATCGGCCAGGAGGCCATGGTCCGCACCGTTTCGAATGCGTTCGAAACCGGGCGAATCCCGCAGGCCTGGATCCTGACCGGCGTGCGCGGGGTCGGCAAAACCACCACGGCGCGGATCCTTGCCCGCGCGCTGAATTACGAAATGGCTGACGGCTCGGTGAAGGGGCCGGCGATCCAGATGCCCACGCTCGGCGTGCATTGCCAGGCGATCATGGAAAGCCGCCACATGGACGTGCTGGAAATGGACGCCGCCTCGCATACCGGCGTCGACGACGTCCGCCAGATCAATGACAGCGTGCGCTATGCACCGGCGAGTGCCCGCTACAAGGTCTACATCATCGACGAAGTCCACATGCTGTCGACGGCGGCCTTCAACGCGTTCCTGAAGACGCTGGAGGAACCGCCGGAGCACGCCAAATTCGTGTTCGCGACCACCGAAATCCGCAAGGTTCCGGTGACGGTGCTGTCGCGCTGCCAGCGTTTTGACCTCCGCCGGGTCGAGGCCGACGTGCTGATGGGGCATCTGTCCAATATCGCAACCAAGGAAGGCGTCGAGGTCGAGCCCGAAGCGCTTGGCATCATCGCCCGCGCCGCAGAAGGCTCGGTGCGCGATTCGCTGTCGCTGTTCGACCAGGCGATCGCGCATGCCGCCGGCACCGTGCGCGCGGACGCGGTACGGCAGATGCTCGGGCTCGCCGATCGCACCCGCGTCATCGATCTCTTTGAATCGCTGGCACGCGGCGATATCGCCAGCGCCTTCAAGGAATTCCGCGAGCAGTATGACGTCGGCGCCGATCCGGTCGTGGTGCTGTCGGATCTGGCCGAATTCGTCAATTTCGTCACCCGCGTGAAGGCCGTGCCGGCCACCGCCGACAACGTCGCCTATGGCGAGACCGAGCGCGTGCGCGCCCGTGATTTTGCGGCAAAGCTTTCGATGCGGGTGCTGTCGCGGATGTGGCAGATGCTGCTGAAAGGCATCGCCGAAGTGCAGACCGCGACGCGGCCGGCGGCCGCCGGCGAAATGGTGCTGGTGCGCATCGCCTATGTCGCCGACATGCCGACGCCGGACGAAGCGATCCGGATGATCGAGCAGAACGGCGGCGGATCGCCGGTCGTTTCGGGCAACGGCGCGCCGTCGCGCGCCGCGCCCGCTTCGACCGTTTCGTCGATGCAGTCCGCGCCGATGCGTGGGCCCACGGCGCAGCGCTCCGGCGCCGAGGCGTCCGCGCGCCCGCAAATGGCCTCGCCGGCGCCGGAGGCGCAGTCCGCGCCGGCGTTGCGAATCACCAGCTTTACGCAGCTGGTCGCGCTGGCCGGCGAGAAGCGCGATCTGCTGATCAAGGCGGCACTCGAAGCCGACATGCGGCTCGTGCGCCTGGAGGACGGGCGGCTGGAAGTCGCACTCGAACGCCACGCGGCGCGGGCGCTGGTCAGCGATCTCTCCCGCAAGCTGGAACAATGGACCGGCAGGCGCTGGACCGTGATCGTTTCCAACGAGGCCGGCCAGCCGACGCTGCGTTCGCAGAACGAGCATGCCAGGAACGAACATGCGCGGGCCGCGGAGGCCGATCCGCGCGTGCAGGAGGTGCTGGCGCGGTTTCCCGGCGCCAAGGTCGTCGAGGTGCGCAAGCTTGCCGCCGAGCCGCCGGATACCGATGTAATGGGTGAAGACCCGACCGAGCGTTCGGACAGGGACGACGATTGATCGATATTTTGTGAGGACGCACCCAAGGAAACTCAAATGGCTGATTTTCTCGGCATGATGAAGCAGGCGGCGCAGCTGCAATCGAAGATGCAGGAGATGCAGGAAGAACTCGGCAATGTCGAAGTCGAGGGCATCTCCGGCGGCGGCATGGTTGCCGTGCGGATGACCGCGAAGATGGAAGTGAAGGCGGTCAAGATCGATCCGTCGCTGATGAAGGCGGAAGACCGCGAAATCCTCGAAGACCTGCTGGTGACCGCGCATAACGACGCGCGACGCAAGGCGGAAACCGCGATGCAGGAAAAGATGCAGGCGCTGACCGGCGGGCTCGGCTTGCCGCCAGGCCTTGGTCTAACCTAAGAAGCCTTGGTCTAACCTAAGAAGGCTTGGTCTCACCTGAAATGGCTACCGCGGTTGCCGGCCCCGAAATCGAACGTCTGATCCAGCTGTTGGCGCGGCTGCCGGGGCTTGGGCCGCGTTCGGCGCGGCGCGCGGCGCTGCATCTGATCAAGAAGCGCGAAGCGCTGATGACGCCGCTTGCCGGCGCGCTGCAGGTGGCGATCGAAAAGATCCAGGTCTGCAAGACCTGCGGCAATATCGATACGCAAAATCCCTGCACGGTATGCACCGACCCGCGGCGCGATCCCACCACCATCGTCGTGGTCGCCGACGTCGCGGATTTGTGGGCGCTGGAACGGGCCAATGCGACCAACGGCCGCTATCACGTGCTGGGCGCCACGCTGTCGCCGCTCGACGGCGTCGGCCCGCAGGACCTCACCATCGACGCGCTGGTGGCGCGGGCGCATGACCAGCAGGTCAGCGAGATTATCCTGGCGCTGAATGCAACGGTGGATGGCCAGACCACGGCGCATTACATCACCGATTTGTTGCAGGAAGCCAACGTCAAGGTCACGCGGCTGGCCCACGGCGTGCCGGTCGGCGGCGAGCTTGATTATCTCGATGAAGGTACGCTATCCGCAGCGATGCGGCAGCGAACGCTGTTCTAACCAACATAAACGGAACTGATCGACATGACGAAACCACGATTCGGCAAGCGCCTTTGTATTGCGGCCATCATGGCGGCGGCTTTGGCCGCGCCTTCCGCACGGGCGCAGCAGGCCGAGCCTGCGCCGAAGCCGGGCAAGCCGATCAATGCCGGCGACGTCCTGTCGGGGGAACTCAACGCCATGAAGGTTCGTGGCGGCAAGAACGGCAAGCGCGTCGCCACCTATCAGCTCACCAGCGAGCCGCGCCGGCTGCCGCCGCCGAACGGGCTGTGCAACCTGGAGACCGGCCCCGAAACGTTCCAGCTGATCACCGCGAACGACGCGCAAGCCGCGCAGCTGAAGAACTTCATCGGCAAGGAAATCTCGGTGAAAGTCGATGAAATCGCCTGCGCGCAGGATGCCGGGCAGATGAGCGAAGCCGTGATCACCAAATGGAGCGTCGTGACCAAGCATTGAGTTGTCGCCGCCGTTCGTCACAAACACCACTGTCATCGCCCGGCTTGACCGGGCGACCCAGTACTCCGCGGCTCCTCGATTCAATAATCGGCGTCTCTGGAATGCTGGGTCACCCGGCCAAGCCGGCTGACGACGGCGGAGCCTAAACCTTCGCCGGCCCCAGTTTATCGAAATGCCCGCGTTGCTGCAGCCACACCAGCAGGATCAGGCTCGGCACCGCGACCGCAACGGAAGTCACGAAGAACAGCGGCCAGCCGGTTTTTTCCGCCACAAAGCCTGCGCCGGAAGACAGATAGATGCGGCCGACTGACGCCAGCGCGGTGAGCAGCGCGTATTGCGTGGCGGTGTGCAACGGATTCCTGCACAGCGCAGAGAGATAGGCGACGAAGATCACCGTGCCGATCGCGCCGGTGAACGCTTCCACCGAGACGGCGACGGTCAGCGCCCATTGCTGCGGCCCGACCAGCGCCAGCCAGGTGAAGGTGAGATTGGACACCGCCTGCAGCAGGCCGCCGATCCACAGGCAGGTCACCAGCGAGTAGCCGCGCGCGAGGAAGCCGCCGGCAAAACCGCCGATCAGGGTCGCGGCCAGGCCGACGCCTTTGACGATGATGGCATAGTCGTTGCGCGTAAAGCCGATGTCGATGATGAACGGTACCGTCATCGCACCGGCGAAGGCGTCGGTGAATTTGAACAGCATCACGAACACCAGCACGACGATGGCATAGCGCTGGGTCAGGAACTCGCTGAAAGAGCCCATCGCGGCCTCGGCGATGCGGCCGACCGAAGGCTTTCCGCCTGCTGCGGCGTCAGCAATGCGGGACTGCTCCGGCTCCCGCGCGCACAGCACCGTGACGATGCCAATCAGCACCAGCGCCGCCATGACAGCGAAACTCGCCATCCAGGCATCGAGCCGTGACAGCCCGGCATACTCGAAGCCCGTGACGAGAAACAGCGCTCCGGCCGTGGACGCCACCATGCCGACGCGATAGGCCGCCACATAGGACGCCATGCCTGCGGCCTGTTCGTTCTCCGCGAGGCTTTCGACCCTGTAAGCATCGACCACGATGTCCTGCGTTGCCGAGGCCGTGGCGACCAGCAGGGCGCCGAGCGCCACGTAGAACGGCGAGCGCGCGGGATCGGTCAGCGCCAGTCCGAGGATCGCGGCCATCAGCAGCAGTTGGGTGAAGACCAGCCAGCCGCGCCGCCGCCCGAGCCAGCGCGTTAGCAGCGGAATGTTAAGTCCATCCACCAGTGGCGCCCACAGGAACTTGAGCGTGTAGGGCGTGCCCACCAAGGTGAACAGGCCGATGGTGCCGAGGCTGACGCCGTTCTCGCTGACCCACACCAGCAGCGTCGATCCCGACAACGCCAGCGGCAGCCCGGACGAAAAGCCGAGCATCATCACGATCAGCACGCGCGGCTGCAGATACACCGTCCATGCGTCGTGCCAGGAGGCGCGGGGTGATGCTGCAGATTGCGCTGGCGTAGAGGGGGCTTCAGGTGCGTTCATGGGCAGGTGTTAGCAGATTCGGAGGCCAAAAATGATACTGTCATCGCCCGGTCAAGCCACCCACCGGGCTGTCATCGTCCGCGAAGGCGGACGATCCAGTACTCCGCGAAGCCTAAGTTCGCTAACTGTTTCCTCGTGCTACTGGATACCCCGCCTTCGCGGGGTATGACGGAGAATTGGAAATAGCGAAGACACTCAAACGCCGGCTATGCTGGGGTACATATCATCCCAATTGGGATTGAGCTCTTCTATCTGATTTTCCAGGCGCGATTCCATTTCTTCAGTAGCTTCTCGCGCTTGATCGCATTTTCAGCGTCATCGAATTGCTCGAAATAGACCAGTTTGTCGACATCGTACTTCTTCGTGAATCCTTTGACCGACTTCAGGCGATGCTCGGCAACGCGACGAATCAGGTCGTTGGTGACGCCGATGTAAAGCGTCCCGCCGATCCGGCTGGCGAGGATATAGACGTAGAAGCTGCGGGTACCCATCTGCGGCCTCTGGAATACTGGGCGGATTCGCCCGGTCAAGCCGGGCGATGACACCGTTTCTGTAGCGGCTATTCCCCAGCCTGCATCTTCCGCTGCAATGGAAACAGTTCCGGTGCCCCCGCCTTGACGATCCGCGGGACCTCGGCCGGGGTTTCGGTCTTGCTGAAATCCAGATCCTCGATCCTTCCTGCACGCTTTTCGATCTTGTCGGCGGAAATCAGGATTTGCCGGACGTCCTCGTTTACATCGCCAAAATGCTTCTGCAGTTTTAGCACGCGGTCGCGCAGGCGGCCGAGATCGTCGCCCAGATTCATCACCTCGGTGCGGATCTGGTCGGCGGCGTCGCGCATCCGTGCGTCTTTGAGGATCTGCTGCATGACCTGGATCGCCAGCATCAGCAGCGACGGCGACACCAGCACGACGCGGGCGCGGTAGGCCTTCTGGATCACGTCGTCGAAGCCGTCGTGTATCTCCGCATAGACCGATTCTGACGGCACGAACATCAGCGCGGTGTCCTGGGTTTCGCCGGCGATCAAGTATTTCTCGGCGATGTCGTTGACATGCTTCATCACGTCGGCGCGCAGCCGCTGGGTGGCGTATTTCTTTTCCTCGTCGGTGCGGGCGTCGTGCAGCGCGGTCATCGCTTCCAGCGGAAATTTCGCATCGATGCAGAGCGGGCGCTGATCGGGGAGGAACACCACGCAATCCGGCCGCTTGCCGGTCGAGAGCGTGTGCTGGAATTCGTAGGAACCCATCGGCATGCCGTCCTGGACGATGGCTTCCATCCGCGCCTGGCCGAACGCGCCGCGCGACTGCTTGTTGGCGAGCACGTCGCGCAACGTGGTGACTTGCGAGGTCAGGTCAGTGAGATTTTTATGCGCATTGTCGATAATGCCGAGCCGCTCATGCAGCGCCCGCAAACTGTCCATGGTGTTGCGCGTGGTCGCTTCCATCGACTGGCCGACCCGGTGGGTCACCGAATCCAGCCGCTCGTTGACGGCGCGGGCCATCTCGGCCTGGCGGCCGGCCAGCGCCTGTCCCATCGCATCGACCCGGCCGGTGGATTCGCTCTGGGCGCGAAGCATTTCGCTCAGGCGCTCTTCGAGCTCATCGGCCCGGATCGCCTGCGCCATGGCGAGTTCCGCGCCGCGACGGCCCGACCGGGCAATCACGATGGCAATGGTGAGCAGCAGCACCAGCGCCAGCACGCCAAGGCCGATCAGGGCGTCGACGACACGAATCGGCAGGTCGCCGATGACAAAAAGAATCTCGTTCATGGGCTGCTTGTAGCCGATTCGCTTGATAACGCGAACGAAGAGGGAACATTTATGGTAAATGGAAGCTTAATTTTCGTGGTTAACGCGGCCTTAAAAATCATGGTTAAGGCCGCCTTAACCGGTTCCGCCGCGCATTGACCGCAGCAAATCAGCAGCTTAAATCGCCCCATCATGGCCATCCGAGAAATCATCATCCTGCCGGACAAGCAGTTGCGGCTCGTCTCCAAACCCGTCGAAAAGGTGACGGCGGAGATCCGCAAGCTCGCCGACGACATGTTCGAGACCATGTACGACGCGCCCGGCATTGGGCTGGCCGCGATCCAGGTCGCGCAGCCGCTGCGGCTGATCACCATGGACCTCGCCAAGAAGACCGAGGACGGCGAGACCAGGCCGCAGCCGCGCGTCTTCATCAACCCGGAGATCGTCTCCTCGTCCGAGGAACTTTCGGTCTACGAGGAAGGCTGTCTCTCGATCCCCGAATATTACGAGGCGGTGGAGCGGCCGGCCCAGGTGCGCGTGCGCTATACCGATCTCGACGGCAAGGTGCACGAGGAAGACGCCGACGGCCTGTTCGCCACCTGCATCCAGCACGAGATCGACCACCTCAACGGCGTGCTGTTCGTGGATTACTTGTCCAAGCTGAAGCGCGACCGCGTGATGAAGAAGTTCACCAAGGCCGCGAAGCGCGCGGCGGAGTAGGCTAGGCTCGCCGTCACCCTGAGGTGCGAAGGCGCCTCTTGGCGCCGCAGCCTCGAAGGGCGACGGCAGCCGCAAGCGACATTCTTTCTTTCCTGCGCATCCTTCGAGGCTCGCAAGGGCTCGCACCTTCGGCGATAATGGCGAAGCCATTACGCTGAGATGACGCTCGTTACCTAGATGCCGAGTTAGGAAAACGCTGCCGACATGCCTCTTCGCTTGATCTTCATGGGCACGCCCGATTTCGCGGTGCCGACGCTGCTGGAACTCGTGGCTCACGGCCATGAGATCGCGGCGGTCTACACCCGCGCGCCAAAACCGGCCGGACGCGGCATGAAGTTGCAGGTCACGCCGGTCGAGCAGGAAGCGCGGCGGCTCGGCATACCCGTGTTGACGCCGAGCACCTTGAAGACGCCGGAAGCGCTCGAGACGTTTCGCGCGCACAATGCGGATGCCGCCGTGGTCGTCGCCTATGGCATGATCCTGCCGCAGGCGATTTTGGATGCGCCGCCGCTTGGCTGTTTCAACCTGCACGGCTCGCTGCTGCCGCGCTGGCGCGGCGCCGCGCCGATCAACCGTGCCATCATGGCAGGTGACGCCGAGTCGGGCGTGATGGTGATGAAGATGGATGTCGGCCTCGATACCGGCGACGTCGCGATGGCCGAGCGCCTCACCATATCGGACACCATGACCGCAGCCGATCTGCACGACGCGCTGGCTCCCCTGGGCGCCGACCTGATGGTGCGCGCGATGGGCGGGCTGGAACGCGGCGGGCTTCAATTGCGCAAGCAAAGCGAACAGGGCGTCACTTACGCCGCCAAGATCGAGAAGGCCGAGGCGCGGATCGACTGGAACCGGCCGGCGCGTGAGGTGCTGCGGCACATTCATGGGCTGTCGCCGTTTCCCGGCGCTTGGTGCGAGGCCGATCTCGACGGCGAGGCCGCGCGCCTGAAAATCCTGCGCTGTGAGCCGGCCGAGGGTACGGGTGCGCCGGGCGAGGCGCTCGACGACCAGCTCACGATTGCCTGCGGCGACGGCGCGATCAAAATTCTGGAACTGCAGCGCGCCGGCAAGGCGCCGATGAAATCAGCGGATTTTTTGCGCGGCACGCCGTTGAAGCCGCCGGCGCGGCTTTCGTGACTGTCATACCCCGCGCAGGCGGGGTATCCAGTACGCCGTGCTGCTTGAGATTAAACCGAACTGCCGCGGAGTACTGGATCATCCGCCTTCGCGGATGATGACGACCTATTTGGATCGATATGCCCCGCTACAAACTCATCATCGAATATGACGGCGGTCCCTTCAGCGGCTGGCAGATCCAGGACAACGGATCGACCGTGCAGGGCGCGCTGGAAACCGCGGTTAAGGCGATCTGCGGCGAACAGGTGCGCGTCCACGGCGCCGGGCGAACCGACGCCGGCGTGCACGCGCTGGGCCAGATCGCCCATTGCGATATCGAAAAACCGTTTCCGCCGGGACGCTTGCGCGACGGGCTGAACGCCCATCTGCGGCCGCATCCGATCGGCGTGCTCAGCGCCGAGATCGTCGCCGATGATTTCGAGGCGCGGTTCTCCGCCACCAAGCGGCATTACCGCTACCGCATCACCAACCATCGCGCCAACCTCGCGCTCGATATCGGGAAAACCTGGCGAGTGCCGCGGCATCTCGACACCGACGCGATGCACGCCGCCGCGCAGCGGCTGCTCGGCAGGCATGATTTCACGACGTTTCGCGATACCGAGTGCCAGGCGAAATCGCCGGAGAAGACGCTCGACCAGCTCGACGTCATCAGGGACGGCGATGCGGTCTCTATTCTGACCTCGGCGCGCTCGTTCCTGCACAGCCAGGTGCGCTCGATGGTGGGCTCGCTGGTCTGGGTCGGTGAAGGCCGCTGGAGCGCCGTCGATCTTGCCGCCGCCCTCGCTGCCCGCAACCGCGCCGCCTGCGGCCCCGTCGCGCCGCCGGACGGGCTATATCTGGTACGTGTAGATTACTAGGACCCCCCACCGATACTTTGCATGGGGTTGTTTTCGCGATTTTTTGTCTGGCCTTTCTTGTACATTATGGCGAGCGCACCCAATGGCATTCTGTATGTCGGGGTGACGAGCGACCTTGTTCGACGAATCTATGAACACAGAAATGGATTAATAGCTGGCTTTACGAAGAGATATTCGGTCAAGCGCCTCGTCTACTTCGAGTATCACGATGAAATCCAAGCCGCGATCCAGCGTGAACACAACATCAAGCATTGGTCGCGCAAATGGAAAGTACGGCGCGTAGCGCCGGGTGAGGGGGTACAGGTCTCTCCACGAATCGTTCCGGTTGAGAGAGCCCCTCACCCCAGCCCTCTCCCCGCAAGCGCGGGGCGAGGGAGCAGAAACACGTCAAGCAAAATACCGATCCAGTATTCCGCGATAGACCTTTGTCAGCTTCTCCAGATCCGACACCGGCGTGCGCTCGTCGACCTGGTGCATGGTCTGGCCGACCAGGCCGAACTCGATCACCGGGCAATAGCGCGAGATGAAGCGGGCGTCCGAGGTGCCGCCGGAGGTCGACAATTCCGGCTTGCGTCCCGTCACCTCTTCGATCGCGCTGACGGCCAGGTCGGTGAAGGCGCCGGGCTTTGTCACGAACACGTTGGAGTTCGACGGCTCCCACACGATGCGCGCGCGGATGCGGTTGCCGGTGGCCTTTACCAACCGCTCCTCGACCAGCGCCCGCAATGTCTCCTGCGTGTGGTTGTCGTTGAAGCGGATGTTGAATTTCGCGCGCGCCTGCGCCGGGATCACGTTGCTTGCGGTGTTGCCGACATCAACGGAGGTGAATTCGAGATTGGACGCTTGAAATTGCGCGCTGCCGTGGTCGAGCGGCTCGTCGCTCAGTGCCACGATCAGCCGCGAAATATCCGGCACCGGGTTGGCCGCGCGATGCGGATAGGCGACATGGCCCTGCACGCCGTCGACGAACAGCGTGCCGGATTGCGAACCGCGGCGGCCGATCTTGATGCAATCCCCGAGCACCTCGACATTGCTGGGCTCGCCGAGCACGCAATGGTCGAATTTCTCGCCGCGCTCGGCGCACCATTTCAGCAGCTTGATGGTGCCGTTGACGGAAATGTCTTCCTCGTCGCCGGTGATCAGGAACGAGATCGAACCTTTTGGCTTGCCGTCATGGTCGGCGAGATATTGCAGCACGGCCGCGACGCTGCAGGCGATGCCGCCCTTCATGTCGACCGCGCCGCGGCCATAGAGGTAGCCATCCCTGACGTCGCCGGAGAACGCGCCGTGGCTCCATGCGGCCTCATCGCCGGCCGGCACCACGTCGGTATGGCCCGCGAAGGTGATATGCGGGGTGCTGTCGCCGATGCGGGCGTAGAGGTTGTCGATGTCCGATGTGCCGGGCTCGCTGAACGTCACGCGATGCACCTCGAAGCCGGCAGCCTTCAGAATGCTTTCGAGAACGCCGAGCGCGCCGGCATCGGCAGGGGTGACGGAGGGGCAGCGGACGAGGTCGCGGGTAATGGAAACGGCGTCATTCATACCCCCGCTTAACACGCTATACCGGCGGCGGGCCAGCCTTGTGCGGCACCATTTCGATCTCGCTCTGCTGGTCCCAGGGCGGCCGCGTATCGATCGGCACCAGCGGGTCGGCGCCGAACCGGTTGGGCCCCGTGGTGCCCTTGAGGAAAAACAGTTCGATGAAACCCCAGACACGGAAAACGAACGAGACGAGCCCGACAAACATCATGGGATAGGAATCGCCGAGCCGATCCGCGAATTGGTCGAACAGACCGGGGAAGACGAAAAACAGCATCATCCACCAGGCGCTCTTGTTGCGGTCATGCAGCCGCTTGATTGCGATGGCCAGATCAATCCACAGGAACAGGGGTGTTCCGATCGCCTTGATGACGGCCTGACCGAGACTGGCTGCCGACAGCGAACGATATGATTCGGGATCGAGCAGGCTGAAGATGTCATCGATGTTGATGCTGATCGATTTGGGACCGTCGAACAATTTGGTGAGGTTCATGGCCAGTATGCCCAGCAGCATCATCAGGCAAAGGACGATTGGCACCGCCAGCCATAAATTGGCGCGGTTGAGGCGGCCCTCAAATCTGAACAGGTACCAGACGTAATCCATGCGCATAACTCCGGGCTTATCAGCCAGGTATCAGCTGCGTGCGACCGGGCCGGCACGCTGCAGCAGGAAATCCGGAACGTTGAATGACTGCGCGTGCGAAACGACAGGAGATTTGCCAGGGTTGCGCGTCGGATCTTCCCCGAACCGGTTGCGCCCATCGGTTCCGATCACGAAGAACAGCTCGATGACAATCAAGGTCTGCAGAAAGGAGAGGGCCACAGCACCCATCACGAGCAGCATCTGCCGCGCGGCGGAAACATCAACGCCGAAATAGAGGCCGAAGAAGAGCGCGTAATAGGCGTAGGAAAGCGGGTTAACGACAAGAACCGCAATCGCCCACCAGCCGCTCCGGTCGCGGTCGTGAAGCCGCCTGCCCGTTGTGGCTGTATTGATCCAGAGCAGCGCGATGACGGCGCCGGCCTGCAAAATCTCCCATTGCTGGAATGGCGATTTCAGCCAAAGCACGAGCCAGAAAGTCAGGAGCGCGAGCTGGATAGCGAGGTACCTGGCGCGGTTGATGCGGCCATTAAAGCTGAACAGTAAACGGGCGGCGTCCATCGCAAGCCTCCGGACGGCGGAAAACGCCGCGGTTCCGGAACATTGGTCGCGGCCCAGCTATTTTGGTTCGATTCGGCCTATTTTGGTTCGACCCCGCACCGCCAGCAGCCCGGCCAATGCCACAAGCGCAAAGCCGGCGCCGGCGAAGAACGTGGCTTCCGGCCCCGCACGATCCCACAGCGCCCCGGCCATGACGCTGGCCGCCAGCATCGCAAGACCGCCCAGCAGGTTGAAGAATCCAAAGGCCGTGCCGCGCAGTTCGGGTGGCGCGGTATCCGCCACCAGCGTCGCCAGCAGCCCCTGGGTCATTCCCATGTGCAGGCCCCACAGCACGACGCCGAGCGCGACCCCGGTGAGCGAAGGCAGCAAAGCGAGCGCGATATCGGCGGCGATCAGCACCACGATGCCAAAAGCCAGAACGTTGACGCGATTGATGCGGTCCGACAGGACGCCGGCCGGGTAGGCGGCGAGCGCGTAGACCACGTTCATCAGCACCAGCACCACGGGCACCAGCGTGAGCGGCACGCCAGCGCCGTGCGCGCGCAGGATCAGGAAGGCCTCGCTGAAACGTGCCAGCGTGAATACCGTCGCGATCGCCACCACCCACCAATAAGCCGCGCCGAGATTCCTGATTTCGGAAAGGCTGATCGGGTTGCGCACCTTGCGTAGGCCTGCGGGGCGATCCGGCTCGCGCACCGCAAAAATGATCAAGGCCAGGGACAGAAAGCCGGGGACGACCGCGAACCAGAACACGGCCTTGAAATTGTCCGCGGTCAGCCACATCAGGCCGATCGCCAGCAAGGGACCGGCGAAGGCTCCCACGGTGTCGAGCGACTGGCGCAGGCCGAAGCTTGCTCCCCGCAGATGCGCCGGCGCAAGATCCGCCACCAGCGCGTCGCGTGGCGCGCCCCGGATGCCCTTTCCGACCCGATCGATGAAGCGCGCCGCGACCAGCCAGCCGACCGTCGGTGCCAGCGGAAACATCGGCCTGGTCAGCGCCGCGAGGCCGTAGCCAAGCGCAGCGAGCCATTTGCGCCTGCCGAGCCAATCGGAAAGCGCGCCAGAAAAGATCTTGGTGATCGACGCGGTCGCTTCCGCAATGCCCTCGATCACGCCCACGGTGACCATCGACGTGCCGAGCACGGTGACAAGATAGATCGGCAGCAGCGCATGGACCATCTCCGACGAGATGTCCATCAGCATCGAGACGAAGCCCAGCGCCCACACCCCGCCGGGAATGTCGCGAAGCGAATGGGCAGGGCGCGTGCGTGCCTCGGGCATCTGCCGAGACTCAGCCCGCTAGCCTAGTCCCGCAGCAGTTCGTTAATGCTGGTCTTGGCCCGGGTGCGCTCGTCAACGCGCTTGACGATCACGGCGCAGGCGGTGGACGGGCCGGGCTGGCCGTTCTTCAGCGGGCGCGCCGGCAGGTTGCCGGGCACGACAACGGCATATTCCGGGACCTCGCCGATGAAGGTTTCGCCGGTATCGCGGTCGACGATCTTGGTCGAAGCGCCGAGGAACACGCCCATCGAGAGCACCGCGCCCTTGCGCACGATCACGCCTTCGGCGACTTCCGAGCGCGCGCCGATGAAGCAGTCATCCTCGATGATCACAGGCTCGGCCTGCAGCGGTTCCAGCACGCCGCCGATGCCGACGCCGCCGGAAATGTGCACGCGCTTGCCGATCTGCGCACAGGAGCCGACCGTGGACCAGGTGTCGATCATGGTGGCTTCATCGACATAGGCGCCGAGATTGACGAAGGACGGCATCAGCACGACGTTGCGGGCGATGAAGGCCGAGCGGCGCACGATCGCGCCGGGCACCGCGCGGAATCCGGCATCGCGGAAACGGTTCTCGCCCCAGCCTTCGAACTTCGATGGCACCTTGTCCCACCACGACGCCTTGCCGGGGCCGCCGGGGATGGCGCCCATGTCGTTGAGGCGGAACGACAGCAGCACCGCCTTCTTCAGCCATTGATTGACCTTCCACTTGCCGTCAGTCGCGCGCTCGGCGACGCGCACCTCGCCCTTGTCGAGCAACTCGAGCGAATGATCGACGGCCTCGCGAACTTCACCTTTGGTCGATGTCGAGATGCCGTCGCGGGCATCGAACGCGGTGTTGACGGTGGATTCCAGCGCGGACAGGGACATCGGGATTTCCTCAGGACAATCGGTCCAATTGTAACGTGAATCGGGAGGCTTTTTCGGGATTTGCCGGGGGAGAGTCAAGGCTTGCTCTCTTGTCGTCCCCGCGAAGGCGGGGACCCAGTATTCCAGAGAAGCCCGCGATTGAGCCGAGAGGCCGCGGCGTACTGGATACCCCGCTTTCGCGGGGTATGACGGCTGGTGTGAGCGGCGCGAGCGCGCCCTTAGTCCCGCGGCAGCCCCTGCAAAAACCCCGTCAAATCGTCGGTGACATGATCGACATAGGCGGCGTCGCGGCCTTCCAGTTCCCAGTCCTCGCGCACCACTTCCTTGGCCCCGTCCGGCACCACCAGCACCGTCGTCATGCCGAGTTCGTGCGGCACCACGAGGTTGCGGGCGAGATCCTCGAACATCGCGGATTTTTTGGGATCGACGCCGTGCAGCCTGAGGAATTTCCGGTAGGTCTGCGGCGCCGGCTTCGGCTCCAGTTCGGCGGCGATGATGTCGAACACCGCCTCGAAATGCTCGCCGATGCCAAGCCGCGCCAGCACCGCGCCGGCATGGTCGGTCGAGCCGTTGGTCAGGATCAGCTTGCGTCCCGGCAGCTTGGCGATCGCCGATCCCATCGCCGGGTTCGGCTCCAGCGGCGAATGATCGATCTTGTGCACATAGGCGAGGTAGTCGTCGGCGTGCACGCCGTGCTCGGTCATCATGCCGCGCATGCTGGTGCCGTAGCGGCGGTAATAATCCTTCTGCAGCACCCGTGCTTCCGCCGCGGATATCTTCAAGTAAGCGCTGATGAACTCGCCGATCCGGGCGTCGACCTGCTGCCACAGATTGACGTGATGCGGGTACAGCGTGTTGTCGAGGTCGAACACCCAGGTATCGATGTGCGTGAAGGCGCGGGGGGAATTGGTTTTCATTGCTGTCTCACCCCGTCGTCCCTGCGAACGCGGGGACCCATACCGCGGAATCTCTCTCTGGGGCAATTCGGCAGATGCCTTGCCTCAAGCCGGCGCTGGTGGTTATGGGTCCCTGCGTTCGCAGGGACGACGATCAAGCGGGGCTGCATCATGGCATTGCAAACCGCAGTGTCTTGCCGCCGCCCGACATGTCGACGGCGGCAAAGCCGATCGGGCTCAGGCCGCGGCTGCCGCAATCGCCCTGTTCGTTGATCTCGAATTTGCTCTCGCGCGTGCAGAGTTCTTTGGTGCCGCCCCAGTTCAGCGGCTTGTCCTTGAGCTTGACCGTGCGGTTCTCGCCATCGACGGCTTCGGCGAAACTGAACACCTGCCTGGGCTGACCGATCACGTCGGGGTGCAGGCATTTGCCGGGATCAATCCGGTACCAGCCGCGGCTCGTCACTATCTTGCCGTCGTCGGTGGCGACCGCGGCCATGATCCTGTGCGGCGTGTCGTTGCACCAGGTGAGCCCCGTCGCGGACGGCGACTGCACCGCGTCGATCATGGCGGTGAAGAAGTTCGGCGACTGCACGATGTCGGCGGCGAGCCCGCGATTTTTCAGGAACGCGCTCAGGGCTGCCTGCGTCTTCGGGCCGTCGACCCCGTCGATCGGGGCGGCGTCATAGCCCGCGATTACCAGCAGCCGCTGGATGCCGGCAAGGCGCGCCTGCTCGTCGTCATATTCGCTGCCCTCGGCGAGATAGGCGACCAGATTGCCATCGTCGGTTCGCGTCGGCGTGATCTGGGTGAATGGCGCCGGCGTCTGTCCGGCGCGGCACTGGCGTGCCGCGGCGATGACGAAATTCTGCGGCGCGATGCACAGCGTGTCGTTGCCGCTCTGCGGGATCGGCGAGGCGCCATAGACGCCAAGCGCGCGTGCGTTCAGCAGGATGCGGTCGGCGGTCAGCGCACCCTGCAGCACCACGCGGCATGCGGCGGGATCGATACGAAACCAGCCGCGCGTGGCGGTCGCCGATTTCTCGTCGATGCCGATCGCGGCCTCGACCACATAACTCATGCGGTTGCAGAGTTTGAGATCGGTCAGCGCCGGCAACGACGAGACGAACAGCGAGACCGCGGCCGCCGGCAGCGCCAGCACCGTGCGCCTCCCGTACCGCCGCATTCTGGCGCGGAAGCGGCGCGTGAACTTCGCAGGCGGGGAGATCGCGCTTGTCACTTGTGAATCAGCGTACCCGTGCCTTGATTGGTGAACAATTCGAGCAGCACGGCGTGCTGTGTCTTGCCGTCGATGATGACGACGCCCTGCACGCCCTGTTCGAGCGCGTAGATGCAGGTCTCGACCTTCGGAATCATGCCGCCGGAAATCGTGCCGTCGGCGATCAGCTTGCGCGCATCCTTCACCGACAGTTCCGGAATCAGCTTTTTGGACTTGTCGAGCACGCCGGGCACGTCGGTCAACAGCAGCAGGCGCTTTGCCTTCAGTGCGCCGGCGACCGCGCCGGCAAAGGTGTCGGCGTTGACGTTCAGTGTCTGCCCGTCATGCGAGGTCGCCAGCGGCGCCAGCACCGGGATCAGCTCGTAGCCGATCAGCTGGTTCAACAAGGTCAAATCCACCTTGTCGGGATCGCCGACGAAACCGAGGTCAACAGCCTTTTCGATGTTGGAATCCGGATCGACCATGGTGCGGGTCGTCTTCGACGCCTTCACCATGTTGCCGTCCTTGCCGCTGAGGCCGACGGCCTTGCCGCCGGCTTCGTTGATGTAGCTGACCAATTGCTTGTTGACGGAGCCGGCCAGCACCATTTCGACGATCTCGATGGTCGCGGCATCGGTGATGCGCAAGCCGGCCGCGAATTCGGACTGGATGCCGAGCCGCTTCAGCATGGTCGCGATCTGCGGCCCGCCGCCATGCACGACCACCGGATTGATCGCGGTCTGCTCCAAGAGCACGATGTCGCGGGCAAAAGCCTTGGCCAGATCCTCGGCGCCCATGGCATGGCCGCCATATTTAATGACGATGGTTTCCTCGTCATATTGCTGCATGTGCGGCAGCGCCTCGGACAGGATGCGGGCCTGATCGAGCGGGCTGATATTTGGCGAGTCGGTCATGAAGCGGCTCTCATCGTTCCCTGAGGTCGGGCCGGGTTCTAGCTGATTGGCGGGCAGGGCGCAAAGCCCTCACAAGGGGAGAAAGAAACTAGCGCTTCATCCGCGTCTCGGCCAGGCCGCTGCCACAGCCACAGCCAGCCAACTCAGAATCAACAACGTCCCACCTGCGGGTGCGGCCATCGGAAACAACCCTTGTCCGGCATATTGCCGCAGCGTCAGGTCGCCGGCGAACAGGCCAGCGGCGACGACGAAGCCGAAGCCGGCCACGATGCCGATGCGGGCGTGGATGAGGCCACGTTCGGCCAAGGCCACGGCGGCGAGAACGGCGGTGGCATGAAACAGCAGCATCGATGACGCCGAGGCCAGCCGCGATGCATCGGCCTGATGCGCGGAGGCCGCCGCCAGCATGACGCCGTCGGCGCCCATGATTGCGGCGAGCACGATCAGGATGCGACAGGCGCGTGACATCAACTGCGCTCGCCGAGCAGACGCACCATCGCGGCGCGCAATTCCGGCATGCCGGTGCCGCTCCGCGATGAGGTCACCAGCACGTCGGGAAACGCGGCGGGATGCTTGGCGAGCGCGGCGGCGGTTTCTTCGATGTGCTTTTCCAGTTCGGCGGCCTTCACCTGATCGGCCTTGGTCAGCACCACCTGATAGCTGACGGCGGACTTGTCGAGCGTCTTCAACACGTCGCGGTCGACGTCCTTGATGCCGTGGCGGGCGTCGATCAGCACATAGACCCGCGCCAGGGTGGCGCGTCCCTGCAGGAATTGATGGATCAGCTTGGTCCATGACGCGACCTTGGCCTTCGGCGCCGAGGCGTAGCCATAGCCGGGCATATCGACCAGCCGCAGGCCGGCATTCTCAGGGCCTTCGAAGAAGATCAGTTCCTGGGTGCGACCGGGTGTGTGCGAGGTGCGCGCCAGCGCGTTGCGGCCGGTCAGCGCATTGATCAGGCTCGATTTGCCGACATTGGAGCGGCCGGCGAACGCCACCTCCATGCTGGCCATCGGCGGCAGGGTTTCGATCGAGGGCGAGGCCCAGACGAACTGCCATTCGCCGGCGAACAGTTTTCGCCCTTCCTCGATCAGCTTCGCATCAGGTTCGTCGGTCATGCGAAGGCTTTCTATTTCAGTTCCTCATGGTGAGGAGGCGCTCTTCGCGCCGTCTCGAACCATGAGGCCCGTAGCCCATCCTTCGAGACGCGCGCAAGGGCGCGCTCCTCAGGATGAGGGTGTACCGTTCAGCTCTTCTGCTCGGCCTTCTTGACGAACGTCGCCTTGAGATTGTCGAACAACTCCACCTTCACGCCGTTCTTGCGCATGATGAAGCCCTGCTGCAGCACCGACAGCAGGTTGTTCCAGGCCCAGTAGATCACCAGACCCGCCGGGAAGCCTGCCAGCATGAAGGTGAAGATCAGCGGCATCCAGTCGAAGATCATCTTCTGGGTCGGATCCGGCGGCGTCGGGTTGAGCTTCATCTGGATCCACATCGTGATGCCCATGATGATCGGCCAGACGCCGAGCATCAGATAGGGGCCGACATGCGGTCCGAGCACCATGGGATCGAACGGAATTAGTCCGAACAGGTTGAAGATCGTGGTCGGATCGGGCGCCGAGAGGTCCTTGATCCAGCCGTAAAATGGCGCATGGCGCATTTCGATGGTGACGAACAGAACCTTGTAGAGCGAGAAGAACACCGGGATCTGCAACAGGACGGGAAGACAACCGGCGATCGGGTTGATCTTCTCCTTCTTGTAGATCTCCATCATCTCCTGTTGCTGCTTCTGGCGGTCGTCGGGGTAACGCTCCTTCAGCGCGGCGAGCTGCGGCTGCACCGATTTCATCTTCGCCATCGAGGCATAGGATTTGTTGGCGAGCGGGAAGAACAAGAGCTTCACCAGTACCGTCACCAGCAGGATCGAGACGCCGAAATTGCCGACCAGGTGGAAGAAGTAATCGAGCGCCAGGAACATCGGCTTGGTGATGAAGTAGAACCAGCCCCAGTCGATCAACAGGTCGAAATGGTTGAGCTCGAGCTGTTTGTTGTAGCCGCCATGGCCGGCGAGGGGAAAGTTGATGCCGACGACGTTGGCTTCCTTGGCGCCGGCGAACAGCCGGGCGTTGGTGCTGCCGGTGCCGCCGATTGCGACGGTCTGCGGGTCCTGCAGGTAATCGGTCTGATAACGAACCTTGGCGCCCGGCTCGGCGAGGAAGCGAGCCTTGAGGCGCGCCGACGTGTCAGGCAATAGCGCCGCAGCCCAGTACTTGTCGGTGATGCCGAGCCAGCCGTTGGTGACATTGAACTCGAAGCCTCGGCCGCCACTGCCCAGAATTGGCGCCTCTGCGACGGATTTGTAGCCGTGTTCCTGCAGGCCCTTGTCGCCGAGATAGCCGATCAGGCCTTCATGCAGGATGTAGTAGCCCGAGACTTCCGGCGTGCCGTGACGAGAGATGAGGGCGAACGGATAGAGCGTGACCGGCGCGGTGCCGACATTGGTGACGTCGTCCTTGACGCTGAACAGATAGCGATCGTCGATCGAAATGGTGCGGCGGAAGGTGAGGCCTTCGCCATTGTCGTATTTCAGCGTCACCGGGTGGGTCGGTGACAGCGCGCCGGAGCCTTCCTGCTGCCACACCGTATCGCGGTCGGGAAGCCGCGCCGTCGAACCTGCAGCCCCGACCCAGCCAAACTCGGCATAATAGGGATGGGCGGTGCCCGACGGGGAGAACAGCACGATCGCGGGCGATTTGGGGTCGACGGTGTCGCGGTATTGCACCAGCGCGAGATCGTCGATGCGGGCGCCCTTCAGCGCGATGCTGCCCGTTACCCGCGGCGTCTCGATCTTGATGCGCGGGCTGGCGGCAATCGCGGTATCGCGACCGACGATCGCGGCCGGCTGGTTGGCGGCGGGGGCCGTCGGCGTCGTGCCGGGCTGCGGGGCGGCGCCGCCGGCGGGCGCCTGCGGCGAGGGCTTGGCGAGTTCGGCCTGGGTCTGGCTCTGCACGCGCTGCTTTTCCATCTGCGGCGCGTTGTAGAAATATTGCCAGGCGATCAGCACCAGGCCGGACAGAATGACGGCGAGGATGGTGTTGCGATTATCGGTCATCGTTTCAAGGTCTCGTCATTCAATTTGGGTGCCGGCTCGCGCCGTTGTCTCTTGGACGCGTTTGGTCTCTTGGACGGATCTGCCTGACGCGAACCGGTCGCTGCTTCGTTCGGAAACGCTTTGGTCGCTTTTGCCGGCTGCCGGTCGAGGCGAAGCAGCGCCTGGCGAAGATCGTCGAGCATGGTCGTAAAATCGCGATGCAGCGCCGCGCGCCGCCCGACTAGCACATAATCATGGTGCGGTCGCATCGGTATGACGTCCAGCCGCTTCACCAGTTCGCGAAGCCTGCGCCGGATACGGTTGCGCTCCGTAGCGGTACCGTTCTTTTTGGTAACAGTAAAACCGATTCGGATCGGGCCATCATCGTCGCGGGGGCGTCCCTGCACCACGAAGGCGGCGCTGTTGGCCCGCGCGCCATTGGCAACGGCGAGGAAGTCCGCCCGCTGCCTTAGCCGATCCATAATAAGGTCTCCGGAGACGTCCGGCTCAGGCGCTCAGACGCTTGCGGCCGCGCGCACGGCGCGCAGCGAGAACCTTGCGGCCGCCGGTCGTGGCGAGACGGGCGCGGAAGCCGTGACGGCGCTTGCGCACCAGTTTGCTGGGTTGATAAGTCCGCTTCACGGGTAGTTCTCCGCTAACCTGGCAATCTGCCGCTGAATTGCGATTTGCCGCTGAATTGAAGGTAAGTCCGGTCATGCTGGCCGGCCCAAAATGGGCCATTTACGGCCCCAAGTGAGCCGCCCCCGGTCAGACCGGGCCATAGCGGACAATTGCGCGGCTTATACGGGAGCGTCCTGTTTTCGTCAATGTTGCGCGGTGCCGCAATCGGGGTTCTTTGATTTGGCGCAATTGGGGCGGATATTCCTGTTTTCGTGGGGTTTTTGGGGGCGAGAAAGCGAATCGCCCCTGACATCGGAACCGGCCAACATTAGCGATCGGTAATTTGACCGGTCCGAGGACGGAACGCATCCTCGCAAATCAGCGTGCGGGTTGGCAATGACGCCGGTCTTCAAGAATCCGGTCTTGCGCGCAAAACGAGATATCAGGGCGAATATTCGTGTCAGCGACCGACGACCAGCCGACTATTGAAGCGCCGCGACCGACGCCGCCGCGCCGGCTCGGCCTGTCCGGCAAGCTGCTGCTGCTGACCATTCCCCTCGTCATGATCGCCGGCCTGATGATGTACGTGCCGACGATCGCGAACTTCCGGATCAACCGGCTGAACGACCGCCTCGCGGCGGCCAATACCGCGGCACTGGTGCTGGATGCTGCACCCTCCGGCATGGTCCCGGATTCGCTGGCGCGGCAGATCCTCAAGAGCGTCGGCGCCCGCGCGGTCGCGATCAAGATGGGTCAGCAACGGCGGCTGCTCGCCAGCGCCGACTTGCCGACGGCGATCGACCACGACATCGACATGCGAACCATGACCGTGTGGTCGGCGATCGTCGATTCCTTCGATACCATGCTGGAGACCGGCAACCACACCATCCGCCTGGTGGGGCCGGCGCCGGGCGGCGCGCAATTCATCGAAGTCGTGTTCGACGAGAAGCCGCTACGGCAGGCGATGTACCGCTTCTCCCGCAATGTGCTGCTGGTGTCGCTCGGCATCGCGATGCTGACCGCGGGCCTCGTCTACCTCGCGCTGCATTATCTGTTCGTGCGGCCGATGCGGCGGCTGACGGCGAGCCTGGTCGGTTTCCACGAGAACCCGGAAAGCGCGGCGAGCATCATCGTGCCGAGTCAGCGCGGCGATGAGATCGGGGTAGCCGAGCGCGAATTGTCCGACATGCAGCGCGACCTGGTCTCGATGCTGCATCAGAAGAGCCGGCTCGCCGCACTCGGCCTGGCGGTTTCCAAGATCAACCATGATCTGCGCAATCTGCTGGCATCTTCGCAATTGTTGTCGGACCAGCTCGCCAGCGTGCCCGATCCGCGGGTGCAGCGCTTTGCGCCAAAACTGATGCGCTCGCTGGAGCGCGCCATCGATTTCTGCCAGTCGACCCTCTCTTACGGCCGCGCGCAGGAGGCGGCGCCCGACCGCCGCATGATCCTGATCGAGCCCGTGGTGGCCGAAGTGCGCGAATCCGCAGGCATTGCCGCCGACGCCTCGATCGCCTGGGTCAGCGCGATCGAGCGCGGGCTCGCCGTCGATGCCGATCCCGATCAGCTGTTCCGCGTGCTGCTCAATCTGGTGCGCAACGCCGCGCAGGCGCTGGAAAGCCGGCCGAAGGGCGACGCGGCGGCTTTGCAGATTCGCATCACCGGCCGCCGCGAAGGCTCGGTCGCGATCATCGAGGTTTCCGACACCGGTCCGGGCGTGCCGGCGCGGGCGCGCGAGCATCTGTTCGAGGCGTTCCAGACCTCCGGCCGGACCGGCGGCAGCGGGCTCGGCCTCACCATCGCTGCTGAACTGGTTCGCGCCCATGGCGGCGACATCCATCTGGTCGAAGGCACCATCGGCGCCACCTTCCGGATCTCGATTCCCGACCGCCCGGTGGAACTGCAAACCGTCCGCAACGAGCGGGCACGGGCGTAAATCACGCTGTTTACTGCGTTTTGTGGCCGATCGGGCCGGTTTGCCCAGCCAAATCGCTTGTGCCAGAACCCGCGTTCCGGCGCTTGCCAATCCGGGCCGGAGCGGGTAGCTAAAGCGCACTTCGCGACGTTTCCGATTTACTCTCGGATGCATCGGGGCGACTAGCCCACGATGGCCCTAGCGAAAAACGCGCCCGTAGCTCAGCTGGATAGAGCACCAGACTACGAATCTGGGGGTCAGGAGTTCGAATCTCTTCGGGCGCGCCACTTCGGTACAAAACTGGGCACTCCAAAACCTGCCGATTTTGCGCTGGACGCCGCGACAAGCGTGCGCAGGAGCACGCTTTTCGATCCCATGATGCGAACCTCTTTCGCGTCCACCTCGATGCGCTGGGCCAGGGCGCGGAGATGGTCACGGCGGTAGCCGCCGGATTCGGTCCGCATGCGCCTGCGCGCTTGGCTGGCGAAGGTTTTGAGCGCTTGGGGTGTGATGCTCGGTCCAGCCCGATCGAGAGCACCCTCGGCCCGCTCTGCGTCAGCGCGGGCCTGGTCGCGGATGGCCTTCAGCTCGGTCACGCGCTCCTTGAGCATCGGATCGGAGACGTCGGCGATTCCATTTTCGATCGCATCGTACAGCCGCTTGAGTTTGGCGCCCGCTTCGGCTGCACGCTTGCGCAATTCGGTGATGTGCGTTGCGCGGCCCTTGGTGCGTTCCTCGCGGCGATCGAGGACACGCGACAGGATTTGCTCGAGACGCTTGGGCTGCAATAGACGCTGCTCAATGTGAGCTGCGACGACGCTGTCGAGCTTTTCCATCGGAATGGTGCGGCCCTTGCAACCGGTCTCGCCTTGGCGAGCTTTGGTGCAGCACGTGTAGTACCGGTATCTCCCGCTCTTCCCGGTCCTGAGCGTCATTGCTCCGCCGCAGGCAGCGCAAAAGCAGATGCCGGTAAGGAGGGTCGGCCCGCTCACGACACGTGGTGCGGTCATTGCAGGGCTGCGTCCTTTTAGCAGCACCTGCACGGTCTCGAACTCTGCAGCATCGATGATCGGCGGCACTGCCATCTCGACCACGTCCGTCTCAGGCTTTCGTTCGCGTGTTTTCCAATATTTGGTGTTGAAGCGGTGCCGGCCGACATACGTCGTTCGTGTCAGCACCTTGTGCACGGCGTCGACGCCCCAGCGTCCGCCGTCGCGCGTTCGGATGCCGGATGCATTCAGATGCGTGGCGATCGATTTGACGCCCATCGCGCCCGATGAGCCGTTTCCCTCGCGCGCCAGCCGGAAGATCAGCCGCACGGTTTCGGCCTGGATCGGATCAATCTCCAATGTCTTCTTGGTGCGGTGGCCGCGCTGCTCGGCGGCTTCCACGATGCGGTAACCAATCGGCGGCAGCGCGCCGTTCCAGAAGCCTTGCCGTGCATTCTCCTTCATCGCCCGCAGCGTATGCTTGGCGTTCTCCTTGGACTGATATTCGTCGAACAGCGCCATGATCTGGCGGATCATGTTGCTCATCGGATCGTCGCCGAGCTCTTGCGTGATCGACACCAGACGCACGCCGCTCTTGGCGAGCCGGCGGACGTAGAACTCAAGCTGGAACTGGTCGCGGAAGAAGCGGCTGAAGCTGTGGACCAGGATCACCTCGAACGCCGGCGGCTTGACCGTCGCCGCGTCGATCATGCGCTGGAACTCCGGCCGCCGATCGTCGGTCGCAGACGCGCCCGGCTCGACATAGTCGGAGACAATCTCCCACCCACGCGATGCGCAATAGCCCTTCGCCTGGCGGCGCTGATCCGGGATGGAGAGATCGCTATCGGCTTGCCGTCCCGTCGAGACCCGCAGGTAGAGAGCCGCCCGAACCGTTGCAGCCATGGTGATGTCCCCTCAGTCCTTTCCAAACAACTCGTCGAACAGATCACCGAACCAAGCTTCGAATACATCGATCTCCGTTTCGGTCACCGGCACGTCCTTCGGCCAATCATCCGTCACCGCCCATGTCATCGAAGCGCGCTTTGCTCGTCGTCGACCACGACGCGCGGGCGCACGCGCATAGTCGTAGAGATCGTCAAGTGGGGCGCGATCCGGCGGACGCCGTAGCTGCGATTTGTGAGGGGGAGCCATGGCGCCACTGTGGCAGGCCTGGCCGATCCACAGAATGGCCGAAGTCCACGCCAAGTCACGCTGCAGCCCCGCGAACTCGCACTTTCTCTGCAGCATGAGCGCGATCGCGCAGTGCAGGCCATGAACGCATGGAAGCAAAAGAGCCGGGCCAACGGCGCACCGTTGGTCCGGCAGCGGCCTCCCATGCGTTCCTGGCCGGACATCCCGCCGAGCACGCGCAACAAGACGCCATGCTGCGAACGATGGCGCTCGGAACGTTGATTTTGAATGCTTTCTCGGTTCGAGCGGCACCAGGCCACTTCATGCGGTGCCGCTGCAGTGCCATCCAAATCAATGTGCAGACAAACACTTACCACCCCCGACGGCCCCGAGCGACATCGTCGCTTTTATCTTGCCGTCCTAATCGGGCGAGATCTGCGCCCCAGTTCTCGGTCGGGTGATGTCGGGTATTGTCGATAGCGGACGAGAAGGCGGACTCGGCAATATCGACGCGAATGACCCGAGGCGGACATTGCGGCGGTAGAACTTGAAGGGGTAGCATTGGAGAAGATTTAGGCGCGGGGCGCATGTCAATCGAAAAGCCCGAATATCGAAAAAAGGAGGAGGCAGCCGAGGTCAGCGAAGGCGTGCTGTACGCGAGCCTGCTGTCAACGAGACGAAGGCGTGGGGAGCGACTTATGTCTGACAAATATGCCGTGGTCGGCAATCCGATCGACCACACGAAATCGCCGCTGATCCATCTCAGCTTCGCTAAAGAGACCGGGCAGAATATCGACTACGCCGCGATTGAGGCTCCTATCGGCGGCTTCAGCGAAGTGGTGGACAAGTTTCGGCGCGAAGGCGGCTTAGGCCTCAACATCACCGCGCCGTTCAAGCTGGACGCGTTCGCGTATTGCACCGATCTTAAGGAGCGCGCCCGGCTCGCTGGTGCCGTCAACGCGATGAAGTTCGAGGTAGATCGGGTGACCGGAGAGAACTTCGACGGCGTCGGCCTTACCAACGATATCACACGCAATCTCGGCCGCTTGATGAAGGGGCGCCGGGTGGCGCTGCTCGGCGCGGGTGGCGCAGCACGCGGCGTTGTGTTGCCGTTCCTCGAGCAGGGGCCGACGGAGCTGGTCATAGTAAACCGCACCGTAACTAAGGCGGAAGAGCTTGGCCGTCAGTTTAAGCAATATGGGCCGATTACTGCCATCGGCTATTCGGCCCTCGCCGACAAAAAACTTGGCCGGTTCGATCTAGTCGTGAATGCAACCTCTGCCAGCCTGCGCGGCGAGCTTCCGCCGATAAGCCCAGAGGTCTTTGGCGACGATTGCCTTGCCTATGAGTTGCTATACGGAAAGGGTCTTACGCCATTCCTCCGGCTGGCGCGGAACGCCGGCGTGAAGCGGCTTGCGGACGGAGTCGGTATGCTGGTCGAGCAGGCGGCGGAGGCGTTTGTGTGGTGGCGTGGCCTCCGTCCTGACACCGGGACCACAATCAAAAAACTTACCGTGCCGCTCGAATAGTCCAATCAGAGAAACTTCGGACCCGATCCAAAAATCGTCAGCCGATGTTGGTCGGCTGCGCGCCCCCACGCTCCGCATGACGCTTCTAAAACGGCATTCCGCGGCGAGGCAAAAGCCCCTTGGTGACCCGACGCGACGGATTGCAGAACCTGCGAGTCACGGACGCAATCGTCCAAGCGGCGAAAATCGGACTGACGGGCATAGGTTAATCAATTGTCGGCTCGTCATTGATGTCGCTTATTGGCCCATCGCGCCGTTCCTGGGATTGATCGAAATGGCCGCAGCCGAAGGGTAACCGGACCACCGGCGAGATCGGGCGGACAGCCGCCCATGAGGCGTAGCGCAAGATCGCAGGCCATCGGTGGTCATCCGGCCGGATCGCTTAAGCGGCCGTTGCATCATAGCGCCACGGCGAAGCAATAGTGCCCATCTTCATCGGCCGTGGCGCGCCACTTTACGATATTTCGCGATATCGTTGACGATCGGTGCAAAAAGGACGCCTCAAGCCGCCGAAAGCCGCAGCTGAGGCCGCATCGAGGATGTCAGCGGGCGAAGCCCGTGGCGGCGCGGGAGACCGGTCTGATGTGGGCAAACATGCTGCGGGCGTTCCAGGTTGGAAAGGCTCTTATGAGCGACAGATCGCCGTCGAGTTGGATGCGGTCCTCGCGGGTGGCTTGGGCCCAAGTGAGCTGGCCAGCGTGCCATTTTACGAAGGCTTCGGCTTCCGCAGTGATGTAGAGGTCCTCGTCGAGGCCAGGGTTCGTCTTGCAGATCTCGGTGTCTCCGAGTTCGATGAGTAGCCAATAGCGCTCACGGCGCGGGCGGCCGGTGAAGTCGAAACGGATGACGATGCGTCGATCCGGGAGGCGGTCTCGGCGGAGCGCGTTGCACATCGACCAAAGGGCCACAAAGGGGTCGAGGTTCGCGGGGGCGATCTCGAGCCAACGCGCACCCCACTCGCCGAGCGACTGGCAGACCTTGAAGAGATCGTGGCCCGCGGACGTGAGCTCGTAGTGGTGCCCACGCCCGTCGGGCTTGAATGCCGACTCGACGACACCGACCCGTTCGAGCTGCTTGAGCCGCTGTGAGAGCAGGGTACGAGAGAGTCCGGGCGCGCCCTCCAGGATCTCACCAAAGCTTCCGCAGCCAAGGTGCAGATTGCGGATGATCAGCGGTGTCCAGCGCTCGGCGAAGATCTCGGCGCCACGGGCGATGGGGCAATATTGGCCATACGTCCTCATGGCGCCAGTCTCCCACAACCCCCCTCGGCTTTGAAGTCCAGATTCTTGACTATACGGCCGCGGTCCGCAGTGGTCCGATGTGGGCCTCTCGAAGAGAGGAGGACACCATGACGACACCAATGCCCGCGGAATTCAACCACCGGAGCAAAGAGCCAACCGTCGTGGAGATCGACGGGTTCCGAGGACGGCTAATCAGTGCCAACCACGCCGACTACGACAGCGCCCGTGCAGTCTGGAACGGCGCCATTGACCGGCGCCCGCACCTAATCGCCCGATGCATCGGGACCGTCGACGTGATCGCGGCCGTGCGTTTCGCCCGCGACCACGATCTGGAGATCGCCATGCGGGGCGGAGGTCACAACGTGGCGGGCACCGCCGTTTGCGACGGCGGTGTGGTAATCGACCTCTCGGCGATGCGGGGCGTACGAGTCGATCCCACCGCCCGCAGGGCCTGGGTGCAGGCTGGCGCACTGTGGGGTGACGTTGATCACGAGACGCAGGCGCACGGTCTGGCCACCACCGGCGGAATCGTGAGCCACACCGGAGTCGCCGGACTCACCCTCGGCGGCGGCGTCGGCTGGCTGATGCGCAAGCACGGCCTGACGGTCGACAACCTGTTCGCCGTAGACGTCGTAACGGCCGGCGGCGAGCTGCTGCGGGCCTCCAGGGACGAGCACCTCGACCTGTTCTGGGCGTTGCAAGGCGGCGGCGGCAACTTCGGCGTGGTCACCTCGTTCGAGTTCCGCCTCCACCCCATCGGGCCGACCGTCCTCGCCGGACCCATCCTCTGGGACGCGACGGACGCCGGGGAAGTCCTTCGCTTCTACCGCGACTTCATTCGCGACGCTCCCGACGAACTCGGCACGGTCGTGCGGTTCGGCGCCGCGCCGCCGCTCCCGGTCATCCCCGAGAATCTGCACTGGCGCCCGGTGGTGATGGTTGGTACCTGCTACGCCGGGCCGATCGAGGACGGTGAGCAGGTGCTGCGCCCGCTCCGCGCATGCAGGACTCCCCTCCTCGACCTCGTCGGGCCTGCGTCATACGTGGGATTCCAGAGCGCGCTCGACTCGACCGTGGTGCACGGTTGGAACTACTACTGGAAGTCCACCCACCTCCCCGAGCTCCGCGACAATCTCATCGACGTGATCGCCGAGCACGCCTTCTCCTGCTCGTCGCCGCGGTCGTATGCGGCGATGTTCCATTTGAAGGGGGCCGTGAGCCGAGTGGCCGAGGGCGGGACCGCGTTCGGGAACCGGCAGGCGTCGCACGCAATCACCCTCGACGCTGTGTGGCGTCCCGGAGAGGACTTCGGCGACCGGGACACTGCCTGGACAAGGGGGTTCTTCTCTGCCCTTGGCCCCTTCCGCCAAGGCGTCTACGTGAACTTCCTGGGCGGCGACGAAGACCCCAACCGAGTCCGCGAGGCGTACGGCGATTCCGTCTACGACCGGCTGGTTGACGTGAAGACCAAGTACGACCCGGACAACGTCTTCCACCACAATCAAAATATCCGTCCCGATGCCGGCACGCGCATGAGCGGGGCCTCCAGGGCGCGTCGTCACTGACGCACAGATGCCGCAGCGCGCCGCAGAATTGTTGAGAGCGCTCGCCAGGGTGGATTTCGGAAGGCGGCGGCGTCGCCGAGCATGCGTACACAGCGTGGGGAGGCTTGGTAAATGAGCGTCCCCACGCGATCCTTGCACACTTAGATTGCTGCGCTTGCTCACGGCAGGTCGTGGCCCAGCGCGCCGTTCCCGGAATTGATCGAAATGGCCGCCATCGAAGGGTGACCGGACCACTCGTGGAATCGGGAAGACAGCCGCCAATAGGCTTAGCACAAGATTGCAGTCCGTCGTTGGTTATCCTGCCGGATCGCTTGGCCCGCCACGGCATCATAGCGCCACAGCGAAACAATAGTGCCCATCTTCATCGGCCGTGGCGCGCCATTTTGCCACCGCACTGAACAAACTGCGAAAATGTCGGTGGGTTTCCGCCATGGCCAAGGCATCAACTTAATGCCGCGGTATCCGACGGTGCATAGGTTGGCATAGAAATACGCGCTGGCGCGATCGGGCCGGTCCATCCCGGCCCCAAAAGCCGATTCTCGTTCCGCAGTCACGGAACTTCGAGCACCCGTGTCCCCCACCTTGACCCGCAATCCCGACCACGAATCAAGCGGCAGGCGTCCGCCATTTCCGCTATAATCAAACCATGACGATCGGGATTACCGGACCCGAACGGAAGGCACCAAGGCAAAGCGCCGTGGCCGGGTTCATCGTTGCGGCCGTCGTCGGCGGGATTTGCCTGTTCCTGCTCTGGCTCGCGAGCGACTTCCTGGTCGACTGGCTGTGGTTTTCCGCGATCGGTTATCTGCAGGTTTTTTGGACAATCATCGGCGCTAAAGCCGTCGTCTTTTTCGTGGTCTGGACCGGAACTGCGGTCATCCTTTGGTTGAACGGATGGCTCGCGGTACGTTTTGCCCGACGACAGCCGACGCTATCTGTCTCGGCCTTCGTGTGGAATCTTGCGGGCAACGTGCCACCGCCCGATCTGATGGCGGTCCTGCGCGATCGGTTGCCCTGGTCCCGGGTTATCGTAGGCGGTGCAGGTTTGCTCGCTCTGCTGGTTGCCGCCGCAGAAGTCGGCAATTGGGGCGTCATCCTGCAGTTTTTCTATCACGTCCCCTATGGTGCAGACGACCCGCTCTTCAACAAGGACATCAGTTTCTATCTCTTCGTGCTGCCGGCTTATATCCTCATCAAAAACTGGATGCTGCTCACACTGGTTCTAAGCGCGATCTTCGCCGGAATGATCTATTGGGTGCACGGCGACATCGAATACGACATTCATCACCGATCGATGTCGCCGACAGCCATTGCTCATGGCTCGGTGTTGATCGCTCTCCTCTTGGCCGTGAAGGCCTGGTCCTACGGTCTCGACCGTTATCTGCTGCTCTATAGCGACAACGGCGTCGTCGTCGGCGCAAGCTACACCGATGTACATGTGGGGCTGCCGGGCCTGTGGCTAATGATCGGGCTGTCGATCATTGCGGCGTTTGCTGCGTTGGCAAATCTCCGGGTGAGGACCTACCGGATTCCTGTCGCCGCGGTCATGCTTGTCGTCATCTGCTCTCTCGTGCTGTCCGGCGTAGCTCCGGTGTTGTTCCGGCAGTTCTTCGTCAAACCAAGCGAGTTGGAGCTGGAGAAGCCCTACATCGAACGCAACATCGCGCTCACCCGGCAGGCATACAATCTCGATCAGATCGCAGCCAAGCCGTTTGCCGCCGAACAGAAGCTTACCCTCAAGACGCTCGACGCCAACAAGGCGACAATCGACAATATCAGGCTGTGGGACTGGCTGCCCTTATCGGACACCTACGCGCAGCTGCAAGAGATCCGCACTTACTACAAATTCCATCATCTTGATGTTGATCGCTACTGGCTCGATGGCTCCTACCAAAGCGTAATGCTCTCGGCGCGAGAACTGCGGCCCTCCCTGCTGCCGCCGAATGCCCAGACATGGGTCAACCGCCACGTGCTGTTTACGCACGGCACCGGCGCGGTGATGAGCCCTGTCACTCGCAAGAGCACTGAAGGGCTGCCATTCTTTTATTTGCGCGACATCCCTCCCGTTGCGGACGGAGGCCCCCAGATCCAGGAACCGCGCATCTACTATGGCGAAGAGCGCGACAGCTACGTCATCGTCAAGGGGAGCACGCCCGAGTTCGACTATCCCAAGGGAAAAGACAATGTCTACGCGGCTTATGACGGCACCGGTGGCGTTCCGATAGGAGCGATGGTGTGGAGAGGGCTGTTTGCTTATTACTTCAACGACCCGAACCTGCTGCTCTCAAGTTACATCACCGGCGACAGCCGGATCATGATCCGCCGCAATATCGGGGAAAGGGTACGAACGATCGCTCCGTTCCTGAGGCTCGATCACGATCCTTATCTGGTCATCAGCAATGGGCGGATGTTCTGGATGCAGGACGCCTACACGGTAAGTTCCTATTTCCCCTCAGCGCAGCCGGCGCAAGACATGAATCTCAACTACATACGAAATTCAGTGAAGGTCATCATCGATGCCTATAACGGAACCGTCGACTTTTATCTGATGGACACCGTCGACCCTATCGCCGCGACCTACCAGCGCATCTTTCCGAGCTTGTTCAAGCCGTTCTCGGCTATGCCGGCGGGCCTGCAGAGGCACATTCGCTATCCAGAGGATCTGTTCCTGATTCAGGCGCGGATCTATCAGACCTACCACATGGAGGCCGCCGACGTTTTCTATAACCGCGAGGATCTCTGGCAGTTTCCGCGCCAGCCGGGCGGCGGCGGCGTTGCAACGATGGCCCCTTATTACATCATCATGCGGCTGCCCGGCGAGCCGCAGGCCGAGTTCTTCCTCATGGTTCCCATGGTGCCGAGCCGCCGCGACAACATGATCGCGTGGCTCGCTGCGCGCTGTGACCCGCCCGACTACGGCAAGCTCATCGTCTACGAGTTTCCAAAGGAGAAGCTCGTCTATGGACCATTCCAGATCGAAGCGCGGATCAATCAGAGCACCGAGATAACCCAGCAAATTACGCTGTGGAACCAGACGGGCTCGCGGGTGATACGCGGTGCGAACCTGCTGGTGATCCCGATCGAGAACTCGATCCTTTATGTAACGCCGCTCTATTTGCGAGCGGAGCACGGATATCTGCCGGAGCTGAAACGCGTGATCGCAGCCTACGGTGAAAAAGTGGTGATGAAGGAGACGCTCGCCGAGGCACTGTCAGCGCTGTTTATAGAGCCCGGCGCTGCGCCGGCAGTTGCAAGCACGACAGAAGAGATGCCCGCGACAAGCCCAACGGCAAGTCAGGCACGGGAGGCGCTTGATCGCTACAATCAAGCAGTGGAGAGATTGAAGTCCGGAGATTGGAAAGGCTTCGGCACGCAGTTCGATGCAATGCGCGCGCTTCTGGAGGAAATGAACCGACGCCCCACCGGCCACTAGGGCCCCAAACCTTCAGTCCAGCGCTGCCTCCGACCCGGAGAAGCGGAAATTATGAATACGGATACGGTGCCACGATTGAGTTTTGCTCAAATCATATCGCGATTGCAATCATATACGAGTTCGCAGTTCTGTTCTGAGTGGCGCGCCATTTGCCACCATTCAGAATAAAACTGCGAACTCCGCACCCATAGCGATGCAAGATTGGCGAGGTCATCGGCCCGTGTGCGGCTTGGGTATGTCCGGCTGGTTTGTTGTCGGATCCGGTAACAGCGCTGACAACAATCCATCTGTCTGCCCAACTAGCCCGTGATGCGTCAAGCTGCGTCGCAGTAAGTGGAACGTGCGGGCGATGTCGTCGAGCTCAGCGGCTCGCAGTAGAGCGGCCGTCGAACGCAATTCGTTAAAACGCAATTCTTCAATAAGGCATCGCCGCTTTCGTGTTTTAGCGGTCGAGGCCCCAAACGTCCGGATTTCGTGCGAAGTACTCGATCAGCATTTCGATGAGGACCCGGACTTTCCGTGCGGGGTGCTGGCCCGGCGGTCGGACGACATACGCGCCTGCCGAAGGTGGGGGATAGCGTGTCATCACCGGAACGAGCGCGCCGGAGGCCACATATTCGTGTGTGATGCAATCGGGGAGCCAGGCGATGCCGAGCCCTGCCGCCGCTGCAGCGGCAAGCGCCGTCGCGTTGTCGGCCTTGAACCTGCCTTGCGGCTGAACCGTGACAATCCTGCCGCCATCCGTGAACTGCCAGGCTTCCGTTCCTTGCATGAGGGCCTGATGGTTGACGAGCTGCTCTACCGTCTCAGGTGAACCGTGCGCTTTGATATAATCCGGGCTTGCGACAAGCTTTCCATAGATCGGCCCGACGCGCTTCGCGATCAGGTTGGAGTCCTGAAGGTAACCAACCCGGATCGCGCAATCGAAACCTTCGGCGATCAGGTCGACGAAGCGATCGCTGTAGGAGGTATGGATGTGGAGCTGCGGGTGGTGTTGGGCCATTTCCGCAAGCACGGGGGCGAAGTGGGTCGGGCCGAAAGAAAGCGGCATGGCAACCCTCAGGCGGCCGCGCAGCTCACCGGTCGGGAGGATCGTTTCTCTGGCCGCATCGATCTCGGCGCTGGCTCGGGCCGCATGGTCTCTGAACGTGATTCCCGCTTCTGTGAGCGCGGCGCCGCGGGTCGTACGTGCGAGGAGCTGGACGCCAAGCTCCGCTTCAACCCGAAAGAGCCGCCGACTGACGATTGACTTGGAGACGCCGAGCCGGCGCGCGGCGGCCGATACGCCCCCTGCATCGGCCACTGCGACGAATGTCTGTAGATCTTCGATGTCCAATTCGGTGTTCCCCATTTCGCGACACAGATTGCCTGATTGTGACACTACCGCGTCACCTGGGGGAACAGCAAATTGCGTCCAGACAGCGTCGCCGCTGGCGCATGTCTCCCGTGAACCCATTGCCGTCCATGGCGGCAGAGAAAGGAAGTCTTGATGACCCCTCGTAACGGCCTTGATTCGCTTCTTCGTCCTGAAGACTCGGTCCTCGTTCTGATAGACCACCAGCCCTATCAGCTCACAAACGTGAACAGCCACGAACCGCAGATGGTGGTCAACAATGCGACGGCTCTGGCGAAGGCCGCCAAGGCCTTCGGTGTCCCCACGATCCTGACCTCCGTGATCGCGGAGCGGGGTGGTCTCCTCTTTCCTCAGATCACGGACGTTTTCCCTGGCCAAGAAGTGATCGACCGGACGTTCATCAACACCTGGCAGGACCGGAAGGTGGTGGATGCAGTCAAGGCCACGGGCCGCAAGCAGCTTATCATCGCCGGCCTGTGGACCGAGATCTGCGTCGCGATGCCGACGATCCAGGCTCTCGGCGAAGGCTGGGACGTGACGGTCGTCACCGATGCGTCAGGCGGTGTTTCGGTCGAGGCCCACGAGGTCGCGATCCAACGCATGATCGCGGCCGGCGCGAACATGATGACCTGGCTGGTGGTGGCTTCGGAATGGCAGCGCGACTGGGCCCGCACAGAGCATGCCGCCGAGCTTTCGGAGCTGCTTGTGCAGCATGCCGCCGGCAGCGGCATTGCCTTCCTCTGGGAGCAGCAGCTGCTCAACACGCCTGTGCCGCGCAAAGGTTGATCCGGGCCGGGATGGCGAGCACTTCGGTGAGGGGCGGGATCGATCCGTTTGCCGGCCCTCGCCATCCTCGCCCTTCCGGCTTCAACCTTCGTGGTCGTGAAGCTCGTGGTCCTCGGCGGCCCGAACTGCAAGTTGCAGGCGGGTGCTCACCGTCAGTCGGACGCGCCCGAACGGCGTTCGCGCTCGGGATGATCGCCGCCACCCAGGTCTTCGCCATGCATGCCCGTCGATGCCGATGCGCCGCGGGATCGAATGACGATCGCGATGACATCGATCTCGACCTTGAGCAGGTCGAGGTCGCGCGTCATCTCGCGCAATTCCTGACCCTTGCGGGCAATCTCCTCCGAGACGTCGATAGCCATGTTGCGCTCGGTGACCCCGCCCGAGCTGCCGGTGAACATCTTGGCCTTGATCCACTCCAGCCGCGCCCGGTGTGTATCGCGCGTGAATTTCTTTTCGACGAATTGCCGCCGGCCTTCGACATAGGCGGCGAGCAATTCCACGTCGGACATTTTGTACAGGGCGTCGGCTGAAAGGCTCATGGTACCGTGCTCGGGCAGTTGAGATCATGAACTCGCCAGGCGGACGCGCCGCCCCGCCATGTCGTTCGGAACCTTGTCCCCAGAATATTGACGCGCCAGCGCTCAACCAAGTGGAATCTTCGCCGTACCATGCCGGAATCTCGAATCGCTGGAGGAATTGGCCATGGCGACGAACATGGCGCAAAAGCGTGCAAGGAAAGCGCAACGGCGCAAGCAGGTGGTGATGCAGAAGCGACGGGCTGAGCTATTGGATGCAAGCCTGCCCGCCCGTGTGCTTCGGGCTGCTCATGAGCCCATTCAATACTGCTTCCTCACCGAAGAGATATTCGAGATTGGCATTGGGACGCTGGTTCTGGCGCGCGGCGCCACGCCCCATCGCCTCGCGCTAAGCTCGTTCCTGATCGACGTTTTCTGCCTGGGCATCAAGGACGTGATGTTCGAATCGGTCGATAGCGAATATTTCTCGATGTACCTCGACGCGACGGGTGCCGGGTCACCGATGGTCGCCGTCGATCCGAGCGATTCCCGCAGACTGCTGCGCGATCTCGCCGCGTGGTCGCAATCGATCGGTTTCCCGCCGCACCGGGATTTTGCAGCGGTGGAGCGGATCTTCGGCGATGTGAACGCGGACGCCAGCGAAGCGGCCTTTCGGTTCGGTCGCGACGGCAAACCTGTCTACATTCCCGGCCCGAACGATAGCGCTTCCCTCATTCGCCGGCGGATCGCGCAATTGCAGAAATGTCTCGGCAGCGACGGTTTCGGATTCGAAATTGCGGCCTGAGGCGGGATCCCGTGCGGCCAAGCGGCGCACATGAGCCCGCCGCTGCCGCCATGACGGCGGTTCGGTTCGCCGCGACGGCGATCACTTTCGCCAATCGCGAGAGGGCCGCCAGAACGACTGGCTTACCTCGTAATCGACGGCGGCGGGATCGAGGCCGATGTCGCGGATCATCCGCTCGTCGAGGCTGGCGAGTTCGCGGCGCGCCACGCGGCGGTGGTGCCACACCCGCAGCGTGGCGACAATCGAGCCCAGCATCAGGCTCCAGGTCGGGCGCGGCGTCACCGCCGGGTGAGCGGGAGCCGCGGCTGTGGGCTCGTGCGTGACCGATGTCCGCGGGGTCGAGCGTTGCCCCGGTGCTCGGTCCAGAAGCTTGGGCGTAATGATCGGCTGACGCCGTTCTGACACCAGTGTCGACATGATCGTCTCCTCTTCTCTTTCCCTGAATTGTGGCCAGCCGAAAGAAGTACCTTTGTTATTTCAGTGCGTTACGTCGCCGATTCGCCGGCCAGTGGCCGCGTCGACGATGGCTGTCCCGGTTATACGCCGCCATACCTGACACCCCGTGTCAGGTATTTTCTGATAGGCTGCGCAAATGCGCGCGAGCCGGCTGTTGTCGATCCTGTTGCTGTTGCAAGCCCGCGGCCGGATGACGGCCGAGGAGCTGGCGAGCGAATTCGAGGTTTCGGTTCGCACCATCTATCGCGACGTCGATCAGCTCAGCGCCGCCGACGTGCCGATCTATGCGGACCGCGGCCCGAGCGGCGGATTTCAGTTGCTCGATGGCTACCGCACCAAGCTGACGGGCCTATCGCCCGCCGAGGCCGAGACGTTGTCGCTTGCCGGCCTGCCGGGACCCGCGGCGCAACTCGGGCTCGCCGACGTGCTCACGGCGGCCCAGCTGAAATTGAGCGCGGCATTGCCCGAACGGTCGCGCGCGAATGCAGGCCGCGTCGCCGCACGATTCCACCTCGATCCCGTCGGCTGGTTCCGCAGTGCCGATGACGCCAGGCTGTTGCCGGCAATCGCCGACGCGGTGTGGAACGAGAAGTGCATCGATGTGCACTACCGGCGCGCCGAGGGCGCGGTCGAGCGCCGGCTGCAGCCGCTCGGTCTCGTGCTCAAGGCCGGCGTCTGGTACCTCGTCGCGCAGGTCGGCGATCAGCCGCGCACCTATCGCATCTCCAACTTCATCGATCTTGCAGTGACCGAGGTGTCGTTCGAACGGCGGAAGGATTTCGACCTGACGCGCTTCTGGGTCACCTCGTCACGCGCGTTCGAAACCAGCGTCTACCATTCCAACGCCACGCTGCGCGTAACGGCGCGCGGCCTCGCCAAGCTCGACGTCCTCGGCTCACACGTCGCGCGAGCGGCCGCCGCGACCGCAACGCCGGCGGATGCCGACGGCTGGATTAGCGTCACGATCCCGATCGAGTCGGTCGAGCGGGCCGCGTCCGGACTGATCGCGCTCGGCGCCGACGCCGAGATCGTCGAACCTTCGGAACTGCGCGAGCGGCTTGCCGCAACGGTTCAGCAGCTGGTCCGCCTCTATGCGCCCGTGCCGCCGACGGAGCACCGGCCGCGGCAGCCCAAGCGGCGCTGAACGCCGCACGCCCAAACCAAGCGGCGCCGCTGCTCGGTCAACTGCCTGTGAAGCCATTTCAGTTGACCCTCAGATGATCCCGTGTTGCCTGAGAACGGCTTGCTCATCCCCCGAGACCCATCCGAAGATCCTTGGCGCGTCTTGAAGCTGCTGCACCAGGTAATGCACCTCGAAATCAATCGAAATATCCGGTGCGCTGCCGCGGTCGTAGATGGCGGTCCAGGCGACGTGCGCCAGGCAATGGTGCTCGTCGATCGGCGCGATGCGGACATGACCAAGCCGCATATCCTTTGTCCCGATGCGGCGATAGTTCTCGAATCCCTGCCGCATCACTTGCTTCAAGTTCTCGTCATTCTGGCCGACACGGACGCCAGCCGGAGACGCTGCGACGAACGCGGCGGCGTATGACGATGCCACCTCGTCCATGTCCACGTTACCCGTGAGCGCCATTCGGAACAGCTTCTCGTAGCGCCCAAACAACTCCCTTACGCTATTCTCCATATGGGTCTCCCGACCATCGGAGCCGCAGCGAGTTTGCGGCTCCATTTTGCTCAACGGCGCAAAGGCATCTCGGTTCAACAAGAGTTGCGTATAGAGCAATTTTAGTTGACCTCCAGGCAAATTCGGGAAATGCTCCACGCCATGAAAATCCCTGACGAAGCCTTGACGAGGCTTGGTGGTCGCATCCGCTCGCTGCGGGAGGGGCGCGGCATGAAACTGAAGCAATTGGCCGACGCAACCGGGCTGTCGGACGCGTTCGTCTCGCGTCTGGAGCGCGGTCAGGTCTCAAGCTCGGTCGCGAACCTGATCCAGATTGCAGAGGCGCTCGACATCGGCGTCAGTGAACTGTTCGCCGATCCGCCCGATCGGCTTCGCAGCGATGTCACCGTGCATCGCCATGGCGACGGCGGAGAGGACCAGGGCATTCCGAGCACCGGCTATCGCTGGCGGCTGCTTGCCGGCGGCATGCCGAACGACGAAATCGAGGTGTTTCATCTGCTGTTCCCGCGGAAGAACCGCATGGACCTGATGGTGTCGCATCCGGGGCAGGAATATTGCTACGTGCTCAGCGGCCGCATCCGGTTTCATGTCGGCGCCGAAATCTTCGAGCTTGCGGCGGGCGAAGGCATCTTCCTCAATTCCGAATTGCCGCACCGCGCCGACAATATCGGCGAGGACGAAGCGCGGATATTGATGGTGGTCGCCAAATCTTCGCACACCAAATCTTCCGGGCGGAACGAACACTTCGATTGGTGGCGCGTGGCAGACGCCGCGGCCCCGACAAGATCCAGCACGCGTAAAACTACCAAAAGCAAAATCAGCCAGGGAGAATGACGATGCAACCAGCGGCCAATTCAGCCAGCGGCAAGCATTTGCCGTACGAGGCGAAGCACATCGACGACGTCGAGTGGGAGACCATTCGTTGGCCGGGCGAAACCGGCAAGATGCTGTTTCACCCGCGACCCGAACGGCCGACCGAACCAAACGCCGGAATCCTGCGCCTCGAACCCGGTGCGCATCATCCCATCCACAATCACGATTTCGCCCAGGTCTGGTACATCCTCTCCGGCGAATTCCGGATCGACGACGTCATCTACACGGCGGGAACGATGATCTTTCATCCCGATCCGCATTTCGAAGGCAAGTTCGAAACCGCCACGGGTGGCGATATCCTGATCGTGCAATATCCCGGCCCGACCACCGGCGGCAGGCCGATCTATGCCGGGCGCTTCAACATGGAAAAGCGCCGCGATATCTCCGAGGAACGCACCGATCTTTGATCGCGGCAAGCCTGTCAGCGCGGAGGGCGCAGGCGGAATGGCGGCAGCCTATTCCGCCGTTTCACGGTCGATCGCCTCATAGGCGCGCCTCAGACGCTTCTCTCGCCTAGCCGGCATAGAACCGGCTCCACGGATGAATAGCGCGGGACTCCGTCAACGCCGCCATGCGCCTGCGGTAAAGCTGACAGGCGCCGTCGTAGAAAATCACATCCTCGGCCAGCATCGACCGCAGCTCTTCGATCTCGTCTTGCGGTACGTCGACCGCGCTTTGTGCGGTGACGTTGAGCGGGCGATAGCCGACGTCGGGCAGGCCGGCGAGCGAGCCGAGCAATGCGGTGAATTCGGAAAACTGTGCCTGCAATCCAAACAGCGATATCCCGGTCTCCAGTTTGGACAGCGCATCCGACGCGGTCGGTTTCTCCGGCGAAAACACCGCGTATTGCGGCGGCAGCGCGCCCTGAAACTTCTGGAAGTAAGCCGGCAGCTTCAAGCCGCCACGAATCTCCGCATGCAGGGGCGTGTTCTCCCGGGTCGAATGATAGCGAAAGTGCGACACGATCCGCTCGACCGGATCGCGCAGCATGGTAATCGCGAGATAGCGCACCGGCATGTGGCGCAGCAGGTCGTTGGCGAGATCGATGTGGCCGGTGAAAAACACCGGCCGCTTCGTGTCGTCATAGCCCGGTGGCTGGACCAGCGAGACGAATTCATCGGGATAATAGCGCGGGAAGAAATCCGAGCTGTAGGCGTCGCAGCGAAACCGGTAGTTCTTCATCAGGATATGGTTCAGCGTGGTGCCGCCGGCCTTCGGCAGATGGATGAACACCAAAGGCGGCACGGTCGCTGCGGGCGCCGAGCCGTCGCGGATCGCCACCAGTTCCTCGAAACGATAGGGCGTCCCGCCACCGACGGCGCCGAGCGCGGTCAATTCCTCGAAAGTGCGTCCGTGGCTGACCTTCAGGCGGCGAATTTCCAGGTCGCGTTCGGCAAGCAGTGCGCGCAAGCTCTCTTCAGACACACGGATAATTCCTCAACGATTTCGGTTTTGGACGACTTCCGGCAATCATGCCTTGCTTCTTCCCGATCGGAAAGTACCTTGGCCCGCCAGGCTGCCAAGTGCCGCGGCAGCTCCAAAACCCGCTTTCCCCGTTTCCCGACCGGCCTGTTCCCTGCGGAACAGGCGGCCGGCTTGCCCTGTGGCACGGTCACTCCATCGAAGCCGGGCATTGGGCCGCGGCCGATTTCAAACAGGAGTGACGACAATGGCTACGATCGGAGGCTTTTGGTTTATGTCGAACAATCTCTCCGGCACGGACGACAATGATGATATGTTCGGCATGGGCTTCGCCGACATTCTGCATGGCAATGGCGGCAGCGATACGATGCATGGCGGCGGTGGTAACGACCAGATTTTCGGCGAAGACGGCAACGACAAATTGTTCGGCGATGAAGGCGATGACAAGCTGTTCGGCGACGCCAACAACGACACGCTGGACGGCGGAAAAGGCGACGACAGGCTATACGGCGGTGCCGACCAGGATCGCTTCATCGACACCCACGGCAACAACCACATCGATGGTGGTACCGGCTTCGACACGCTCGACTATTCGGGCTTCACCGGCGGGCGCGTCAGGGTGACGATGGCCGACTCCGGACGTGAAGGTCTCGCGATCCGCGAAGACTTCATCTCTCAGGGTACCGGCGGTCATTTCGAGCGGGACGGCAGCGACAGCTTCGTCGCGATCGAGAAGGTCATTGGAACGTCGGGTGCTGACGTCATCATCGGTAACAATACCGGCAACATCCTGCGCGGCGGCGCGGGCCTCGACACCGTGACTGGTGGCGGCGGTTCGGACGTATTTCTGTTCGACGACGGCGACCTGTCGACCTTTGCATTCGATCGCGTCACCGACTTCGACACACAGGACGCCCTCGACTTCCGCGACATGGACGCGCGAACCGACGTTGCCGGCAATAATGAGTTTCACTTTGTCAGCAATTTCACGGGAGCGAGCGGCGAACTGGTCCTTCGCAACGTCGGGAATGGCGACTTCAACCTGTTCGCGGATACCAACGGCGATGGCTCTTCGGATTTCATCCTGCTCATTCACGAGACTACGGCGGGCGCGCTGACAACCAGCGACTTCCTGCTCTGAGATTGCTAGAAACTGGCGCAATGCGGTGCGGACGGTTCAGATCGTCCGCACCGTCTGCGTTTTCAGGCGCCCCGTCTGGCCAAACGGCGGCGGACGAACTATCGTCGCTTCATGTCAGCCCCAAAGCGCGTCCACGCCGACCGGTGTTGCGGCGCGATCATCGACTACCAGGATTTCTTTTTGGCGCAGCTCGAGCCGCGCAAGCGCGCTCGCCTGCGCAAAAACACCCGAAACTTCGCCCGCCTCCTTGTTTACATGCGTATTCCGACGCTCGTCACACTCGAGCGCCCGGTCCACCGAAAAGGCGCGGTGCCGCAGGACGTCAAGGCGCCGCTCGGTAACGCCGCCAAGGTCTTCGAGAAGGATTTCTTCGACCTCACCAAGGAGAAGCCGATCCGGGCCCATCTGAAGCGGCTGAAGAAGACACAGATCATCGTCGCGGGCTGCGAGACCGATGTGTGCGTCCTGCAATCCTGCCTCGGGCTTCTCGAAATGGGTTTTGAGGTTTTCGCGGTCGAAGAACTGCTGTTTTCGTCGACGCGCAATGTCGATGCCGCGCTGGCGAGGCTGAGGTCCGAAGGCGTGACCATCCTGTCTTACAAGACGCTGTTCTTCGAACTGGTCGAGGCTGTGGCAGGTGGACCGCATGCCGAAGCGATGGTCGCGAAATTCGGCGAATTTCCTGCCGATCTGCCGGAAGAAGCCGTGTCGTGATTTCGCGGCGTCCCTGACGCCGGAAGCCGCGCATTCACACCTCCCATGCGCCGCGACGATTGGCATTTTGCGATCGCCGAACCTATAGTCGGGGGCGTCAGGCGCGAGAACGACCAGCCAATGCGAGCAACCATCATCACCGGCGGCGGGTCCGGGATCGGCGCCGCCGTCGCGCGGCGGCTTGCGGCCAATGATCAGTGCCTGATGTTGCATGGCCAGGGCGCCGATGCGGGCGGGATTGAGCGCCTGAAGGGCGTCGCGGCGGACTGTCAGCGCGCCGGCGCGCGGGTCGAGTGGCGTAGCGGCGATCTGGCGGCGGCCGGCACGGCATCCGAACTCGTCGCTGCCACGCGCGCTGCGTTCGGAGCGGTCGATGCGATCGTGCATGCGGCGGGCTTTGCCGACAAACGCCATTTTTCGCAATTGCCGCGGGACGGGCTGGAGCGGGCGTTCGCGGTGATGGCCGCTTCGTTCCACGAGCTCGCGGCCGCGGCGATGGCGGATATCATCAGCAGCGCGCAAGGGCGCGTCGTCGCCGTCAGCAGTTTCGCCGCGCACCGGTTCACGCCCGATTTGAGCTATCCGGGGTCAGGCGCGGCCAAGGCCGCGCTCGAAGTGCAGGTCCGTTGTCTTGCCATCGAGCTCGCCGGATCCGGTGCTACCGCCAATGTCGTTGTGCCCGGATTTACGCGCAAGGATGCCGGGTTGTCCGGCGCGTTGGACCCGAAAGCCTGGCAGTCGGCTGCCAAAGCCAATCCGATGGCGCGATTGGCCGAACCCGACGAGGTGGCGGCCGTGGTTGCCTTCCTGTTGTCGCCGGAAGCCTCCCACGTCACCGGCGCGCTGTTGCCGGTCGACGGCGGGCTGACGCTGATGTGAAGTGCGATGCGAATTCCCCGGTGGTGAAGGTGATGTCAGAAAAGAAAATGGATGTGATCGTGCTCGGCGCAGGCATCGTCGGCGTGTCGGCGGCCCATGCTGCGCGGGAGCAGGGGTTGTCGGTCGTGCTGGTCGATCGGCGTGAGCCCGGCAGCGAGACCTCCTACGGCAATGCCGGCATTCTCTCCAGCGGCTCGATTTCCCCGCTCAACAATTCCTCGCTGTGGGGCGCGCTGCCGAAATATCTGACCAACCGGCACGCGGCGCTGCGCTGGAACATCGGCTGGTCGATCCGCAACGCGGAATGGGTGATGCAGTTTCTGGCCAATGCGATCCCGTCGCGAACCAAACCGCGGGCGAGCGCGCTGCACGGACTGATCGGCGCATCGCTGAAACTGCATCGGGACTGGATCGTGAAGGCGGGCGCGGGACACCGCATCCGCGAGACCGGCTGGCTGAAGGCGTGGCGCGGCGATGCCATCGAAGCGGCGAAGCGCGAGCAGGCCCTGTTGACCGAGTTTGGCATCGAAAGCCACTTGCTCGACCGCCAGGCCATTTCGTCGCTCGAGCCTGAGATCGTGCCGGTCTACAAGGTCGGGCTCCTGCACTCGCAGACCGCCTCGGTCGATTCGCCGGGGGCGGTGGTGAAGGCCTATGCCAAAATGTTCGCCGGCGCGGGCGGCGAGATTCGCCAATCCGATATCAAGGCAATCATGCCTGACGGCGAGGGCTGGCGCGTGGTGCTCGCGGATGGCGAGATTTCCGCGCGGCACGTCGTGGTCGCGCTGGGACCGTGGTCGGCGGATATGCTGCGGCCGCTCGGCTATCGCGTTCCGCTGGCATTTGAACGTGGCTACCATCGCGAGTTCAAGCCGAACCCGGCCCACGCGTTGCGGCGTCCGATCCATGACGCCGACGGCAGTTTTCTGATGACGCCGATGGAGCAGGGCGTTCGCGTCACCTCCGGCGTCGAACTGACCGATCGCGATGCGCCCTCATCCTTTGCCCAGATCGATGCGGTGGAGCCGCTGGCGCGCGAGGTGGCCGAATTTGGTGAGCAGGTCGGCGACACCTGGCGCGGGGCGCGGCCGACGCTGCCCGACAGCCTGCCGATGATCGGGCCGGCGCCGCGGCATGCCGGCCTGTGGCTGGCGTTCGGCAACCAGCACATCGGCTTCACCACGGGGCCCGGAACCGGCGCCGCGATCGCCGCCATGATCAAGGGAATGCCACCGCCTTTCGACGTCACCGCGTTTGCGCCAAGCCGCTACGTCTGATGCTCCATGGCGCCTTTCCTGATACATCTATTGACTTGGGTCTGTGTGCGGATCTGTACTCGGGAACTGCAAACGATCTTTCTTCCTGAATGATTGCGAACACCATTTAAATTGGAGTTCTGCGATGGAAGCAGCTTCGGGGCGCTATTCGGCAGCAACGCCGGAGGCAGGAAATGCCGGCGACGGACCGGCAATCTCCAACCAGGTCAGGACCATCAATCTGGCTCTTCAGGGTGGCGGCGCTCATGGCGCCTTTACCTGGGGTGTGCTCGACAGGCTGCTCGACGAGAAGGACGTCGCCTTCGAGGGATTGAGCGCCACCAGTGCCGGCGCGATGAATGCGGCGGTCTTTGCTTCCGGGCTTGCTGTCGGCGGCCGCGAAGGCGCACGCAAGGCGCTCGCCGACTATTGGAAACGCGTCAGCGATGCAGCAGCGCTGGGGCCATTGCAACCCAGTCCGATCGACCGGCTGCTGGGTGATCACAGGCTGACATGGTCGCCGGTCTTCTCGCTGATGGGTTCCGTGACGCGTGTGCTGTCGCCCTATGAGTTCAACCCTTCGGACTATAACCCGTTGCGTGAAGTGGTCGAGCAATCGATCGATTTTGACGCGCTGCGGCGCCCGGACTGTCCGCTCAAGCTGTTCCTTTCCGCGACCAACGTTCGCACCGGGAAGGTGAAGATCTTCGCCGGAGCAGAAATTTCCGCGGCTGCCGTGATGGCGTCGTCATGTCTGCCAACGATGTTTCACGCCGTCGAGATCGACGGCGAGGCCTATTGGGACGGCGGCTATATGGGAAATCCGGCGCTGTTTCCGCTGATCTACAACTGCAAGAGCTCCGACATCGTTATTGTCCATATCAACCCATTGTTCCGCAGGGAACTGCCGTATGCGGCAGGCGACATCCAGAACCGCATCAATGAGATCAGTTTCAATTCGTCGCTGATGCGGGAGATGCGGGCGGTCAGTTTCATTACCGGGCTGGTCAAGAAAAAGCGGATCGCCGGCGAAGACATTAGGCAGATTTTCATTCATAGCGTCGCTGACGATGAATTCATGGGCGCGCTCAGTCCGATGAGCAAATACAACGCAGATTGGGATTTTCTCGTTTTTCTTCGCGACCAGGGTCGAAAATGTGCGAACGATTGGCTGGCGAGCCATTTCGTCAAACTGGGCGTCGAATCCTCTGTCAATATCGACAAGGTATATCTCTAGACCTGTCATAGTTGTCGGATGGTGGCGCGCCATTCGTTATTTGCTGGTGAATTATTCATCGCGTTGTGCGATGACGGCCACTACGCCAACTCCAGACCCGCCTCAGCATGACCCTGCCCACCATCACATCATCGCAAGTCCGCACCGCACTGCTGCTGCGCGATGAAATCGCGTTGCTCGATGTGCGGCACGAGGCGGCTTTCGCCACCGGCCACCCGCTGTTTGCCGCCAACATGGCGGCCGATCGCATTGCGCTCGAAGCCGAGCTGCGGCTGCCGCGCAAGGACGTGCCGATCGTGGTTTACGACGCCGGCGAAGGCCTGGTTTCCCTGGCGGTCGATCGCCTCAAAACGCTGGGATATTCCAACGTCCGCGCGCTCGAAGGCGGGCTGGCGGGCTGGCAGGCCGCTGGCTATGAACTGTTCCAGGACGTCAATTCCTACGCCAAGGCGTTTGGCGAACTGGTGGAATCACGGCGCCACACGCCGTCGCTGGCGGCGGAAGAGGTCGCTGGCCTGATCGCGCGCAAGGCCAATATCAGGATTCTCGACGTTCGCCGCTTCGACGAATACGCCACCATGAACATCCCGGGCTCGATCAGCGTGCCCGGCGGCGAACTGGTACTGCGCGCGCGGCAAGCTGCGCCCGATCCAGAGACCACCATCATCGTCAATTGCGCCGGCCGCACCCGCTCGATCATCGGCACGCAGTCGCTGATCAACGCCGGCATTGCCAACAAGGTCGTGGCGCTGCGCAACGGCACCATTGGCTGGACGCTGGCCAGGCAGGATCTCGAACTTGGCGCTGACCGTCGCGGCGAGATCGGCGCTTCCGAAGAAGCCAGGGCCAATGCACGTGACGTCGCCTATCGCGCCGGCGTCCGGCATGTCGGCCCGGAAGAGGCGCGCGCGCTCGCGGCGCAGACAAATCGTACGCTCTATCGTTTCGACGTCCGCGACGCCGAGGAATATGCCGCCGGCCACATCGCGGGCTTCCGCCATTACGCGGGCGGCCAACTGGTGCAGGAGATCGACATGGCAGCACCGGTGCGCGGCGCGCGCATTGTTCTGTCGGACAATCTCGGCGTCCGCGCCGACATGACCGCGTCCTGGCTCGCGCAGATGGGATGGGAAACCTATGTGCTCGAGGGTGGCTATGACGGTGCGCTGGAAGTCGGACCGCCGCAGGTCTTGCCAAAGCCGGACCCGTCGCACCGCTACCGCCGTCCCTACGAGGGCACCGACGTCTCGACATCAGCGATGCAGGCCTATCTCGACTGGGAATATGGTCTGGTCGAACAGCTCCGGCGCGACGCCAGCCATGGTTTCTTCGTAATTTGATCCCGAACCCGGCGGCACGTTGCTTCCTGGCGTGATAGTCTCAGCGTTACCGGGCGTCGTCAGGTGAGTCGAAAGGCCATGAGAGACAAAAAGGACATCGTGCAAAACTGGCTGCCGCGTTACACCGGCATGCCGCTTTCTGAATTCGGAGATTATGTTCTCCTGACCAATTTCGACAATTACGTCGAATGGTTCGCCGCAGGTAACGGCGTTTTGGTCAACGGCATCGATCGGCCGATGCCAAACGCGACGGCGGACGGGATCACGCTGATCAACTTCGGCATGGGAAGCCCGAACGCCGCGACCGTGATGGATCTGCTCAGCGCCATCGCGCCGAAGGCCGTCCTGTTTCTCGGCAAGTGCGGCGGCTTGAAGCGCAAGAACCACATTGGCGATTTGATCCTGCCGATTGCGGCGATCAGGGGTGAAGGCACGTCGAACGATTATTTGCCGCCGGAGGTTCCGGCGTTGCCGGCGTTCGAGCTGCAACGCGCGGTGTCGACCATGATCCGCGATCTCGGTCATGACTATTGGACGGGGACCGTGTACACTACCAATCGTCGCGTCTGGGAGCACGATGACCACTTCAAGGATATTCTGCGTCGTACGCGAAGCATGGCGATCGACATGGAGACGGCAACGATCTTTGCGGCGGGATTCGCCAACCATATCTCGACTGGTGCGCTGCTCCTGGTGTCCGATCAGCCGATGGTCCCCGAGGGGGTGAAGACGGAAGCGTCGGATCGGACGGTGACCGAGAACTATGTCGAGACGCACATCAAAATCGGAATAGAGGCCTTGAAGCTGGTGCGTCGCCGCGGCCGCAGCGTCAAGCATTTGCGTTTCGAGGATAGTTTCGACCGCGGGCATGACCCGTAAGGCGCTGTGGTGCAGGCGCGCTGCGGCGCGAAGCACCTGCTCGATATCATCCGGAGCGCAGCCAGTCTTCGGCCGTCAGCTTTTCCAGCTCGGAAAAATAGGGGGCCATGACGTCGCGGTCGGACTGTTGCTCGGGCCGCGGCGCCTGCGAGTCCGCCTCGCGCAAAAGCTCGTGGAGGCGTCCGGCAAGGACCGAGGCGATCGCATGGATCGCCTCGTGACGATCGAGTCCCTCGGCCATCAGTCGCAGCAGGGTGCGGCGCACCGGGTATCGATCGCCTTCCGCGATCTGGTTCTCGACGGCGGCGTGCATGGCCGCATGTACGCTTGCGCGCTCCTCCTCGAGACCGTCGTGCTGGTGGTAGCGTTCGATCACGTCGAGAAGCTGTTGCTCGTCGGTCGCGAGCCAGACGTCCGGATCAGGCTCAACCAGCGGATCATAGTTCCGAATCCCGTCTTCGACGTCGTCGAATTCAGGCATCTCGTCCATGTCGAAGGGATCGTCTGTTTCGAACGGATCGCTAGGCGATGCGATTTGCGGCAGCTCGGCTTTGCCGAGACAGCACTTCTTGAATTTCTTGCCGCTGCCACAGGGACAGGGGTCGTTGCGGCCGACATCGCGGAACGGGTTGTACGCCGGCATCGCCGGCCACGGATCGGGACGCCGGCCGCTGGCGATTTGATCCCGATGTTGCTTTGGCTTGAATGCCGCCCAGCTCGACAACTCGTCGATGACATCGCCGAACGGCTCATATTCCTGGCCTTGCCACGAGTTCAGCGGGCGACCGGAGCAGGCCCTTTTCAAACCATCTTCGAAATTCTTCAAACTCGTCATCGTTTCGTCGATTAAGCCGAGCCGGAATGCTTCCCGCACCAGAGGCTCGAGTTCGATCAATGCGAGCAGCGCGACCGCATCCTGCCAACCGTCCCATACGGCAGACATCTCCCGCGGCTGCAGGTCGTCGAAGGCGGACCGCAAGAAATCGGCGACGGCGGTGCGGTCGAGTTCGCCGCGGAAAACGAGTATGACGAGGGCGTCGAAGGCGCGGCCGCGCACGAACTCGTCCGCCTCACCGTCTCGAATGATGTCGTAGATTGGACGCGGATCGCCATCGAAAACGCTTGCCAGGACTCTGTGGCTAGTCTCCGTCGTGGCGTCGCAGAGAACCAACATCGCGCCCGGCCGGCGCAAAAAACGCGCTATCGTGCGATACGCCGACTTCTCCCGCCATTGGCCAAGCAGATGGAACGCGATGAAGAGGCCGTTCTCCTCGGCTTCGTTCTTCGGCTCACATCTGTCGAGGGCATCCAGCAACAGCGGCGCCACGACCGATCGATTTGTGGTCGCCGCGCGAATCGCCTCGGTCGGCAGGCCGTCGCCGGAACCCAATTGCTCAAGGATTTGCACAGGGAGCGCTTCCGTTGTGTGTACAAATGTCAGGGCGAGTTGCTGCCGCCTATTATAGCCATCACGATACCGGCAGCAAACGGCGTGTTGCCTAACTCCTGGGGATTCGAACGGCAGTTCCGGCAATGCCGTGGCTGAGGATCAGCGCCACGCCAGAAGTATCGCAACCAGGATGACGAGGCACGCCGACAATACTTTCCAGAACACCAGCGGGTTGCGCTCATAGAGCGCTCGCCGTTTCGCGGCGGCGGGCTTGGCCCACATGGCGCCGTTCTCGAGCTCGTGGGCGAATTCGATGACGTCGCCGAAGCGTTGGCTAGGATCGACGGCGAGCGCCTTGCCGATCACAGCATCGAGCCAGGCCGGCAGATCGGGACGGTAACGCGACAGCGAAACCGGCTTGCCGAAGCGGGGCCGCGAGAACGGTTCGATCTCGCCATAGGGATAGGCGGCGGTGAACATGCGATAGACCGTCACGCCCAGCGCATAGAGATCGGAGAACTCGTCGCCGGCGCGTCCGCCAAACAGCTCGGGCGCCATGTAGCTCGCCGTGCCCGGAATGTCCTGCGCCGGGAAATCCTCGAGTAGCGGCACCCGGGCGACGCCGAGATCGACCAGCCGCAATCCGCCGGCCGCCAACAGAATGACGTTATCAGGTTTGATGTCGCGATGGATGATGCCCGCCCGATGCAAGGTCGCCACCGCGCGTGCCAGCTTGGTCGCGATGCCGATGCCTTCGCTGAGCGAGAGCTGCGGCGAGCGGTTCAGGCGCTGCTCCAGCGTTTCGCCTTCATAGAACGGCATCACCGAATAGAGCCGGGTCTGGCGTCCGGCGGGAACTTCGATGATTTCGCCGATCCACAGGCTGCGCACGCGGGCCGCCACCCATGCTTCGCGCACGAAGGCGAGACGATATGAGCCTTCGCTGGCGACCCGCGGATGCGGAAATTTCAACACCAGCTTGCGGTTCTGCCGCTTGTCGACGGCGACGAACAGCCGGCTATAGCGGCCGTCGGACAGCACCTCGTGGAGAACGAAATCGTCGATGGTTTCGCCGGACGATGGCAGCTCCAGGATGGGGAGGGTCTCGATCGCGTGGGTGAGTTCGCTGCGGTCTGCCGGCGGCAGGTCGATGACGTCGAGCACCAGCGCGGTCATGTTGTCGCTGCTGCCGGCGGCAAGCGCGGCGTCCACCAGTTTGCGCGCGGTTTCCTCCGGCGAAGCGCGCTCGTCGAGCAGTACCTGCAGGCGGCCGTCGTCGAGGACACCGTGAATGCCGTCGCTGCAGATCAGCAGCCGATCATGTTGCCTCAGGCCGACCGCGGCATAGTCGACGCGCGCGAAATCCTCGAAGCCGATGGCGCGGTTGAGTACGTGAGCGAGGTCGCCGCGTCCGGCGACGTGATCCTTGGTCAGCCGCTCCAGGCGGCCCTCGCTCAAACGGTAGGCGCGGGTGTCGCCGATGTGAACGATATGACAGGTGCGCCGCGACAGGATGATCGACGAGAACGCGCAGCTCATGCCGCTGAGCCTGGAATCGACGCGGCCCTGCGCGTGGATCCAGCTGTTGGCAGTCTCCAGCGCCCGCGAGGCGATGCGCCGGACGCCCAGCGTTTCGGGGAGGGAATAGTAGGCGTCGAGAAAACAACGCACGGTCAGTTCGGCGGCTTCCCGACCGCCCTTGTGACCTCCGACGCCGTCCGCCACCGCGGCAACGATGTCGCGGTTGAACGCGCCGGTCTGGCCGAGGCAGGCCGCGACGTAGTCTTCGTTGGTCGTCCGCTTGCCGGTCTCGCTGACGAAGCCGACGCGAACCTGAAGATTTCTCTGCGAACCGATCGTCACGTCGGAGACCTGCCGAGCCTTTGAAAGCGCGCGTCGTCAGACCCGCGCGCCCGATACGGCGCCCCATGTCGTGCGCCAGCGCACCTTGACCATGGCAAGCCCGATAAAGCCAAGCAATGCCAGCGCCCCGAAAAACAGGAAGCCGGCGCCGAAGCCGCCGGTTGCGGCCTTGGCGGTGCCGAGCGCCTGGGCCAGGAAAAAGCCGCCGACGCCTCCGGCGCACCCGACCAGACCGGTCATCAGGCCGATGTCCTGACGGAAGCGGAGCGGGATGAGCTGAAACACCGCGCCATTGCCCATTCCGAGCGCGAGCACGCCGACCGAGAACAACAGCACCGACATCCACGCGATGCGCGGCATCTGCAGCAGCGGCCAGCCCGCCGCGGTCGGCGCCGCCGGACCTTCCGGCATGAAGGCGATGACGACATAAGCGGCGATGACGACCGCGAACAGCACCGACAGCGAGCGGATGCCGCCGATGCGGTCGGCAATCAGCCCGCCGACCGGACGGAAGCCGGAGCCAAAGGCGACGATCAGCGAGACCAGCAGGCCTGCTGCGACTCCGGAGACATGATACTGCACGGTGAAATACAGCGGCAGGGCGTTGGCAAGTCCGACGAAGCCGCCGAACGTGATGAAGTAGAAGAACATGAACCAGCGGCTGTCGGGATCGCGCAGCAGCGTGGCATAGGCCTTCAGCGAGATCGGCTTGCGCTCGCCGGGCGCATCCTTGGCCGCGAAGACGTAGTACGCGAGCACCAGCACCATCGGAATCAGCAGGAAGCCGAACACGGCCTGCCAGCCGAAATGTTCGGCAATCGTCGGTGCGAGCATGGTATCGATGACGACGCCCATATTGCCGGCGCCCGCGATGCCCATCACCACACCCTGATATTGCGGCGGATACCAGCGGCTCGCCTGCGGCAGGGCGACCGCGAAGGACGCGCCGCCAATGCCGAGCACCAGGCCGAAGATGATGATCGCGAGCTTGCTGTCGAGCCCGTACCGCCATACCCAGGCCGTCGCCGCGGTGACGATGATCTGCGCGATAATGCCGGTTCGCTTGGCGCCGATGATATCCGCGAGGACCCCCATCGGGACGCGCAGCAGCGCGCCGGCCAGAACCGGGATGGCCACCAGCGTGAACTTCTCGCTGACCGCGAGGTTCATGTCGTGCGCGATGTAGACCATCAGCGGGCCGAGCGCGACCCAGGCCATGAAGCTGATGTCGAAATACAGGAACGCGGCCAGCAGCGTCGGCCAATGGCCGGCCTTCTTAAACTCAGCAAACTTCATTGCGATAGCCTCGCGAGCATGCGGCCGAGCGTGCGCGCAGATGCGGCAGGTCTCGGCACAACAGATGGAATGTGGGTGTAAGCGAGAGCGTTCTCGTCATTGAGACGGTCTCGATTGGCGCTAAAAGCAGCAATATCCGTGCCATTCGATCGCAATCGGCGGTTTGCTCTTTAATCGCAACGAGTTGCTGGCTATTCGGCGGTCATCACAGAAAACCCGTTTTGCCGCAGCGGGCAGCAAGTCGCGCCACTCAAACGCGCAGGGTGGTGCTTTTTTGTGCGGTGCGCAAGCGAGCCCGAATTCGCGGCAATCGACAAACCCATTGATATCGCTAGCGAAATCGCTGCAGCCCAGTTGGCACGGGTTTTGTATTCAAGGGAATATCGATCGTCATTGATGATGGTCAGCTGCCCGCGGATGGGCTCCCCAAAAACTCCCTAACCTCTATCCGATCGATCGACGACGCCTGTCGCGTCGCCGCGCGGTGTCGTCCGAATGAAAGGCAGATCATGCTCGAGAAAGTTAGCAAGCAAAAGCTGGTGGTGATCGGCAACGGCATGGCCGGCATCCGCACAGTGGAAACGCTGCTGGAGCGTGCGCCCGACCTCTATGACATCACGGTGTTCGGTTCCGAGCCTTACGGCAATTACAATCGTATCCTGCTGTCGCCGGTTCTCGCCGGCGAGAAGTCCGTCGACGACATCATGCTGAACACGGTGCAGTGGTACGACGACAACGGCATTACGCTGCGCAAGGGCGAGACGATCGTGATGATCGACCGGCGCACCTGCGAAGTCGTCACCGCCGAGGGGGCGCGCGTTCCCTATGACCGTCTGCTGATCGCGACCGGCTCCAACCCGATCATGTTGCCGCTTCCCGGCAAGGATCTTCCAGGCGTGATCGGCTTCCGCGATATCCAGGACGTCGAGCGCATGGTTGACGCCTCGACGAGCCATCCGAACGCCGTCGTGATCGGCGGCGGCCTGCTCGGCCTCGAGGCCGCCAATGGATTGATGAAGCGCGGCATGAACGTCACCGTCGTGCATCTGCTCGACTGCCTGATGGAGCGTCAGCTCGATCCCGTCGCAAGCGGAATGCTGCGCAAGTCGCTGGAAGAGCGCGGCATGGTGTTCAAGATGCCGGCGCAGACGGAGGCGATCCTGGGCGAGGACCGCGTCACCGGCGTGCGCTTCGCCGATGGCGTGGAGCTTCCGGCCGATCTGGTCGTGATGGCCGTCGGTATCCGGCCGAACATCGAGCTCGCAAAGAAGGCGGGCATCTATTGCGAGCGCGGCATCGTCGTCTCCGACACCATGCAGACCTATGATGGACGCATCTACGCGGTCGGCGAATGCGTGCAGCACCGTCGCCAGACCTACGGTCTGGTCGCGCCGCTGTTCGATCAGGCCAAGGTCTGCGCCAATCAACTCGCCATGAAGGGTTTTGCCAGCTACTCGGGATCGGTGGTCTCGACCAAGCTGAAGGTGACGGGCATCGACCTGTTCTCCGCCGGAGATTTCGCGCCGGGCGTCGACAAGGAGGAAGTCGTGATGCAGGACGCCGCGCGCGGCGTCTACAAGCGGATCGTGCTGCGCGACAAGAAGATCGTCGGCGCGGTGCTCTATGGCGATACGGTCGACGGGCCCTGGTATTTCCAGCATCTGCGCGACGGCACCGACATCTCGCAGATGCGCGAGCGCCTGGTGTTCGGCGCGGCCAATCTCGGCGACGGCGGTCACGCCGGCCAGAACTCGGTCGCCGCCATGGGCGACGAAGCGGAGATTTGCGGCTGCAACGGCGTCTGCAAGGGCACCATCGTCAAGGCGATCGCCGAAAAGAAGCTGTTCACGATCGATGACGTGCGCGCCCACACCAAGGCATCCTCGTCGTGCGGTTCCTGCACCGGCCTCGTGGAGCAAGTGCTCGCGTTCACGCTCGGCGGCGACTATTCGACAGCGCCGAAGGTCAAGCCGATGTGCAAGTGCACCGACCACAGCCATGACGACGCGCGCCGCGTCATCGTCGAGCAGCAGCTGAAGACGATTCCCGATGTCATGAAGTTCATGGATTGGAAGACCGCCAACGGTTGCCATTCCTGCCGGCCGGCGCTGAACTATTATTTGCTGGCCACCTGGCCCGGCGAATATCGCGACGACCAGCAGTCGCGCTACATCAACGAGCGCGTCCATGCCAACATCCAGAAGGACGGCACCTATTCGGTGGTGCCGCGGATGTGGGGCGGCGTGACCACGCCGAACGAATTGCGGGCGATTGCCGACGTGGCGGACAAGTTCAAGATTCCGACAGTCAAGGTCACCGGCGGCCAGCGCATCGACCTTCTTGGCGTGAAGAAGGAGGATCTGCCCGCGGTTTGGGCCGACCTCAACGACGCCGGCATGGTGTCCGGACATGCCTATGCCAAGGGACTGCGCACGGTGAAGACCTGCGTCGGTTCGGAATGGTGCCGGTTCGGCACCCAGGATTCGACCGGCCTCGGCATCAAGATCGAGCGGTTCATGTGGGGATCCTGGGCTCCGGCCAAGGTCAAGATGGCGGTGTCGGGCTGTCCGCGCAACTGCGCCGAATCGACCTGCAAGGATGTCGGCGTCATCTGCGTCGATTCCGGATACGAGATCCATTTCGCCGGCGCCGCCGGCCTCCACATCAAGGGGACCGAGTTTCTCGCCAAGGTGACGACCGAGGAGGAGACGCTGGAAGTGATCGCGGCGCTGACGCAGCTCTACCGCGAACAGGGCTGGTATCTGGAGCGCATTTACAAATGGTGCGACCGCGTCGGTCTCGATGCCATCCGCAAGCAGGTGGTCGATGATCTCGCCAACCGGAAAGCCCTGTACGACCGGTTTGTCTATTCGCAGCAGTTCTCGCAGAGCGATCCGTGGGCAGAGCGCGCCCAGCGCGGCGTCGATCGCAACGAGTTTGCGCCGATGGCGGAGCTCGAACTCGCATGACCGAAATTCGTACAACAAGCTGGATTGAAATCGGCTCCCTCGACGAGATTCCCCGTCTCGGTTCGCGCGTCGTGCGGACGGCGTCAGGCGACATCGCGGTGTTCCGGAGCAATGACGACGAGGTGTTCGCGCTCGACGATCGCTGCCCGCACAAGGGCGGGCCGCTGTCGCAGGGCATCGTCCACAACAAACGCGTCACCTGTCCGCTGCATAATTTCGTCATCGAGCTTTCGAGCGGCGAGGCTGTCGCACCGGATCAGGGATGCACGCGCTCGCATCCGACCAAGGTGGAGAATGGCACGGTGTGGCTGTCGCTCCGTCAGGCCGCTCCCGTCGACTGAGGGGTAACCACGCGTGGCAGTCAAGACGACCTGTCCCTATTGCGGTGTCGGCTGCGGCGTCGTGGCCGGCAGGGATGCCGCGGGCGCCGTCACCGTCCGCGGCGATCCGCTTCATCCGGCAAATTTCGGGAAGCTTTGCGCCAAGGGATCGGCGCTGGCTGAAACCATCGGTCTCGAAGGACGCCTGCTCGAGCCGATGGTCGATGGGCGGGCGGCGAGCTGGGATGCCGCGCTTGGTCATGTCGCCGATGGATTCAGCAAGGCGATCCGGGAGCACGGGCCTGACGCGGTGGCCTTCTACGTCTCGGGTCAGCTTCTCACCGAGGATTATTACGTCGTCAACAAGCTCGCAAAGGGTTTTGTCGGCACCGCCAACATCGATACCAATTCGCGGCTGTGCATGGCCTCCAGTGTCGTGGGCCACAAGCGTGCGTTCGGCAGCGACACGGTTCCGGGTTGCTACGAAGATCTGGAACTCGCCGACCTGCTGGTCCTTGTCGGCTCCAATGCGGCCTGGTGCCATCCCATCCTCCACCAGCGCATGCTGGCTGCAAAAGCCAAAAACCCCGCTTGCCGCATCGTCGTCATAGATCCGCGCCGGACGGCGACATGCGAGGGTGCCGATCTGCATCTGGCCGTTCGTTCGGGCAGCGACTCCGTTCTGTTCAACGGATTGCTGGCCTATCTCGCGAACAACAGGGCGGTCGACGACGCGTTCGTCGGGGATTTTACCACCGGCGCCGAGGCGGCGCTGGCGCAAGTCGCCGGCCAGACCGTTTCGCACACGGCAGCCGTGTGCGGGTTGACCGGCGAGGCGGTCGAAAAGTTTTTCGACTGGTTTGCCAAAACCAGGCGTGTCGTCACGCTGTATTCCCAAGGGATCAACCAGTCGAGCAGCGGCGTCGACAAGGTCAATGCGATCATCAATTGCCATTTGCTGACCGGCCGGATCGGAAAGCCCGGCATGGGGCCGTTCTCGCTCACTGGCCAGCCCAACGCGATGGGCGGACGCGAAGTCGGTGGCCTCGCCAATCAACTCGCCGCCCATATGGAGATCGAGAATCCGCAGCACCGCGAACTCGTGCAGCGGTTCTGGCGCTCGCCCGTCATCGCCGACAAGACCGGGCTCAAGGCGGTCGAGATGTTCGATGCGATGGCCGACGGGCGCATCAAGGCGGTCTGGATCATGTCCACCAATCCGCTGGTCAGCCTGCCGGACGTCAATCGCGCCCGCGCCGCACTGGACGCCTGCGACCTCGTCGTGGTGTCGGATTGCATGCGCCATACCGATACGACGCGGCATGGCCATGTGCTGCTGCCCGCGACGGCGTGGGGCGAAAAGGACGGCACAGTCACCAATTCCGAGCGCCGTATTTCCCGGCAGCGGCCGTTCTTGCCGGCGCCCGGCGCCGCGCGTGCCGATTGGCGGACCGTCTGCGATGTCGCCCGCCGCATGGGATTTCCGGGCTTCGACTATGCCAGCGTCGCCGAGATCTTCCGCGAGCATGCCAGCCTTTCCGGCTTCGAGAATCGTGGCGCGCGGGATTTCGATCTCTCTGCTTTAAGCGCACTCGATGACCGCGCTTATGAGACGCTGGCCCCGGTTCAGTGGCCGGTGACGCCGGATTATCCGACCGGCACGCCGCGGCTGTTCGAGACCGGAGGCTTCTTCACCCCCGATCGCAAGGCGCGCTTCATCCCGGTTGCGCCGCGCCCGCCCAAAAACGCGACCAGTCGCGAGTATCCGCTGGTTCTCAACACCGGCCGGATTCGCGACCAGTGGCACACCATGACGCGGACCGGGAAATCGCCGCGACTGATGACGCACACGTTCGAACCCTGTGCGGAATTCCACCCCGAGGATGCGCGCAAGGTGGGTCTCGAAGATGGCGCGCTGGCACGGCTCTCCAGTTCCTGGGGCCAGATGGTGGCGCGCGTGACCGTCAGCACCGAACAGCGGCGCGGCTGCGTCTTCGTGCCGATGCACTGGAATGGCGAGTATGCCGGCGACGGCCTGATCAACGCGCTGGTCAATCCCGCGACCGACCCGATATCCGGACAGCCGGAATCCAAGCATACGCCGGTGAAGGCCGAGCCTTATCTGCCGAAATGGCATGCCTTTATTCTGAGCCGTTACGAGATCGAACGCCCCGAGAAGGGGTACTGGGTTTCCGGACAAGCGGGCATGTGCTGGCGCATGGAGCTGGCGATGGACGAACGGCCGGCGAGCTGGCGCGACTGGGCGCGCGCGCAACTCCGCGCCGAGCAGGCGGACATCGAATGGATCGCTTATCGCGATCCCAGCATCGGCCGCTATCGCTATGCAAGCATTCGCGACGGGAGATTGGAGGGATGTATCTTCATCGCCTCGGACCACAAGCTGGTGTCGCGCTCCTGGCTGACCAACCTGTTCGCCGAAAACACGCTATCGCCCAAGGCGCGGATGTCGCTGCTCACCGGGCAGCCGCTGGAAGCCGGCGAAGACATCGGGCCGATCGTCTGCTCGTGCTTCGGCGTCGGGCAACGGCAGATCTCCGCCGAAATCAACAAAGGCGCGCGAAATGTCGAAGCCATCGGCCAACGCCTGAAAGCCGGTACCAATTGCGGGGCATGCAAGCCGGAGATCGGCAAGCTGCTCAATGGCGCGCTTGCGCCAAAACCCCTGCCGGCGTGATTTTTTCGATCGCTGGTCTATTTGCCGGGTCCATTCTGCCCGCGATGTCGGCCACGCGCGTTCCCGCTGCGCTCTTCCCGTCGCTCGTCTTCCAGGCTCCACTGTGCTAATTTGAGTCAACAGCGATAGCTTCAGGAGCTTTCTGACGCCTGGCCGTGTTCGTCTGTAACGGCGGAAAGATGCGATGATGTAAGGCTCGTGTATCGCGACCAGACTTGATGACCCGGCTAACGCGAAGGGCTTGTCATGAATCAAATGCTTCCAGCCAACGAGCCCGGACGCCTTGTCGCGCTGACAAATTACGCAATCCTTGACACACTTCCAGAAGCTGGATTCGACGAAATCACCGAACTGGCGGCGGAGATCTGCGGCTGCCCCGCCGCTCTGGTCAGCTTCGTCGACGCATCGCGGCAATGGATCAAGGCAAAGTACGGTCCACTTCCCGCAGAGCTTTCCGAATGCCCGCGCGAAATTTCGATTTGCACGGCCACGATCTGCAACAACGACATCCTCTACGTTCCCGACCTGATAAAGGATCAAAGATTCAATAGCAGCCCGCTGGTGACGGGCGATATGCACATTCGTTTCTACTGCGGGGTTCCACTCATCACGCAAGATGGCTATGCCCTGGGCACCTTGTGCGTGATCGCCTTCGAGCCGCGAGAACTTAGCTTCGAGCAGCAGGAGGCGCTCAGACGGCTGGCACGGCAGACCATGGTTCACCTCGAATTGCGTCGGCAATTGCTCGTGCGCAACGAGATGCTGCGCGAGTTGGAACGTGCGCGCGACCAGGCAATTGCCGAGAAAGCTCAATCGGACAAACTGCTGCTGAACATCCTGCCCTCATCCATCGCAGACGAGCTCAAGGCAAATGACCGCGTTCAGCCGCGCTTCTTCGACTCGGCGACGGTGATCCTGATCGATTTCACCGGCTTCACCCGACTGGTCGAGACCATGGAGCCGGCGAGCGTCATTGACCAGCTCGACCAGCACTTCACCGTGTTCGACGACATCATGGCCAATCATCGCCTCGAAAAACTCAAGACGATCGGAGATGCCTATCTTGCCGTTGGCGGCGTGCCGGAACCCAATCGCTCGCACGCCATCGATGCCGCGTTGGCGGCGCTACAGGCCATCGATCATTTGGCCAGGATCAATCGGCAACGGGAGAAGCTGCACCTGCCGGCGTGGCAGGTGAGGATTGGAATCAATACCGGACCAGTGATCGCCGGCGTCGTCGGCAAGCACAAATTTACCTACGATATTTGGGGCAATACCGTGAATATAACCCAGCGCGTCGAAGCAGCCGGCGTTCCAGGTCGCATCAGCATCGCCGAATCGACCTGGCAGCACATCAAGACGCGCTTCGAGACCGACGCCCGCGGCGCCGTCGAAGTGAAGCACCAGGGTTTGGTCAATATGTATTATCTCAACCGGATCAGACCCGAGTTTTCCGTTGATCCAGCCGGGATAATGCCAAACGATCGGTTCTGGAAACAGGAATGAACGAGCGCTTTGCGCCGCCGCCCGGGAGGGGGCCATCGCCGGATCATCTCGATGGAATAGCGCTTCGTGCAGACTTTCCTTCAGCGGAAATGGCAGGCGACCCAGTGGCCGTCGGCGCTTTGTTTGAGCGGCGGCGGCTCGGTTTTGCATAGCGGAAACTGCGCGATCGGGCACCTGGTGTGAAAGTGGCAGCCGGTCGGCGGAGAAATCGGGTTCGGCACTTCGCCCGACAGCCGGACGCGCTGCCGCTTCACTTTCGGATCCGGTATCGGGACCGCCGACAGCAGCGCTTCGGTGTAGGGGTGCCGCGGCGAGGCATAGAGTTCATGGGCCGACGCCATCTCGACAATGCGGCCGAGATACATCACCGCGATGCGTTTGGAGATATGCTCGACGACGGCGAGGTCATGGGCAATGAAGAGATAGGCCAGCCCGAACTTTTCCTGCAAATCCTCCAGCAGGTTGATGACCTGGGCCTGGATCGAAACATCCAGCGCCGACACCGGCTCGTCGCAGATGATCAGCTTGGGCTCGACGGCGAGCGCGCGCGCGATGCCGATGCGCTGGCGCTGGCCGCCGGAGAACTCGTTCGGATAGCGGCCCATATGGTCCGCCCGCAGGCCGACGGTCTCCAGCAACTCCACCACGCGCTCTTCGAACTGCCGCCGCGTCTTGGTCAACTGGTGGATGATCAGGGCCTCACCGACGATCGCGCCTACGTTCATACGCGGATTGAGCGAAGCGTAGGGGTCCTGAAAGATGATCTGGATGTCGCGGCGCAGGATGCGAAGCTCGTCGGCTTTCAGCGCCCGGACATCCTTGCCTTCAAAATGGATTTCGCCCGAACTCGGTTCGATCAGGCGCAGCACGCAGCGGCCGGTGGTTGACTTGCCGCAGCCGGACTCGCCGACCAGGCCGAGCGTTTCGCCGCGGTCGACGTGAAAATCGACGCCATCGACGGCATGCACGCTGGCGGTGTGACCGCTGAAGAGGCCGCCCTTGAGCGGAAACTCCTTGGTCAGTTTTGTTACCTTGAGCAGCGGCCCGCTCATTGAGCCACCGTCGCTTCGGCGTGGATGCAGGCCACCTTGTGGCCGGGTTCGAGTTCGCGCAGCGGCGGCTGCGCGCGGCTGCATTCATCGGTCGCAAAACCGCAGCGCGGCGCAAAGCGACAGCCCTCGGGCGGCTTGATCAGCTTCGGCACCGTGCCGGCGATGGTCTGCAGCCGCGCCCTGCGGCCACCGCCCTTGTCGACGCGCGGGATCGAGCGGATCAGGCCCTGCGTATAGGGATGGCGCGGGTTGGCAAACAGCTGCTCGACTGCGGCTTCCTCCACCACCTTGCCGGCATACATCACCACGACGCGTTGGGCGACTTCGGCGACCACACCCATGGCGTGGGTGATCAGCATGATCGACATGCCCAAGCGGGATTTCATGTCTTGCAGCAAATCGAGGATCTGCGCCTGGATCGTGACGTCGAGCGCCGTGGTCGGCTCGTCCGCGATCAAGAGCTTTGGATGGCACGACAGCGCCATCGCGATCATCACGCGCTGGCGCATGCCGCCGGAAAACTGATGCGGGTAGTCGTTGACGCGGCGCCTCGGGTTCGGGATCTGGACCAGCGCCAGCATGTCGATGGTCCGCTCCAGCACGGCTTTGCGGCCCAATCCCTCATGCAGCGCGATCACTTCGCCGATCTGATCGCCGATGGTATAGACCGGATTGAGCGAGGTCATCGGCTCCTGGAACACGATGGCGATTTCCTTGGCGCGAATCTGGTTCATCTGGTCTGCGGCCATCGGCACCAGGTCGCGGCCCTGCCACAGGATCTGCCCGCCGGCGATGCGCCCTGGCGGCATCGCGATCAGCTTGAGCACCGAAAGCGCGGTGACGGTCTTGCCGCAACCGGACTCGCCGACCACGCAGACGGTCTCGCCGCGCCGGACGGCGATATCGACGCCGTCGACCGCCTGCACGATGCCGTCATCGGTCGCAAAATGCGTCTTCAAGCCCCTGATGTCGAGCAAGGGGGCTTCGCCGGCCGGTGCTGCAGCCACGTTAATCGTATCCTCCGGACGCAACATCACATCACTCTCCGGGGATCGAGCGCGTCGCGCAATCCGTCGCCAATGAAATTGATGGTGAGCACGGTCAGGAAGATCGCAGCGCCCGCGAACAGCGCCCAGTGCGGCGCGATGTCGAGATAATCCTTGGCGTCGAACAACAGGCGCCCCCATGTTGGAATGTCCGGCGGAAAGCCGAGGCCCAGAAACGACAGCGTCGATTCGGCGATGATCGCCGCAGCGACGTCGATGGTGCCGGCCACGATGACAGGCCCGAGCGAGTTCGGCAGGATGTGCCTTATCACCAGCCGCGGCGTGGTGGCGCCGAGCGCACGCGCGGCTTCGACGAATTCCTTTTCGCGCAGCGACAAAAACTGCGCCCGCACCAGTCGCGCCACCGGCATCCAGCGAAACGCGCCGATCACGAGCACGATCAGGATGAAGACGCCGCCCTCCGGTCCGACCCAGCCTTTGAGGAAATCCCGGAACAGATAGATCACCAGCAGCAGCAGCGGCAGTTGCGGCAACGCCAGGAACAAATCGGTGATCCACATCAGCGCAGCGTCGACGCTGCCGCGGGAGATGCCCGAGATCGCTCCGATCAGCACGCCGGCGATAATGGCGACCGCCATCGCTGCGAATCCGACCGCCAGCGAAATGCGCCCGCCGTACAGCATGCGCGCCAGGAGGTCCTGGCCGAGATCGTCGGTGCCGAACGGATGCTCCCAGGACGGCGAAGCGAGCCGCGCGGTGAAATCGATTTCGTTGATCGGCATCCGCCAGATCAGCGGCCCGAACAGGACGGCCGCGGTCAGCAGCGTCAAAATGCCGATGCTGGCGACCGCCATGCGATGGCGGCGAAATTTTCGCCAGGCATCGAAGCCGGGCGAGATGTGACGCGGACGTGCCTCGAGCGGAACGACGACGTCAGCGATAGGAGATGCGTGGGTCGAGCCAGCCATAGATGATATCGGCCAATAGGTTGAAGACGACGACGAGAACGGCGAACACGAAGGTCACTGCCATGATGACCGGCGTGTCGTTGGCGAGGATGGCACTGATCAGCAGTGAACCGATGCCGGGGATGCGAAAAATCTGTTCGGTGACGATGGCGCCGCCGAACACCGCCGGCATTTGCAGCGCGACCAGCGTCACCACGGGAATCAAGGCGTTGCGCACCACGTGCTTGATGACGACCTTGCCTTCATTGAGGCCCTTCGAGCGTGCCGTCGTGACGTAGTCGAGCCGGATCACGTCGAGCACCGCCGAGCGCACGTAGCGGGTGTAGGAGGCGGCCTGAAACAGGCCGAGCACCGAAATCGGCATGATCGCCTGCTTGAAATATTCCCAAGCCCAGAGCCCGCCGGTGGCCGGGATATCGACCCGGTAGACGAACGGCAGCCAGCCGAGATTGATGCTGAAGATCAGGATCAGCAGCAGTCCCGTAAAGAAGGTCGGCAGCGAGAAGCCGATGAAGGCAAAGGTGTTGGCGATCTGGTCGAAGATCGAATAGGGCCGCATCGCCGCAAAGACGCCGACCGGCAACGCCACCGCCAGTGCCAGGATCTGCGACGAGCCGACCACGAACAGCGTGGTCGGAACCCGCTGCAGGATCAACTGGTCGACGTTGATGCGGCTGGCGAACGAAAAGCCCCAGTCGCCCTGCAGCATCGCGGCGAGCCAGCGCAGATAGCGGATGAAGATCGGATCGTCGATCCCGAACTTCACCCGCAGCGCCTCCCGGACTTCGGGCGGCACATTGGAGTTGGTGGCAAGTTCGCCGAACGGGTCGCCCGGCGCCAGCGCCAGCAGCACAAACAGAATGAGGCTGATGCCGAGCAGGCTTGGCAGGGCGATGATCAGGCGCCGGAGGATGTATTTTCCCATGGTCGTCCTGTCATCGCCCGTTCAGATTTTGCGCATCGCAAAGCTCGCTCAAGCTTCGCGGTACCAGTTCGCGATCTGCCACAGATCGTTGTCCCAGCCGCTGAGCGGCACCGTCAGATTGCCGGCGACGGCCGAGACTTTCGGCCGGCGCAGCAGCGGCTGGATGTAATTGTCTTTTACGACGAGGTCGTTGAGCTTGATGAACATCTCCGCCCGCTTTACGGCATCGAGTTCCTGCTCGGCCTGCTTGTAAATCTCGTCATATTCCTTGTTCTGCCAGCGCGAGACGTTGCGGCCCTGCCACTTGTTATCCTTGTTCGACGCCCGCCACGACAGGTACTGATTCATGAAGAACCCGGGGTCGGGCTGCGTCATGGTGGTGTTGTACATCTGCGCATCGCAATAGAAATGCGTGTAGGTGTCGGGATTGGCGGCGTCGGAGGAGAAGAACACCGATGCCACCACCGATTTCAGCTCGACGTCGATGCCCGCCTTCTGGCACGCCTGCTTGACGATGGCCTGCGTCTTCTGCCGGGGTGCGTTGATCGAGGTCTGGTAGACGAACCGCAGCGGCTTGCCATCCTTGGCGCGAATGCCGTCGCCGCCTTTTTTCCAGCCGGCGGCCTCGAGGATCGAGTTGGCTTTCTCGATGTTGAACTCGAATTTGGTGTTTTTCGAACGGACCTTCGCCGGTGCGTTGAGGAAGTTTGCGGTGGCGCTCGCCGTCCGGCCGTAGATGAACTTCTCGATCGAGGCGCGATCGATCAGCAGGTTGATGGCCTGGCGCACCGCCGGGTCGCTGAACAGCGGATGTTTGGTCTTGACGCTGGCGCGCTCGCCGTCGACCTCCACCGCCGGATCGGTCGAGTTGAGCATGATGAATTCGATATTGCCGGTTTCGACGATGCTGACCTTGCCCTTGCCGGCGCCTTCCAGCTTGGTCAGGATTTCATCCTCGACCTGCATGTTCCAGGCATAGTCATATTCCCCGGTCTGCAGCACCGCGCGCGCGGCCGACACCGCATCGCCGCCGCCCTTGATTTCGATCGTGTCGAAATACGGCCGGTTGGGCATGTGGTAGTTCGGATTGAGCTTGCCGCGGACGATGTCGCCCGGCTTGAAATCGACGAAAACGTAAGGTCCCGTACCCACCGGCTTGAGGTTGGCCGGTGCGTCGCGTGACTTGCCGCCGATGTAATCCGCAAACAGATGTTTCGGGATGATCATGCCGTAGGTGCCGACAAAGGCATCGGCCCAGAACGGCGTCGGCTTTGAAAAGATCACGCGAACGGTGAAATCGTCGATCTTTTCGACCTTGGCGTCCTTGTAGCTGGCGATCGAGACCGCGGCGGTCTCGGGCGTTCGGGCATATTCCCAGTTGAACACGACGTCATCCGCCGTGAATGGCATGCCGTCATGCCATTTGACGCCCCGTTTCAGCTTCCAGATCACCGAGAGGCCGTCCTCGGTGAGGCCGTTGTTCTCCTTGCTCGGAATTTCGGCGGCCAGCACCGGGACCAGATTGCCCTCCTGGTCCCAGCCGGCCAGCGGCTCGTAAAACACGCGGGCGCCGTCCTGGTCCTTGGTGCCGACGGCGAAATGCGGATTGAGCAGGGTGACCGCCTGCCAGTACAGGATTTTCAAAAGCCCGCCGCCGCCGGCCTTGGTCGGCTTGTAGGGGATCGCGGTTTGGGCCATCGCGACCCCGGATTGGGCCAGCATCATGCCGGCCATCGGCGCCGTCAGGCCGACGGCAACCATCTGCTGGACAAAGGACCGCCGCGTCAGGCGCCCGGTCTTGACGTCTGCAATGAGATCTCGAATTTCCCGTTCTTGCATCGGATTGGCTCCTCGGCTGGTGCAAAATGCCTGAACTCACGCCCCTGGTGCCCCGCCGCCCACAGGAGCTTGGACCCAAATGACTGGATCCCCAAAGGAAATGGATCAGGTTAGTCCCACCCTGTCAAAGCAGGAACCGGGCCACGTCAAGCCAAGCCCGGCTTGCCATGGAGCTTGGCTTGACCAAGAGCCGGCTTGGCCAAGGGATCGGTAAGACCGCCCGTGCGGGCTGCAGCCACGCAGGTGCGTCGGGAAAAGCGGCGTCCGTGCCTAATCGCGGTGCCGCATCATGGCCGGGTCAAGCCCGGCGACAACCGCCGGCGGGTGCGACGAAATGCTCGCGACCGGCGCGGCGGGGGTGCGATAGCGCGGCAGGTGGTCCTCGAGCGAATAGAACACGCACAGCGCCAGGCTCGACCAGACCGCCAGGCTGAAATAAAGCGACATCCAGGCAATCTCTTCCTTCCACTCGGCGATGTCGTGCGTCACGATCCAGCGCGTGCGCACGTCGCGGAGGCCCTCGAGCGGGTGCAGCAGCGTATTGCCGTCGGCGACATCGGCCCGCCACCGGTTCAGATACATCGGGACGTCGACGGTCATCAAAAACGCCAGGTAGAAAGCGATCCCGACGATCGTGACGATCAGCACCGCGCGTGCCGCGCCATCAAACTCCGGCAGCAGGCGGCAGAGGCCGACGCCGATGATGAAGAAGACGACGGCCCAGATCGAATTCTCGATGGCGTTGTGCAGATATTTGGTGGTCAGCACCGCGTGCCATGAGAAACCTTCCGCGATCACGATCAGCGGCACGATCACCCAGGCCGCGTTCACGGTGGTGTCCGCGCCCGTGATAGTGCCGAGCTGGTGCAGGATGATCGCCCACTGCGCCGCAAACGCGATCTCGGCCACCGTCGCGACCGAGCGGCCGACGAACACGCTCGACAGCCAGGTGTCGAACAGGCAGATCCGCTGCACATCCGCGCGCGGCAGGATCGAGCGGAAGGCGCAGCCGAACACATAGGCTGCGCTGAGCGCGAGCATCAGCTCGACGCCGGACGTGCTGCCCGGACTTCCGATTGGCTGGCCGTGGAGCTGGCGGTACAGCACGAACCAAACCGCGATATTGGCGCCGCTGACCAGCGTCAGCATGCCCCACCACCGGACCACCGGATTCGACCAGGCCAGGGAGGCTGGTTGCGCACGCCATTCCAAGCTCATTTACCGCTCCGCATTTAATTTAATCGAACTGACATCTGACTGTTTTACTTCTGTCATGAATTGCAGCGAATCACGACAAAAATATGCGTGCGGCAGGAGTCTTGCGGGGTGATGGCGAGTGCGCCGACGTTCTTCGCCTGGGCGAGCGGCCCTGTCGGCCGAAGAACCTCTCTGTCATAAATCTGTCATCAAATATTCGAGTCGCTCTCAATGAGCGTCGTGGCTATTGAGACAATCCCGATTGACAAAAATAACGTGTCGCATCTTCCGCAGGACCCTGATCGGAAATTGTGGAGTGCCGTCTCCGATCGCGTTTTGCGGACAACTCGCCGACCAGTTCTCTCGATATCGGTGCCCTTCGATCCTGTAAGCCTGGCTGCGAGTTCGCGTCGCCGTGCAGCCGAGCGAAGAGACGTGCCGGTCGTGCCTGAAATCATCGCAGGCTGATTAAAACCATTCCAATTTCAAAACCTTCTAAGTTGGATGCGGGGGATCGGTCTTGAGGGCGATCGGCGCAGCTTGCATAGTGGCGGCATGATCGTTTCCAAACCGCGTTGATGCCGCATATCTACGAGCACGTATTCGAGCAATTCCGCATCGTCGATCCCGACGACAGTGACAGATCGATCGTGGATGATTTTGCCGGCCGCTCGCAATGGCTGGAGCAGCCGGGCTGCCTTTTCCAACGCAACAATGTGGTGCTGGGAAGCCGGATTCGTACGGAAGGTGTCATCAAGGCGGGGCTTTTTGTTTCCGTGATACTCAAGGGGGCAGGAAGCGGCCGGGCGCGCAAGGGCGCCAAGACGATCAGCTATTCGGATGCTTCCATGGTGGTCATGGCGTTCAGGGAGCCGACGCTGTGGGACGGCGATGCGCCGCGCGGCGCGCACATGCAGGCGGCCGGCGTCGCCTTTCCCGTCTCCTCGCTGGAGCGGCTCGGATTGATGGATGAGTTCATCGGACTGTTCGACAGCCAAAAACGAAACGTCTTCGTCGCTTCGCTGAAGGCGTCGCCCCGAATCAAGGCCATTGCCATGGAGATGATTTCCCCGGTGGCCGCGGGCCGGGCTGCCGACCTGTTGCTGTCGGCGCACGCGATGGAGATATTGGCCCGAACCATGTTGACGTTGCGCGGCAACGAGGGCCTTGGTCTGGTCTCCGACCAGAAGCGTCTGCGCCTCGGGGCAGTCGTCGAACTGATTCAATCCGACTTGCGGCACCCCTGGACCATCGCGGAGCTGGCAAGGCATGCCGGCGTCAGCCGCCGCTCGTTCACGGCGCAATTTCACCGGCTGTATGGCGTCAGCGCCTCGGAATATCTTCGCACCAGCCGGCTGAAATCCGCGCGCGAGGCCTTGCTGCACCAGGGATTGTCGGTCACCGAGGCGGCCTACGCCGTCGGCTATGGCAATCCTGCGAATTTTTCCACGGCGTTTCGCAGGCATTTTGGCTATGTGCCGAGCAGCTGCCAGCGCGACGGCGTTTCCTGACATCACCGCATTCCCAAGCCGGCCGGGCCGCATGCATGGCGGCCGGCAACGCCCTGCCGCGCCGATAGAAAGGCGGTTCGGCGGCACGGGAATGTCCAAACGCGGAACTTGGAGAGCGTCGACATGCGATCAAAGGTTTTTTGCGCACGCGCAAAGGCATCCGAAAATCAAATCTGGTCTCTCGATGACGGGACAGTTGGGTTCAAGGGGTGAGTCTTCGATGCGTGATTGTGTAAAGCCTTCGCCGTGGGGCGTGGTGTCGAAAAGTATTTTCTGCGTCACGGTATTCGGATTGAGCCTGCAGATCGGGCCCGGTTTCGCGCAGTCCGGCCAGGCCTTGCCGCCCGTCACGGTCGACGCACCGAAGCCGCAAGCGGCGCGTCCGGCGCAGCCTTCGCGAAGGGCGGCGCGCTCGCAGCGCGCGACGCGTCGGGTCGCAGCGCCTGCGCAACAGCAGCAAACGACCGAGTCGGGCGGCGGCGGAATATATGGTGAGCGAGCTGTCGGCCCGGTTGTCGGCTATCTCGCCAGCCAAAGCGCGACTGCAACCAAGACCGACACGCCGATTTTGACCACGCCGCAGTCGATCTCTGTGGTGACAAAGGATCAGGTTCAGGATCAAGGCGCCCAGAACATTACCGAGGCGCTGCGCTATACGCCTGGCGTGACGATTGCGAGCTTTGGCGCCAATGCGTTCTTCGATTCATTTAAACTCCGGGGATTTGATGCTCCGCGATACCTGGACGGCTTAAGGCTGCCGGCGGACACCACGACCTTCGCCATTCCCCGGATCGAAACCTACGGCCTGGAGCGTATCGAGGTGCTGAAAGGCCCGTCCGCCGGCCTGTACGGCCAATCCGAGCCGGGCGGCCTGATCAACATGGTCAGCAAGCGGCCGACCTTGAAGCCCCAATTCGAGATAATGGGCAGCGTCGGCTCTTTCGAGCGCTTTCAGGGCGCCTTCGACATCGGCGGCCCCATCGACAAGAACGCTGAGTTTCTCTATCGCATCGTCGGCCTCGCGCGCGACAGCAACACGCAGACCGACTTCGTCCAGGACAACAAGCTGTTCATCGCGCCCAGCCTGACCTGGCGCCCGACGATGGATACCACCTTCACGATTCTCTCGCACTACCAGAAGGCGGACAACAAGGGCTATCAGCAATACGTGCCGGGGCAGGTGTCCTTCCTGCCAAATCCCAACGGACGGATCCCCTACGGCCGCTATCTCGGCGAGCCGGGGCCTGACGGTTACCATCTCGAGCAGTTCGCGATCGGTTACGCGTTCGAGCACCGGTTCAACAATAACCTGCAGTTCCGGCAAAACCTGCGCTACACCGACGTCACCAACGATCTTGCCTCCGTCCGTACCGAAGGCATGCTTTCGGATCGCCTTGTTGCCCGCACGTACAATTATGTGAAAGCCAGCGCCGCCAATCTCGCGCTCGATAATCAACTGCAGGCAGATTTCCTGACTGGGCCGTTTGCCCACAAGGTTCTCTTCGGCGTCGATTACTTCAATCTTCGCGCCAGCACCGACTACCGATCAGCGCTCATCGCCCCGATCGATGCCTACGCTCCGGTCTATGGCACCGGCGTTCCTTCGTTCGCATCTCTGGCGCCATTCATCCTCCGTGACGACAAGCAATCGCAGGCCGGCGTTTATCTGCAGGATCAAATCAAGCTCGACCGATGGACGCTCACGGTGACTGGCCGCCAGGATTGGGCGAACACCGAGTTTACCAGTAAGGCATTCTTCCCGCTTGCCGGCACCTATTCCCGCGAAGACGCGGCGCAGACCGGTAGGGTAGGCCTCAACTATTTGTTTGACGTGGGCTTGTCACCCTATGTCAGCTATTCGACATCGTTCACGCCAAATCTCGGTGCGGATCTCGCCGGCAACTCGTTCAGGCCGACCACCGGCGAGGGAGCCGAAGTTGGCGTCAAGTTCATGCCGAACGGATCAAACTTCATGATCACGGCGGCCGCCTTTGATATCCGTCAGAAGGACGTGCTGACGCCACTTCCTGCGAACCCGACGTTCAGCGTGCAAACCGATGCCGTGCGGGTCCGCGGCTTCGAACTCGAGCTGAAGGGTAACTTGACACGGGAACTCGAAATCGTCGCGGGATATACCCATCTCGATCCGAAGGTTACCAGCAGCATCGCCGGCTACGCCGGCAAATACATGATCAACACGGCCCTCGATCAGGGGGCCATCTGGGGCAAGTATACTTGGCAAGACGGCCCGCTTGCGGGGCTTGGGTTAGGCGCTGGCGTTCGCTACGTCGGGGAAACCTACGGTGACAACTTCAACACCTTCGTTGTGCCCGCCTACGCGGTGGCCGACGCCGCCATCAGCTATGACTTTTCCTATGCACGACGAGAGTGGAAGGGATTGAAGGCGCAGGTCAACGTGACGAACCTGACCAACCACTTCTACGTGGCATCGTGCTTCACCGGTCTACCCTATTGCGGTCTCGGCACCGCGCGAACGGTACTCGGGACCTTGAAATACAACTGGAACTAGGACGCTCAAGTGACGCCAGCGACCAGATCTATCCGCCGATGGGGCGCCGTCCACAAATGGACGAGCCTCATCTGCACGCTTTTCATGCTGCTGCTGTGCATCACAGGGCTGCCGCTGATCTTTCATCATGAGATCGACGAGCTCCTGCACAGCGAGGTGAAACCCGCCGAGGTTCCGCCCGGCACGCCCTATGCCGATCTGGATAAGCTTCTCGCCAACGCAGTGGCGAATGCGCCCAGGAATCCACCAACACAGGTGCCGCATTTCCTGATCTGGGACCGCGACGATCCCAACGTGCTGTTCGTGAGCGTCGGCGAATCCCTCACGTCGGACCCCACCAACAATCGCTTCGTCCGGATGGATTCGCATACCGGCGCCTTTCTCGACGCGCCTGATGTCACCGGCCGCTTCACCTACATCATGCTGAAACTGCACACCGACATGTTTGCCGGTTTGCCGGGCAAGCTGTTCCTCGGGCTGATGGGGATTCTGTTCTGTGTCGCCATCATATCGGGCATCGTCGTCTATGCGCCGTCGATGCGGAAGCTGGACTTCGGCGCCTATCGCAGCCAGCGCCCGCGCATCGTGCGCTGGCTCGACATTCACAACCTGGCAGGCATTCTAATCATCATGTGGACGCTCGTGGTCGGCTTCACCGGCGTGATCAACACCTGGGCCGACCTTGTCCTGAAGATGTGGCAATACGGCCAGCTCGCCGAGATGACGTCGCAATACCGCGACCGCGCGGCGCCCACCAAGCTGGCCTCGCTGCAATCGGCCGTGGCCGTTGCAACGGATGCAGTGCCAGGCATGACGCCGAGCTTTGTCGCCTTTCCGGGAACGGTCTTCAGCAGCAAGAGCCACTACGCCGTTTTCCTGAAGGGTGACACGCCCGTCACGTCTCGCCTGCTGAAGCCGGCGCTGATCGATGCGGAAACCGGCAAGCTGACCGACAGCCGCGACATGCCCCGGTACGTCACCACCCTGTTCATTTCGCAGCCGCTGCATTTTGGCGACTATGGCGGCATGCCGCTGAAGATTCTCTGGGCGTTGCTCGACGTGCTGACAATCATGGTATTGGGAACCGGCGTCTATCTCTGGATGCGCCGGCGCAAGGCCGGCGTCAGCGTCGACCGCGCCATCGCCCAGGGTTCCCAGGTCGATACGCCTTTGCTGTCGCGGTGATCACGTGAGAACTCATCGGACGCTGCGGCAAATCTTTGCGCTGCCGATTCTGATCGGCATCCTCTCCACCGTCGGACTCGTCGCAGCTCTCGTCGGCGATGGCTGGTGGGACGGCCTGTCATGGGCATCGCTTTCCCTGCCGGTCTTGCTGTATTTTTTCTTCACGATGCGGGCCTGAACGAGGCTGCAGGAAACGATTTTCGTTTTGATCGCAGCGACATCGCTGCGACGCGGCAAATGCCAAGAGAAAGTCGTCTCCATGGCAAACTTCCGACACATGATGGCGGCGAAAAGGGACCATCCGACATGACGCTGGCGCGGCGGCAACCCGGTTCCGGTTTGCCGTCGTGCGCATTTTGGAAGGGGCCTCGATGTCGCGCAAACTCCTGTCCTTACTCCTGCTCGCTTGCGCGCTGTTTGCCTGGCCTGCGTTTGCCCAGACCGGCGCCGCGCCGGATGCCGCCACCCCGGCAACGAACAACGCCAACGCGCTGACGCCTGAACAGGCCAAGCGGGCGCTCGATACGCTGCAGGACGACAAGAAGCGCGCGCAGATGATCGATACGCTGCGGGCGATTGCGGGGGCGTCGCCACAAGCCGCGGCGCCCGCGCCCGAAGCCAAGCCGGGGATCCCGCTCAACGCGGACAGCCTTGGCGCGCAACTGCTGCTGACGGTCTCCGAACAGGTCGGCGAGGTCTCGCGCGAAGTCGCGCAGATGGTGCGATCGCTGACGCATTTTCCCGCGTTCTATTATTGGTTCGTGCGAACGGCCAATGACCCCGACGCCTACAAGCAGATATTCGACATCGCGTGGAAGCTGGCGCTGGTGTTCGGTTGCGCCTTCGCTGCCGAATGGCTGGTGTTCCGCCTGATTAAGCGGCCGGTGGCGCTGCTGGAAGCGCGCCTGCCGCAAACCGCGCGGGCCCCGGCACAGACCTTGGCGATGGTCGATCCGCCATCCTCCGCGGCTGACGTCACCGTGGAGCCCGCGTTGCATAAGCGGCGTCTCAGCCTGGCGCGGGCTTGGCAGTCGCTGATCAGGTTGCCGTTCGTGCTGGGACGGCTCGCGCTCGAACTGCTGCCGGTGTTCGTCTTTGTCGGCATTGCCACGATGTTGTTGGGTACCGACATCGGCGACCTTCCGATCGCCCGGCTCGTCATCCTGGCTGTCGTCAATGCCTATGCGTTGTCGCGCGGGCTGATCTGTGCCGCACGGGCGCTGGCGGGGCCGTTCGGTCTGTTTCGGGTTCGCGCCGAGACCGCGGCCTATATCGAGATCTGGGTTCGGCGCATCGTCGCAGTCGGCGTGTCCGGCATCGCTTTTGCGAATGTGGCGTTGCTGCTGGGGCTGCACCGCGCCGGTTATGCCGCGCTGCTGCGTCTGGTGATGCTGGTCGTGCACCTGTTTATCGTCGTCATCATCCTGCAATGCCGTCGCCAGGTCGCCGACGTCATTCGTGCGCCGGCCGGCCGGGTGGGCGCGGCCGCCAGGATACGCAACCGCGTCGCCGGCCTGTGGCACCTGCTTGCCATCGCGCTGGACCTCGCCTTGTGGGCGGTGTGGGCGCTCAACATCCGCAACGGTTATTCGCTGCTGCTGCAGTATTTTGTCGGCACGCTCGCGGTCGCGCTGATCGCGCGTCTCGCCACCATCGTGGTGCTCAGCCTGATCGATCGCGGATTTCGCATCAGTCCGGATATCCTGCAGCGCTTCCCCGGCCTCGAGACCCGCGCCAACCGCTATCTGCCGCTGCTGCGCAAGATCGTCACGGCCATCATCGCCTTCCTCGGCTTCGTTGCCCTGCTGGAAGTCTGGGGCGTCGACGCCGTCGTCTGGTTCTATGGCGGCCAGATCGGCAGCCGGCTGGTGTCGGCGGTGGTGACGATCGGCGTCGCAGCGCTTGTGGCGGCGGCGATCTGGGAGGTCGCCAACGCGCTGATGGATCGCCAGCTCACGGCGCTGTCGCGCGATGGTCACTACGCGCGCGCGGCGCGGCTGCGCACTTTCCAGCCGATGCTGCGGACCGCGCTATTGTGCGTGATCGTCGCGGTGGTCGGTCTGACCGCGCTCAGCGAAATCGGTGTCAATGTCGCCCCGCTGCTGGCCGGTGCCGGCATCGTCGGCATCGCGATCGGCTTCGGTTCGCAGAAGCTGGTCCAGGACCTCATCACCGGGCTGTTTCTGCTGCTGGAAAACACCGTGCAGGTCGGCGACAACGTCACGGTGTCCGGCCTGTCCGGGACGGTCGAGAATGTCTCGATCCGCACCATCAAGCTGCGGGCCGGCGATGGCTCGGTGCACGTCGTTCCCTTCAGTGCCGTGACGACCATTACCAATTCAAGCCGCGGCGCCGGCAATGCCGCCGTCAGCGTCAATGTTGCCTACAAGGAAGACACCGACCGCGCCGGCGAAATACTGAAGGATATCGTCGCCGAGATGCGCGGCGAGGCCGAATACCGGCACGCGATCCGCGGCGATCTCGAATTGTGGGGCGTCGACAAGGTGGACGGCTCGATGGCGTCGATCGTCGGTCAGATCCGCTGTACCGATAGCGGTCGCTGGCCGGTGCAGCGCGAGTTCAACCGCCGCATGAAACGGCGCTTCCAGGAAAGCGGCATCGAAATCGCGTCCACCGGACAAACCATCTTGATGCAGATTCCGCAGCCTTCCGAGGCAACGCCGGACCAGAAGCCGCGACGCGCGGCGGGCTAATCGCGGCGATCAGTTTCGGGCGGCGTACAGGTCCTAGTATGCTCTGCGCTGCCGCCGGGCATTTGGCCCCGCAGGCGCTCTTGCCCCGCCGTAATATGGATTGGTGATGCACTGGGCGGCGCGGCCCGATGCCGACGCGGCGCACTGCGCCAGTGAGGTAAAGCCGCATTCGATGCTGTTGCCGTCGTAGCCGTAAGTCTGGATGCAGACCGGATAGGCCGGATCGTAGGTCTGCGCCCGCACCGGCGCCGCCGTGAAAATGAGGACGGCGGTCAAGGCGGTCAAAATTGGAGTGCGCATGGGTCGGTTTTCTCCTGCACCAATATCATAGTGCGTGTGATGCTTGCTTCTGCGCAACTCGCCGGTGTTGCCAGTGCTCAACGTTTCATCGATGCGCAATGATTTGGATCACAATCTGGTCGCCGCCATCATGACAGTTTCGTGATGCCGATGGTCCAGTGGCAATCTCCATTTTTGCTTCGTGTGAAGCTTGAGCCTTGTCAGCCGTCGATTACGCGATAATCTTTTCATTGATTGAGCTCGCTGGAGCTGCCTGCCTGCCTCGTTTGCTTTCCGTTTTGGAATGCCCTGATAGCGAGTTCGCTGCGCACGTTTTGATTTTTCGTTGTCTGCAATCGAATAAAGCAAAAGGAGATTGTCGTGAACAAGAAATCCATTTTCGATTTCCTATCCGATTTCATCACCGGGATTTTTTATTTCTTCGATCGGCCGCCGGTGGCCAGGCCGGATGCCGCGAGAATAGGCGAAGACGCCGGACTTACCTCACTGGACGTGTTGTCGAATGATCGGGACCCCGACTGGGGCGATACGCTGCATGTCGCGTCCATAAGAGGCAATCTGAAGGGAGCTGCATCGATTTCGGCCGACGGCAGGCACATCGACTACAATCCCGGCAACGCGTTTCAGTATCTGGGCGCCGGCCAGACCGCCACCGAGGTCATCAGGTACACGGTCGCCGATCGCTTCGGAAAAACTTCCGAATCCATCGCGAGGGTAACGATCGTCGGTGAAAATGATGCAGCCGTTCTGTCGTCGCAGACGGTGAATTTGACCGAGGGCAATACCGCGGCGGCCATCAGCGCCGCGGGCGCGCTGACCATCTCGGATGTCGACAGCCCCGCCGTTTTTGTCGCCCAGTCGAATATCGCGGGCCAGTATGGTCATTTCTCGATCGATAGCGCCGGTGTCTGGAACTATGTGGCTGATACTGCGCATAATGAGTTCGCCGCCGGCACGACGTATACCGATGCGTTTGCCGTGACGAGCGCTGACGGCACCGCGACGTCGGTGACGGTCAATATCGCCGGCACGGCCGAGGCCGCCGGATCGTTTCACAAATTGACCTATCTGGTGAAGATCGACGGGATTGAAGGCACGTCGCAGCTGGAGCATTACGCCGGCTACTTCGAGGTCGATGCGTTCACCTTTGGCGAACTGACGACGCTCGCTTCGTCGGGGGGCGGCGGGGGCGGCAGCGGCAAGGCGGTGTTCGATCCCTTGATGATCGACATCAATGGCGTGTCGGCGGGATTGGTGGAACTGCTGGGCAACGCGGCCACCGGCGAGCACATCCGGACCGTCGACCTGGTCGGCTTGAAGATCGCGGGCGACCGCACCGACGAGGTCTATCGCCTCACGCTCGACAACGCGACGGTGTCGGGCGTGGCGATCGATGGCGACGACACCGCGGTTGCCTTTGGCTTCAGTGAGGTCACCCAGACGATCCGGGAGCAGAACCCTGACGGAACGCTCGGTACCGGCCAGACCTTCAGCTTCGATCTCGGGCGTGAGGGTGGCTCGGTTGCGCCGGTCGATCGCGAAGCGCTCGCGGCCATGGCGCACGAAGATGAAGACCCCGCGCTGACCTATCTGGTAAAGATCGACGGGATTGAAGGCACGTCGCAGCTCGACGGTTATGCCGGCTACTTCGAGGTCGATGCGTTCACCTTCGGCGAACTGACGGCACTCGCGTCGTCGGGCGGCGGCGGGGCCGGCAGCGGCAAGGCGGTGTTCGATCCCTTGATGATCGACATCGATGGCTTGTCGCCGGGATTGGTGGAACTGCTGGGCAACGCCGCGACTGGCGAA